>NZ_JBIRST010000003.1:0-529148 GCF_044334385.1 Streptomyces sp. NPDC020801
CCCCCTGCTCCTGTGCCCCCTGCTCCTGTGCCCCCTGCTCCTGTGCCCCCTGCTCCTGTGCCCCCTGCTCCTGTGCCCCCTGCTCCTGTGCCCCCCGCTCCTGGTCGGCAGTCTGCTCCGTGCTCCTTGACGTCAGTCTCGTCGTCGGTCTCGTCGTCGGTCTCGTCGTCAGTCGTGGGGGACGACCGCCACCGGCGAGGCCGCGTGGCGCAGGGCCGCGTCGGTGACCGGTCCGATGTGGGTGCCGATGGTGGCGTGGCGGGCCGCCCGGCCGACGACCAGCAGGGCGGCGTCGGCCGAGGCGTCGACCAGATGGGAGCCGGGCCGGCCGATCGCGGCCTGGGCGGTCACCGGCACGCCGGGGAACTTCTCCTGCCAGGGGCGCAACGCGTCGGCGAGCGGCTCGGCGAGGGCGTCCGTCTCCGTGAGGCCGGCCGCGTCGGCGGGCTCGTCCGCGGGGCCGCGCCCGTACACGACCCGCAGACCGGTGCCACGCCGCACGGCGGAGTCGAAGGCGAACGCCAGCACGGCCTCGTCCGGGCCGTCGAGGTCCACCCCGACGACCACGTCACCGTCACCGTCACCGTCACCGGCACCGGAAACGGCACCGGAAACGGGCGCTTCCGGCTCGTGGGAGCCGGTGAGGGGGTCGTCCTCCGGCTTCCCGGGGTCGGCGGAACGGACCAGTACGACGGGTCGTCCGGCCCGCGCCACCACGGTCCGGGCCACGGAACCGAGCAGGAACCCGGCGGTCCGGCCCAGGCCCCGCGAGCCGAGCACCAGCAGCTCCGCGTCCGCCGCGGCGGCCACCAGGGCCGTCGCCGGGTCCCCGGAGAGACGGTCGGTGGTCACCTCCAGGCCGGGGTGACGGTGGGTGAGGTGGTCCCGGGCCCGGGCCAGGAGCTGCGCGGACCTCTCCGGGTCCGGCGGCACGGCCACCTGCGCGAGGGACGCGTACGGCACGATCAGTTGTTCCCAGGCGTGCACGAGCCGCAGCGGCACACCGCGCAGCAGCGCTTCACGGGCGGCCCAGTCGGCCGCCGCGACGCTCGCACGGCGGCCGTCCAGGCCGGCGACGACAGGACGGGCAGGGGTGGACGACATGGGAGTGGCCTCCTTCGGTGGATGGCTCCACTCTCGTGATCCGCGCCCCGAGGCAGGAGGGCCGATCGGTCCTTGATCGGGAGCCGACCGGCCGTGCCGCGGATGCCGGTGGCGGCGCCGGAGGCGCGCAGGCCTTCCCGCATCGGCACCGAAGGCGCAGACGCGAGGATGTTCCGGTCGGTGGGGTGGTCGACGCCGTCCGGAACCGGCACGTACAGTACCCTGCGGGGTATTTTGCGAGGAGTGATCGTGGAACTGGAGCTCGAGGGTGCGGACCTCAAGGCCGTGCTGAACCGGCTGCGCCGCGCGCAGGGCCAGATCTCCGGGGTGATCCGGATGATCGAGGAGGGGCGGGACTGCGAGGAGGTCGTGACCCAGGTGGCCGCCGCTTCCCGAGCCCTGGACCGCGCCGGTTTCGCCATCATCGCCACCGGCCTGCAGAAATGTGTGGCCGACATCGAGTCGGGGCGGACCAACGGCGAGGACGCCGTCCAGATGCGCGCCCGCATGGAGAAGCTGTTCCTGTCACTGGCCTGAGGTTTCTCCCTCGCGTGAGGGGCCTTCCCCCGCACGAGGGGCCTGTCACTGGTCCGGGGGCGGCCGCGGCCCGCCGGGCGGCGGGACTTCGTTCCGGGGCCGGACGGGGACCCGAAGGTGCCGTTGGGCCCTGGCCCCCGGAGGCCGGACGCCGGACGCTGGAGGGCAGAGGCAGGGGGAGCGCGTGTGCGACCGCTCCCCGTGAACGTGACGGCGGCGCCCCGCCGCCGTGGCCGCGCGGCACAGGTGCGTGCGGCGCTCGTGCGAGGACGTGAGGACTGCCATGCACCGCGTCACACCCGAACAGCGCGTACCCCGGCCGGCCGCCGCGCCGACCGCGCTCTCCAGGCTCGAACCGGCCCTGCTGGCCGTCACGGCCGGCGCCCTGACGGCCGGGGGCGTCCTCTGGCTGCTCGGCGACAGCGCGGCGGCCGACCTGTGCTGGGCCATCGGCACCATCGCCGCCGTCGGACCCGCGGTGGGCTGGGTGCTCGCCGCGCTGCGGCAGGGTCGTGCCGGTGTCGACCTGATCGCGGTCCTCGCGCTCGGCGGCACCCTGGCGGTCGGCGAGTACCTCGCCGGCGCCCTGATCGCCCTGATGCTGGCCACCGGCCGCACCCTGGAGGCTGCGGCCCAGCGGCGGGCCTCCCACGATCTGCGCGCCCTGCTGGAGCACGCGCCCCGCACGGCCCGCCGGCGCACCGGCACCGAGGTGCGCACGGTGCCGCTCGCCGAGGTCGGCGTCGGCGACCTGCTCGTCGTCGGCGCCGGCGAGGTCGTCCCCGTCGACGGCCAGGTGGTGGACGCCACCGCCGTGCTCGACGAGTCGGTGCTCACCGGCGAGTCGGCGCCCGTGGAGCGGGCCCCCGGCGACACGGTGCGCAGCGGTGTGGTCAACGCGGGCGGCGCCTTCGAACTGCGGGCCACCGCGACCGAACAGGACAGCACCTACGCCGAGATCGTCCGGCTGGCCCAGCAGGCGGGTGCGGAGTCGGCCCCCGTGGTCCGGCTGGCCGACCGCTACGCGGCCTGGTTCCTGCCACTGTCGCTCGTGGTCGCCGGGCTGGCCTGGCTGATCAGCGGTTCCGCGGTGCGGGCGGTGGCGGTCCTGGTGGTCGCCACGCCGTGCCCCCTGCTGCTCGCCGCGCCGGTGGCGATCGTCTCCGGACTGTCGCGGGCGTCCCGGCTCGGTGTGGTGGTCCGGGACGGCGGCGGCCTGGAGAATCTCGGCCGGGCCCGGACCCTGCTGCTGGACAAGACCGGCACCCTCACCGGTGGCCGCCCGCGCGTGCAGGACGTGACGGCGGCCCCCGGCCGGCAGCCCGCCGAGATACTGCGGCTGGCGGCCACCGTCGACCAGTACTCACCGCATGTCCTGGCGCACGCCATCGTCGAGGCGGCCCGCGAGCGCGGACTGGAGCCGTCGGCGGCCACGGAGGTCTCGGAGGAGGCCGGCCGGGGAGCCTGCGCCGTGGTCGAGGGCCGCAGGACCACCGTCGGCCGCCTTCAGGCCGGTACCCCGGTTCCGTCCTGGGCCCGGGCGGCCGAGAACCGTGCGCTGCTGGACGGCTCGGCCGTCGCCTGGGTCGCCGTCGACGGCCGGCCCGTCGGCGCGGTCCTGCTGCGCGATCCGCTGCGGCCCGACGCGCCCCGGACGCTGCGCCGGCTGCGCGCTGCGGGCATCGAGCGGATCGTGATGCTCACCGGCGACCGGCCCGAGCCGGCCCGCGAGATCGCCGCCGTCCTCGGCCTGGACGACGTACGGGCCGAACTGACCCCGGCCGACAAGGTGGCCGCCGTCCGCGCGGAACGCGAGCGCGCGGTCACCGTGATGGTCGGCGACGGCGTGAACGACGCCCCCGCGCTCGCCGCCGCCGACGTCGGCGTGGCGATGGGGGCGCGCGGTTCCACCGCCTCCTCCGAGGCCGCCGACGTCGTCCTCACCACCGACCGCGT
Organism: Streptomyces sp. NPDC020801; assembly: GCF_044334385.1. Classification (NCBI taxonomy): domain Bacteria; kingdom Bacillati; phylum Actinomycetota; class Actinomycetes; order Kitasatosporales; family Streptomycetaceae; genus Streptomyces; species Streptomyces sp. NPDC020801. Next base: position 3,598 of record NZ_JBIRST010000003.1, read on the forward strand.
GGACCGGCTGGCGGACGCCACCGCGATCGCCGTGCGCGCGCGCAGGATCGCGGTGCAGAGCGCCCTCGGGGGGATGCTGCTCTCGCTCGTGGCCATGGGCGCGGCCGCCATGGGACTGCTGCCCCCGGCCCTGGGCGCACTGCTGCAGGAGGGCATCGACGTCGCGGTCATCCTCAACGCCCTGCGCGCACTGCGCGTCGACCAGGCCGCCCGGCCGCCCCTCGAACCCGCCACGGAGGCCCTCATCCACCGCTTCGCCGCCGAGCACGACGACCTCCAGGACGTGGTGCAGGCCGTACGCGACGCCGCCGCCCAGCTGACCGAGGGCAGCCCGGCGCGGGCGCTGGCGTCGGTGCGCGAGGTGCACCGGCTGCTCACCGAGCGGCTGCTGCCGCACGAGTACGCCGAGGAGCACCAGCTCTATCCGGCGCTCGGGCCCACGCTCGGCGGCCCCGAGGCGACCGCCACCATGAGCCGCGCCCACGCCGAGATCGACCGGCTCGCCCGCCGCATCGCCACCCACCTGGCGCTCGCCGACGCGGACGGCGGCGCCCTGGCGCCCGAGCAGCTGGAGGACCTGCGCGCCTGCCTGTACGGCCTGCACACCGTGCTGCGGCTGCACTTCACGCAGGAGGAGGAGAACTACTTCTCGCTCGCGCCGTGACCCGCCGGACGGCCCTTGCGGCAGTACCGAACGGGTCCCTGGCAGGCGGCCCGGTGGGGCGCTTGGCCGGTGGGGCGAAGGAGGCCGCCATGAACAGCGGGTCGAGCGTTGTGACTCCGGCTCCCGGCCGGCGCGGGCGCCGTCGGTGGATGCGCACCGCGGCACTGGCGCTGCCGCTCCTGCTCGTCGGCGCGTGCGGGACGGGCACCGGCCCGGGCACCGGGGCCGGCACCGGCACCCCCGGGGTTCCACGACCGGGACCGGCACACCGCGGAGCACGCCGGGAGGCGCCTCGGGCCATACGACGGGCACTTCGCCAGGGGCGTCCCCGGACACCTCGTCAAGTCCCCTTCCCTTAAACGGCAATGGCGGGAGCGGCGGAACACGCGGTGTCCGCAGGGGCGTGTACTTCCTGCACGGGGAGCACGTCTCGCCGGCGCCGCGCACCGTCACCGGTCCGTCCACCGCCGCCGGGGTCCTGCGCGCCCTGCTGGCCGGTCCCGCCCGGTACGAACGCACGCACGGCCGCACCACGGCCATCCCGTCGGGTACCGCGCTGCGCTCCGTCGTCGTCCGCGACCGCGTCGCCACCGTCGACCTGTCGGGCCGCTACGACGACGGCAGCCCGTCCATGCGGGCACGGCTCGCGCAGGTCGTCTTCACCGTGACCCGGTTCCCCTCGGTGGAGAAGGTCCGCTTCGCCCTCGACGGCAAGCCGGTACGGCAGTTCGGCGGCGAGGGGATCGCGCTCAACGGGCCGGTCGTCCGGGCCGACTTCGAGGATCTGGCCCCGGCGGTCCTGGTGGAGTCGCCCATGTGCGGGGACACCGTCCGCAGCCCCCTCAGGGTGTGGGGCAGCGCCAGCATGTTCGAGGCCGTCTTCCGGTTGCGGATCACCGACGCCGCCGGCCGCACCGACGCCGACGTCCGTGTCCGGGCCACGTCGGGGACGGGCACGCGCGGGACCTTCGACGTGACGTTCCCCTACAAGAGCGCGCGCGGCGGTCCGGGCCTGCTGAAGGCGTACCACCTCTCGCCCAAGGACGGCCACCCGGTGACCGTCGACACCGTGCCGCTCACCCTGACTCGGTGACTCGGTGACTCGGTGACTCGGTGACTGTGGCTCGGTCGGCGGGCGGCCGCTCGGGAGTGGGGCGCCCCCGGGGACGTACGGCGTCAGTCGTGCGGCACCAGCGCGACCGGGCGGCCGACCTGGTGGATCAGGGCGTGGGCGACCGGACCGGTGTGCGAGCCGACCGCGGTACGCCTCCTGCGGCGGCCCACCACCAGCAGGCCCGCGCCGCTCGCGGCCCGCACGAGCACATGGGCCGCGCGGCCCTCGTGGAGGGTGTCCTGGACGACCACGGTGGGGAACTTCGCGCGCCACGGCTCCAGGAGTGCCGCGACCTCGCGTTCCGCCGCGCGCTTCACGCGGGCGCGCTGGTCGGCGTCGGGGACGCCCCGGGTGAGCGGGACGTGCCAGGCGTGCAGCACGCGCAGGGGCGCGCGGCGCAGTTCGGCGGCGTGGAAGGCGAACTCCAGGACGTCGTCGCACGGCCGGCCGACATCGACGGCGACCGCCACGTCCCGGTGGGCGGTGCGCACCGAGGGCCGTCCGGTGCCGTCCGGCAGGTGTTCGGCCTCGGCGGTCTCACCGGCGCGTACCAGCACCAGCGGGCGCTCGGCGTGCGCGGCGGTGGCCAGGGCGACCGAGCCGGAGACGAACCCGCCGACCTGGCCCTGTCCCCGGCTGCCGACGACCAGCAGCTCGGCGTCCCGCGCCGCCCGAAGCAGCGCGGGTCCGGGGGCCTCGCACACCTGTTCGGTGGTGATGGTGAGCTGCGGGTAGAGCTCGTCGAGCCGGTCGGCCGCCGACCGCAGCACCCGGCGCGCGTGCGCCTGCGGCACCCGCATCTCGGGCAGTGGCGCCGGGGTGTCCTCCTCGGGCAGGCCTTCCCAGGCGTGCACGAGATGGAGCGGGAGTCCCCGTCGCAGGGCTTCCCTGGCCGCCCAGTGGGCGGCGGCGAGGCTCTCGCGCGAACCGTCCACTCCGGCCACCACCGGTTTGCGCATGACCGTCACCTCCTGGCCCGCGTGTGGGGCCTGTCCGGGTCAGAAATGGGGCACGACGGCCACGGGGCAGCCGACGTGATGGATCACGGCGTGTGTGACGGGTCCGGTGCACGGCGGTCCGGCCCGCTCGACGAGGCGGTGCCCGACGACCACGAGCCCGGCTCCGGTGGCCGCCCGCACGAGGGCCGCCGAGGGCAGGTCGCCCACCGCGGTCACCAGAACCCGCACACCGGGGTACTCCTCGTGCCACGGCCGCAGTACGGCGTCCACCGCGCCGAGCTCCTCCTCGGCCCGCCAGGGGTCGTCCAGCGCGGCGGCGGCACTGGGGCCGAGGGCGAGCGGGGTCGGCGAGTGCCAGGCGTACAGGACCCGCAGCCGGGCGCCGCGCAGGCGGGCCGCCTCGAACGCGAACCGGAGGACCTCCTCGCAGGGGTGGCCGGCGTCGACGCCGAGCAGCACGTCCCGGTGTCCGGGGCGCACATCGGCGCCGGCGTCGCCCGCGGGGAAGTGTTCGTCCGCCGCCCGCAGGCCGGCCCGCACCAGTACGACGGGCCGTACGGCCCTGGCCACCACGCCGAGGGCGACCGATCCCACCAGGAAGCCGGTGGGGCGGCTCAGGCCGCGCGAGCCGAGCACCAGCAGCTCGGCCTCCGCGGCCGCCTTCAGCAGAGCCCCGGTCGCCGGGCCCTCGACCTGGTCCTCGTACGGATTCAGGTCGGGGCAGGCGACGCGGACCCGCTGTGCGGCCTGGCGCAGAACGCGTCCGGCCAGGTGCCGCTGGGCCGCGTTGGCCATGACGCCGTCCTCCTGGCGGGGGTGCCAGTCCCGGGCGTGCACCAGCCGCAGCGCCCGCTCGCGGCGTACGGCCTCACGGGCCGCCCACTCGGCGGCGGCCAGGCTCTCGGCGGAGCCGTCCACACCGGCGGCAACGGGCGGAAGCATGACGCCCACCTCCCGAAAAGAGGACCTGTTCCCCCGGCCTGCTCCCCGCCTTCAGGGTCGCGCCACCCGGCGCGCCGGGGCAGGGGCTGCCAGGTCCCTGCCGGGGGCCGACCGGCCCTGCCCACCACCGGGCCCGACCCCGGCGACTGGACCGACCCCGGCGACCCGGCCGACGCCCACCGGCACGGCAAGTGCCCGCCCGGCAAGTGCCCGGCAGCACGGCAGCACGGCCGGCATCCACCAACCCGACCGCCCCCTGGTGGCGGGGCCGATCCCGCCACCGGACCGATCGCGGCAGCACGGCCGACACCCAGCCACACAGCCGGCACCCGGTAGCGGGGCCGACAAGCCGCACGCCCGGCACCCCGCCGCACGCCCGGCACCCAGTGGCGGGGCCGACACCCAGTGGCGGGGCCGACACCCAGTGGCGGGGCCGACACCCAGTGGCGGGGCCGACACCCAGTGGCGGGGCCGGCACCCAGTGGCGGCCGGGCGTCAGGATGGCGGGGCTCAGTCGGGCAGCACCAGGTGGCAGGTTTCGCCCGGCTGGACGCAGACGTCGCGGTCGGCCAGGCGCACGTCGATCGGGGAGCGGTCGGAGCGGGGCACGGCGATCTCGACCCGGCTGTGCTCCATCCGCAGCCGTACGCCCCAGTGACCCCGGTAGCGGATGGCGAAGCCGTAGGAGGACAGCTCGGGCACCGGAACGGGGTCGAGCCACAGCGCGCCCTCGCGGGTCTCCATGCCGGTCAGTCCGCGCTGGACCAGGTCGAGGGTGCCGGCCATGGCGCCGAGGTGGACGCCCTCGCCGGTGGTGCCGCCCTGCAGGTCGGCGATGTCGCCCCGCAGCGCCTCCTGGACGAAGGTCCACGCCTCGGCGCGGCGCGCGCGGGCCAGCACCCAGCCGTGCACCAGGCCGCTGAGGGTGGAGCCGTGGCTGGTGCGGGCGATGTAGTGGTCGACGGTGCGCGACCAGATCTCCTCGTCCAGGTGATGGCCCAGCCGGCCGAACAGCCACTGGAGTTCGGCCGGCGAGAAGAGGTAGCCGAGCATGAGCACGTCGCCCTGCTTGGACGCCTTGTAGCGGTTGACGGTGTCGCCCTCGGCCTCCAGGATCCGGTCCAGGCGGCGGACGTCGCCGTACCGCTCGCGGTAGCCGGCCCAGTCGAGTTCGGCCAGGTCGCCGTATCCCTCGAACTGGCTGATGACGCCGTCGTGGAAGGGCACGTACAGCGTGCGGGAGACGTCCTCCCACTGTTCGAGCTCGCCGCCGTCCAGGCCGGTGCGCTCGACGAGTTCGCGCCGCCGCGGCTCGGGCAGGATGTCCAGGGCCTCCAGGGCGCGGGTGAGGACCCAGGCGGCCGTGACGTTGGTGTAGGCGTTGTCGTCCAGGCCGGGCCGGTCGGCGTCCGGGTAGGCGTCGTGGTACTCGTCGGGCCCCATCACGCCCAGGATGCGGTGCCGGCCCAGGTGTTCGTCCCAGCTGGCCGAGTCAGCCCAGAAGCGGGCGATCTGCAGCAGCATCTCGGCGCCCTTGGTGTGCAGGAACTCGGCGTCGCCGCTCGCCTCGCAGTACTGCCACACGTTGTAGGCGACCGCCGAGCCGACGTGCCGCTGGAGGTGCGAGTGGTCGGGCAGCCAGCGCCCCGAACGGGGGTTGAGATGCAGCCGCTGGGTCTCCTCCCGGCCGTCGCTGCCGCTCTGCCACGGGTACATCGCGCCGCGCCGGCCGATCGCGCGGGCCGCCGAGCAGGACTGCTCGAGGCGCCGGTGGCGGTAGCGGAGCAGGGCGCGGGAGACCTCGGGGAAGTGCAGGTTCAGATAGGGCAGCACGAACAGCTCGTCCCAGAAGACATGCCCGCGGTAGGCCTCGCCGTGCAGGCCACGGGCGGGCACCCCGACGTCCAGGTCGGCGGTGTGCGGGGAGAGGGTCTGCAGCACGTGGAACAGGTGCAGCCGCAGGATGCGGCCGGGCTCGCCGGGGACGTCGATGTCGGCCCGGCGCCACAGCTGGTCCCAGGCCGTCAGATGGCTCTCCAGCAGCTCCTCGAAGCCGGGCGCCGCGCCCACCCGGTCGATCGCGGCGCGCAGCGGGTCGCTGATGGCGGGGTCGCGGGAGGTGTGCAGGGCGGCGGTCTTGTCGATGGTGACGGTACGGCCGGGCTCCAGGCGAAGGCGCATCTCCTGGACGGCACGTGGGTGTTCCTGCCGGGTGGTGACCGCTCCGGCCGCCTTGTCTCCGCTCAGGCGGGTGGCCATGCCGACCCGGATGTCGGAGGTTCGGGTCCGGCAGCGCAGCCACACCGTGCCGGGGGCCGCGGTGCCCGAGTGCACATGGGTGAGGTGCCGGCCCTCCAGGTCCCGGTAGCGCCGTACCCCCGCGTTGGTGACGCCGCCGTCGATGGCCGCCTCCACCTCGAAGTCCGCCGCGAACCCCTCGGCGGTGAACTCGGTGCGCAGGGCGGCCAGATGCGCGTCGGCCATGTGTACGATCCGCTGCTGGCGCACGGTCAGGGACCGCCCGTCGCCGAGCCCGTAGCGGGTACGCCGCTCCAGCAGGCCCGAGTCCAGGTGGAGGACCTGGTGGTGGGCCAGGACGGTCGCCGTGTCCGGGGTCAGCCAGGGGCCGTCCGCGAGGCGGAAGCGCAGCGGCAGCCAGTTGGGCAGGTTGACCATGTCCTCGTTCTCGACCCGCCGGCCGGCGACGCGGGAGACGAGCCGGTTGTAGCAGCCGGCCACATAGGTGCCCGGGTAGTGCACGTCGTCCGCGTCGCACTCCGGCAGGGCCCCGCGGGTGGCGAAGCAGCCGTTGCCCAGTGTGCACAGCGCCTCCCGCAGTCGCTCCTGCGCGGGGTCGTAGCCGTCGTATGCCCAGCTCCCCGCCGTCACCGCCCCCACCGCTCGGTCAGACCCGCTGCGGCACGACGGCCACCGGGCACTGTGCGTGGTGCAGGAGCGTGTGGCTCGACCGGCCGAGCTGGAGGCCGAAGTGCCCCACCCGGCGCCGGGCGCCGATGATCACGAGGTCGGCGGCGGCCGAACGGTCCACGAGCACCTTGTGCGCCGGCCCTTCCACCGTGACGGGGCGCACCCGCACGTCCGGATGCCCGGCCATCGCGTCCTGCAGCAGTTCCTGAAGCAGGGCGGAGGCCCGCTCCTCGGAGTCGGAGGCCGCTTCGCCGGCCGCCGGCGGGCCGCCGCCGGGCGTCCCGTACGCGGGGGTGCGCCAGGCCCGTACGACGTCCAGGACGCAGCCGCGGGCCTCGGCCTCGCGGAAGGCGAACCGGACGGCCTCATCGCCGGTGTCGGACTCGCCGGCGCCGAGCAGGATCCGCTCGTGGGTGCCGGCCAGGCCCGCCGGGTCGCCGCGGACCACGACCGCCGGGCAGTGCGCCCGGGCCGTCACGGCCAGGCCGACCGAGCCGAGGAGCAGCCCCTTCAGCTCTCCGCGGCCGCGTGAGCCGGTGACCAGGAGCGAAGCGTTGTTGCCCTCGTTGAGCAGGGCGGTCACGGCGTCCTCGGGGATGATGTCGGTGGACACCTTAACGTCCGGGTTGCGCCGCTGGGCCCGCTCCGCCGCGGAGGCGACCACATGCTCGGCCATCACCTGCTCGGAGGGACGGCCCACGCTGCCCGAGGGGACGGCGCCCTCGTAGCGCTCCCAGAGGGAGGCGTACACCAGTCGCAGCGGCATCCCGTGCCGGGCGGCCTCGTCCACGGCCCAGTCGACCGCCGTCAGGCTCGAATCCGATCCGTCGACGCCCACGACCAGGGGCAGTTCCATCGTCCTCACCGCCTTTCGCAGGGTTGCCGCGTCGTGCGGCAATTGGGTCCCGCTGCCACGGTCGCACCCGGCGCTGGCGAGCGCGAGGGCGATTCGGCCCCTTCCGGGGACGTTCGGCCCATCCCGGCGGGTGCGCTCAGGGGCCAGGCTGATCGCACGGCCCGAGTGAGGGAGCGGAAAGATGGCTGTGTCCCCGCGGATCGTGGTCGTCGGCGTCGGGAACGCCTTCCGCCGCGACGACGGTGTGGGCTGGGCCGTGCTGGCCAGCCTCCGGCAGCGCCCGCCGGACCGTCCGCTGCCGCCCGGCACCGTCCTGGAGACGAGCGACGGCGAGCCGGCGCGGCTGCTCGGGCTGTGGGAGAACGCGGGCCTCGCGGTCGTCGTCGACGCCGCGCACGCCGAGCCCTGCCATCCCGGGCGTGTGCACCGGCTGGCCCTGGACGACACCCGGCTGCCACACGCCGGGACGACCAGCTCGCACGGCCTGGGCCTGGGCGAGGCCGTCGAGCTCTCCCGCGTACTGGACCGGCTGCCCCGGCGCCTGGTGGTGTACGCCGTGGAGGGCGCCGACCACACGCAGGGCACCGGCCTGTCGGCCCCGGTCGCGGCGCAGGTTGAGCCGCTGGCGGACCGTGTGGCGGCGGAGATCGCGCGGTACCGGGCACACACGGCCACCGCCGGGCGTGAGGACGTGCCATGAGCGAGCGGATCACCCGGCGGGTGCAGGTCTTCGGACGGGTGCAGGGCGTGGGCTTCAGGCCCTACGTCCACCGGAGAGCGACCGCGCTCGGTCTGGACGGCTGGGTGCGCAACGTCGACGGCCATGTCGAACTGGTCGCCTCCGGCCGCCCGGCCGCGTTGCGCGACCTGGTCACGAGCCTGCGCAAGCACCCGCCGCCGCTGTCGGCGGTCCGCCGCGTCGAGGTCACCCGGGCTCCCGGTGACGCCGCCGGTCCGCACGACGGCTTCCTCGTACGGCCCAGCGGTACGGAACCCTCCGCCGCGCCCCGCGAGATCCCGCCGGACGCGGCCATCTGCGCGGCCTGCCTGCGCGAACTGTTCGACCCGGCGGACCGCCGCCACCGCCATCCCTTCATCAACTGCACCGACTGCGGGCCCCGCGCCACCGTTGTCGAGGCCCTCCCCTACGACCGCGAGCGCACCACGATGCGCCACTTCGCCCTGTGCCCCGCGTGCCGGGCCGAGTACACCGACCCCACGGACCGGCGCTACCACGCCGAACCCCTCGCCTGCCCGGCCTGCGGGCCCCGGCTCGCCTGGCACGAGGCGCGGGCGCGGACCCGGGGTGACGGCCCGGCGGAGCGGGAGGTCGTGGGCGAGGAGGCGCTGCGGGCGGCCGTGGCGGTCGTCGCGTCGGGTGGGATCGTCGCGGTGAAGGGGCTCGGGGGCTACCAGGTGGTGTGCGACGCCACCGACCCCGCGGCGGTGGCCGAGTTGCGCCGCCGCAAGCGCCGGCCGGCCAAGCCGTTCGCGGTCATGGTGCGCGATCTCGCCGACGCACGGCGGCTCGCGCGCGTCAGCCGCACCGAGGAGGCGGTGCTCGTCTCGCCGCAGCGGCCCGTGGTGCTGCTCGCCGCCCGTACGCCGCGCCGGACGTCTCCCCGGCCGGCGCGCCGGGCGGCCGGCGCCGCCGTCCCGTCTGCGCCGGCCCCCCTGGGTCCGCTGCCGACGCCGCGCGACACCGCCCGAAGCTCACCGGACCACCCGCGCACCGACCGCGGACCGGTCCCCCCGGACCAACCGGGCGCCGACCCCGCCCGCGCCGCCATCCCTCCGGACCAACCCCGCACCAACCCCGCCCGTACCGCCGCCGTCCCCCCGGACGACCCGGTCACCGACCCCGCCCTCGCGCCGTCGGTCCACCCGGGCACCGACCGCGTCGGGCTCTTCCTGCCGACCACCGGGCTGCATCACCTGCTGCTGCGCGAGCTGGGGCGGCCGTTGGTGGTCACCAGCGGGAACCTGTCCGGTGAGCCCATCGCCACCGACGACGCCGAGGCGCACAGCAGGCTCTCGGGGGTCGTCGACGGGTTCCTGAGCCATGACCGGCCGATCCGCGCCCGCTACGACGACTCGGTCGTCCAGGTGGTACGGCGCACCCCGCTGATGCTGCGCCGCGCCCGGGGCTACGCGCCCGCACCCCTCGCGCTCCCGGCTCCCGCCGCTCTCCCCCTGGTGGGGGCCGGGGCTCAGCTCAAACACACGGTCACTCTCGCCGAGCGCGGCCGGGCTCATCTCGGGCCGCACACCGGGGACCTGGCCGACGCGACGACGTACGAGGCGTTCGAGGCGGCGTACGCGGATCTGGCGCGGCTGACCGGGATCGAGCCCGCGGCCGTCGCGCACGACCTGCACCCGGGGTACCTGTCCACGCAGTGGGCGCGCGGGCTGCCCGTCACGCGCCGGATCGCCGTGCAGCACCATCACGCGCACGTCGCCGCGGTCGCCGCCGAGCACCGGCTGACCGGGCCCTTCGTCGGCGTGGCCTACGACGGCCTGGGGCTGGGCGACGACGGCACCCTGTGGGGCGGCGAGATCCTGGTGGCCGACCTGACCGGCTACCGCCGGGTGGGCCGCTTCGCGCGGGCCCCGCTGCCCGGCGGGGAGGCCGCGGTCCGGCACCCGGCCCGGATGGCGCTCGGCTACCTGTTCGGAGCGGAGCCGCTGGGCGGGCCGCGGCCCGGCCCCGGGCCGGCCCTGCCCTTCACCGGCCGTCTGCCGGCACGCGAGGTGCGCGCGGTCCGGGCCATGGTGGAGCGGTCCGTCAACTGCCCGCAGGCCTCCAGCGCGGGCCGGTTGTTCGACGCCGTGGCGAGCCTGCTCGGCCTCGGGGACACGGTGTCCTACGAGGGTCAGGCGGCCCTCGCCCTTGAGAGCGCGGCCGGTGACCTGCGGGTGCCCGCGCTGCCCTGGCGGCTGACCCGGGCGGGGAGCCTGTGGGTGTACGACCCCTCGCCCACGCTCGCCGCCCTGCTCGAAGGGCTCGCCGCCGGCACCCCGGTGGCGCGGTCGGCCGCCGCCTTCCACGCCACCGTCGCCGAGGTCACCGACGCGCTGGTGGGGCGGGTCGTCGCCGCCGGCGGTCCGCGCACGGTGTGTCTGGGCGGCGGCTGCTTCCAGAACCGGCGCCTGCTGGCCGACGTGAGCCGGCTGCTGCGCGCCCGGGGGCTGCGGGTCCTGACCGGACACGCGGTCCCGGTCAACGACGGCGGCATCAGCTACGGGCAGGCGGCGGTGGCCTCCGCCCTGCTGTCCCGGGAGGAGTGAACGCGATGTGCCTGGGCATCCCCGGCCGGATCAGCGAGGTCCGCGAGGAGGCGGGCGTACGGATGGGCACGGTCGACTTCGGCGGTGTACGCCGCGAGGTGTGCCTCGCCTACACCCCTGGTGCGGACGTCGGCACGTACGTCGTCGTGCACGTCGGCTTCGCCATCACCGAGGTCGACGAGGCGGAGGCGGAGCGCACCCTCGACGTGCTGCGGGCCATGGCGGACGCGGTGCGGGGCGAGCTGGGCGAGCCGCTGCCGGACCGCGCGGAGGGGCGGTGAGGGCCGCTCGGGCCCGGCTCCGGGACCGCTCGGCCCCTGTGGTCCAGGAACCGTCGCCAGCACGCTGAACCCCATCGCCCGGAGGGAGAGCGTGAGATGACCGACAATCAGCAATCGCCGGTGCATGCCCTGTTGACCGACGGCACCACGGTCCGCATACGGCGGGCGGGCCCCGGCGACCACGACGAGGTGCTGCGCCTGTACGAGGAGATGTCCGACGACAATCTCAGGCTGCGGTTCTTCTCCGTCAGCCGTGCCTCCGCCGGGCAGGCCGCCGACCGGGTGGCCGGCCCGCCGCGCCCCGGCTACCGCGCCCTGGCCGCCGAGCACGCCGGCCGGCTGGTGGGACTGGCCGAGTACGAGGCCGAGCCGCACGGCACCGCGGCCGAGGTCGCGCTGGCCGTCGCCGACGACTGGCACCACCGCGGGGTGGCCACGCTGCTGCTCGAACACCTCGCGGACGCCGCCCGCACGGCGGGCGTCACCACGTTCACCGCCGACGCGCTGGCGGAGAACCACGACGTGCTCAAGGTCTTCCACGACCTCGGGTTGCGCGTCACCCGCCGCTACGACGGCCCCGAGGTGCACTGCGTGGTCGAACTCACCGAGGACGAGGACTATTTGCGGGCCGTGGACACCCGTGGCCGGCTCGCCGACGTGGTCAGCCTGCGGCCGCTGCTGCGGCCCCGGTCCGTCGCGGTGATCGGCGCGGGCCGCAGGCCGGGGTCGGTCGGGCGCGCAGTCCTGCGGAACATCCGCACCGGGTCCTTCACCGGGCGGCTGTTCGCCGTGCACCCCGAGGCGGTCTCGGTCGCCGGGGTGCGGGCGTTCCCGTCCGTCGCCGAGTTGCCGCAGGTGCCCGAACTCGCCGTCGTCGCCGTCCCCGCCGCCGCCGTGCCCGAGGTGGCCGAGGAGTGCGGGAAGGCCGGCGTGGGCGCCCTGCTGGTCGTCACGGCCGGTCTCGACGCCCACCAGGCGGGCGTCCTGACCGGCGCGTGCCGCCGCTACGGGATGCGGCTGGTGGGCCCCAACTGCCTGGGGCTGGCCAACACCGAGGACGCGGTCCGCCTGGACGCCACCTTCGCCGCCCGGCATCCGGGGCCCGGCACGGCCGGTGTCGCCGTGCAGTCCGGCGGGGTGGGCATCGCCCTGCTCGACGGGCTGGCCCGGCTGGGCATCGGCGTGTCGAGCTTCGTCTCGCTGGGCGACAAGTACGACGTCAGCGGCAACGACATGCTGCAGTGGTGGGAGGGCGACCAGCACACCGACCTGGCGCTGCTCCACCTGGAGTCCTTCGGCAACCCGCGTGCCTTCTCCCGTACCGCCCGCCGGGTGGCCCGAACGATGCCTGTGCTGACCGTGGACGCGGGCCGCTCCGAGGCCGGGCGCCGGGCCGCGGCCTCGCACACGGCGGCGGCCGCCACCCGCACGATGACCCGGCAGGCGCTGTTCACCCAGGCCGGGGTCACGGCCACCCGGACGATCGGCGAACTCATCGACGCGGCGGCCCTGTTGCACTCCCAGCCGCTGCCGACGGGCACGAAGGTCGCCGTGGTCACCAACGCGGGCGGGGCGGGCGTGCTCGCCGCCGACGCGTGCGCGGACGCGGGGCTCGTGGTGCCGCCGCTGGCCGCCGGCCTGGTGGACGAGCTCCTCGCCCTGCTGCCCGAGGGAGCCACCGCCACCAACCCGGTGGACGCCACCGCGGCAGTCGGCGAGGAGCAGCTGCGCGCCTGTGTGCGGCGGCTGGCCCGGCACGGTGCGGTCGACGCCGTCCTGGTGGTGCTCGTGCCGACGGCGATCGCCTCGGCGACCGGCGAGGACCTGGTCCGGGCGCTGACCGGCGAACCCGGCCCGCGGCCCCGGCCGGTCGCCGCGGTCCTGCCCGCGCAGGCGGCCCGGGTCGAGCTGCTCGACGCGCACGGCGGAGGCAGGGTGCCCGCCTACTGCGATGCGGAGGACGCCGCCCGCGCCCTGGCACACGCCGCAGCCCGTGCCCACTGGCTGGCCCAACTGCCCGGTTCCGTGGCGGAACTGACGGACGTGGACAGCGATCGGGCGAGGGCGCTCGTCGCGACCTTCCTGGCCGCCGAACCCGAGGGCGGCTGGCTCGACCCGCGGGCCACCGCCGAACTCCTCGGCTGCTACGGCATCCCGCAGATCGAGTGGGCCTGGGCCCGCGACGAGGACGAGGCGGTCGCGGCCGCCGGGCGGCTGGCCGGCCCCGACGGACGTGTCGTGCTGAAGGCGCACTGGCCCGGCCTGCTGCACAAGAGCGAGCAGCACGCCCTCCATCTCGATCTGCAGAACGCCTCCCAGGTCAGGGCCGCCCACCGGGACCTGGTCACCCGGTTCGGCGACCGGCTCACCGGCGTGGTGGTCCAGCCCCTCGCCGAGCGCGGCACGGAGCTGTTCGCCGGTGTGGTGCAGGACGAGGTGTTCGGACCGCTGGTGGTCTTCGGGCTCGGCGGCACGGCGACCGAGCTGCTCGCCGACCACGCGGGCCGGCTCGCCCCGCTCACCGACCGCGATGTGCGCGAACTGATCACCTCACCGCGCTGCTCCCCGCTGCTCTTCGGCTACGCCGGCACCCCGGCCGTCGACCTGGAGGGCCTGGAGCAGCTGCTGCACCGCCTGTCCCGGATGGCCTGCGACCTGCCACAGCTCGCCGAGGCCGACCTGAACCCGGTGCTGGCCGGACCGCACGGGGTCACCGCGCTCGACGTCCGGGTGCGGCTGGTGCCGCGGCACCCCCACGACCCGTATCTGCGCCGGCTGCGCTGACCCGGACCACGACGGGCCGGGGAACCGATGGAAACCGAGCGAACCGAGCGAGGAGGACCAGCAATGAAGGCCACGAGGATCGGCGCCGTGATGACGTGCGACGTCGTCACCGCCGACCGCGACACGCCGTTCAAGGAAGTGGTACGCAGGCTCGAGGACCACCACGTCAGCGGGATGCCGGTGATCGACCAGGACCGCCGGGTCCTCGGTGTGGTCTCCGAGACGGACCTCATGCTCCGCCAGGCCCGCCCGCCCCGGCCGGACCGGGCCCGGGACGGCTGGAGCGGCCGGCTGCACGGGCTGGGCCACCGGGTGCGCCGGGGTCCGGGCGGCGGCCGGGCGGGCACGGCCGGCCAGGTGATGTCGGCGCCCGCGGTCACCGTGCGCGCCGGCGCCACCGTCTCCCAGGCCGCCCGGCTGATGGCCGGGCACCGGATCGAGCGACTGCCCGTGGTGGACGAGGAGAACCGGCTGCTGGGCATCGTCACTCGCCGCGACCTGCTGCGGGTCTTCCTGCGCACGGACGACGAGATCCGGCGGGAGGTGCAGCGGGAGGTGCTCGTGAACACGCTGTGGCTGACCCCGCGGATCGTCGACACCACGGTCGAGGACGGCGTGGTCACGCTCACCGGGGAGCTGGAGCGGCGCAGTGACATCCCCGTCGCGCTCGGCATGACGAGCAGGCTGGACGGTGTCGTGGACGTCGTCGACCACCTGACGTACCGGCTCGACGACTCGCGCCTGAAGCCGGCCGAACAGGCCCTGCACGGCGTGGCCGACGACTGGCTGCGCGGGCTGTGAACGGACGTCCGGATCAGTCCGGATCAGTCCGGACCAATCCGGACCAACGAGAAGCAGCACTCAGCCGCGAGGCGGCTCCCCTCGGATCGGGTCGGGACCGAGGGGAACCGCCTCGCGGTTCGCCGTACCGGCGCATCCGTGCACCGGCGCATCCGTGCACCGGCGCATCCGTGCACCGGCGCATCCGTGCACCGCCGTATCTCCGTACGGTCGCACGGCTGACTGTGCACCCGTGTGCGGATGCCCTCAGCAGCCGACGGAGGTGCGGCTGTGGTGCCCGGCCCGCTCCGGCCGGTGCGCGGACCGGCCCGGCGGCCGGTGCGCGCGACGGCCGAGCAGCCGGACGGCGAGCGCGTCCAGGGCGGCGGTGAGGGCGAACGTCACGCCCATGGCCGCGAACAGCAGGAGCGCGAACCGCTCCCAGAACTCCGGTGTGAGACTCGTACCCACTGTCATCGCTCCCCTCGGTTCGCCGTCGTTCGGCTCACTTCCAGCGAACTGCGCGGCGCGGGGCGGCGCTTGAGCCGAACGGTCCGGCTCGAGGCCGTGAACGGCCCTTGCCTGACGGCCGAGTGCCCGATCAGGGGTGCGGGACGACGGCGACGGGACAGTGGACGTGGTGCAGGACGGCGTGCGTGACGGGGCCGATGTGGGGACCGGGTCCGGCGCGACCGGTGCCGGTCCGGCGCCCCACGACGACGAGACCGGCGCCGGTGGCGGCCCGGACCAGTTCCGCGCCCGCGCGTCCTTCGACGACCGTCTCGGTCACGGAGACGTCCGGGTGCTTCCCGCGCCAGGGACGCAGGGCCGCTACGAGGGCCTCTTCCTCTGCCGCGGGCCCACCCGGACCGGGGACCGGGCCCGACGGGGCCTTGAAGACGTGGACGACACGCAGGTCGGCCGCGCGCCGCCGGGCGGCGTCGAAGGCGAACTCGAGGAGTTCGTCGCAGGGCTGACTGAGGTCGAGACCGAGGACGACCGCGCGGAAGGGGATCTCGGGAATCTCCTCCGGGGCGACACCGTCCACCGCGGGCAGGTGCTCGTCGGCGGTGCTCTGCCCCGCCCGCACCAGCACCACCGGGCGTGTGCACCGGCCCACCACCCGCTGGGACACAGAGCCGGTCACGAAGCCGGCCAGGCCGCCGAGGCCGAGCGAGCCCAGCACCAGCAGCTCCGCCTCCTCCGCCGCCGTGAGCAGCGCGGGGACCGGCGCCTCGCACACCGTGCGGGCTGAGATGCCCAGCACGGGATGGGCGGCGCGAACACTGTCCACCGCCTCCTTCAGCAGCTGCTCGGCCCACTGGTGCTCGGTACTGCCCAGCGGGACGTACGGCGCCGGACGCGGGTGACTGCGCCAGGCGTGCACGAGACTCAGCGCGACCCCACGGCGCAGGGCCTCCTGCGCCGCCCAGTGGGCGGCCGCGAGGCTTTCCGGCGTTCCGTCGACCCCTGCCGCGACATTCCGAAGCATGACGTGCCTTCCGCAATCCGACCCGATGGACCCTCCTGCCCATCCAGCCTGCCCACCGCCACCCCATGGGCCCAAGGGCCGCGCGGCCCACTCGGGGGCCCCTTGGGCCCTGGAGCCCGTCGGGCGGCGGACGGCGGACCGGCGGATGCGGGCCGGGCGGGGGCGGGCAGAGGTACCGGCGGTCGGCGGATGCGGCCCCTGAGGACCTCGGCCGTCCGGCCATCCGGCCCGGGCCGGGCCGGGGCGGGCAGAGGTACCGGCGGTCGGCGGATGCGGCCCCTGAGGACCTCGGCCGTCCGGCCATCCGGCCCGGGCCGCACGGGCCCCGGAGGGGACCATCGGCGCCTGGATCGGCGCCCCGGCCGGGACGACAGTGGGATCAGGGAGTGGCACCGATCCCCCGCGGTGTCGCTCCCGTCCTTGCGCCGCCCCGCATGTGCGGCGGCACCCGACAGTGGAGGCTCATCGCCATGACCCGACAGAACGCCGGTACCGAGACCAAGGCCGCCGCCAAGGCACCGGCCAGGAGCAGGGTCACCGCCACGACACCCCCGGAGACCGAGGACACCGCCACGACACCCGCGGAGACCGAGGACACCGCCGCGACCCGCCCCGGGACCGGGGCCGCCACCGCGACACCGCCCGAGGCCGGGACCACCGCCACGACACCCCCGGAGACCGAGGCCGACCCCGCGACACCCCCGGAGACCGAGGCCGGCGCCACGACACGCCCCGGCACCGGGGCCGCCGTCGAGGCGCCCACCGACATCGTGATCGCCGTGGACCGGCTGGTGGCGGACGGTCTCAAGGCGCTCGCGGACTACGAGGGGCTGACCCAGGAGCAGGTGGACCACATCGTCAAGAAGGCCTCGGTCGCCGCCCTGGACCGGCACACCGCGCTGGCGCGCCTGGCGGTCGAGGAGACCGGGCGGGGGGTCTTCGAGGACAAGGCCGCCAAGAACATGTTCGCCTGCGAGCACGTCACGCACAGCATGGGTCCGATGAAGACCGTCGGCGTCATCGCCCGCGACGACATCGAGGACATGGTCGAGATCGCCGAGCCGGTGGGTGTGGTGTGCGCGGTGACACCGGTGACCAACCCGACCTCCACCACCATCTTCAAGGCCCTGATGGCGCTGAAGACCCGCAACCCCGTCGTCTTCGCCTTCCACCCCTCCGCCCAGCGCTGCAGCGCCGAGGCGGCCCGCATCGTGCGCGACGCCGCCGTGGCCGCGGGGGCGCCGGAGCACTGCGTCCAGTGGATCGAGTCCCCGTCCGTCGAGGCCACCCGCACGCTGATGCACCATCCGGGCGTCTCACTGATCCTGGCCACCGGCGGCAACGCCATGGTCAGGGCCGCCTACTCGGCGGGCAAGCCGGCTCTCGGCGTGGGCGCCGGGAACGTCCCGGCCTACGTCCACCACAGCGCCAGGCTGCGCCGGGCCGTCAACGACCTGGTGCTGTCCAAGTCGTTCGACAACGGCATGATCTGTGCCTCCGAGCAGGCCGTCATCCTCGACACCGGGATCTACGACGAGGCGCTGGCCGAGTTCCGCGCGCTGCACGCCCACGTGGCCACGCCCGAGGAGAAGGCCAAGCTGGAGGCCTTCCTCTTCCCCGCCGCCGGCGGCGCGGACGGCGCCTGCGAGCCCCGCGTCAACTCCGCCGCCGTCGGGCGCTCTCCGGCCTGGATCGCCGGGCAGGCCGGGTTCGCCGTGCCGGAGGACACCTCGATCATCCTGGTGGAGGCCGAACGGGTCGGTCCGGACGAGCCGCTGACCCGGGAGAAGCTCTGCCCCGTCCTGGCCGTGCTGCGCGCCGAGGACGAGCGGCGGGGCTTCGACCTGGCCGCCGACATGGTCGCCTTCCACGGCCAGGGCCACAGTGCCGTCATCCACACCGAGGATCCCGCGCTCGCGGAGGCATACGGCAGGCGCATGAAGACGGTCCGGATCATCGTCAACGCCCCCTCCTCGCAGGGCGCGATCGGCGGCATCTACAACAGCCTGCTGCCGTCGCTGACCCTGGGCTGCGGCTCCTGGGGCAGCACCTCGGTGTCCAACAACGTCTCCGCCGCCCAGCTGCTGAACGTCAAGCGGGTGGGCGTGCGCCGCAACAACCTGCAGTGGTTCAAGGTGCCGCCCAAGATCTACTTCGAGCCGCAGTCCATCCGCTACCTGGCTTCCATGCCGGACGTCCACCGCGTCACGATCGTCACCGACGCCACCATGACCCGGCTCGGCTTCGTGGACCGGGTCACCCGCGTCCTGCAGCGCCGGCGCGAGCCGGTGACCGTGCAGGTGATCGACAATGTGGAGCCGGAGCCGAGCATCGACTCGGTGCGGCGCGGGGCGCGCCTGATGGGCGACTTCCGCCCGGACACGATCATCGCCCTCGGCGGCGGCTCGCCCATGGACGCCGCCAAGGTGATGTGGTTGCTGTACGAGCGCCAGGCCGCGGGTGAGGACGTCGACTTCGCCGACATGCGGCAGAAGTTCTCCGACATCCGCAAGCGTGCGTTCCGCTTCCCGACCCTGGGCAAGGTGGCCCGCCTGGTGTGCGTCCCCACCACGTCCGGCACCGGTGCGGAGGTCACCCCGTTCGCCGTCATCTCCGACCCGGCGACCGGCAAGAAGTACCCACTGGCCGACTACGCGCTCACCCCGAGCGTGGCCATCGTCGACCCGCTGCTGACCACCGCCCTGCCCCCGGCCCTGGCCGCCGACAGCGGTTTCGACGCCCTGACCCACGCCATCGAGTCGTACGTGTCCGTCTACGCCAACGACTTCACCGACGGCCTCGCCCTGCACGCCATCCGGCTGATCTTCGGCAACATCGAGGCCGCGGTGAACGACCGTGCCGGGCGGCCGGAGGCCCGGGAGAAGATGCACAACGCCGGCACCATCGCGGGCATGGCCTTCGGCAACGCCTTCCTCGGCATCGTCCACGCCATGTCGCACACCCTCGGCGCCACGTTCCACGTCGCGCACGGCCGCACCAACGCGATCCTGCTGCCGCACGTGATCCGCTACAACGGCACCGTGCCCACGAAGCTCACCGGTTGGCCCAAGTACGAGAACTACCGCGCACCCGAACGCTTCCAGGAGATCGCCCACGCGCTCGGCCTGCCCGCCGCCACCCCGCAGGAGGGCGTGGAGTCCCTCGCCCGCGCCGTGGAGGAGCTGCGGGACGCCGTCGGTATCGAGCCGGCGTTCCAGGCCCTCGGCATCGACGAGCAGGCCTTCCTCCGGGCGCTCCCCCAGCAGGCGCTCAACGCCTACGAGGACCAGTGCGCGCCGGCCAATCCCCGGATGCCCATGCTGGCCGACATGGAACGGCTGATGCGCGCGGCCTACTTCGGCTAGGGGCCGCCCCGGCGAGCCGTACCAGGGCCGCTTTGGGGCCGAACGGCCCTGGTACCGCGGCAGCCGGTGTGGTGTGCTGGATGTGACGGGAAGGACCCCTGAAGGACGCGGGGAAGCGGCACCACCGGCCGCGCACCGCGCAATCCGGATCCGCGAGAAGCGGGTGGTCCTTCCCGTCCACGCATGGCCCCGGACGGGAGCGGAACCCGGCCCTCGCCGCCCGCCCCCGCACGCCGGAGCCGGTTCCCGGTGCCCGCCGCCCGCACTGGGGCCGAAGGACCCCCGGCCGGGGACCGGGCGGCCCGTGGCGGCGCGGCCCGCCCTGGCAGAGGCTGAAGGCAGCAGCCCCCATGCCTTGCGGAGGGGAACGATGACAGACAGCCGCACGACCGCCGTGCTGGACCGGACCGGTCTGGACGCCCTGATCAAGGCGCTGGGCGCGCAGGGACGCACGGTCGTCGGACCGACCGTGCGGGACGGCGCCGTCGTCCTCGCCGAGCTGACGTCGGCCGACGAGCTGCCCTTCGGCTGGGGCACCGAGGTGGAGGCGGGCCGCTACCGCCTGGTGCGCCGGGCGGACGGCGCCGCCTTCGCGCACAGCGCCGGCCCGCAGTCCTGGAAGACGTTCCTGCACCCGCAGCGGGAGAAGCTGTGGAGCGTCGACCGCACGGCGGACGGGGAGCTGTCGGTGACCGGGGAGCGACCCGCGCCGCCGTCCTACGCCTTCCTGGGGGTACGGCCCTGCGACCTGCGGGCCATCGCGGTCCAGGACCGGGTGCTGACCGGCGGCCGCTACCAGGACGACGGCTACCGCGAACGGCGTACGGGGGCCTTCCTGATCGCCGCCGAGTGCACCGAGCCCGGCGCCACCTGCTTCTGCGTCTCCATGGGCGGCGGTCCGGCCGCCGACGCCGGCTTCGACCTGGCGCTGACGGAGCTCGTGGACGCGTCCGGGCACCGCTTCCTGGTCCGGGCCGGCAGCGCGGCCGGGGACGAGCTCCTCTCCCGGATCCCGCACCGCCCGGCCGACCCCGGGACGGAGGGCGCGGCCCGGGAGGCGGTGGACGCCGCCCGGGACCGTATGGGCCGGGCCATGCCGCCGGTGGACCTGCGCACCCTGATGGGTGAGTCCCTGACGGCCGACCGCTGGGACGACGTGGCCGCCCGCTGTCTGACCTGCGGCAACTGCACCATGGTGTGCCCCACCTGCTTCTGCACCACCACGGAGGAGGTCACCGACCTCACCGGCGACCACGCCGAGCGGTGGCAGCGCTGGGACTCCTGCTTCGACCTGGACTTCTCCCATCTGCCCGGCGGCCCGGTCCGGGCCTCGCCCCGCAGCCGCTACCGCCAGTGGCTCACCCACAAGCTCTCCACCTGGTACGAGCAGTTCGGCAGCTCCGGCTGTGTGGGCTGCGGACGCTGCATCACGTGGTGCCCGGTCGGAATCGACATCACCGAGGAAGCCGCGGCACTGCACGACGAACTCGCCGACCGGTTGCGGCGGCAGGAACGAAAGGAGCAGGTGCGATGACCTCCACCACCACTCTGACCGCGGCCCTGCCGGCCGAACACCGGGACCGGCTGATGTCCCTCGCCCACGAGGTCTCCTTCGACGTGGGCACCCGTCTGTTCGAGGAGGGCCGGCACGCCGACCGGTTCTGGATCATCAAGACCGGGACCGTCGCCCTCGACCTGCACGTCCCCGGCCGGCGCGCCGCGGTCATCGAGTCGCTGGGCCACGGCGAACTGGTCGGCTGGTCCTGGCACTTCCCGCCGTACGTCTGGCAGCTGGGCGCCGAGGCCATGAGTCCGGTGCGGGCCCACGAGTTCGACGCCGGGGCGGTGCGGGAGCTGTGCGAGCGGGATCCGGAATTCGGCCGCGCGATCGCCGTCTGGGTCGGACGGGTGGTCGCGCACCGGCTGCACTCGGCCCGGATCCGCCTGCTGGACCTGTACGCCCCCTACGGCAGCGGAGGCAGGTGATGAGCGAGCTCCCGGTGCCCTACCGGGTCCTCCGGACCCGCCGTGAGACGGCCGACTCGGTCAGTCTCACGCTCGCTCCGGCGGGCCCGGGAGCTCTCGCGCCCTTCGCTCCCGGTCAGTTCGCCATGGTGTACGCCTTCGGGGTCGGGGAGATCCCCGTCTCGGTGTCCCGCGTGGACGGCCCGGAGGTGACCCACACGATCCGCTCGGTCGGAGCGGTGTCGGCGGCGCTGTGCGCGCTGGGCCCCGGCGCCCAGGTGGGGCTGCGCGGCCCTTTCGGTACCGGCTGGGACCTCGACCGGGCGGCGGGCCGCGACCTGCTGGTCATCGCGGGCGGGATCGGTCTCGCCCCACTGCGGCCGGTGGTCCTGGCCGCACTGGCCGCACCGCACGCCTACGGCCGGCTGAACCTCCTGGTGGGCGCGCGGACCCCCGGCGACCTCCTCTACGCCCACCGGCTCCGCGCCTGGACGGCCTCCCCCGGACCGCCGCACTGCCAGGTCACCGTGGACCGTCCCGGGCCGGGCTGGCGGGGCCGCGTGGGAGTGGTCACCACGCTGCTGAACGGCGTACGGTTCGAGCCCCGCAACACCGCGGCCTTCGTCTGCGGCCCGGAGGTGATGATCCGCGCCACCGCCCGCGACCTGCTGCACCGTGGGCTGCCGGCGCACCGGGTCGGCGTCTCGCTGGAGCGGAACATGCGCTGCGCCACCGGGGCGTGCGGCCACTGCCAGCTGGGCGGCGTGCTGCTGTGCCGCGACGGACCGGTGATCGCCTGGGACCGGGCCGAATCCCTGCTCGCCGTGAGGGAGTTGTGAGATGACCGCGCCCGCGCCGGCATCGGCGCCCACGCTCGCGGTGTTCAAGCTGGCCTCCTGCGACGGCTGCCAGCTCACCCTGCTGGACTGCGAGGACGAACTCCTCGCGCTGGCGGGGAAGGTACGCATCGCCCACTTCCTGGAGGCGTCCGGCGCGGTGACACCGGGGCCGTACGACCTGACCCTGGTCGAGGGGTCGGTCACCACGCCCGAGGACGCCGCGCGGGTGCGGGAGATCCGCGCCCAGTCCCGCTCCCTGGTCACCATCGGGGCGTGCGCCACCGCCGGGGGCATCCAGGCGCTGCGGAACTTCGCCGACGTGGAGGAGTTCACGCGGACCGTCTACGCCCGCCCCGACTACATTTCGACCCTCGCCACCTCGACCCCCGTGTCGGCCCATGTGGACGTCGACTTCGAACTGCGCGGCTGCCCCATCGACCGGCGTCAGCTCCTCGAGGTGATCACCGCCTTCCTGGCCGGCCGCAGGCCCGACGTCCCGGACCACAGCGTGTGTTTCGAGTGCAAGCGCCGCGGCACGGTATGCGTCACCGTGGCCCACGGCACGCCCTGCCTCGGCCCGGTCACGCACGCCGGATGCGGGGCGATCTGCCCGGCGTACGGCCGCGGCTGCTACGGCTGCTTCGGACCGTCGGGGTCGGTGAACCTGCCCGCGATGATCCCGCTGCTGCGCAGCGACGGCATGGACGACCGCGCAGTGGAGCGGTTCCTGCACACCTTCAACGCCACCGCGTTCGAACGGGAGCTGGCGGGAGCGGACGGTTCGCCGCATCGGCCCGAGGAGGAGACGTGACCCATCAAGGCTCCCGTGTGCTGCGCGTCGGCTCGCTCGCCCGGGTCGAGGGCGAGGGATCCCTGCACCTGAGGGTGGCCGGCACTCGGGTCGAGGAGGCGCGGCTGCGGATCTACGAGCCGCCCCGCTTCTTCGAGGCGTTCCTGCGCGGCCGCGCCTACACCGAGCCGCCCGACATCACCGCCCGGGTCTGCGGGATCTGCCCGGTGGCGTACCAGATGAGTGCCTGCCGGGCGATCGAGGACGCCTGCGGGATCACGGTCGACGAGCCGATCCGCGCCCTGCGCCGGCTGCTGTACTGCGGCGAGTGGATCGAGAGCCACGCGCTGCACGTCTACCTGCTGCACGCGCCCGACTTCCTCGGCTGCGACAGCGCCGTCGACCTCGCCCGCACCGAACGCGCCGCCGTCGAACGCGGGTTGCGTCTGAAGCAGGCCGGCAACGCGATCCTCGAACTCCTCGGGGGCCGCGCCATCCACCCCGTCAACGTCCGCCTCGGCGGCTTCCACCGGGCCCCGGCACCGGCCGAACTGCGGCCGCTCGCCGAGCGGTTGCGGCGGGCCGCGGACGACGCCTGGGAGACCGTGCACTGGGTGGCGGGCTTCGACTTCCCCGAGGCCACGGTCGACGCCGACCTGCTGGCCCTGGCCGCGCCGGACACGTACGCGATCGAGGACGGCACCCCGACCGTGCTGCGCACCGACGGCACGGTGGCCTCCTTCCCGGTACGGGACTTTCCCGGCCACGTCCGCGAGGAGCAGGTGCCGCACTCCACGGCGCTGCACGCACGGCTCGACGGGCGGCGCCATCTCACCGGACCACTGGCCCGGTTCGCGGTCGGCGGCCGCCACCTGTCGCCCACCGCGCTCGAGGCGGCCCGTGCCGCCGGGCTGGGCGACCCCGGGGCGGGCGCCGTGTGCCGCAACCCGTACCGCTCGGTCCTCGTGCGGGCGGTGGAGGTGGTGTACGCCGTCGACGAGGCACTGCGGCTCGTCGACGGCTACGAGCCGCCGTCCCGCCCCCACCTCGACGTACCCCCGGTGGCGGGCACCGGCCACGGCGCCACGGAGGCGCCGCGTGGCCTGCTCTACCACCGCTACCGGCTGGACGGCGAGGGCACGGTGACCGACGCCTGTCTGGTGCCGCCCACCGCGCAGAACCAGGGCGCCATCGAGGACGACCTGGTCCGTACCGCCGAGGCGGCCCTCGCCCGGCAGGACGTGGACGACGCGGAGCTGACACGGCTGTGCGAGCGGGCCATCCGCAACCACGACCCGTGCATCTCCTGCTCCACCCACTTCCTGGACCTCACCGTCGACCGCACCTGACCCATCGAGGAGGAGACCGTGCACGGCAGCCCGCACATCGTGAGCGACGTCATGACGCACACCGTCGTGGCCGTGGGGCGCGACGCCCCGTTCAAGGACATCGTCAACCTGATGGGTCAGTGGAAGGTGAGCGCCCTTCCCGTGCTGGAGGGCGAGGGCCGGGTGATCGGCGTCGTCTCCGAGGCCGATCTGCTGCCCAAGGAGGAGTTCCGCGACAGCGATCCGGACCGGTTCACCCAGCTGCGCCGGCTGTCCGACCTGGCCAAGGCGGGCGGGCTGACCGCCGGGGAGCTGATGAGCACCCCGGCCGTCACCGTCCACAGCGACGCCACCCTCGCCGAGGCGGCACGCATCATGGCCCAGCGCCGGGTCAAGCGGCTACCGGTCGTCAACGACGAGGGAATGCTGGAGGGCGTGGTCAGCCGCGGGGACCTGCTGAAGGTGTTCCTGCGCAGCGACGACGACATCGCCGAGGAGGTCCGCCGGGAGGTCGTCTCCTACCTCTTCCCCGCCCCGCTCGAGCCCATCCACGTCAGGGTCTCCGACGGCGTGGTCACCCTCACCGGCCGCATCCGGGACACCTCGCTGGTCCCCGTCGCCGCCCGCCTGGTGCGCGCCATCGAGGGCGTGGTCGACGTCGACTGCCGTCTGGCGAGCGGCTCGGCGCTGAGCGAACCCCTGTGAAGTACCTGGACGAGTACCGCGATCCGGCCCTGGCCCGGCGGCTGCTGGACGAACTGGGCCGCGTCGCGACCAGGCCCTGGCGGATCATGGAGGTCTGCGGCGGTCAGACCCACACCCTGGTCCGCCAGGGCATCGACGAACTGCTGCCCGCGGGCATCCGCATGATCCACGGCCCCGGCTGCCCGGTGTGCGTCACCCCGCTGGAGACGCTGGACCGGGCGATGGCCGTCGCCGCCCGGCCCGAGGTGATCCTCACCAGCTTCGGCGACATGCTGCGGGTGCCCGGCACGGACACCGACCTGCTGTCGCTGCGGGCCCGGGGCGCGGACGTCCGGGTCGTCTACACGCCGATGGACGCGGTCCGTCTCGCCCGGGAGCGTCCCGACCGGGAGGTGGTCTTCCTCGCGGTCGGGTTCGAGACGACCGCCCCGGCGAACGCCATGGCCGTGCTGCAGGCCGCCCGGCTGGGGCTGACGAACTTCTCCGTGCTGGTCAGCCATGTTCTGGTGCCGCCCGCGATGACCGCGCTGCTCGACGACCCCGACTGCGAGGTGCAGGCCTTCCTCGCGGCCGGGCACGTGTGCGCGGTGATGGGCTGGCGCGAGTACGAGCCGATCGCCGCCCGGCACCGGGTGCCGATCGTCGTCACCGGCTTCGAGCCGCTCGATCTGCTGGAGGGCATCCTGATGGTGGTGCGCCAGCTGGAGGACGGCCGCGCCGAGGTGGAGAACCAGTACGTGCGGGCCGTGCGCCGCGCGGGCAACACCCGGGCCCAGGACGCCGTGCGCACGGTGTTCCGCGTCACCGACCGCGCCTGGCGCGGCATCGGCGCGCTGCCGGCCAGCGGTCTCGAACTGACCCCGGAGTACGCCCGCTTCGACGCCGCCCGCCGTTTCGCGGTCGATGGGCTGCGCCCCGCCGAGGACCCCGAGTGCATCGCCGGGGCGGTGCTCACCGGCGCCCGGCTGCCCACCGACTGCTCCGCCTACGGCACCCGGTGCACCCCACGTCATCCGCTCGGCGCCCCGATGGTCTCCGCCGAGGGGACCTGCGCCGCCTTCCACGCCGCCGGCCGCACGAAGGCCACCGAGGACACCGAGCCCGCCGAGGACACGAAGGAAGCGCCCCTGCCATGACCGCCGTATGCCCCACTCCCCGGCACGAGGACGAGGTCGTCCTGCTCGGCCACGGCGCCGGGGGCCGGCTGACCGCCGAGCTCCTGGACGCGCTGGTGCTGCCCGCCCTCGACGGGCAGAGCGGCCCGCTGGAGGACGCGGCGCTGCTGCCCGGCCATCCCGACTTCGTGGTGAGCACGGACAGTTTCGTGGTCAGCCCGCTGTTCTTCCCCGGCGGGGACATCGGCTCCCTCGCGGTGCACGGCACGGTCAACGACCTGGCGATGCGCGGCGCGTGGCCGCTCGCCCTGTCCATGGCCCTGATCGTCGAGGAGGGGCTGCCGCTGGCCGAACTGCGCGCGGTGGTCGAATCGTTGGGCCGGGCGGCCCGGGACGCGGGGGTGCCCGTGGTCACCGGGGACACCAAGGTCGTGGGCCGGGGCGCGGTGGACAAGGTGTTCGTCAACACCACGGGGGTGGGGCAGCGGCACCCGGCGCTGCGTCCGTCCGCGGCGCTCGCCCGGCCCGGCGACGCCGTACTGCTGTCCGCGCCGATCGGACTGCACGGCACCACGGTGCTCTCCACCCGCGAGGGGCTGGGCTTCGAGAGCGACATCGCCTCGGACAGCCGCCCCCTGCACCGGCTCGTCCTCGCCCTGGCACCGCTCGGCGCTCAGATCCACGCGCTGCGCGACCCGACACGGGGCGGGCTCGCCGCCGCCCTCAACGAGATCGCGCGGGACTCCCGGGTCGCCGTCGAGATCGAGGAAGCCGCGATCCCGGTGCCGGAGGCGGTCGCCTCCGCCTGCGACCTGCTCGGCCTGGACCCGCTCGTCGTCGCCAACGAGGGCTGCCTGGTCGCCTTCGTCGCGCCCGCGGCGGCGGAGGAAGCGCTGACCACCCTCCACGCGCTGCCCGAAGGCCGGGACGCGGTCCGCATCGGCGAAGTCCTCACGGGCGGCCCGCCCGGCCGGGTGACACTGCGCACGCTGGTCGGCGCCCGGCGAGTGGTCGACATGCCACTGGGCGAGCAACTCCCCCGCATCTGCTGACGCCCGGCAGCTGGGCCGGACGGGGGCCGGGGAACCGTCTGCGCGGACCGTACCGAGGGCCGACCGGTCTGCCGGGACCGTAGCGGGGCCGGCCCGTCTGCGCAGGACCAGGGCCGTCTGCGGGACCGTGACGGGGGCCGGGCCGTCTGCGCGGGACCGGGCCGATGGCCGGGGCGCAGCCCGTCTGCCGGGACCGCACCAGGGACCGGGGCGCAGCCCGTCTGCCGGGACCGCACCAGGGACCGGGGCGCAGCCCGTTCACCGGGACCGGGCCGGGGATGGGCCGTCTGTCGGGCCCCAGCGGGGGCTTGGGCGCAGCCTGTTCACCGGGACCGGGCCAGGAGCCGGGGGGTGACTGCGGCCGCGTTCCGGATGCGGGGAACGGGGGAACGTACGGGGCGGTCGGCGGCTGTCCGGGGTCGGCCCCTCTCGGGGCCGTACCGGTGGGGCGGCGCCGGCGCCCGGACCCGGCCGGGAACGCAGCGCGCGCCCGGGCCCTGGTGGGACCGGGCGCGCGAGTGCGCGGCCGGGAGACCGCCGGCCGCGCACTGCGGGTGCGGCGCCTGCGCCCTCAGCCGTGCCGCACCGGGATGGTCCTGGCGCCCGTCTTCTCCTCCGGGACCGGGACCGTGATGGTCAGCACACCGTCCTTGTACTCCGCGGTCGCCTCCTCACCCTTCGCCCCGGCCGGCAGCCGGACGGAGCGGGCGAACGTGCCGTAGTGGAACTCGGTGCGGTGCTTCTCCGTCGCCTCCTCGCTGCGCTCGGCCCGCAGGGTCAGGATCCCCTCGCTGACGGTGATCTCGACGTCCTTCGCGGGGTCGATGCCGGGGAGTTCGGCCCGCAGCACGTACGTACCGTCGTTCATGTGCTCTTCGATCCGGATGCCGTGCAGTCCCGCAACATGCGAGCCCGGGAATCCGGCCTCGACCCAGCCGAACAGGTCCGGCAGCGTCGGCCAGCCCGGCAGCCGCTCGATCACGCCGCTCATGTCACCCTCCTCTCGTTCCCCGCACTTCCAGCATCCCGCGCGCGGAGCCGCCGCGCGTGGGCCGAACGGGCCGATGTGCGACCCGGTGGGCCCGCTCCCCTTCAGCGCCCCGGTGCGGTCCCCGGGCGGGTCCCCATCGGCCGCAACGGCTCCGTGTCGTCGACCAGATCGGGCTCCAGGAGGGGGCGGCGGCGCGGTCCCGTCAGGGCGCAACGCACGTCCACCACGCCCTCGACGGAGCGCACCAGGCGGATCGCGAGCGGCACCAGGGAGGTGTCCGGGACATGGCCGGTCAGTGTGACCACCCCCTCGTGCACCTCCACACGCACCGCCTCCAGCGGGACCGGGAAGCGGCCCCCGACGACCTCGCGGCGGATCTCCTCGGTGATGTCGTCGTCGCCACGGAGGAACACCTTGAGCAGGTCGGAACGGCTGACGATGCCGGTGAGCACACCGTCGTCGTCCACGACGGGCAGTCGCTTGACCCGGTGCCCGGCCATGAGGCGGGCGGCCCGGCCCAGCGTGGCGTCCGGAGAGACGGTGACGGCCGGCGAGTTCATCAGCTCCTCGGCGGTCACCGCCCGCGCCTTCGCCGACTCGGCGGGATGGGCAGATGCGCCCGGCCGGCCGGTCAGGTCCGCGTCGCTGTCGCGCAGCTCCTCCTTGCACAGCAGGTCGGCCTCGGAGACGACGCCGACCACCCGGCCACGCCCGTCCAGCACGGGCATCGCGCTGACGCCCCACTCCTCCATCGTCCGCACGATCTCCTTGAACATCGCTCCGCCGGCCAGGGCGACGACGGTGTGGGTCATCACGTCGCCGACGGTGTACTGGGAACCCTGCATGGCGTCCTCCGGCGGGCTCGGTCGGTCGGGACTCGGAAGTCGGAACTCGGAAGTCGGGAATCGGGAATCGGGAATCGGGAATCGGGAATCGGAAGTCGGTGGTCGGTGGTCGGTGGTCGGTGGTCGGTGGTCGGTGGTCGGTGGTCGGTGGTCGGTAAGAAGAATCGAGGGGCGGAAATCGAGGTTCAGAAGAAGCAGTCGAGGCCGTACAAGGTGCGGCCGCCGACGAGTTCGCGGCCGGTGACCAGCTCCGGTTCGATGCGGACGAAGACCTCCCGGGGCGAGGGCGCCCAGGAGCTCGGGCCGCTCCGGGCCAGTCGCCGCTGTTCGCCGGGGTCGGTCACCACCGAGGCGGGCCCGGTGACGACCACGCTCCACCCGGAGTGGGCCACCGCGTCCACCTCGTCGGCCTCGAAGGCGACGACCGCGCCGTCGATCGCGCGGACCAGTTCGGAGGAGGCCGAGGTGCGCAGCAGTACAGCGCCGTCGCCGTCGAGGGTGAAGTTCACCGGGAGCACCGCGGGCAGCGCCTGCCGCGTGTGCACGATACGGCCTACCGGTGCCTTGGCCAGCAGCCGCAGGCACTCCTGCCGTTCGAGCTCGCGGAATCCGTCGTTGCGATACATCAGTGGGTCCGTCTTTCCACCAGGTACAGCCGGTTGCTGCTGCTCTGCTCTGCCTTTCTTCATCGTCGGACGGTTCTGAGCCGGGGACGAGGGCCGTCGGTCCCGGCCGGTCCGGAGAACGGCCCGGGCAACGGCCCGGACAACGGCGCTGTTCAGACCGTGATCCGGCGGCCGGTGACGCGGAGCGGCTCCAGGCGCACCCATGCGTCCCGCAGGCCGCCCGCCCACGGCACGCCGTGCGCGTGTTCCACGAGCCGGCGCACCTCGTCGGGGTCGGTCACGGCCCGCGCGGGGCCGCGGACCAGCACGCTCCAGCCCTCGCTGAAGGCGTCGTCGATCCGGTCGGCCTCGAAGGCCGCCTGACAGCCCGACGCCTGGAACGGCGTCGCGCCGGGCGCGGTGCGGAAGACGACCGTGCCGTCGACGACGCCGTAGTTGACCGGCACGATGACCGGTCCCGACCCGGTCGGCACGGCCACGCGCCCCACCCCGTGCGTCGAGAGCAGGGCCCAGCACTCCTTCGGGGTGAGCTCGGTGAAGCGGGGCGTCCGGGCGGCCCCGCCGGTGCCGGGCGGCAGGTCGGCGGCGCCTCCGGTGAGTTCGGGCACCGTGGTCCGCAGGACGGCGGCCAGCCGGGCGAGGACGCCCGGACCGGGGGCGGCCAGTGGCTGCTCCTCCAGGTAGGCGAGGTAGCTGGGCGCCATGCCCGCCCGGGCTGCGGTCTCCCTCCGGGTCAGACCCAGTTCGGCCCGCCGCTGGGCGAGATGACGCCCCAGGCGGCCCAGGGGCATGCCCTCCGCCGCGTTCGGCACTGCCTGTTCGGTCATACCCGTCCCTCCTTCGGTAGGCCGGTACGCCCGTGTGCCCGTATTTCCCGGTGGCAGGTCAGGCCGCGGAGACGGGCACGACCTCGCGCTGGGGCCCGCCGAGCACGACCTTGAGCGCCCCGGTATCGGCGGCGTGGGCGAAGACGTCGTACGCCTCCTCCATGCGCTCCAGCGGGAACGTGTGGGTGACCAGCTGCGAGGTGGGCAGCCGGCCGGCCGCGGCCATCCGCAGCAGCGTGGGCGTGGAGTGGGTGTCGACCAGACCCGTGGTGATGGTCACGTTCTTGATCCACAGTTCCTCGAGGTGCAGGGTCGCGGGCCTGCCGTGCACGCCGACGTTGGCCACGTGGCCGCCGGGGCGCACCATGCGCGTGCACATCTCGAAGGTCTCCGGCACACCCACCGCCTCGACGACCACGTCCGCGCCGAGCCCTCCGGTGAGGTCGGCGATCAGCTGCTCGGGGGCTTCGCGGGCGTCGGCCACGGCCTCCGCGCCGAGCTTCCGGGCGGCCTCCAGACGGGCGGGGGCGACGTCGACGGCGACGATGCGCTCGGGCGCGAACAGCCGGGCGGTGGCGATCGCCGCGAGTCCGATGGGCCCGGCCCCGACCACGGCGACGGTGTCTCCGGGCCGTACCCGGCCGTTGAGCACGCCGACCTCGTAGGCGGTCGGGAAGATGTCCGCCAGCAGCACCGCGTCCTCGTTGGTCACCGCGGCGGGCAGCGGGTGCACGGAGAGGTCGGCGAATGGCACGCGGACGAACTCCGCCTGGGTGCCGTCGATGAGGTGGCCGAGGATCCAGCCTCCACCGCCGAGGCACTGGCCGTACATCGCCTCGCGGCAGTAGCGGCACCGCCCGCAGGCGGTGATGCAGGAGACCAGGACCCGGTCCCCGGGCCGCACGGTGCGTACGTCGGCGCCGACCTCGACGACCTCGCCGACGGCCTCGTGCCCCAGCACGGTGCCGGGGCGGACCTCGGGCACGTCGCCCTTGAGGATGTGCAGGTCCGTGCCGCAGATGGTGACGGTGTCGACGCGGACGATGGCGTCGGTGGCCTCCTTGACGTCCGGGTCCGGGACCTCCTCCCAGGCGGACTGCCCGGGACCGTGGAAGACATAGCCCTTCATGCCGATCCTCATCCCTCTTGTTCTCGGAACCCTCTTGCTCTCGGAACCTCTTGTTCTCGGAACCTCTGGTAGTCGGGTCGCGGGCGGGCTGCCGGTCGCTCGGGCGGATGTCCGGTCCGGGGGGTCCGCGGCCGACGGGTGCGGGCCGCACTCCGACGCGATGCCGGGATTGCCCCGCAGGTCCAGCTTGTCCGGAGGCCCGGGGTTCCGCTTGGGCCGGTCGGCCCCATCGGGCCGCCGACCGGGGCGCGTTCCCGGGGGACGGCCGCGCCCGCCGGCCGGAGGCTCTTCGGGCCTTCCGGGAAGGGACCGACCGGCCCTTCTGCGCGCAGCGCCGGACTGGCTTTGCTCGCACCATGTCCGACACCGACACCAGGCCCACCACGCGCCCCACGGAACGCACGGCCGGCGGTACGACCGTCGTGACCCTGAGCGGAGACGTCGACCTCGTCACGGCGCTGTCCCTCGGTCCACGTCTGGACGTGCTCACCGCCGGACCCCGGCCGAACCTCGTACTCGACCTGCGGCAGGTGCCCTTCGTCGACTGCGCCGGGCTGGGGCTGCTGTGCCGTGCGCGCAACCGGGTCGCGGCCCGTGGAGGCCGGCTGCGGCTGGTCACCGGCAGTGCGTCCTTCCGCCGGCTCCTGCACCACTCCGGTCTGGCCGACGCCTTCCATCTGGTCCCGGAGCCGGCGGACATCCCGGCCGCGTGAGCGGTCCCCGGACCGGCCGCGTGAGCGGTCCCCGGACCGGCCGCGTGAGCGGTCCCCGGACCGGCCGCGTGAGCGGTCCCCGGACCGGCCGCAGGCGGGGGATGTGAGCCCGCGAGGGGCGCGCTCTGCGGGCCCGCCCCGGGGCCGGTCTCCGGGCGGCGTCCGGTGGTCCCCGCGGGACAGGGCTGACCGGCCCGTCCTCCCGGGAAAGGCCGGTCCGGTCGGTCCCCGGACGCCGCCCGGTCGGCCCATGTCGCACCACGCCCCCCGCTGTCACCTTCGGAAGCACCGGAACGAGGAGGTGGCGACCGATGAGCGGCAAGAGGGGCAAGACGGCGAAGACGGCCGGCCGGATCCGCACGAAGAAGCGGCTGTGGCGGTGGCGGAGCAATCCGCTGCGCCGTCACGACGACATCGTCGAGGCCTGGATCGTGCTGGTGATGTGGGTGGTGATCCTGATCGGCGGGGCGGTCGTCGGGGCGGTGGCGGCACTCGCCGCCGACCAGGAGTTCGCCCGGCAGCGTTCCGACCGGCACGCGGTCCCGGCCGTCCTGCTCACCGACCTCCCGCGGAGCACGTCGACCGGGAGCGACGGCTACCGGGCCCTGGCCAAGGTCCGCTGGACCGCCCCCGACGGCGCCACGCGGACCGGACGGACCCTGGTGAGCACCGGTCTGCGGTCCGGGACGACGATCACCGTCTGGCAGGACGGCCGGGGCGTCCTCACCACCGAGCCGCCCGGTTCGACCGAGGGGACCGTCGAGGCGGCGCTCTTCGGCACGTCGGCCGCGCTCGCCCTCGGCGGCCTGGCCTTCGGGACCACGGCCCTCGCCCGGTGGCGCCTGGACCGGCGCCGCTGCGACCAGTGGGGCAGGGAGTGGGAGCTCATCGGCCCGCGCTGGGACCAGAAGACCGGCTGACAGGCTCCGGAGCCACCTGGCCCGGCAGAACGTTTGCGGCACCCCCCGCTTCCGGTGACCCCGGGAAGGCCGAACGGCCCCTTTCCCGGGGTCACTCGTCTCTGCCCGCGCCGCCCGGAACGCGCTCCAATGGAGTTGAGGCGGCCTGCCGCCGCTGCGCTGCCGGACACCACGCACAAGGAGGTGGCGCATGCGTTACGAGAACCGCGCGGACGCCGGGCGGCGCCTGGCCCGGTGCCTGGAGTTTCTGCGCGACAGGGACGTGGTGGTGCTGGGAGTGCCCCGGGGCGGAGTCCCGGTGGCCTTCGAAGTCGCCCGGCATCTGGGCGCGCCGTTGGATCTGGCCGTGGTGCGCAGACTGCGCGTGCCCTGGCAACCGGAACTGGGTTTCGGCGCCCTCGGCGAGTACGGCGTGCGTGTCATGGACCCGGACGTGCTCCGGGAGAGCGGGCTGAGCCCCGCCGAGCGGGAGACCGTCGAGCGGGCCGAACGTGCCGAGCTGGAACGGCGGGTACGCCGCTGCCGCGCAGGCCGCGCACCGGTGCCCCTGGCCGGGCGGACCGCCGTGGTTCTGGACGACGGCATGGCGACCGGCGCGGCCGCCGAGGCCGCCTGCCGGGTGGCCCGGGCCCGCGGCGCGGAGCACGTGGTCCTCGCGGTCCCGGTCGGTCCCGAGGCCACGCTGCCGCGTCTGCGCGCGGTGGCGGACCAGGTCGTCTGCCTGCAGCCGCTGCGCCACCTCGGCTCCGCCGGCGCCTGGTACGAGGACTTCGCCCGGACCACCGACGCGGAGGTCGCCGGACTGCTCAGCGAGGCCGAACGCTTCACCCCGGCCACCGGGTCCCCCGCCGCCCCCGGCCACCGGCTGCCGGAGTACCCGTCGCCGGACCGGGAGGTGGAGGTCCCGGCCGGTCCGGTGCGCCTGGCCGCCCGGCTCACCCTGCCCACCACGGCCCGTGCGGTGGTGGCCTACGCCCACGGCAGCGGCGGCAGCCGGCACGGCCCGCCCCACCAGTACGTGGCCGCCGCACTCCACCGGTCGGGCCTGGGGACCCTGCTGCTCGACCTGCTCACCGAGGACGAGGAACGCGACCGGCACAACGTCTTCGACATCGTGCTGCTGGCCAGGCGGCTGCATGCCGCGGCCGGCTGGCTGCGCCGGGAGACGGGCCTGCCCGTGAGTCACTGCGGGGTGGGCACGGGCGCGGGCGCCGCCCTGGAGGCAGCGGTGGACGACGACATCCGGGCCGTGGTCACGCTCGCCGGCCGCCCCGACCTGGCCAGCCCCGCGGCGCTGGCGCGGGTGCGTGCCCCGACCCTGTTCGTCGTCGGCGCCCTGGACACGCGGCTGCTCGGCCTCAACCGGCTCGCCGCGGACTGGATGCACTGCGAGCACCATGTCGCCGTGGTGCCCGGCTCCGACCAGTTGTTCGCCGAGCCGGGCACCCTGGAGTCCGTGGCGGACCTGGCCCGGGACTGGTTCACCGCCCATCTCGCCCGGCCGGACGGGGTGTCGAGGCCGCTGACGTCGGCATGACCGGTGGCTGCCCGGGTATGGGGCGTGCGGCTGCGCGCCGTGGACGCCTGGTGGCCTTCGCCCACGCCGCCCGGTCCCTCCGGTGTACCGCCGGGGGACCGCGTCCGCCGGGCGGACCAGGGGGTGCGGCTGCCTTGCCGGCCGACGCGCCGCGGCCGTGACACAGTGCGGCGGTGGCGGTCGCACCCGTCCCGCCACCGTCGCACCCGTCCCGCAGTCGTACCCGTCCCGCAGTCGTACCCGTCCCGCAGTCGTCCGCCACGTCGCCGTAGCGCCGTAGCGCCGTAGCGCCGTAGCGCCGTCCGGTCCGGCCGACGGCGTCACGGACGCCGTCGGCCGGACCGTGGCGTGCCCCGGTGCCGGATCCCCCGGCACCGGGGCACTTTCACCCCCCCCGGTCCTGTTATCCGCCGCCCTCCCCGGCCGGCTGGTCGGTCAGCTCGTGGGCGATGTGGTCCGCCCATGCCTCGATCGCCGGGAAGTCGCGGAAGTCACCGCCCTTGCCGGAGCGCACGATCATGCGGGCCATGCGTCCCTTCGCACCCTCCTCCAGGCGGCCTCCGAACGTCACGTGCTCGGTGACGTCCAGCCGCGTCATCGCACGCCGCACCCCGGCCACGGGCGGGATGTCCCGCTCGGACGCCGAGGCGTCCAGCGGTCCGCTGCTGAAGAACCACAGCGGGCGGCCGGCCAGCGAGCGGCGGTGCCTGCGCACGAAGCGGCGGGCGTCCCGGTGCCAGCGCCCGCCGTACAGTCCCCCGCCGACCACCACGGCGTCGTACGACGCCACGGCGGGCACCGAGTCCGCGGGCAGCGCCTCGGCCGTCAGACCGTCCCTGCGCAGGACCTCGGCCACCGCCTGGGCTATCTGCGCCGTCGAGCCGTTGGTGGATCCGTAGGCGACCAGCACCTTGCCTGGCATGGCGGTTCGCCTCCTCTCGCTTCCGTCGCTCTCACCGGCCGCGCAGCCATTCGTCGGCCACGCCGTGCAGTGCCTGGTCCTCGGGCTGGATCCGCGAGTCGTCCAGGCGGTAGGTGAGCTTGTCGACAACGTCGACCACACCGTCGATCTGCCGGGTCATCGACACGGCGATCTCGGTGTCGCTCCTGCGCTCCATGTGGCCCTCGAGCGTGACGACGCCCTCGGTCACCGAGACGGCGACGCCGCGCGGCGCCAGCCACAGAGCGCGCACCAGCACCTCGCGGACGACCTCCTCGCGGATGTCCGCGTCCGGCCGCAGGAAGACCCGCAACAGGTCCCGCCGGGTGACGATGCCCACCAGCCGGTCCTCCTCGTCCAGCACCGGCAGCCGCTCCACGTGCCGCCGGGCCATGGTCCGGGCGGCCTCCACGATGGTGTCGTCGGCGTGCACGGTGACGGGCGGCTCGGTCATCAGCTGACCGGCCGTGCGCGCCTTCGCCTTCGCCGCTCGGCGACGGGCGGTCGCCGTGAACGCGGTGAGCCGCAAGCGCCGGCCCGGCTCGTAGGGACCGGGCGTCTCCGCCTGGCGCATCATCAGGTCCGTCTCCGAGATGACTCCGACGACATGGTCGTCCTCGTCGACCACCGGCAGTCCGCTGATCCGGTGGTCGGCGAGCATACGGGCGACCTCCTTGAACGGAGTGCCGTACTCGGCCCGGACGACCTCGGCGGTCATCACGGAGCCGATCTTGTTGTGCTTCATGTCCGTTCCCTCCTCGGCGGTGTCGGCGCGGATGACGGACCCCCCGGTGTCCCTCGTGCCTGCGACGCGTCGTGCCTGCGGGCCGTCCTGCCTGCCACGTGTCGGGTCGTTCGTGTCGTGCCTCGACGCTTAGAGCATCCGGCGACGGGCGCCTGCGGCCCATGGGCTGTTGGGGGCGAACCGGGGGCCGGTCGGCCCCAAGCCCGGCCCCCGGGCCGGGTCGGTCGCCGTGATGCGGGTGCGCGGGCGCCCGGCGGAAAGTACGGTGACCTCCTGTGGGCGACCCCGGGCATGGGCGACCGGCGTCGGCGACGGGCGGCACGGGGTGGAGGCGGCATGGCCGAAAAGAAGGCGGCAATCTTGCCGCGCAGGGTCTACGAGAGCGAACTGCTGCGCCTGCAGACCGAGTTGGTGAAACTGCAGGAGTGGGTGCGGGCGACGGGCGCCCGGCTGGTGGTGGTGTTCGAGGGACGGGACGCGGCCGGCAAGGGCGGCACGATCAAGCGGGTGACCGAGAACCTCAACCCGCGTATCGCCCGGATCGTGGCGCTGCCCAAGCCGACCGAGCGCGAGCGCACCCAGTGGTACTTCCAGCGCTACGTCGAGCAGTTGCCGGCCGGCGGGGAGATCGTGCTGTTCGACCGGTCCTGGTACAACCGGGCCGGGGTCGAGCACGTGATGGGCTTCTGCACCAAGGAGGAGCACCAGCGGTTCCTGCGCCAGTGCCCCATCTTCGAGCGGATGCTGGTCGAGGACGGGATCCTGCTGCGCAAGTACTGGTT
Organism: Streptomyces sp. NPDC020801; assembly: GCF_044334385.1. Taxonomy (NCBI): domain Bacteria; kingdom Bacillati; phylum Actinomycetota; class Actinomycetes; order Kitasatosporales; family Streptomycetaceae; genus Streptomyces; species Streptomyces sp. NPDC020801. The sequence goes on from NZ_JBIRST010000003.1 coordinate 40,900, forward strand.
CTCGGTGAGCGACGAGGTGCAGCAGGAGCGCTTCCGGCGCCGTCTCGAGGACCCGCTGCGGCGCTGGAAGCTGTCACCGATGGACCTGGAGTCGATCACCCGCTGGGAGGCGTACTCGCGGGCCAAGGACGAGATGCTGGTGCACACCGACATCTCCGAGGCGCCGTGGTACGTCGTGGAGAGCGACGACAAACGCCGGGCCCGGCTGAACATGATCGCCCACCTGCTGAGCACCGTGCCCTACCACGAGGTCTCGCCGGTGGTGCTGGAGCTGCCGCAGCGGCCCCGCGCGACCGGTTACGAGCGTCCGCCGCGCGATCTGCAGACCTACGTCCCCGACCACTCGGCGGACCTGTGACCTCAGGCCCTCAAAGCCGCTCCGGTCCCCTCAAGGCCCCTCCGGTCCCCTCAGGACTCGAGGCCCCCGAGGTCCCCTCCGGGGCCTCGGGGCCCTCGGTCCCCCCTCAGGCCCCTCCGGTCCCTGCGACCCGTTCGGGCACCACGGCGACCGGGCAGGCCGAGTGGTGCAGAACGGTGTGGGCGACCCGGCCGAGCTGAAGCCCGAAGTGGCCCGGGCGGCGCCGGGCGCCGACGACCATCAGGTCGGCCTCGCGCGCGGCGGCCAGGAGCACCCTGCGGGCCGGTCCCTCCACCGTGCGGCGCTGTACCTTCACCTCCGGCGGTACGTCCGCCAGCGCCGCCTCCAGGGCCTGCGCGGCCCGCTCCTCGTACACCCGCTCGGGCTCCCCGGCGATGAGCGGATGGTCGACGGTCTCGTGCGCGGGGCACTGCCAGGCCCGTACGGCCTCCAGCACGACGCCGCGCCGCGCGGCCTCCTCGGCGGCGAAGCGCACCGCCCCGGCCGGCTCGTCGCCGACGCCGACGACGACGCGGCCGTGCACCGCGGTGCGGGCCTGGTTGTCGTTGTTGCCGCGCACCACGATCACCGGGCAGTCGGCGTGCGCGGCCACGAACAGGCTGACCGAGCCGAGCAGCAGGTCGGCGACGCCGCTGCGGCCGCGGGTGCCCACGACCAGGGCGGAGGCGTTCCTGCCCTCCCGCACCAGGGCGTACTCGGGTTCCTCGGGCAGCGCGGCGACACTGATGGGCAGGCCCGCGTGTCGGCCGCGGGCGCGCCGGGCGGCGGCCTCGACGATGTCCTCGGCCCGTACCTGCTCGTCCGGTTTGCCGAGGTCCCGCGCGAGCGCGGCGCCCTCGTAGCGCTCCCAGAGCGAGGCGTACACCACCCGCAGGGGCACCCGGCGCAGGACGGCCTCGTCGGCCGCCCAGTCGACGGCCCGCAGGCTGGGTTCGGAGCCGTCGACGCCGACGATCAGCGGCAGGTTCATCGTCCTCATCCTCCCGTGCCGAGGTCGAACACGATCCGGGCCTTGACCTGACCGCGCAGCACCTCGTCGATGGACTCGTTGACGGCGCTGAGCGGGCGGGTCTCCTGGATGACCAGGGTGCGCCCGGCCGCGTGCAGCTGGAAGACCTCGGCGAGGTCCTGACGGGTGCCGACGATGGAGCCGATCACCGAGGTGCCGTTGAGCACTGTGTCGAAGATCGGCACCCGGACGGTGCCGTGCGCGGGCAGGGCGACCATGACGAGCCTGCCGCCGCGCCGCAGCCCGGAGTTGACCGCCTCGAAGGCGGCCTCGTTCACCGCGAGGGCGATCGCCGCGTGCGCGCCGCCGTGCCGCTTGAGCTCCTGTCCGACGTCCTGGGTGCGGGCGTCGATCACGATGTCCGCGCCGAGTTCGGCGGCGAGTTCGAGCTTGTCGTCGGTGACGTCGATGGCGGCGACCCGGGCGCCGGCGATCTTCGCGTACTGCACGGCGAGGTGACCGAGTCCGCCCACTCCGGAGACCGCGACGAGCTGGGCCGGCCGTACGCCGGCGACCTTCAGGGCCTTGTACGTGGTGACGCCCGCGCAGGTGAGCGGGGCGGCGTCGAGGGCGGTGACGCCGTCGGGCACCGGCTGGGCGAAGTCCGCCCAGGCCAGCATCTTCTCGGCGTAGCCGCCGTCGCAGCCGTATCCGGTGTTGATCTGCTGCTCGCACAGCGTCTCCCAGCCGGACAGGCAGTGCTCGCACCGCCCGCAGGCCCGGCCGAGCCAGGGCACGGCCACGCGCTGCCCCACGGCCAGGTGGGTGACGCCCTCGCCGAGCTCCTCGACGAGCCCCACGCCCTCGTGGCCGGGCACGAACGGCGGGTTCGGCTTGACCGGCCAGTCGCCGTGGGCGGCGTGGATGTCGGTGTGGCACAGCCCGGAGGCCTCGACGCGGATGCGGACCTGGCCGGGGCCGGGCTCGGGGTCCGGGCGCTCCTCGATGACCAGGGGCTCGCCGAAGCTCCGTACGACCGCTGCCTTCATGATTCTCGCTCCTCGGGTGGGGTCTTGGCCGTTCTCGGCCCGCTCTCGGCCGGATCTCAGGCGTGGGCGACGACGGCGACGGGGGCGGTGGCGTGGTGCAGGACGGCGTGGGTGACGTGACCGATGTGGGTGCCGAAGGGGTTGCGGCGCGCGCGCCGGCCCACGACGACGAGGGAGGCCTCCCGGGCGGCGTCGACCAGCAGCTCGGCGGGGCTGCCGCAGTGGGACCGCTCGACGACCTCGACGTCCGGGTACTTCTGCCGCCACGGGCGCACAACGTCGGTCAGGGCGGTGGCCTGGCTCACCGCGAGCGAGGCGTGCAGTTCGGCGTCGGCGGGCATGGCGTAGCCGTAGTACGGCGGCGGGTACCAGCCGTGCACGACGCGCAGCGAGGTGCCGCGGCGCCGGGCCGCCTCGAAGGCGAACTCGATCAGGTCGTCGTCCGGGTGGCCGGTGTCCAGGCCCAGGACGACGGGCCGGAAGGGGGCCGCGGTGGACGGGACGCCCGCGGGGTCCATCTCGTGCTCGTCGGTGGCCTGTTCCCCGGCACGGACCAGGACGACGGGCCGCACGGCGTGCGCCACGACGGACAGGCCGGCCGAGCCGACCATGAAGCCGCCGACCCCGCCGAGCGCGCGCGAGCCCAGGACCAGCAGTTCGGCGTCCTTCGCCACCTTGCCGAGCACCTCGGCGGCCGCGCCGGGCAGTTGTTCGGTGATCACCTCGACGCCCGGGTGGCGCAGCCGCAGGCCCTCGGCTGCCTCGCGGGGCACCCGCTCGGTCCAGTGCTGGTGCGTCTCCGCGCCCAGCATCGGCGCCTGTGCCATGGGCTCCGGCACCGGTTCCCACACGTGGACGAGCTTCACCGACATCCCGAGCAGCTTCGCCTCCCGCGCCGCCCATTCGGCGGCGGCCCGGCTCTCGGGTGAACCGTCGAGACCGACGGTGACGGTGCGGGGCATGGTCTCCACCTCCTGCAACGAGTGATCCGATTAGAGGATCGCGGCCCTGGCGCCTGCCGGGCAGGGGCCGCAGGGTCCCCGTTGGGGCCCGACCGACCCATGCCCCACCCGGAACGGCGGCCCCGTCGGCACCGGGCACACGGGGACCTGGCCGCGGGGCCGGACGGAGGGCGCCGGCCGACCGGGCCAGAGGGGGCGCGGCCCGCAGGGTCCGGACGGCGCCTGGTACCACTGCGCACCGGACGGGCCGCACACGGCCGGCGGCGGGACGGCGGGACGGCGGGCAAGTCCAGCCGCAGACGCCCGAGCGGGGCCGTCGCAGGCCACGGCCTGATAAGAGGGACCGGGGCGGGCGGGCACGGGCCCGCACGGCCCGGACGAACGGGCACGGACGAATGACCCGGACGAACGGGCACGGACGAACGGGCACGGCCGTCGGGCACGCGGCGTCGACCGCCAGGGGCCGGAGCCTGCTGCGGGCGGTCGTGGGGCGGGGCGTCCCGGTCGGTGGCGTGCGGCAGGGACGTACGGGACCGGGTGGGGCCGCTCGGCCCCTCTGGCGGGGGCTGCGACCGGAGCAGACTGGAGCAGGTCACCGGCCGGCCTCGCCGGCCGCGGGTCCGCGGCGGGGAGGAATCGTTATGAGCGCCAGCGCCAGCACCACCACAAGCACCCCCAGCACCACCACGAGCACCAAAACCAGCACCACCACCATGAGCAGCAGCACCACGAGCAGCAGCCTCGACGTCCCGACACTGGAGCGGCTCGTCGCCGCCGCCGGGGCCGCGCCGTCCATCCACAACACCCAGCCCTGGCGCTTCCGGCTCGAGCCGGACACCGGCACGCTGGAGATCCGCGCCGCCGCGGACCGCGGGCTGCGCCACATCGACCCGGCCGGCCGCGCCCTGCATCTCTCCGTGGGCTGCGCGGTCTTCAATCTGCGGGTGGCGGTGGCCCACTTCGGCTGGGAACCGGTCACCCGGCTGCTTCCCCGCCCCGACCGGCCCACGCTCCTCGCCACCGTACGGCTCGCCGGCCCGGCCCACATCGCGGCCGCCTCAGGGCTCTACGACGCCCTGTGGCGCCGCCACAGCAGCCGGGCCCCGTTCTCCGGGCGCCCGCTGCCCGCCGAGGTGCTCACCGAGCTCACCGAGGCCGCCCACGCCGAGGGCGCCGCCCTGGCCGTGGCCGCGCCGGAGGTGGCCGAGCGCGTGCTGCGGGTCACCCGGGAGGCCGAGCAGCGCAACACCGCCGACACCGACCGCGCGGCCGAGAGCCGCCGGTGGGTGCAGGGCCCCGAGCCCGCCGCGCTCGGCATGCCGCCGCGGGCACTCGGCCCGCAGGACTTCCGCGACCGGATCCCGATGCGGGACTTCGGCGCCCACCGGCACCCGGCCGTCCTGGCCGCCCGCGCCTACGAGACGCGCCCGCTGATCGCCGTCCTGTCCACCGCCCACGACCGCCGGGCCGACTGGCTGCGCGCGGGCCAGGCGCTGGAGCGCGTCCTGCTCGTGGCCACCGCGCACGGCGTACGCGCCTCGCTGCTGCACCAGGCCATGGAGTGGCCGGACCTGCGCGCGCGGATCGGCCCCCCGGCGAGCGGCCGGCGCGGCCACGCGCAGATGGTGATCCGGTTGGGGTACGGCCCCGAGGGACCCGCCTCACCGCGCCGCACCGCCAGGGAGGTCCTCACGGACGGCTGGTGAGCCGCCCCGCCCGTCCGGCACTTCCGGGCGACCGCAAACGCAGGTGTCCGCGGCCGGTCGGTCTGCGCTCCCAATGCGGAACGCTTCGGCCACCCGACGGCCAGTACGGAACATGTCCTGCGAGCGTCCCCCGCGTGCGCTGTGATGGCCCATCACCTGACGAGGCGGGCGGGACGGGCGGAACGGACATGAGCGCATTTGTTGACGAACCGACACGGTCGTCGGACCCACCGGCCTCCGGGGGCTGCCGGTGCGGCGGACAGGTCCGCGAGGGCGGACCGTCCTCCGCCGAGGAACGTTTCCGCGGGCTGCTGGAGGCGGCCCCGGACGCCATGGTGATCGTCGACGACACCGGCACCATCCGGCTGGTCAACGCGCAGACCGAGGCCCTGTTCGGCTACCGTCGCGAGGAACTCCTCGGCCGTCCAGTCGAGTTGCTGGTGCCGCACCGCTTCCGCGGCCACCACACCCGGCACCGCGACCAATACGCCGCCAACCGGCAGGTCCGTCCCATGGGTGCCGGGCTGGAACTGCACGGGCGGCGAAAGAACGGCACCGAGTTCCCCGTGGAGATCAGCCTCAGCCCGCTGGAGACCACGGACGGGCTGCTGGTCTCCGCGGCCGTCCGCGACGTCAGCGACCGCAAGGCCGCCGAAGCCCGCATCAACGAACTCGCCGCGCTCGTTGAGTCCTCCCAGGACGCGATCCTGGCCAAGACGCTCGACGGCTACATCACCTACTGGAACGCCGCCGCGGCCCGCCTGTACGGCTACACCGCCGAGGAGGCCATCGGCCGGCACGTGTCCCTGCTCGCGCCCGTGGAACTGGGGGACGAGGTCAGCGCGCTGCTCCTGCGGCTGCGGCACGGGGAGAGGGTCGAGCACTTCGAGACGCTGCGGGTGAGGAGGGACGGCTCGTTCCTGGACGTCGACGTCACGCTGTGGCCGACCCGTGACACCCGCGGCCGGGTCGTCGGCGCGTGCGCCATCGTCCGCGACATCAGCGACCGCAAGCGCGCGGAGGCCGAGCTCACCGCCCTGCTGGAGCAGCAGCGGCACATCGCCCTCACCCTGCAGCGCAGCCTCATGGGGACCCCGCCGGCGCTGCCCGGGCTGGCGACCGCCAGCCGCTACCGGCCCGCCACCCAGGGCGCCGGCGTCGGCGGCGACTGGTTCGACCTCATCCCACTCGGCGCCGGCCGGGTCGGGGTCCTCATCGGGGACGTGATGGGGCGCGGTCTGGAGGCCGCCGCGGTCATGGGCCAGCTCCGCTCGGCCGCGCACGCGCTGGCCAAGACCGGTATGCAACCGCGCCAGCTGATGCAGGCCCTGGACACGGTGGTCGCCGACCTGGACGTCCCCGACCAGCTGGTCACCTGCTGCTACCTGGTGGTCGCCCCGGACGCCGGGACGGTCACCGTCTGCTCGGCCGGCCATCTGCCGACCCTAGTCGTCGGCCCGCTGGACGGGGTCCGTCCGCTGCCCACACCGGTCAACGCCCCGCTCGGTGTCGGCGACATCCTCTACGAGCAGTCGTGCACGGACATCGCGCCCGGCGCCACGCTGGTCCTCTACACCGACGGTCTGATCGAGACGCCCGGCAGCGACATCGAGGCCCGGCTCGACGAACTCACCTCCGTGCTCGACGCCTGCTTCACCGGGTTCACCGGTCTGGAGGCGGCAGCCGACCATGTGCTGTGCACCCTGCTGCCCGACGCCGAGAGCCACAACGACGACGTCACCCTGCTGCTCGCCCAGCTCCCGGCCGCACCACTGGCCGCGCTGACCACGGACCTGGCCGCGGCGCCCTCGTCCGTGCACGAGGGGCGGGCCTTCCTCGGCCGGGCCCTTGCCTCGTGGGAGTGCGCGGCGTCGGCGGACGACGCCCTGCTGCTGCTCTCCGAGGTCCTCACCAACGCCGTCCAGCACGCGGAGGGGCCGATCGCCCTGCGCCTGTGCCGTACCGCCACCGATCTCACCGTCGAGGTCGGCGACCACAGCCCGCACCTCCCCCAGCCGCGTCTGGCGGCCGAGGACGAGGAGTCCGGCCGCGGTCTGCTCCTGGTGCGCACCCTCGCCGACAGCTGGGGCGTGCGGCCGACCGACGAGGGCAAGACGACCTGGTTCACACTGAAGCTGTGAACGGCGGGGCGGCGCCGGTGGTGTCCTCCGGCTGGCACAGTCGCGCCGGTCCGGGCAGCGTGGACCTAGGGACAGCGACTGCTCAAGTGAGGTGGCCATGCAACCCTCTGAACCGCAACGCCGGGTGGTCGTGGGTGTGGACGGTTCGCCGTCGTCGTACGCCGCGCTGCGCTGGGCGGCCGGATACGCCCAGCTCATCGGCGGTGTCGTGGAGGCGATCCACGTCTGGGACACGCCGTCGGCCGTCGGCTGGGCCGGACCGGCGATCGACCCCGACTACGACCTGCAGCAGGCCCGCGAGCGCTTCGCGGAGGAGTTGCACAGCGTCTTCCCCGACGAGCACCCGGCGCGCCTGGAGGAGCACCTCGTCGAGGGCGACCCGTCCGAGGTGCTGATCCGCGCCTCCCAGGGCGCGGAGGTCCTGGTGGTGGGCAGCCGCGGCCGCGGCGGCTTCGCCCGGGCGATGCTGGGCTCGGTGAGCCAGCGCTGCGCCCAGCACTCGGCCTGCCCCGTGGTCGTGGTCCGCGAGGACCACACCCACTCCCACTGACCCGCGGGGGCGAGCGGCCCGCCCCGCCCCCCGGCCCGCGGGGCTGGAGGCCACGCCCGCGGGGCTGGAGGCCACGCCCGCGGGGCTGGAGGCCACGCCCGCAGGGCCCACGCCCGTACGGCCCGGCCCGCCGCTCACTGGAAGGCCGTGTGGATCTCGCGTTCGTCCGCGCTGTGCGAGACGAGGAGCACTTCGTCGCCCGGTTGGAGGATCGTGGCCGGGGTGGGTGCGGTGGGGTTGCCGGCGCGGACGACGGTGGCCACCAGGGTGCCCTCGGGCAGCCGGATGTCGCCCAGGGAGCGGCCGGCCGCCTTGGAGCGGGAGGTGATCGCGGTCTCGATGATGCCGACGCCCGCGGTGCTCAGCCGCAGCAGCGCGACGGTGTCGGCGGCTCCGGTCGCCTCCTCGATCAGGGAGACCAGGGGCGTGGCCGCCGGGACGGCGATGTCCACGCCCCAGCGGTGGTCGAACAGCCAGGCGTTCTCGTCGTCGTTGACGCGCGCGACCACGCGGGGCGCGGCGAAGTGCCGCTTGGCGAGGTAACTGATGACGAGGTTGTCCTCGTCGCGCCCGGTGGCGGCGACGACCAGGTCGGCGTGTGCCGCGCCGGCCCGTTCCTGGACGGTCCTCTCCCCGGCGTCGCCCAGCACCAGGCGGGCGTCGCTCTGGCCGCGCAGCGCGTCGACGCGGTCCTCGTCGGCGTCGACGAGGGTGACGTCGTTGCCCGCGGCCATCAGCACCTGGGCGACGCGCGTGCCCAGCCTGCCGGCGCCGGCGATGAGTACGTTCATGTCCCCAGCTCCTTGTCGAGGAATCCGCGGAGTCTGTGCAGGGACCGCGCGGCCACGGCGAAGGTGACCACGTCCCCGGGGGCGGCGGTGGCGGTCTGCCGGGGGATCAGGGAGTGCCCGTCGCGGGTCACCTCCACCACCCGGATCTCACCCTCGACCTCGAACTCGGACAGCTTCCGCCCCGCCAGGTACCCGGGTACGGCGGAGCGGACGAGCAGCGTCTCGCCGTTGCCGAAGGCGACGTCGGGCACGAGGTGGCGGTGGAGCAGCATCTGGTGGATGCGGTTCACCGCCCAGGTCACGTCGGAGATCGTCGGGATGCCGAGGCCCTCGTACAGGCCAGCGCGCCGCGGATCGTGCACGCGGGCGAGCACGGTGGGGACGCGGAAGATCTCCTTGGCGGTCCGGGCGATGACCAGGTTGCTGTTGTCGCCGCAGGTGGCGGCCACCAGGGCGTCGCTGTGGGCGATACCGGCCCGTTCCAGCACGCTTCTGCTGAAGCCGTTGCCGAGGTGGAACTGGCCCGGGAAGCCGGGGGGCAGCCGGCGCCGGCCGCCCCGGTCGCGGTCGATCACCCGGACGTCGTGGCTCTCCCTGGCCAGCTGGGCCGCCAGCACGGAACCCACCCGTCCGCATCCGGCGATGACGACTCTCATCGTCGGCCTCCTTCCGGTCGCGTGGCCGCGCAGTGGCGCAGCCACGCCTTGCGCACCTCGTCGGCGGCCAGCGGCAGCACGCCGACGACGGTCAGCAGGGCCCAGTCGCCCGCCGTCAGCGGGGCGGTGTGGAACACGCTCTGCAGTGGGGGCAGATAGCTGATGGCCGCCATCAGCGCGAGGCCGAAGCAGCCGGCGGCGATCAGCCAGGGGTTGCCGAACACGCCCGCCCGGAACACGCTCTCGCGTTCGGTGCGCACGGCCAGCGCGTTGAAGAACTGGCTGACGACGATGCCCGCCTGGACCATGGTGATCGCCTCGCGGTAGACGGGGTTGCCGGCGGTGAAGTCGGCGTAGGGGATGCCGGAGGCGTTGATGTGCCAGAAGAACACCGCGCAGACACCGATCGCCTGGATACCGCCGAGGAAGAGGATCCGGCGTACGACACTCCGGGAGAACAGGCGCTCGGCGCGCGGGCGCGGCGGCTGGTCCATGACGTCGGTCTCCGGGGGCTCGGCCCCCAGGGCGAGCGCGGGCAGCACGTCGGAGCCCAGGTCGATGGCGAGGACCTGCACCGCGGTGATCGGCACCAGCGGGAACCCGGCGAAGGTGGCGGCGAGGATCGGCGCCAGCTCGCCGATGTTGTGGCTGAACAGGTAGACGAGGAACTTGCGGATGTTCTGGTAGACGGAGCGGCCCAGCCGCACCGCCACGGCGATGGAGCCGAAGGAGTCGTCGAGGAGCACCATCTCGGCGGCCTCGCGGGCCACGTCGGTGCCGGAGGCGCCCATCGCCACGCCGATGTCGGCGTGCTTGAGTGCCGGGGCGTCGTTGGCGCCGTCCCCGGTGACGGCGACGACCTCGCCGCGCCGCTGGAAGCCGGTGACCACGCGCATCTTGTGCTCGGGGCTGACCCGGCACAGCAGCAGCTCGCCGCCGCCCGCCAGCAGCCGGTCCAGCGCCGCGTCGTCGAGGGCGTCCAGCTGGGCTCCGGTCACGACGGTGGGCGCGGCCGACCGGACGATGCCGACCCGGCGGGCCACCGCCTCCGCCGTCAGGGGGTGGTCACCGGTGACCATGACGATCCTGATGCCCGCCCGGTGGCAGGCCTCGACGGCCTCGTGGACCTCCGGCCGGGGCGGGTCCTGCATGCCGATGAGGCCGAGCAGGGTGAGGTCCGACTCGTCGGCGTCACGGTCCCCGGCGGGCCCCGTCGTGTCCCGTGCGGCGACCGCGAGCACGCGCAGGCCCTGCGCGGCGAGTTCGTCGGCCTCGGCGGCGATCCGGGTGCGCTCGGCACCGGTCAGGGCGGTGGGGGTACCGCCGCGGTCCAGGCGGGTGCACCGGTCCAGCACCTCCGAGGGCGCGCCCTTGACCCGCACCACCCGCCGGGTGCCGCCCCCGTCGTGCACGGTGCTCATCAGTTTGCGTACGGAGTCGAAGGGGTGCTCGGCGATCCGCGGCGCCGCGGCCTCCTCGACCGCCGGGTCCAGGCCGGCCTTGGCGGCGACCACCAGCAGCGCGCCCTCGGTGGTGTCGCCCAGGATGCGCCACCGGCCGCCGTCCTCGGGCGGGACGAGGCGCGCGTCGCAGCACATCGCGGCCGACCGGAGCACCTCACGCACCTCGGCCGGGTCGCTCACCTCGCCGCTGGGCTCGTAGCCCACCCCGGTGACGGTGTGCAAGCGGTCCCACGCCCAGACGCGTATGACGGTCATCTCGGCCTGGGTGAGCGTGCCGGTCTTGTCGGTGCACACGACCGTGGTCGAGCCCAGCGCCTCCACCGCGAGCAGCTTCTTGACCAGGGCGTGGTGCCGGGCCATACGGCGGACGCCGAGGGCGAGGGAGACCGAGAGGGTCGCGGGCAGTCCCTCCGGCACCAGCGCGACCATGACACCGAGCGCGAACACGAACGAGGGCACCAGGCCCTGCCCGGTGGGCAGCCGGACGGCGAAGAGGGCCGCGCCCACCCCGAGCGCGATGCCCGCGACCCGGCGTGCCATGGACGCGACCTGCCGCTGCAGCGGGGTCTTCTGCCGGGGCGCCGCGGCCGTCAGGCTGAAGATCCGGCCGAACTCGGTCGCCTGCCCGGTGGCGAAGACGACCGCCCTGGCGGCCCCGGTGATCACGTCGGTGCCCATGAAGAGGCAGTTGCGGGCCCGCAGTCCCACCTCGGCGGTGTCGGGTTCGGCGGTACGGGGCACCGGCTCGCTCTCTCCGGTGATGGCCGCGGTGCTGACCGTCAGCTCGTGCGCCTCCACGACACGGCAGTCCGCCGACACGGTGTCGCCCGCCTCGAGTGCCACCACGTCGCCCGGCACGAGTTCGCGCACCGGCACCTCCGTCGGGGCGGCGTCGCGCAGCACCCGGCAGCGGTGCGGAACCATCGCCTGCAGGGTCTGCGCGGTCCGCTCCGCCGAGTACTCCTGGGTGAAGCCGATGACGGCGTTGAGCACGACGACGCACAGGATGGCCACGGCCAGCTGCAGGGTGCCCGGCTCACGGGGGTCCTGCAGGGCGTAGGCGAGGAAGGTGATGGCCGAGGCCACCATCAGCACGACCGCGAACAGGTCGGTGAACTGGCCCGCGAGCTGCCGCCAGAGGGCCGGGCCGCGGGCCGCGGGCAGTTCGTTCGGCCCCCGTTCCAGAAGACGCGCCCGTGCCGTGGCCGAGGTCAGTCCGCGCGGCGAGCTGTCCAGCGTCCGGAAGACCTCGGCGGCGTCGCGGGCGTGTACCTGCTCCCCGGGCTGCTCCGGCTGCCACGACCGGTCCGGCGGGCCCGGCTGCCCCGGCCGGCCGCCGGGCCCCGGGGGGCCCGCGGACGGCGGTGCCGGGCCGCCGGGCGGCCGGAGGCCGGTGTCCCGTCCGGACGACCGGGCCGCGTCGGGCGGCCGGTGGTCCTGGGGACGCAGCACCCTCACAACGTCTCGCCGGGCTCGGCGCCGCCCAGGTCGAGCCGGAAGGGCGGGTACTCGTCCGTCATCAGGCCGACGTACGCCGCGACCCGCAGCACCCACCGGTTCAGGCCCACGACGAGGTCGAACAGGCCGGGCGGATAGACGCCGGTGAACAGCAGGGCGACGCCCGCGAAGACGGTGAGCAGTGCGATCAGGCCGGCGCCGCCCCACCAGCCGAGGTGCAGGCCGCCCAGCAGGATCCCGATGACCAGGTAGTGGGGCAGGGCCAGCAGCCACCACTTGACCAGCACCAGGCCGCGCGACAGCCGTTCGGGGTAGGCGATGGTGAGCCGGGCCGGGTAGGCGGGCTCCTCGCCGAGGCTGAACGGCGGGTAGCGGTCGGTGCCCAGGGCGCCGTAGGTGTAGTAGGCGACCCGCCACGTCCAGCGCAGCACTCCGGCCTGGAAGTCGAACAGCGGCCGGGGGATCCGCCCGGTGAACAGGATGGCGAAACCCGCGGCGAGACCGACGAGCACGAACGCGGTCCACAGGAACGCCAGCACCACCAGGTGCGGAATGACGAGGACCCACTTCACCAGCCACAGCCACCGCGACAGCGGGGCGTCCAGCGTCGCCTGCACGCGCACCGGCCCGAAGGCGGCCGGGGTGGGCGGGTACGCGCTCATGCCGTGCTCCCCTCGGGAGCCGGTACCGCCGGCTCCTGCTCCGCGCCGCACACGACCTCCAGCTGTGTCTCGGGCGGCTGCGCGAGCGTGTTGCTCACCGTGCAGTGGGAGACCACCGCACGCAAGGCGGGCAGCCGGTCCCGCGGCAGGGCCGGGGCCTCGACGGTCAGCGAGAGCGCGGCCACGCGGGCCGGGCGGTCGTCGGCCATCCGGAACCGCGCGTCGACACGCAGTCCGTCGCGGCTGACGCCGTGCCGGTCCAGGAAGCGCCCCGCGTAGTGCGCCGCGCAGGCGGCGACGGACGCCACGAACAGCTCCACGGGGGTGGGCGCGGTGTCCTTGCCGCCGTCGGAGGCCGGCTGGTCGGCGGTGAGGACGTGGCCGCGGACCCGGATCTCGTAGGCGTCGCCCGCCACCGGGACCACCTCGACGCGTCCGGGCGGGCCGGTGGGCACGGGCTCCACCGCGGCCGCCTGGAAGAGCAGCAGGGCCGCCAGGCTCCTGGCCTCCTCGGGCGTCATCGACGCCCACATCTCCCCCTTGTCCTGGGGTGTGCAGGAGGCCTCCAGGACGACGCGTCCCATGGAGGCCGGCAGTCCGTGCGGTGCGAAGCGGGTGACGTTGATGCTGCGGCCGCAGCGGGTTTCGATGTTCATCTCGGATCCCTCCCGGTGTTCATCTCGGCTCCCTCCCGGTGTTGGTCCCGGCTCCCTCCCGGTGTTCGTCCCGGCGCCCTGGCGGCCGGGGCCGGCGGGCGCCCGCGGCTGGTGCCGTCCGGTGCCCCGGCCGGCGGCGGCGCGGGGCGCACCCGGCCGCGGCGGTTCCACATCGAGGTCGGCGCCGCCGTAGGCGCAGGTGAGGTGTGAGTGGACCGCCACCACGCCCGGGACCGAGCGGCACAGGCGCACGATGACGGGAGGATCGGTGGCGGCGTCGGTCCGGCCGGTCAGGGTGACGACCCCGTCCTCGACATGGACCCGGACACGGCCGGGGGTGAGGCCCAGGATCCGCTCCAGGACGTCGTGGCGGATCTCGTCCGCGAGGGCGGCGTCCCCGCGCAGATACGGCCGCAGCAGGTCATGGCCGCTGACGATGCCGGTGACCCGCTCGTCGGCCCCCACGACGACCAGCCGCCCGACTCCGCGGCGCAGCATCGTCCGGGCGGCCTCGGCGAGGCTCCACTCGGGGCGGGCCGTCACCGCGGGCGAGGTCATCAGGGTCCCGGCGGTGCCCTCGCGGACCGGGTCGCGGCCGGAAGCGGCCAGTCCACGGCCCGCCTCGTGCCCGAGGAGGTCGGTCTCGGCGACCACACCGACGGGGCGTTTCCGGTCGTCGACGACGGGCACTGCCGCGACGCGGTGCCGTGCCAGGGTCCGGGCGATCTCCTTGAAGGGGCAGCCGTAGGGCACGGTGACCACCTCGCGCGTCATGACGTCGCCGACGGTGGAGTACCGCATGACCAGTCCTCGGTGGATCCGGGGGACGAGGGGCCGCCCCGTGCACCTCCCAGTCGACCGCCGCGCCCGCGTCGCCGTCTCGGGCCGAACAGTCCACGCGGGGCCCCGAAGGTCCCTCGGCCCGTCCTGCGAGCGGGTCGCCGGCTCAGCCGTCCGGCCGGGCGGCTGAGCCGGCGCCGTTCGGGTCCGGGTCCGTGCCCGCGCTCACCGGTCGGCGCCCACGCTCACCGGTCGGCGCCCACGCTCACCGGTCGGCCGGCGTGATACGACGCCCCGTCAGGCGGTCGGGACGGATCCGCACCCAGAGCGTGCGCGGTCCGCCCGCCCACGGCTCGGAACGGACCCGCTCCAGGAGCCGGTGGACGGCGTCCGGGTCCGTGACGGCCTCGGCGTGCCCGACCGCGAGGACGCTCCAGCCCTGGCTCATCGTCTCGTCCACGTGGTCGACCTCGAAGGCGACCTCCGCGCCGACGGCATCGGCGGGTGAGGTGCCGGGCGCGGTGCGCAGGACGATGGCGTCGTCCACGACGTCGTAGTTGACCGGGAGGACGACGGGCCCGTCCTCGGTGTTCAGCGCGATCCGCCCCACACCGTGCGTGGACAGCAGTGCCCGGCACTCCTCCTGGCTCAGGTCGGTCAGCCGGGGGTGCAGCAGCGCGTGTCCCTGTCCCGGTGGCAGGTCCTGGTCGCCGCCGCGCAGTGCGACCAGCGTGGTGCCGAGCGCGTCGGCCAGCCTCAGGACGGTCGCCATGCTCGGCTCCGACGGGCGCTGCTCGAGGTAGGCCAGGTACTGCGGTGACATCCGGGCCCGGCCGGCCGTCTCCTCCAGGCTGAGCCCGCGCCGCCGGCGGGCGGCCGCCAGACGCCGTCCGAAGTCTCCCGGCCGGGCCGCGGTGGCGCCGGTGGGCGTCCCGGGCTCCGTGGCGGGCTGCCGGCCGGTGTCCGCAGCGGGCTGCCGGCCGGTCTGCGCACGGGACCCGGTGCCCGCGCGGGACCCGGTGTCCGCACGGGGCCCGGTGTCCGCACGGGACCCGGTCTCCGCACGGGACCCGGTCTCCGCACGGGACCGCCTGCCGGGCGGGGCCTCGCCGGGCTCCAGGTGGTCGACGTGTGCGTCCGGTCCGGGGAACACGAGGGTGACCTCGCCCGTGTCCGACCAGCGCACGTCGTAGGGGGGTGTGCCGTCGGCGTGGTGTACGCCGACGATCTCGCCGTCGCGCCGGGTGATTCCGGTGGCCGGGCTTTCGACGACCAGTCGATCGCCTAGGTGAGCGTGCATGGCCGTGCCCTCTCTCGAAGGGTCCGCTCTCCAGGATCGCCCTTCGCCGCCCCGTGCACCAACGGGACCAAGGTCCCGCCCGGCCGGGACGTACGGCGGCTTCTCCTGCGCGATGGTCCCAAGCCCGCGGGGGTGCGCGGCTGCCACGCTGGAGGGTGCGGGCCGCGGCCGAACCACCGGGGCCGCGCGACCCAGCCGGTCGGCGGAACCGGTCGGCGGAACAGCCGGCGGGACCGGTCGGCGGAGCCGGTCGAGGGGACCGAAGGGAGAAGCGCCATGCAACACCGCACGGTCGAGGACCTCATGACCCACGGGGTCGTCCGGGTGGGCCGGGACACCCCGTTCAAGCAGATCGCCAAGCTGCTGGCCGACAACGAGGTGACGGCCGTCCCCGTGGTCGACGACCTGGGCCGTCCCGTCGGCGTGGTCTCGGAGGCCGACCTGCTGCACCTGGTGGCCGGGCGACCCGACCCCGCCGGTCTGCTGCCCGATTCCCCGCCGCCGGGCCGGGAACACGCCGCGGCCGACAGGGCCACCGCCGAGGACCTGATGACGGCGCCCGCCGTGTGCGCGCGTCCGGAGTGGACCGTCGTCGAGGCCGCGCGCCTGATGGACGCCCACCGGGTCAAGCGGCTGCCGGTGGTGAACGAGAGCGGCACCCTGGTGGGCATCGTCAGCCGCGCCGACCTGCTGCGCATCTTCCTGCGCCGCGACGACGCCATCCACCAGGAGATCACCCGGGACGTGCTCGCCCGGACGCTGGGGCTGACCGAGGCGGACGTCACGGCCGCCGTGTCCGACGGCCGGGTCGCGCTCAAGGGCACCGTGCGCGCCAAGAGCCTCATCCCGGTGATCGAGCGCCTGTGCAGCGGTGTCGACGGCGTGGTCTCGGTGACCACGGACATCATCTACCGGTCCGACGACACCACAGGGCACGCCGACCGCACATGAGACGCCTCTCGCGAGCGCCCGGGCTCCGGTCGTTCGAAGACCGCCGCGGTCACTGCGCGGAGCGGGCCCTACGTTGCCTTCGTGTCGCCGACAGGGGCGTGCCACACCAGCCTGGTCCCCCCGCCGTCGGGGGTGTTCCACTCCAGGTCGCCGCCCAGCTTGCGGCCCCGCTCGGCCATGTTGCGCAGGCCGCTGCGGCGGCCCTCGGCCGGGATGCCGACGCCGTTGTCGGTGACGGTGAGGCGGACCGTCCTGCCGTCCGTCTCCAGCACCACCTCGGCGCGGTCGGCGTGCGCGTGCCGGGCGATGTTGGTCAGGGACTCGGACAGGACGGCCACGATGTCGTCGGCCGTCTTGCTCGGCACGTGCGTGTCGAGCAGCCCCTCCATCCGCATGCTGGGCGCGAAGCCCAGCACCGGCGTGGCCTCGCCGGCCACCCGCACGGCTCGTGCCCGCAGGCCGGGGGCGGCCTCGTCGCCGTGCGTGCGCAGGCCGAAGATCGTCGACCGGATGATCTTGATGGTCTCGTCAAGGTCGTCCACGGCCCGCAGGACGCGCTCCTTGGCGCCCGCGTGGTCGATGAAGCGGCCGGCGCTCTGCAGGGTCATGCCGGTGGCGAACAGCCGCTGGATGGCCAGGTCGTGCAGGTCCCGGGCGATCCGGTCGCGATCCTCAAGCAGGGCGATCTGCTCGGCGTCCTGACGGCGCTCGGCGAGCTCCATGGCGACGGCGGCCTGCGCGGCGAAACCCCGCAGCGGCTCCAGTTCCTTGTCGGAGAAGTCGTTCGCGCCCGACTCCCGGGCGAGCAGGACCACTCCGCGGATGTGGTCGCGGGCGCCGATGGGCACGGCCACGGCCGGCCCGAGGCCGGCGAACCGGGGCGGTCCGGCCGACACCCGTTCGTCGTGTGCGACGTCCGTGCTGCTCACGGGCGCCCCGCCGGCGAACGCCTCCCCGGTGAGCGTGCCTTCCACGGGCAGGACCAGTCCGCGGTGGGCCTCCGCTTCCAGGCCGATGGCCAGTTCGACGGTGAGGGTGCCGGTCTTGTCCACCGGTGTGGACATCGCGGCGAGCGCGGACCCGGTGATCTCCCGCGCGCGTTCGGCGATCAGTCCGAGGACCTCCGCCTGGTCGGCGCCCGACATGAGGCTGTGGGTGATCTCCGCGTTCGCCTGCAGCCAGCGCTCGCGCAGCCGGGACTCCTCGTAGAGCCGGGCGTTGTCGATCGCCACACCCGCCGCCACGGCCAGGGTGGACAGGACCGACTCGTCCTCCTCGTCGAACTCCAGACCGCCCCGCTTCTCGGTCAGGTACAGATTGCCGAACACCTGGTCCCGCACCCGGATCGGCACGCCCAGGAAGGTGTTCATCGGCGGATGGTTGGGCGGGAAACCGTACGACGCCGCGTGCTCGGACAGCTTCGCCAGCCGCAGCGGCTCCGGATGCCGGATCAGCTCACCCAGGATCCCGTGCCCCTCGGGGTAGGGCCCTATCCGGGCGATGTCCTCCTCGCCCACCCCGACGGTGTGGAACGCCGACAGCCTCCGGCCGTCGGGACCGATCACGCCCAGCGCCGCGTACTCCGCGTCCACCAGGGTCGCCGCCGCGTCCACGATGCTGTGCAGCGCCTGTTCCAGTTCCAGCTCCCGGCCGACCGAGAGCACCGCCTCCAGCAGACTGTGCACCCGGTCCCGGGTGCCACGCGCCGCGTCCAGGCGCGCCTGCAGCTGTTCCAGCAGTTCGTCCAGCCGCAGCTGCGGCAGCCGCACTCGACCGTCCCCCGACTCCTCGGAGCTTCCCACCGGTGATCCTCCAAGCCCCCATGAAGTGCCGAAAGCCGTTTCGCTCATGTGTCACATTAGCGGCTGCGGCTCGGTAACGGCATGGGATCGCCCGGGGCCCTGTGCGGTCAGGGCCCCGGCGGCGTTCTCCGAGGGCGTGGGGTCAGCGGGTTTCGCCGCGCAGGCGGTCCTGGGCCTGGGTGGCGATGACGGCGGCCTGGATGCGGCGTTCCACGCCGAGCTTGGCCAGCAGACGGGAGATGTGGTTCTTGACCGTCTTCTCGGCGAGGTAGAGACGCTGGCCGATCTGGCGGTTGGTCAGGCCCTCGCCGATCAGGGCCAGGATCTCCCGCTCCCGGTCGGTCAGGCCGGGCAGCGTGTCCGGCTCCTCCTCCTTCTGCTGGCCGCCCCGCAGCCGGGCCATCAGCTTCGTGGTGGCGCTGGGGTCGAGCAACGACTGGCCGCGGGCCACCGTGCGCACGGCCGAAACGAGGTCGGAGCCCTGGATCTGCTTGAGGACATAGCCGGACGCGCCCGCCATGATCGAGTCCAGCAGCGCCTCCTCGTCGTCGAACGAGGTCAGCATCAGGCAGGCCAGTTCCGGCAGGCGGGAGCGCAGCTCACGGCAGACGGTCACACCGTCGCCGTCCGGCAGCCGGACGTCGAGCACCGCCACGTCCGGGCGCAGGGCGGGAACACGCACCAGGGCCTGCTCGGCCGTGGCGGCCTCTCCGACCACCGTGATGTCCGGTTCGTCGTTCAGCAGGTCGTGCACCCCACGCCGTACCACCTCGTGGTCGTCGAGGAGGAAGACCCGGATCGGGGTGTCGGGCCCGGCCTGCTCACGGTCCGCCATCGGTCACTCCTTGTTGTGTTCGGTTTCCAGAGGGAACCTTCCCCCAAGCGGGGGCGAAAGGCCAGGGCCTGTCGGCCCTCTTCCGGCGTTCCCCATTGTCCTCCCTGCCCGCCCGTACCCCGCTCTGCCCACACCCCCCCCGCTTGCGCAATTGCAAAATTCTGCAATTCGATACATTCTATGTCAGCCATGCCTGCAACAGGAGACCGAGGTTCCCGTGCGATGACGTCCACAATCCGCCGGGGCATCTCCCGGATCGCCTCCCTGCTGCCCTCCCGGGCCGATCTGGCCCAGCTGGGCCGCAGCCCGCGCCGGGACCTGCTCGCCGGACTGACCGTGGCGATCGTCGCGCTGCCGCTCGCCCTCGGCTTCGGCGTCTCCTCCGGGCTGGGCGCCGAGGCGGGCCTGGCGACCGCGGTGGTCGCGGGCGCGCTCGCCGCGCTGTTCGGCGGCTCCGACCTCCAGGTGTCCGGACCCACGGGTGCCATGACGGTGGTGCTGGTGCCGATCGTCGGCCGCTACGGCCCCGGGGGCGTGCTCACCGTCGGCCTGATGGCGGGCCTGATGCTGGTCGCCCTGGCCCTGCTGCGGGCCGGGAAGTACATGCGGTACGTGCCCGCGCCCGTGGTGGAGGGCTTCACCCTGGGCATCGCCTGCGTCATCGGCCTGCAGCAGGTCCCGAACGCGCTCGGTGTGCCCAAGCCGGACGGCGACCGGGTGCTCGTCGTCGCCTGGCGGGCGCTGGAGACCTTCGTCGGGCACCCGAACTGGACGGCGGTGGCCTGCGCCGCCGCGGTCGCCGCGGTGATGCTGGCCGGGGCACGGTGGCGGCCGACCGTGCCGTTCTCCATCCTGGCCGTGATCGCGGCGACCGTGGTGGTCCAGGCGGCGGGCCTGGACGGTGTGCGGCCGATCGGCGATCTGCCCTCCGGGCTGCCCGCGCCCTCGCTCGGCTTCCTCCACCCCGGCGCGCTGGGCTCGCTGCTCGCCCCGGCGGTGGCCGTCGCCGCGCTGGCCGCGCTGGAGTCCCTGCTGTCCGCCTCGGTCGCCGACGGCATGACGGTGGGCCGGCACCATGACCCGGACCGCGAACTGTTCGGGCAGGGGCTGGCCAACATGGCCGCCCCGCTGTTCGGCGGGGTCCCCGCGACCGGCGCCATCGCCCGGACCGCCGTCAATGTCCGCACCGGAGCCGCTTCGCGCCTGGCCGCCCTCACCCACGCGGCCGTCCTGGCCGCGATCGTCTTCGCCGCCGCGCCGCTGGTGTCCAGGATTCCGCTGGCCGCGCTGGCGGGGGTGCTGCTGGCCACGGCGGTCCGCATGGTCGAGGTGGGCTCGCTGCGGGCCATGGTGCGGGCGACCCGCTCGGACGCGGCGATCCTCGCGCTGACCGCCCTCGCCACGCTGGCCCTCGACCTCGTGTACGCGGTCGTCATCGGCCTCGCCGTCGCCGGCGCCCTCGCCCTGCGCGCCGTGGCCCGGGAGGCGCGCCTGGACCAGGTGCCGCTCGACCCGGGGGACCACGGACAGGAGGAACACGCGCTGCTCTCCGAGCACATCGTCGCGTACCGCATCGACGGGCCGCTGTTCTTCGCCGCCGCCCACCGCTTCCTGCTGGAGCTGAGCGAGGTGGCCGACGTGCGCGTGGTGATCCTGCGGATGTCCCGGGTCACGACCCTGGACGCCACCGGGGCCCTCGTCCTCAAGGACGCCGTGGACAAGCTCCAGCGGCGCGGCATCGTCGTCCTGGCCTCCGGGATACGTCCCGGCCAGCGTCAGGCCCTGAACTCCGTGGGCGCGCTCGACCTGCTGCGCCGCGAGGGCGGCGAGTACGCCACCACCCCGGAGGCGATCCGGGCCGCCCGCCACCACCTGGAGACGGCCGGAGTGCTGCGACCGGGCGGTGCTCCCCGGCCCGCGCACGGAATTGCACATCTGCGCAATTCTTGATGTCGTAACTGCCTGCGCGACGCACACGAGAAGGGCGAGGACGGGTCGGATGTCGGGAACGAGGCAATGGTGACCACGCCGCTGTACCAGCTCAAGGCCGAGTTCTTCAAGACGCTCGGTCATCCCGCGCGCATCCGCGTCCTGGAGCTGCTGAGCGAGCGCGAGCACGCGGTCGCCGAGATGCTGCCCGAGGTGGGCATCGAACCTGCCGCGCTCTCCCAGCAGTTGGCCGTGCTGCGCCGGGCCGGCCTGGTCGTCTCCCGCAAGGAGGGATCGACCGTCCGCTACTCCCTGACCAGCCCGCACGTGGCCGAGCTGCTGCGGGTGGCGCGGACGATCCTGTCCGGGGTGCTGGCGGGGCAGGCGGAGCTGCTGGCCGACCTGCGCGCGGCGCAGGGCGGTAGCCGCCCGTCCGCCTGAGCGGCGAATCGGCCCGGTTGAACACACGGCCGGGGCGCCACCGCGATCGGCGGTGGCGCCCCGGGGCCGTGCTTCGGTGCCGTCAGAGCAGCCAGCGGTTCCGGCTGACGAAGGGCAGGCGCGCCCACAGCCGGCCCAGTCCCCAGGTGGCGCCGGCACCGGCGGCCGCGAGGGCGATCAGGGCGAGGGCGTAGATGAGGTGGTAGTCGGCGAAGGGGTTCGTCGACATGCTCGCCGTGCCGTCGGACAGGTGCTTGGCCGGTGGCCATTCGGCCATCCACATCAGCGCCATCATCGCGGTGCCGGCCACCGCGGCGAGCCGCAGCCCGATCCCCGCGATCAGCGCGACGCCGATGCCGAGCAGGCCGAGCATGAACAGCCAGTCGGCCCAGGTGTCGCCGGCCCAGGAGTGGAAGGTGGACTCCATCGGCCCGGCGGAGACCGAGCTGAGGAAGCCCTTGGTCGGCGAGCCGCCGTCGATCCAGCCCTTGCCGGACGGGGTCGCGTAGCCGAAGCCGAACGTCTTGTCCAGGAACGCCCACAGGAAGACGAACCCGAGCAGAACCCGCAGCCCGGCCAGGGCGTGGGCGGCCGCGGTCGTCACGGTGGCCTCGGACGTCGCGGTGGCGGAGCCGGAAACCGATCCGGCCCGGCGCAGGAACGACAGGTGGAAGCCGACGTGCCGGTGGGAGTGGTCGTGCACGGCCATGATGCTCATCCCTTTCCAAGGGAGTCCCGCGGGTGGGCCGCGGGACGTTCACGGGGTTGTCGGTGGCTCTAGGTGCGCTACCAATGTCCCGCTGTGGCGGCCGGGTTCGCAGGGGCTGCGTGGCCCGGCCGCCGGGGCCGAACGTCCTTGCTCACGAGGTCCGTCCAGCAGCCGGGCCGGTCAGCCGTCCCAGGACCAGTCGGCGACCTCGGGCAGGTCCACGCCGTGCTCGCGGATCCAGGCGTGATGGCGCAGCCGGGCGTCCTCCATGCGCTGGCGCACGGCCGCGGCGCGCACCGCGAGGCCCGGGACGCGGTCGATGACGTCCATGACCAGGCGGTAGCGGTCGAGGTCGTTGCTCACCACCATGTCGAACGGCGTGGTGGTGGTGCCGATCTCCTTGTAGCCGCGCACGTGCAGGTGCGGGTGCCCGTGGCGCCGGTAGGCCAGGCGGTGGATCAGCCAGGGGTAGCCGTGGTAGGCGAAGAGCACCGGCTTGTCCGCGGTGAAGAGCCCGTCGTACTCGAAGTCGTTCATCCCGTGCGGGTGTTCCTCACTGGGCAGCAGCCGGGCGATGTCCACCACGTTGACCACGCGTACGGCCAGCTCGGGCAGGTGGCGGCGCAGCAACTGCGCGGCGGCCAGCACCTCCTGGGTGGGCACGTCGCCCGCGCAGGCCAGCACCACGTCGGGTTCGCGGGTGCCGTCCTCGGTGCCGGCCCAGTCCCAGATGCCGGCGCCGCGCGCACAGTGCGCCTTGGCCTGCTCCATGGAGAGCCAGTCGAAGCAGGGCTGCTTGCCGGCGACGACGACGTTGACGTAGTCCCGGCTGCGCAGCGCGTGGTCGGCCACGGACAGCAGGGTGTTGGCGTCCGGCGGGAAGTAGACCCGGACCGCCTCGGGGCTCTTGTTGAGGATGTGGTCGACGAAGCCGGGGTCCTGGTGCGAGAAGCCGTTGTGGTCCTGGCGCCACACGTGCGAGGTCAGCAGGTAGTTCAGGGAGGCGATGGGGGCGCGCCAGGGCAGCCGGCGGGTGGTGCGCAGCCACTTGATGTGCTGGTTGACCATCGAGTCGACGATGTGCACGAACGCCTCGTAGCAGGAGAACAACCCGTGCCGGCCGGTGAGGAGGTAGCCCTCCAGCCAGCCCTGGCAGGTGTGTTCGGACAGGATCTCCATCACCCGGCCGTGCGGGTCGAGGTTTTCGTCCACCGGCAGCGTCTTCGCCTGCCATGCCTTGCCGCTGGCCGCGTAGACGGCCTGGAGGCGGTTGGAGGCGGTCTCGTCGGGGCCGACGAGGCGGAAGTCGCGCCGGTCGGTGGTGGCCCGCATGACGTCCTCGAGCAGGTCGCCGAGGACGCGGGTGGGTTCGTGCATGCTCGCACCGGGCTTGCCGACCTCGACGGCGTACTTCTCCAGCGGCGGCAGGGGCAGTTCGCGCAGCAGCAGGCCGCCGTTGGCGTGCGGGGTGGCGCCGAGCCTGCGGGTGCCCGCCGGGATGCAGGCCACTACCTCGGGGCGTGGCGAGCCGTGCTCGTCGAACAGCTCCTCGGGGCGGTACGAGCGCAGCCACTCCTCCAGCTGCCGCAGGTGCTCGGGGTTGTCCCGGACGGCGGCGAGCGGCACCTGGTGGGCGCGCCAGGTGCCCTCCACGGGCAGGCCGTCGACCTCGGCCGGGCCGGTCCAGCCCTTGGGGGTGCGCAGCACGATGACCGGCCAGCCGGGCCGCTCGGTGACGCCGTCCTCGCGGGCGGCGTGCTGGATCGCGGCGATGCGGTCGAGCGCGGTGTCCATGGCGGCGGCCATGGCGCGGTGGACGGCGGCCGGTTCGTCGCCGGTGACGTGGATCGGGTCGTGGCCGTAGCCCCTGAGGAGCTCGTCGAGTTCGGCCTCGGGGAGCCGGGCCAGCACGGTCGGGTTGGCGATCTTGTAGCCGTTGAGGTGCAGGATCGGCAGGACGGCTCCGTCGTCGACCGGGTCGAGGAACTTGTTGGAGTGCCAGGACGCGGCCAGCGGGCCGGTCTCCGCCTCGCCGTCGCCGATCACGCAGGCCACGACCAGATCGGGATTGTCGAGTGCGGCGCCGTAGGCGTGCGAGAGGGCGTAGCCGAGCTCGCCGCCCTCGTGGATCGAGCCCGGTGTCTCGGGGGCGACGTGGCTGGGCACCCCGCCGGGGAAGGAGAACTGCCTGAACAGCCGCGCCATGCCGGCCGCGTCCCGGGTGACGTCGGGGTAGGTCTCGGTGTACGAGCCCTCCAGCCAGGAGTTGGCCAGCACGGCGGGCCCGCCGTGACCGGGGCCCCAGATGCACAGGGCGTTCAGGTCCCGGGCGCCGATGACGCGGTTGAGGTGGGTGTGGACCAGGTTGAGGCCGGGCGAGGTGCCCCAGTGGCCGAGCAGGCGCGGCTTGACGTGCTCGGGCCGCAGCGGCTCGGTCAGCAGGGGGTTGGCCATGAGGTAGATCTGGCCGACGGCGAGGTAGTTCGCGGCGCGCCAGTGGGCGTCCAGGATGGCGAGCTCCTCGTCCGTGAGCCCGGCGGGCGCCTGCTGCGTCTCGGCGGACATCGAGATTCCTTTCCGGGTCGGGACAGCGGTGGGCGTGCTGGGTGCGCGTGCGTGTGCTGGGTGCGTGGGCGTACGCGTCGGCGCGCCGGCGGCGCCCCACCCCACCCTCCAGTGACCGACCGGGTACCCGACAGGGCCGTTCGGGTCACGCTCCGGAACCGGGGCGAGCGTGGTCAGGTCCGGGGCCGGGTGAGCGCGGTCAGGTCCGGGGCCGGGGCCGGGGCGAGCGTCGTCACGCTCCGGGGCCGGGGGCGTCCGGGGGCACGCTGCGGGGCCGGGGCGTCGCGCGGGTGCCCCGGTCCGTCAGTGCGCCGTCACCCCGTGCGCGCGGAACTGGCCGCGGACCCGGTCGACGAGCCCTGCGTCCGGAACCGGGTTGTCGCGCAGCGGGAAGGGGATGCCCAGGGCGTCGTACTTGGCGGCGCCGAGCTTGTGGAACGGCAGGATGTCGACCCGTTCGACGCTGTCCAGGCCGGCCACGAAGCGGGCGAGCCCGTCCACCGCCCGCTCGTCGTCGGTCCAGCCGGGCACCAGGACGTAGCGGATCCACGTCCGCACGCCGAGCCGGTCCAGCCGGGTGGCGAAGTTCAGCGTGGGGGTCAGCTCGCCGCCGGTCAGCTTGCGGTAGGTGGCGACGTCGAAGGACTTGACGTCCAGCAGCACCAGGTCGGTGTCGGCGAGCAGCGCGTCGGTGGCGCGGACGCCGAGGAATCCGGAGGTGTCCAGGGCGGTGTGCAGGCCGGCCTCCTTGCAGCGGCGCAGGACCGCGCCGGTGAAGGCCGGCTGCAGCAGGGGTTCGCCGCCGGTGAGGGTGACCCCGCCGCCGGCGGTGGTGATGAACCCGCGGTACTTGCCGATTTCGGCCATCACCTCGTCGACGGTCGCCTCCCGCCCGTCCCGCATGTGCCAGGTGTCGGGGTTGGCGCAGTACAGGCAGCGCAGCGGGCAGCCGCTGACGAACAGGACGAACCGGGTCCCGGGACCGTCCACGCCGGTGGACAGGTCCCAGGAGTGGATCCGGCCGGTGGTCGCGGCACCGGCGGCGGCGGTCACGGCACTCACAGCGATCCGTGGAAGGTGCGGCTGATCACGTCGAGCTGCTGCTCGCGGGTGAGACGGACGAAGTTGACGGCGTATCCGGAGACCCGGATGGTCAGCTCCGGGTACTTCTCCGGGTGTTCCATCGCGTCCTCGAGCACCGACCGGTTCAGCACGTTGACGTTCATGTGGAAGCCGCCGGCCGCCGTGTAGGCGTCGAGGATGCCGACCAGGTTGCCCGCCCGCTCCCCGGGGACGTGGCCCAGCCCCTCGGGGGTGATGGTCGTGGTCAGCGAGATGCCGTCACGGGCCTGCTCGTACGGCAGCTTCGCCACCGACAGCGCCGAGGCGGCCACCCCGTGCCGGTCACGCCCGTTCATCGGGTTGGCGCCGGGCGCGAAGGGCGCGCCGGCCCGGCGGCCGTCGGGGGTGTTGCCGGTGTGCTTTCCGTAGACCACGTTGGAGGTGATGGTCAGCACCGACTGGGTGTGCTCGGCGTCCCGGTAGGTGGGGTGCCTGCGTACCTTCGCCATGAACGACTCGACGAGGTCCACGGCCAGTTCGTCGGCGCGGTCGTCGTTGTTGCCGTACGCCGGGTAGTCGCCCTCGACGACGTAGTCCACGGCGAGCCCGGTGTCGTCCCGGATCACCTTCACCCGCGCGTGCTTCACGGCGGACAGGCTGTCGGCGGCGACCGACAGGCCGGCGATGCCGCAGGCCATGAAGCGGTGCACGGGGTAGTCGTGGAGCGCCATCTCCAGGCGCTCGTAGGCGTACTTGTCGTGCATGTAGTGGATGACGTTGAGCGCGTCGACGTATGTCCGGGCGAGCCAGTCGAGCATCCGGTCGTAGGCCGCCGACAGCTCGTTGTAGTCCAGGTACTCCCCGGTCAGCGGGGGCGCGGGCGGGGCGACCTGTTCGCCGCTCAGCTCGTCGCGGCCGCCGTTGACCGCGTACAGCAGGGCCTTGGCGAGGTTCACGCGGGCGCCGAAGAACTGCATCTGCCTGCCGACCGCCATGGCGGAGACGCAGCAGGCGATCGCGGTGTCGTCGCCGGTGCGCGGGCGCATCAGGTCGTCGGACTCGTACTGCACGGCGCTGGTGTCTATGGAGACCTGTGCGCAGAACTCCTTGAATCCGGCGGGCAGCCGGGGCGACCACAGCACGGTCAGGTTCGGCTCGGGCGCCGGGCCCAGGTTGTACAGCGTCTGCAGGAAGCGGAAGGAGGTGCGGGTGACCAGCGTGCGACCGTCGCGGCCGATGCCGCCGATGGACTCCGTCACCCAGGTCGGGTCGCCGGAGAACAGCGCGTCGTACTCGGGCGTGCGCAGGAAGCGGACGATCCGCAGCTTGATCACGAAGTCGTCGACCAGCTCCTGGGCCCGCGTCTCGTCGATGGTGCCCTCCGTCAGGTCCCGCTGGAGGTAGACGTCCAGGAAGGTGGAGGTGCGGCCCAGCGACATCGCGGCGCCGTTCTGCTCCTTCACTGCGGCGAGGTAGCCGAGGTAGAGCCACTGCACGGCCTCGTGGGCGGTGGCGGCGGGGCGGGTGACGTCGCAGCCGTAGGAGGCCGCCATCCGGGCGAGTTCGCCCAGCGCGCGGATCTGCTCGGCGAGTTCCTCGCGGTCGCGGATGACGTGCGCGGTGGAGGGCCGGGCGTCCAGCGAGGCCTTGTCGGCGAGCTTTGCCTCGATCAGCCGGTCGGTGCCGTAGAGGGCCACGCGCCGGTAGTCGCCGATGATCCGGCCGCGGCCGTAGGCGTCCGGCAGACCGGTGATGATGCCGGCCTTGCGGGCGGCCCGCATCTCGGGTGTGTAGGCGTCGAACACGCCGTCGTTGTGGGTCTTGCGGTAGGTGCCGAAGACCTTGGTGACGAACGGGTCGGGCGTGTAGC
Source organism: Streptomyces sp. NPDC020801 (assembly GCF_044334385.1). Classification (NCBI taxonomy): domain Bacteria; kingdom Bacillati; phylum Actinomycetota; class Actinomycetes; order Kitasatosporales; family Streptomycetaceae; genus Streptomyces; species Streptomyces sp. NPDC020801. The sequence goes on from NZ_JBIRST010000003.1 coordinate 68,566, forward strand.
CGTACGCCTTCAGGCCGTTCTCCACCATGCGCAGGCCGCCGCCGGGCATGATCGCGCGCTTGAGCGGTGCGTCGGTCTGCAGGCCGACGATCAGCTCCAGGTCGCGGTCGATGTAGCCCGGGGCGTGCGAGGTGATCGTCGAGGGGGTGGCCGCGTCGACGTCGTGGATGCCCTTGCGGCGCTCCTCGGGAAACAGCGCGCTGACCTTGTGCCACACGGCCGTGGTGCGGTCCGTGGGGCCGGTCAGGAAGCCCGCGTCGCCCTCGTACGGCGTGTAGTTGGCCTGCACGAAGTCGCGGACGTCGATCTGCTCCCGCCATGTGGTCCCGGCGAAGTGCCGCCAGGCCTCGGCGGGTTCGCTGCCGTTCCTGCTGCTGCCGGCTGTCACCGTCGCGGTCATCACGGGTCCTCTCCCTGTGCGTTTGTCTCACGGTCGATGCTGGTCGTCCGGGGCGGTCGCGGGCAGTGCCGGACAGTGCAGGCGCCGGTTCCGTACGGCCCCGAACGGGCGGGACCTTCGGCCCGCCCCCGCCCGGGCGGCGGATGCCGGCCGACGACCAGGCCGGGGCGGTTGCCGGCCGACGACCAGGCCGGGGCGGTTGCCGGCCGACGGCCAGGCCGGGGCGGTTGCCGGCCGACGACCAGGCCGGGGCGGTTGTCAGCCGACGGCCAGGTCGGGGCGCACGAGCGTGCCGGCCCTGCCGTGCACGATCTCGTGGGCGGCGTCGAGGGCGCCGATGGCGGCCAGGCCTCCGGTGCGTTCGACGAACCGGGCGCATGCCTCCGCCTTGGGCCCCATCGAGCCCGCCGCGAAGGCGGCGCGGCGCAGGTCCTGCGGCGTGGCGTCGACGACGGGGTGCTGGTCGGGGGTGCCGTACCCGGTGTAGACGCAGGGGACGTCGGTGAGGATGAGCAGGAAGTCGGCCTTGAGGTCCTCGGCGAGCAGGGCGGCCGTGAGGTCCTTGTCCACGACCGCCTCGACTCCGGTCAGGGCGCCGGTGTCGTGGTCGGCCGTGACGGGCACGCCTCCGCCGCCCGCGCAGATGACCAGGGCCCCGCCGCCGAGCAGTTCCTGGACCGTGTCGGTCTCCACGATCCGCTCCGGTGCCGGGGAGGGGACGACCCGGCGCCAGCCGGTGGAGTCCTTGGCGATGTGCCACCCTCGCTTGCGCGCCAGGGCCCGGGCGACATCCCGGGGGTAGACCTGGCCGACGAACTTGGTGGGCCGGCCGAACGCGGGGTCGTCCGCGCGGACGAGGGTGTGGGTGACCAGCGCGGCGACACGGCGGCCCGGCAGGGCGTTGTGGAGCGTCCTGGCCAGCAGGGAGCCGATCATGCCCTCGGTCTGGGCACCGAGCAGGTCCAGCGGGTAGGGGGCGCTCAGCGCGGGGTCTGCTGCGCTCTCCATGGCGAGCAGGCCGATCTGGGGTCCGTTGCCGTGGGTGAGGACGATCTCGTGTTCGTGGGCGAGGGTGGCGATCGAGGTGGCGACGCGCTCGATGTTGGCCTGCTGGACGTCGGCGTCGGGGCGTTCGCCGCGGTGCAGCAGGGCGTTGCCGCCGAGGGCGACGACAATGCGCATGGTTCAGTCCTCCAGGGTGGCGACGAGGACGGCCTTGATGGTGTGCAGCCGGTTCTCCGCCTGGTCGAAGACGATCGAGGCGGGCGAGGCGAAGACCTCGTCGGTGACCTCGAGGCCGTCCAGGCCGTGGGTGGCGAGGAGGTCGCGGCCGAGGCGGGTGCGGTGGTCGTGGAACGCCGGCAGGCAATGCATGAACTTCACGTCCGGGTTGCCGGTGGCGGCGAGGGTCTTGCCGTTGACCTGGTAGGGCAGCAGCAGGTCGATCCGCTCGTGCCAGGTCTCGGCGGGCTCGCCCATGGAGACCCAGACGTCGGTGTAGAGGAAGTCGGTGCCGCGCACGGCCGTCTCGACGTCCTCGGTGAGGGTGATCCGCGCCCCGCTGCGCTCGGCGAGTTCGCGGCAGAGGGTCACGAGCCCCGGGTCGGGCCACAGCCGGGCGGGCGCGGCGATCCGTACGTCCATGCCGAGCAGGGCTCCCATGGAGAGCAGGGAGTTGCCCATGTTGTTGCGGGCGTCGCCGAGGTAGCAGTAGGCGATGTCCCGCAGCGGCCTGGGGCTGTGCTCGCGCATGGTGAACACGTCGCACAGGCTCTGGGTGGGGTGGGACGTGTCGGTGAGCCCGTTGTAGACGGGGACGCCGGAGTGGGTGGCCAGTTCGGTGACGATCGACTGGGCGGAGCCGCGGTACTCGATGCCGTCGAACATGCGGCCGAGTACGCGGGCGGTGTCGGCGATGGACTCCTTGGTGCCGACGTGCGTGTCGCCCGGGCCGAGGTAGGTGGTGGCGGCGCCCTGGTCGGCGGCGGCGACCTCGAAGGCGCAGCGGGTGCGGGTGGAGGTCTTCTCGAAGATCAGCGCGAGGTGCCGGCCGGTCAGCCGGGGCTGTTCGGTGCCGGCCCGCCGGGCCGCCTTGAGGTCGGCGGCGAGATCGAGGAGGTGGTGGATCTCGTCGGCGGTGAAGTCGAGTTCGCTCAGGTAGGAGCGGCCTCGCAGGTCTCGCAGGTCTGTGCTCATGATGGGTTCCCTGGCCGGTTTCAGTCGGTGACGGCGTCGCGTTCGACGGGGCAGCTCATGCAGCGCGGTCCGCCCCGGCCGCGGCCGAGTTCGGCGCCCGCGATGGTGACGACCTCGATGCCCTGCTTGCGCAGGTAGGTGTTGGTGGTGACGTTGCGCTCGTAGCCCACCACCACTCCGGGTGCGACGGCGAGGAAGTTGCTGCCGTCGTCCCACTGCTCGCGTTCGGCGTTGCGGATGTCCTGCGGGGCCGACAGCATCCGGACCTTGTCCAGGTCGAGCGCCTCGGCCAGGGCGGTCGCCAGGTCCGAGTTCGCGGTGACGTCGAAGCCGGAGGTGTGGGCGTCGCTGGGCCGCAGGGTCCAGGAGCGCAGGGAGTCGGCCAGGCCCGGGTAGATGGTGAACGCGTCGCGGTCGACCATGGTCAGCACGGTGTCCAGGTGCATGTACGCGCGGGTGGAGGGCAGTTGGACCGCGATCAGCCGGTTCGCGGTGCCGCCCGCGAAGAGCCGCGCGGCCAGGTTCTCCACGGCCTGGGCGGTGGTCCGCTCCCCCATGCCGACCATGACGGCGCCGTTGCCGAGGACGTGGACGTCGCCGCCTTCGAGGGTGCCGGCCGGTCCGTCGAGGATCGGCTCGGGCGCGGCACCGGCGAACATCGGGTGGAACCGGTAGATCGCCTCGGCGTGCAGGCTCTCGCGCCGCCGGGCGGGCTTGGCCATCGGGTTGACCGACACCCGGTCGTACATCCAGCAGGAGTTGTCGCGCGGGAAGAGGTGGTTGGGCAGCGGCGCCAGCGCGAAGTCGTCGGCGTCGAGCGCGTTCCAGACCAGGCTGTGCGGCGGGTTGGCGAGCGGCAGGTCGCTCTTGAGGAGGCCGCCGATCAGGTAGCCGGCCAGGGTCTCGCCGTCCAGTTCGGCGCAGAACGCGCGGACCGGGTCGACGAGGGCGGGGCCCACGGTGGCGGGGGTGACGACCCGCTCCAGCAGCCAGTCGTGGGCCTCGGGGACGTCCAGGGTCTGGGCCAGCAGATCGGCGAAGTAGTGCACGCGGGCACCGTGGTCGCGCAGCACCTGGGCGAAGGCGTCGTGCTCCTCGCGGGCGCGCTTGGCCCACAGGATGTCGTCGAAGAGCAGGGCGTCGACGTTGCGCGGGGTGAGGCGGGAGAGTTCGAGTCCGGGGCGGTGCAGGATCACCTGGCGGAGGCGGCCGACTTCGGAGTCGACGTGGAAGGTGCTCATGTTTCGGGCTTCCTTGCTTCGGTCGTGTGCGTGCGGTGCGGTGACCGCGGGGGGTGACAGTGGTGGTGTGGGTGCCGTTGCGGCGTGGGTGCCGGAGGCGGGCGGTGCTGGTCCCCGTGCGCTGCCGTCGGGGGGGGCGGTGCCGGAGCCGGTGGGTCAGTCGTGGTGGCGCAGGGTGTCGGTGCCGCGAACCCCGCCGCCGCGGCCGGTCCGCGGCCCACGGGGGGCCCGCTTGGCCGGTGGTGTGGTGGTCTCCGGCGCCCGCGGACCGGATTCCTCGGCCTGGTTGCCGGGCTGCTCCGGGGCGCACTCCTCCTGCGTGCCGTCGTCCCGCTTGAGCCAGATGTAGACCGGCAGTCCGAGCAGCAGGACGAACAGCCCGTAGTAGACGGTCTGGTAGCCGCTGCCCTGGATCGACCAGTACGAGAAGGCCATGGCGAGCGCGGCGACGGTCATGTCCCGGACCAGCACGCGCCGGCTCTGGCGCCCGCGGTCGCCCACCAGCAGCCAGTACAACTGGGCGGCGGCGGAGAACAGGTACGGGATCACCGCGGTGAGCACGCTCAGCAGCACGATCTTGGTGAAGACGTCCTCGAAGCTGGTGTAGCTGAACACGGTGATCAGCGAGGCCAGGACCGTCGAGGCGACGATGCCGAAGGCCGGGACGCCACTCTCGCCGCGCAGCCTGGCGAAGGAGCGGGGGAAGAGACCGTCGCGGGCGGCGGCGTACGGCATCTCGGCGCAGAGCATGGTCCAGCCGTTGAGCGCACCGATGCCGGAGACGATGGCGGCGACGGCGACCGCGTCACCGCCCCAGGTGCCGCCGAGGATGTTGTTCGCGGCGTCGGTGAACGGCGCGGTGGAGGAACCGAGTTTCGCGTGGGAGACGGTGCCGAAGACCGCGAGGGTGCCGAGGATGTAGATCACGGCGCAGACGAGCGTGCCGTACACGGTGGCGCGCGGCACGTTGCGCTCGGGGTCGCGGACCCGGCCGGCGGCGACCGAGGCGGCCTCCAGTCCCAGGTAGCTGAACAGGGCGATGGCCGCGGCGGCCGAGATGGCGCCCATCGTGGACTGGCCGCTGGCGTTGAAGGCGCCGAAGTTGCCGGAGTCGATGAACAGCAGTCCGAAGGTGGCCATGAAGACCAGCGGAACGAACTTCAGCACGGTGGTGATCACCTGGAAGGCGCCGATGTTGCGCACCCCGGTGAGGTTGATCGCCGCGGGCAGCCACAGCCCGACCAGCGCGATCACCACCGACAGGGCCTTTTTGTGCCCGGTGTTGACGAACACCTCGACGTAGCCGACCCAGGCCACGGCGATCGCCGCGTTGCCCGCCCATGCCGTGATCCAGTACGACCAGGCGTTGAGGAAGCCGGCGAACTCGCCGAACGCCTCACGGGCGTAGACGTAGGGGCCGCCGCTCGCCGGAACCCGCTTCGACAGCGCCCCGAAGGTCAGGGCGAGCGCGAGCGCGCCGAGGGTGACGACGACGAACGCGACGATCGAGACCGGGCCGTACGGCGCGAGGGCCGAGGGCAGGGCGAAGACGCCGGTGCCGATGATGCTGCCGATCACGAGCGCGGACGCGGCGGGCAGGCCGAGGGCCGCCTTGGGCGCGGGGCCCGCCCCGCCTTCTGTGTCTGGTCTTCTGGTGGTGCGGAACATGGTCGTGCTCCTGTCGGCCGGCTGGTTGAAGAAACGATCCGGGATCGATCCTTCTGAGCGGCGACGGTCGGCGGGAGCGGCCACAGGTCCCCTGACGGGCCCATAGGTCCCGGCGGAGTCGGGACCCTCCACGCGGCCGGGCCTTCGCACTGTCAGGCCCTCGCCCCGTGCGGCCTTCGCGCGGTCAGGCGTTCGCGCAGCCGTGGCCGTTGAGCGTGAAGCCGTACGGCGCGGAGTTCCTCCCGTGCCAGGTGGCGAGGAAGCCGAAGGAGAGGGTGCCGTTCGCGGGGACGGACTTGTTGTAGTCGGCGGCGGTGGCGGTGACGCGGGAGCCGTCCTGGGCGACGGTCGCGTCCCACATCTGGCCGACCCGCTGGCCGTCCCGGAAGGACCAGGCCACCCGCCAGGTGTCCAGGGACCGTGTGGTGGTGACGGTGACGGCGGTCTGGAAGCCGTCGGACCACTGGTCGACGACGTCGTAGTGGACGCGGCAGGTGGCCGGCCCGCTCGTGGCCGGGCCGGGCGTGCCGCCGCCCGCGGTGTACGAGGAGGTGCCCTGGGGTTCCGGGTCGGGGTTCTTGCGGTCGCCCCTGGTCGCCGGAGCGCTCCGGGACGGCGTCGCGGACGGCGGGCCCGAGCCGGGGCGCGAGGCCGGGGCCGGCGCCGTGGGATCGGCGGAGGGCAGGGAGATGCCGGGGTCGGCGACCGGCTGGCGGTCGGCGTCCCCGCGCGCGGTGTCGGCGGCCGGGCCGCCGAACGGCATCATCGACACCGCCAGCGCCAGCGCGGACAGCGCGACCGCCGCGCCCAGCAGGCCGCCGCGCACGGCCCGTGCCCGGCCCGCGCCCTCCTTGGGCTCGCCGCCCGCGGCGTCCGCCAGGCCGTGCCTCCGCCCGCCCAGGCGCACCTCGGCGGCCCGGCGGCGGCGCTCCAGGTAGGCCAGGCCGCCCCAGCCGATCACACCGCCGGCGAGCGCGGCGGGCAGTCCGCCGCCGTGCAGCCGGAGACAGGCGGCGGCCTCCGCGCACTCCACGCAGGTGGCGAGGTGCCGGGAGAGGTCCTCGGGCGTCTCGGCGGCGGGCGCGGAGCGGGTGACGGCGTCCAGCAGCCGGGCGTAGCTGCGGCACTCCGCGTCCATCGGCGTGTCGAGGTGGTTGCGGTGGCAGCGGTCCCGGAACACGGCCCGCACCTGGTCGAGTTCCCCGGACACGATCGCCGGGTCGAGGCCGAGCCGGCGGGCCACGACGGCCAGGGGCAGCGCCTCGACCTCGGCGAGCCACAGCAGCGCGGCGTCCGCCTCCTGAAGGTCGCGCAGACCGCGCAGGGCGATCGGGCGGTGCAGCGGCGGGCCCGGATAGCGGGCGGCCTGTTCGGAGTTGAGCCACAGCCGCAGGCCGGGGGCGAGCCGGTCGCCGAGGCCGCCGGTCTCCCAGGACGCGGCGGTGGTGCGTACGGCGGTCAGCATCAGCGGGATCGCGGGCAGCCGGGGCGTGCGGCGCCCTCGGGACGCCCCGGCCTCGGCCGCGCGCACCTCCCGCAGACCCAGCGCGAACGCCTCCGTGGCCAGTTGGCGGGCCACGGGGGAGCCGGCCGTGCACAGGTCGGCGTAGGAGAGCACCGCGTCCCAGCATTCCGAGAACAGCGCTGCCTCGGTGGCGTCCTTGGGGCTCGGCAGGTCGGGCATGGGACTCCTGCATCCACGGGCGAGGTCAACTCACCATGTTCGAAGCGGAGTTGGGGGGAACCTCGCAGCAGAGCACGAGCTTTTCACGCCTTGGACACAACTGACAAGCCGCGTATTCAAATGTTGTGAAGGATGCCCTGGCCCCCGGCTCCGCTCCGTAGTACGGATCGGAACCCCCCGGCGACTCACGGCCTCCGGAAACCTACCCCGCCGTCGCCTCCCCGGCGCCCTCCCCGGCGCCCTCGCCGGCGGGAAGGCTGTCCATGAAGGAGCTGACCGAGAAGACCGCGCGGCCCGGGCCGGGCGGCCCGTAACCGGGGGGCGAGGAGAGGCCGAAGTCGTCCATGGTGGCGCGGTAGGCCTCGAGCAGCCGGATGTGGTACTCCAGCGGCGCGCCATGCGGGTTGGCCCTGCCCAGCGGGGTCGTCGGCTCCGGGCACCAGGTGGTGAAGCGGGGCGTGATGCCGTGCGACATGAAGAAGCGCAGGCCCTCGGTGGTGGACGCGATGGCCTCGTCGACGGTGGTGAAGCCGAACGGCTCGGCCATCTCCACGCCCGCCACGAAGTTGGGGATCACGTTGCGCGCGCCGAAGACGTCGGCCGAGTCCAGGATGCGGCGGTGCCACTCGTCGCGGCCGACGTAGCGCTCCTTGCCCGGGCAGTACAGCTCGAACAGACGGCGGTCCCACACCTCGTAGTTGGGGTGGTAGATCTGCACGCCGTAGTCCTTGAACCGCTGTACGTCCGCCTTCGGCAGCGCCTGCGCGACGACCTTGCCGATCCAGCGGCCCGGGAAGCGCTCCTCGATGGCCTTGGCGTAGTGGCCGTAGAAGTCGGCCTCGTCCCGGCCGGCGACCGTCTTGGTGATCGCGCCGCCGGTGAGGGTGTAGGCGGTGGACGCCTGCTGGGTGTCGTACCGGTCGATGATCTCCAGCGCCTCCAGGACCTCTTCCACGTCCTTGACCCCGGTGTAGGGGCGTCCGGCGGCCTTGTGCTGGCGCCAGTTGTGGTTGATGTCGCAGTACTGGCACTCCTCCTTGGCGCCGAAGTACTGGCAGACGCGGAAAACGGTGAGGTAGATCAGGTAGCCCCACTGGATGGTGGGGGCCACCTCCATCACGGACTTCCCGTTGGACAGCGTGTGCCGGTAGTACTCCGGCATGGGCGGCACGCCGACGTCGGCGATCCGCTTCCCGTCGAGGTAGAGACCGAGCAGCCCCTCCCCGTCGGCGGCCACCCGGTAGGGAGAGGCGGGATTCACCCGTACGGAGACGACGGTGCGCCGCAGGCCGTACGGACCGCCGGTGAGGATGATCTCCTCCGGCGGGCGGCGCAGCGCGGCCTCGCCCAGCTCGGGCAGGGTGCCGTGGTCGAAGGAGAAGATGAAGTACGACTTCGGCTTGACCTCGCCGCTCTCGTTGTCGCTCAGCGCGGAAGCGTCGAAGGCCACCCCGCCCCGGAGCAGGTCCTCCTTGAAGACCGCTTCCCGCGGCACATGCGGGAAGCGCTCCATCAGATCCTCGACCAGCGCGGTACGGCTGCCCATCCCGTCTCTCCTCCCGGCTCGTGCGTACGACTCATCACGGTATGCCCCCGCTCGCGCGCCGGTCGTGCCGGGTCCCCCGCTCCGCCACCGCGCCCCGGCGGTGCGGCCCTCCCCGGTGACCGGGAACACGGCCGTGCGGGGGCCTTCGGATGGGTTCGCCCGGTGAGCAGGGGCTGCCTCGGCACCACGGGGAGGGACGGCGGCGACCACGGGCAGCACGGCGTCGGCTCGCAGTCCTGCGGTCCGGGCCCGCTGCCGCGGTACCGCCTGCGGGCCGAGCCCGCGGAGTTCTCCTTCGTCTTCTCCCCGGCCCGTTGACAGGCTCGTCGACGGACACGATCCCGGGGCCTCCGTGGCCGGACGGCGCCGTGTGTGCTTCCGGCACTAGGCTGTAACCTAGAGCTCCTAGGTTCGGGCTTGCTGGTCCGGTCGCTGCAGGAGGCTCCCATGGTTCGTGCCGGTCTCAGCGTCGACCGTCTTGTCGTGGCCGCGGCCGAACTCGCCGACGAGGCCGGGTTCGAGGGTGTGACCCTCTCCGCGCTGGCGCGGCGCTTCGGGGTCAAGGACGCCAGTCTCTACTCACATGTGAGGAACATCCAGGAGCTGCGCACCCGGCTCGCCCTGCTCGCCGGCGGGGAGATGATCGACCTGATCGCCGCCGCCGTGGCGGGGCGGGCCGGAAGGGACGCGCTGGCCGCGTTCGCCGGCGCCTACCGTGAGTACGCCCACCGGCATCCGGGGCGGTACGCGGCCACCCAGATCCGGGTCGACCAGGCCCTCGCGGCCGGCTCCCCCGTCATGCGGCGCACCGCCGAGATCACCTACGGCATGCTGCGCGGCTACGGCCTCGACGAACCCGACCTCACCGACGCCGTACGCCTGCTGCGCAGCACCTTCCACGGCTACTGCGCCCTGGAGGCCGGCGGCGGCTTCAACGCGCCCCGGGACGTGCAGAGGTCGTGGGACAAGGCCGTCGAGGCCCTGCACACGGCGCTGACCCACTGGCCCAGGGAGGGCGACCGGCATGACTGACCTGTACTGCGACGTCCGCGGCGGCGGGCCCGTGGGCCTTCCATAGACCAGAGAACCGCGATCACGGCCTCCCCGGGCCGGGCAGCGCCTGCAGTTCCTGCTCCGGGGGAGCCGTGAACCGGAAGCGGGCGAGTGGCCCGGACGTCCAGCGAACGCACAACTCGCTCACGAGCCGGTCACCTTGATGCCGCTCCGGTCGTTCGTCCACCGCGACGGACACCAGCTCCGCCAGCGGCTGCGGTTCCGGTTGCCCGGTGAGGCGGACGAGCGCGACGAACAGGGTCGTCCCCTCGCCCGCACGTCCCTCCGCACCGGTGTCCGCGCCCGACGCCGACAGCCCGTGCACCGGCAGGAGTTCGGCCCGTACGCCCGTGGCGGGCGCCCATCCCGTCACCCGCACCGGTGTGCCGGGGGCCGCGCCCGCCACCAGGTGGGCGCGGACCTCGACCGCGCCCCGGGCGACCACCAGGCTGGTGACCGTGATGCCCTCGCCGACCGTGTGGCGGGAGGCCGCCCAGCCCTGCCCCGCTCCCAGCGGCACGATGTCCGTCCGGCTCGCGTCGCCGCCGACGATCACGCTGTTGTCGTACGACGTGTGCGAGGGCCGGGTGACGGTGGAGTAGGCGAGCCGCGTGTAGTACGGGTCGTAGCGGACGTCCTCGCTGCCGTGGTTGTGGAGGCGGACCACTCCGTCCGAACGGGTGGACTGGAGCAGCCAGTTGGGGGCGGGGAGCGGTGTGACCGCGTCCGCGCGCTCGGCCGGGCCGGGTTCCTCGGGAGCCGTCCACACCTCGTGGCCGGCGGGCAGGAGCAGGCCGAGGAAGCCCTTGCCCGCCCAGTACGGGGAGGCGGGGCCCGAGTAGCCCTGGAGAACCTCCTCGTCGGGGCCGAGCCAGCCCGGGCTCAGCAGGCCCCGCTCATCGACCGCGCCTGCGTCCAGGAAGTGCTTCAGGGCGCCCGAGGCGAGCCTTCTGGTCTCCCCCGGCGCCAGCGGCGTACGGCCGGTCAGGGCGCCCAGCCACAGCGGGGCGGTCGTGGCGAAACGGTAGGTCAGGGAGCGGCCCTGGTGCATCGGGGCGCCGTCGCCCCCGAACAGGCGGGCGTAGCCGGCGAGATGGGCTTCGAGGCGGCCACCGTACAGGTCCAGCAGCTCCGCGTCGCCGGCGAGATGGGCGTGCAGGACCGGGTAGAAGTGCATGGCCCAGCCGTTGTAGTAGTCGAAGGCGCGTCCGGGGCCGTCCGAGTACCAGCCGCCGCCGACGTACCACTGCTCGATGCGTTCCAGGCCGTGGTCGATCGCCTTGCGGCACACCTCCGGCTGGTGGCCGGCCTCCAGGAGGAAGCCGCCGACCGTGACCGGGAACAACTCCCAGTTGCACGGCCAGGTTTCGGCGGTGAGCGCGTCGCCGAGCCAGGCGGCGGTCCGCTGCCGGACGGCCTCGTCCAGGCGGTCCCACAGCAGCGGCCTCGTCAGCCGCAGCGCGAGCGCGACGGAGGCGGCCTCGACCAGCGGCTGGCCGCGGTCCTCGATGCGGGGCCAGACGCCGAGCGGCCCGGCCGCCAGTCCGTCCGCGTACCGCTGGAGCGCGGCCTCGCTCCTGCGGAAGGCCGCCAGCAGCAGCGTACGGGCGTAGCCCTCCAGGCCGTCGGAGAGCCGGCCGGACCAGCTCGTGCGGTCGCCGGGCAGGTGGTAGAGCGCCCGGTCCTCGGTCGCGTACGGCTCGACCGCGGCGAGCAGCGCGTCGGCGGCCGCCTCCCAGTGGGCGCGGGTGAAGCCGGTGCGCGGGCTGCGGGCGCGGTCGGACGGTGGCAGGTGCATCGGCGGTGCCCTTCCTTCCGGCGGGTCCTGGGGCACCCCGGTTCCGGTCGAGGTGCCCCAGGGGCTCGTCCCGCCCGTGTCCCGCTTCTCGGCACCAGGGGCCGGGCGAGGAGTTCGCGCTCGTCGTGGCGATGGACGTGGCGATGGACCGGCTTGGCGTCTGCCACTTCACAGTCAGGGGTTCCCCGGACAGGTGACCGTACTCTCCCCGGAGTCCGCGTAGTTGGGGACGGCGGCGGCCTCGCGCAGGAACCGCGGCCGTCAGGAGCGCATGGAGGCGTCTCATGTCATGCACGCGCCTGCGTGGTCGGGGCGGGTACGCCGAGGTCCGGGGTACCGTCCGCCTTCCGGCCGAGCCCGGCGTCCACCCGGCCGTATCCGCTGGTGCTGTGGCCGGAAAGGTCTGCCGGAAAGCTCGCGGCCCCCGGTGCGGTGCATCGCAAGGCGGAGCATCGCCCGCGTACAGGATCTACTCGGGTGATGCGACAACGTGGCGAGGCGCCGTGCCGGGCGTCGCGAGCCGGTGAACCTTTCCGGTCGCAGCACTAACGTCGTGACATGACCAGCGAAGGCACCTCCCCCGGCCTCGCCGAAGCCCTTGCCGCCGGGACGGTCGTGCTCGACGGCGGGATGTCCAACCAGCTGAGGGCGGCGGGGCACGATCTGAGCGGCGAGCTGTGGTCGGCGCGGCTGCTGGCCGATCGGCCCGAGGCGATCACCGAGGCGCACCTGGCCTACTTCGAGGCGGGTGCGAGGGTGGCGATCACCGCAAGCTACCAGGCCACCTTCGAGGGGTTCGGCAAGCACGGGATCGGGCGGGAGCGGTCCGCCGAACTCATGTGCCGCAGCGTGGAGCTGGCTTACGAGGCGGCCCGGCAGGCGGCGGCGAGGGGCGTGACCGGGCCGCTGTGGGTGGCCGCGTCGGCCGGGCCGTACGGGGCGATGCTCGCGGACGGCTCCGAGTACCGGGGCCGTTACGGCCTGACGGGCGGGGAGCTGGAGCGCTTCCACCGGCCCCGCCTGGAGGTGCTGGCCGCCGCCCGGCCGGACGTGCTGGCCCTGGAGACGGTACCGGACACCGACGAGGCGAGGGCGCTGCTGCGGGCGGTGCACGGGCTCGGGGTACCGGCCTGGCTGTCGTACACCGTCGCGGGCGGGCGCACCCGTGCCGGGCAGCCGCTCGAGGAGGCGTTCGCCCTGGCCGCCGACGCGGACGAGGTGGTCGCGGTCGGCGTGAACTGCTGCGCTCCCCAGGACGCGGCCGCCGCGGTGGAGACGGCCGCCCGCGTCACCGGCAAGCCGGTCGTCGTCTACCCCAACAGCGGTGAGACCTGGGACGCGGAGGCGCGCGCCTGGAGGGGCCGCTCCACCTTCACCACCGAACAGGTGGCGGGCTGGTGCGCCGCCGGGGCCCGGCTGATCGGCGGGTGCTGCCGGGTGGGGCCGGAGGCCATCAGGGAGGTGGCGCGGACGGTGCGGGCCGACTGCCGGCCTGTCTCTTGAGATCCCACAGGGACCTGGAGACATATCCCGAATTGATGCGCGCCAGCCCGTACCGGCTGTACAGCCGATGACCTTCCTCGTCCGTCAGATTCCGACCCGCTTCACTTTTCTTCGTGATGTCCGGGAAGGCGTACCCCGGATTGTCTCCGAAAAGCCACCAGTAGTCGAGGTAACGCGGCTCTCTGGTGTGTTCCGCGATCGAGTTGTTCTCACGGATACGAGTCCGGTAGTGGAGGAAGTCAAATCCTTTCTTGACCCAGCCGGGGTGCTTTACTCCAGGGCCCCAGGAACTTTCCCGCGTCCAGTTCGACTCGACCCACATCCTGTCCGTACGCGCACAGGCCATGTCGGCGAACACGCGAATCTCATCGCAGGGAATCCCGATCGGCAACTGAACCATTCTGGTGGTCGTGAACGTCTCGTGCGGAGCGAGCCAACTGCCGAAATCCGGCATCCAGACCCCGAAGGTGATAATACGCGTGGACGGGGTCAGCGCCCAGCGATTCGAGGCCCAGCCCCTTTCGAAGTCCGTGCGCCACACCGGCCCCGAGCGAGCCGAGGAGACCGTCTTCTCGTCCCGCCCGGCAACCCAGAACTGACTGCCGAGCATATACATGCCCACATCGCTTCGGTTTTCGAAGGTGAAATGCACAGGCAGGACAAAGGCCTTCTTCTCGGGGCTCAGGACGGGATCGCCCAGTACCACGGTGACCTCGGGCGAAGGCATCTCCTTGTAGGGCTGGTAGAGCTGGTTGTACCCGAAGTTCGCGGCAGCCACCAGCGCAGCCACCGCAGCGGCGACTCCGACGCTCTTGGGCGCCGGGATGTCCACCGGAGTCCGGTAGACCGCAACCACCGACCAGGCGGATACCGGAGCCAGAACACACCACAGAACGGTGTACGGAACGGACTCGCCGTCTCTCACCGTACTGACCATCAGCATGAGGTTCGCCACGAAAGCCGTGGCCGTGCCCACCAGGGCGAACAGCTTGATGTAGGAGGAGCCGCTCCGGAGATAGAGTGCCGGCACGGCGACCGCACCCACCAGCGCGACGGCTGCCGCCACCAGCATCATCAGGCCTGCGAAATTGCCGGTGAAGGCCAGCGCCTCAGTGACGTCCTCGACTCCGAAACGCCCGAGGAAGCAAGCGGTGACGACAAGGTTCAACGCGAACAGCGCCGGGACGACCCAGGTCCATCCTGCCCGGGCCTCGCGTTCGCCAAAGGTGTCCGGGCGCCACAGCCTGGGCATGGATGACCTTTCGACTCGGACGGGGCGCTGCGGACGATAACGAAAACGTCGAGGGGTTGCGACCGCGTTCACCCGATTGACCGCGTGTGCATGCGGCACCTGCCCATACGGCTTAGACCGGAGGCATGAAATCCTCTTCCCTCATACGCCTCGCCGCGAGCCTGTGCCTGCTGGCAGGCGGCCTTGGATGCGCGCCCGTCGCATCCGGTTCCGCAGGAGGAGCCGGCACACCGGTCGCGTATTCCCCGGCCAAACCGACCGCCGCACTGGGCCACTTGCGGTTGCCCCTGGAATCGGACGGCACGTCCGCACCCCAGAGCCTCAGACAGCCGACCACCGCAGAGGTCAGCGCGTATCTGCGTAACGTCCTCAGCGATCTGGACGCGACGTGGGCCGGATTCTTCGGGCGGCTCGGGCTGCCACACCGGCAGGTGAGTTACGTCCTCGTCACGCCGCAGCAGCAGTCGGCCCGCTCACGGTGCATCGACGCAAAGCATTTGATCATCGTCCGGGCCGACTACCCGAACGCGTTCTACTGCCAGGCCGACCAGCGGTCCTCCGGCAGTGCCGGCACCCTCTTCCTGCCCGTGACCACCCTGCAGAGAATCTGGGAGGGTGACATCCTCGGCCGTCCGTCCCGGACGGCAGGAGACCACTCGGCTGCCATCATCGCGGCGCACGAGTTCGCCCACTACGTGACAGCGGAACTCAGGTGGCAGTTCGAGCAACGCGGGGTCGAGTACGCGGCGCCGACGGGGAAGTGGGATGAGCTGCTGGCCGACTGCATGGCCGGCGTCTGGGCGGCTCACACCCGTCTGAGGCGGTCGGACGTGCGCGAGGCCGTGACCACGCTGGAGAAGATCGGCGACTACGACTACTCCTCGCCCACGCACCACGGCACTCCTGCCGAGCGCGGGGACGCCGTACTCGTCGGGTTCAACGGCGTCCCCGGCCGATACGCGTCCCGCACCCCCGCGGCGTGTGTGGCGAAGTACTGGAGAGCCGTGAGCTGAGGCGTGGGAGCACCCGCTTTGGCGGCCTCGCCCCTCACTGCCCGCGGACGCCGCCGGGGCGGCGCAGGCGCCGCAGGACCGAGCGCATTTCCGTATCGCGATCGCGCGTGGTCGCATCACTGGCCGAAGTCGGTGCCGCAACGGCCTCGCGGGCGGCGGCGTCGGCCGTCCACAGGGCGAGTTCCGCATCGCGCGGTCCGTGCGCGGTGTACGGCGCGCCGTCGCCGAACATCCGCACCGGGTGCGTCGCGTCCCACGCCTGCCAGCCGGGGTCGCCCTCGGCGGCGAAGCGCACCCAGGCCGCGTGCATCACGTCGGCCAGCTCCCGCGGGGCGCCCTCGCCGGCGAGCCGGCGGGAGTCGGGCACGTCGCCGGTGTCGAAGACGAAGCCGAGCTCCAGGGCGTGGCAGGCGCCGAGCCCGGGGAGCAGCGAGGGCCAGGCGAACTCGTAGACGTACGAGGACCCGGGGCGGGCGTCGGCCAGTCGGTGCAGCGGGCGGCGCAGCAGGTGGTCGGTGACCAGCTGGCCGACGGTGTCGGCGACGCCGGCGCGCGGGTGCAGGGCGCGGTAGCCGCGGACCACCTCGTGGCCGCAGTGGCAGCGGGCCATGGCACCGGCCAGGGCGACCGGGCCGAGCCGGTCGACGCGCTCCAGCAGCCCACCCGGCACCAGCCACAGCCGGTACTCGTCGCGGGTCCAGCCGATGAGCAGGTCGGCACATCCGGCCGCCTCCCCCTCCACCAGTGCGGCCAGGGGGTCGCGGGGTACGAGGTCGCCGTCGACGACGATGCCGAAGGCGGGGCCGCCGAGGACCGGGCTGCTCAGCCGGCCGATCTCGGCCTGGGTGCGCAGCAGCAGGTCCCGGTCGACGGCGGCGAAGGCCGCGGCGGTGGCGGGGATCCTCAGCCGGGTCGCCATGCGGCGCACCATCCGCCGCACCTTGTCGCGGTCGGAGGCCTCCGGCGGCCCGCTCTGCAGGACGGCGCGCCGGAAGAGGCCCTGCGCCTGCGGGGCGGCGATCAGGGCGCCGACGCTGATCGCCCCGGCCGACTGGCCGCACAGGGTGATCCGGCCGGGGTCGCCGCCGAAGGCCGTGATCGACTCGTGCACCCAGTGCAGGGCGGCGAGCTGGTCGCGCAGGCCGGGGTTGGCGGGGGCGTCGGGGAACAGTCCGTAGCCCTCGACGCCGAGTCGGTAGTTGACCGAGACGAAGACGACTCCGTCGCGGGCGAAGGTGCGCCCGTCGTACACGGGCACGGCCGAGGAGCCGCGGGTGAGTGCTCCGCCGTGCAGCCACACCATGACCGGGAGCCGGGCGCCCGGGTCCGGCTCCGGCGTCCACACATTGAGGTTGAGGCAGTCGTCGCCGGGAACGGCCGGGTCGGACAGATACTGGGCGAAGGCCTCCGAGTACGGCGGCTTGGGCGCGGTCGGGCCGAAGGAGGCCGCGTCGCGCACCCCGTCCCAGGGCTCGGGCGGCTCCGGCGGCCGGAACCGGCGCGGGCCGAAGGGTGGCGCGGCGTACGGGATGCCCCTGAACACCGCCACCGCGTGCTCGTACCTGCCGCGTACCGCCCCGTAGGGCGTCCCGGCCACGGGGTCCGCCGGGTCTGCCGTCATGTGCCCACCAGCCCTTCGCAGCGCTCGTGCACCGGTAACACCAGTAACACTGGAGCACGCCCTCGTCGCTCGCTATTCCGGGCGCCGGCGCCACGAACACCGGGGTGCAAACACCCCCGTCCGTATGACGGCACGGGTGTGTTCGACGTGCGCCCTTCGGACGCCGTGGTGGTCCCGCCCCCGTGTCCGCCTCGTCGTCCGCCTCGTCGACGGCCCCCTGGCTCGCGGCCGGAATCTACGGTAGAAGGCGCTTTCGGACAGCGTCCTTCGCACCCTCGGGAGAGTCATGCCCAGCGCCCAGCCGCCCATGGCCGTGTTCGCCATGGACCCGGTGCACCTGTCCCGGCTCTTTCCGCCACCCCTGATGAGGCGGCTGCGCCGAACGGCCGGCATCGACCCGGACCTCGTCGTGCGGGATTTCGCCGACCCCGCCGTGGCCGGGCCACTGGCGGCCGCCGACGTGCTGGTCACCGGCTGGGGCTGCCCCCGCCTCGACGCCGCCGCCCTGAGCGCGGCTCCACGGGTGCACACCGTGCTGCATGCGGCGGGGTCGGTCCGTCCGCTGGTCGATGAGGCCGTGTGGGAGCGCGGGATCGCGGTCTCGAGCGCGGTGGCGGCGAACGCCCTCCCGGTCGCGGAGTACACGCTGGCCGTGATCCTGCTGGCCGGGAAGGACGCCTTCGCCCACCGCGAGCGCTACCGCACCACCCGCGTCCCGCCCTCCGCCGCCGACACCGCGGCCATCGGCAACATGGGCCGCCGCGTCGGGGTCGTCGGCGCCTCGCGGGTGGGCCGCCGGCTGCTGGAGCTGCTGCGGCCGTACGACTTCGAAGTGCTGCTCCACGATCCGTACGTGGACGCCTCCGGGGCCGCCGCGCTCGGTGCCGAACCGCTGGACCTGGACGAGCTCCTGCGCCGCAGCGACATCGTCAGCCTGCACGCCCCCGGCATTCCCGAGACCCGCCACATGCTCGACCGCGCGCGGCTCGCCCTGATCCGGGACGGCGGGGTACTGATCAACACCTCCCGCGGCGCCCTGGTCGACCACGAGGCCCTCACCGACGAGCTGGTCTCCGGCCGGCTGAACGCCGTTCTCGACGTCACGGACCCCGAGCCGCTGCCCGCCCACTCCCCGCTGTTCACCCTGCCCAACGTCTTTCTCACGCCGCACATCGCGGGCTCCCTCGGCAACGAGCTGGAGCGGTTGGGCCGCACCGTCGTGGAGGAACTGGAGCGCCTGGCCGCCGGGCTGCCACCGGCACACCGGGTGCACCGGGCCGACCTGTCCCGGGTCGCCTGACCCCCGCCGTCCGCCGACGGCACGGGGGGCGACGCGGAGCAGCAGCGCTGCCCCGCGTCCACCGGTGCGGGCCGCGCCCCGAACGGCCGGGCGGCACACGGCCGTTCGGGGCGACTGCCGGGCTGACCGTGGTGATCACCACAGCGTGACGGCGACGGCCGTGGCAGCCCGCGGCGACCGCACGCGGCCGTCTCGTCAGCCGCCGTCCTCCTCCCCGCCGTGTCCCGCGCCGACGAGCGCCTGCATCAGGGCGACGGCGCTGCCGTCGTGGTCGCTGCCGGCGGTGCCGCTGCCGGTCTGGACGTTCGCCGTGCGGTCGACCTCGAGGACGGAGTCGGCATGGGAGTTGTCGAGGACGGTGATCAGGCCGTCGGTCGCGGCGGCGGGCGCGGCCGCGACAGCGCCCAGCAGCGCCGTGACCGCCAGCGCCGCGGCGGCCGTGCCGAGCCGGGGTACGGTCCCGCTCACCGGCCCACGCCCTCGCGGTCGGGCCGCCGGCCCGCCATGTTGCGCTCCAGCAAGCGGGTGGCGGCCTGCACGCCGACCCCGCTCACGGCGTCCACCTCGGGCAGCCTGCCGTCGGTGCGCCTGAGCTCGGCGAGCGCGGTGTCCATCGCCTCGTGCGCGGCGAAGAGACACGGCGTGCTGTAGATCGCGACGTCCACGCCGAGCGCGGACAACTCCCCCAGCGACAGGCGTGGGGACCTGCCGCCGGCGATCTGGTTGAACAGCAGCGGCTTGTCGCCCACCACGTCCCGCACCCGGCGGATCCACTCCACGCTGCGGATGCCGTCCACG
This sequence comes from Streptomyces sp. NPDC020801, assembly GCF_044334385.1. NCBI lineage: Bacteria > Bacillati > Actinomycetota > Actinomycetes > Kitasatosporales > Streptomycetaceae > Streptomyces > Streptomyces sp. NPDC020801. The sequence continues at coordinate 87,639 of NZ_JBIRST010000003.1, forward strand.
AGGATCACGTCGGCGTCGGTGGCGGCGAGGGTCCTGGCGCGGTGCAGGATGTCGTGCTCGTCGGTGGCGTCGGTACGGGCCACCACGACCAGGTCCTGCCGGGTGGCCAGCACCTTCTCGAGCTTCTCCAGGTACTCCCCCAGTGGCAGCACCTGCTTGCCGTCGGCGTGCCCGCACCGGCGGGGCCGCTTCTGGTCCTCCAGGATCACGCCGGAGGCCCCGATGCGTTCCAGTCCCTCCACCACGTGACAGGCGGCTCCGGGGTCGACGTAGCCGTCGTCGATGTCGACCAGCAGGTGGTGTGCGGGGAACGCGCCCCGCAGCCGCTGGACGAACGCCACCATGTCCGGCCAGGCGATGAAGCCGATGTCCGGCAGTCCGTAGTGGGACGCCGCGAAGCCGAAGCCGGAGACGAACATCCCGTCGTAGTGCTCGGCCGCGATCGACGCCGAGTACATGTCGTACACACCGATCAGCGGGGTGGTGCCCTGCCCGGCGATCCGCTCGCGCAGGTTCTTGCCGTAAGTCACTGGGTGACTCCTCCGTGGGGGGTTGGACGCACAGCGGCAGCAGGACCGTCGCGACACGGCGGCCCTTTGCCGGAACAAGAGCATCTCTATATCTATGCAGGGGGCGGCCATGAGAAACCCTTTACTCACTCCAATGGCGTAGCGGCTTCACCGGAGAAACGTCACTGGTCGGCGCCAGTGCCGCTGCTCCGGTACGTCGGCTCGCCGGCGTGGGCGAGCACGCGTGCCGTGCGGTGCAGTGCGGCGTCGCAGTGCCGGCCCGGGGCGCCCCGGGCCGCGTAGCCTGAGGCGGGATGAACGCCATCCCCGCGCGGCTGGACCACCTCGTCCTCGCGACCCCCGATCTGGCGGCCACGGTCGCCGGCTTCACCCGGCGCACCGGTGTGACGCCGGCCGCGGGCGGCGCCCATGTCGGGCTCGGAACCCGCAACCATCTGGTCGCCCTGGGCGGCTGCCGCTATCTGGAGATCATCGGCCCGGACCCGGAGCAGCCCGCGCCGGCGGGCACGCGCCCCTTCGGGGTGGACGAGCTGCCCGCGGCCCGGACGATCACCTGGGCGATCGGCCGGCCCGACCTGGACACGGCGGTCGCGACCGCGCGGGCCCGCGGCTACGACCCCGGTGAGGTACGGGAGATGAGCCGCCGCCGGCCCGACGGCAGCCTGCTGCGGTGGCGGCTCACCGACGGTGCCGGGCACCCCTCCGGTCTGGTGCCCTTCCTCATCGACTGGGGCGCCTCCGCGCACCCGGCCGCCTCGGGACTCCCGGTCACACCCCTGCTGGCCCTGTCCGCGAGCGCCCCCGACCCGGACGAACTGCGTCCGCTGCTGTCCGCGGTCGACGCCGACCTGGTACTCACCGAGGGACCGGTCGCCCTCTCCTTCACGGTGGACACCCCGCGCGGGCCGGTGACCTTCGGCTGACGGCTTCGCATCCGGCGCGTTCATGTCCGGTTCCTTCAAGACCGGCGGCCGGCGCCGTGCCTACGGTGGCGGCATGACTCCACGATTCGCCGTGATCGGCGTGGTCGCCTCCGACCTCGCCGCCTCCCTCGCCTTCTACCGCCGTCTCGGGCTGGTCTTCCCCGAGGGGGCCGAGGCTCAGCCGCACGTCGAGGCCGAGCTGCCCGGCGGGCTGACGCTCGCGCTGGACACCGAGGAGACCGTCCGCTCCTTCTACCCCGGGTGGCGGCCGGCGGCCGGGGGAGGCCGCGTCTCGCTCGCCTTCCGCTGCGCGGCGCCCGCCGATGTGAACGCCGTGTACGACGACCTGGTCGGCGCCGGATACCACGGCGAGCTCAAGCCGTGGGACGCCTTCTGGGGGATGCGGTATGCGGTCGTGCACGACCCGGACGGCAATGGTGTCGACCTGTTCGCGCCGCTGCCCGGGGCCGCCACCCAGTAGCCGGCCCAAAGGCATCCCCGCCAGGTCGCGCACGTCGCGCGCCAGATGGGCCTGGTCCGCGTATCCGGCCCGGGCCGCGGTCTGTGCGTACGGCACACCGGCGCGGGCCAGCGTGAGGGCCCGTTGCAGCCGCAGCACGCGGGCCAGCGTCTTGGGTCCGTAGCCGAAGGCGGTCAGGCAGCGGCGGTGCAACTGGCGGGCGCCGAGACCGAGTTCGTCGGCGGTCACGGCTACCGGGCGCCCGGCGTCCAGGGCGGCGACGATCCGGGCGGCCAGCGGATCGGGCGGCCCCGCCTCGGCCGCCCGTTCCAGGGCCACCTCCTCCAGCGCGGCGGCCGGGTCGGCCGCGGCGTCGAGGCGTCCGCGCAGCCGGCGGACCACCGTCGCGGGCCACAACTCGGCGAGATCGACACGCCGGTCGCGCAGCTCGTGGGCGGGCACGCCCAGGCAGGCGGGCGCCGTGCCGGGGAAGAACCGCACGCCGGCCCAGGACGCGGGCGCGCCCCCGGGGTCGTAGGCATGGGTGTCCGGTCCGGCGACCAGCAGCCGGCCGTGGCTCCACAGCAGGTCCATGCACCCGTCGGGCAGCACGGGCCGGGCCCCGGTGGGAGCCGGGGTGTTGCGCCAGACCACGGCGCCGGGCAGCCGGGAGGGCCGTTCCTCGTACACGCCGCCAGGCTATGCCGAGGAGCAGAGCGCGGAGATTCACTTCTCCGGGGACGAACCGTCCTGCTCGTCCTTGTGCGGGCCGCGCACGTGCGTGCTCTTCACATGGGTGCGCAGCCGGGCCGTGACGTCCTCCGGGGGCAGGAAGCGCGACCAGCGTTCGGGGAACTCGGAGGGCATGTCGGGGTCGTCCGGGTCGCTCTCGCGGGCCGCGGCGGCGCGGGCCACGTACTCGGCGATCTGCGCCTCGCGCACCCGCTCGTTGGCGGCACGGGCGGCGGCCGTCGCGGCGGCCGGCCAGACCCGGTCGATGGCGGCGTTGACCGCCGCCCCCACCAGCACGGCGAACGCGGACACACCGATCCACAGCAGCACGGCGACCGGCGCGGCGAGCGAGCCGTAGATGGTGGGGCCCTCGACGGTGCTGGTGAGGTAGATGCGCAGCAGGAAGCTGCACACCACCCACATGGCCAGGGCCACCAGGGCGCCGGGGACGTCCTCGATCCAGGGCGAGCGCACGGGGACGGACACGTGGTACAGCGTGGTCAGGAAGGCGACGGACAGGACGATCACGACGGGCCAGTACAGCACCTGGACGACGGTCGTCGACCACGGCACGATCCGCACCACCGCGTCCGGGCCCGCCACCATCAGCGGCAGCGCGATCGAGCCGATCAGCAGGGCGACGACGAACAGCCCGAAGGACAGCATCCGGGTCCTGACGATGCCACGGACACCGTCCAGGCCGTACATGACGGTGATGGTGTCGATGAAGACGTTCACCGCGCGAGAGCCCGACCACAGGGCGAACACGAACCCGATGGAGATCACATCGGGGCGGCCGCCCTTCATCACGTCCCGCAGTATCGGCTGGGTGATCTCCTTGACGCCCTGGTCGGACAGGACCGTGCGGGAGGCCTCGAGGATGTTGCGCTCCAGGCCGGCGATGGTGTGCGCACCGGTCCAGGCGTCGACGTAGAAGAGCAGTCCGATGAGGCTGAGCAGCAGCGGTGGCACCGACAGCAGGGAGAAGAAGGCGGCCTCGGCCGCGAGGCCCAGGATCCGGTACTCCATGCACGAGTTGACGGTGTCCTTGAGCAGCAGCCAGGCTGTCCTGCGCTTGGAGACGTTCCGGTACAGGGCTCGCGCCCGGTGGAGGCGGCCGGACGGCCTGTCGGGGGTTTCGCTGGCTGACTGCACGCCCTAAAGGTATCTCCGTCGTGCCCGGTCCCTCTCCTCCGCCAGGGGCGTCGACCAGGCAGGACACCGTCCGCGGGAACCCCGCCGATCCGGCCCGCCCGGCCGTGTGGTGACCGGGGGCGTACCACGGGGTAGGTTCCGTTCATGGCTGCCAGCACTCACCCCGTGACCAATCAGCCGCCGCCGCTGGCCGGCTACGACGTCTTCACCGCCGACCGGGCCCTGGTCGGGGCGGTGGAGCGGCACGTCGAGGCCGGTCTGCTCGCGGAGGTGCGCGGCGAGCTGGCGGCGCTCGGCCGGTCCGCCGGCTCGGCGCAGCTGCAGGAGTGGGGCGCGCAGGCCAACGAGAACCCGCCGAGGCTGCGCACGCACGACCGCTACGGCAACCGCATCGACGAGGTCGAGTTCCACCCGGCCTGGCACCGGCTGCTCGGCAAGGGCGTCTCGGCGGGCCTGACCGCGGCCTGGACGCGTCCGGCGGGGCATGTGCGGCGGGCGGCCGCGTTCCTGGTGTGGACGCAGGTCGAGGCGGGCACCGCCTGCCCGCTGTCGATGACCCACGCCGCGGTTCCCGCGCTGCGTACCGACCCGGAGACGGCGGCCGAGTGGGAGCCGCGGCTGACGTCCATGATCTACGACCGGGAGTTGCGGCCGGCGCACCTGAAGGCCGGAGCGCTGTTCGGGATGGGCATGACCGAGAAGCAGGGCGGCAGCGACGTACGGGCCAACACCACCGCCGCGCGGCCGCTCGCCGAGGACGGCGCCTACGAGCTGACCGGGCACAAGTGGTTCTGCTCGGCGCCGATGTCGGACGGGTTCCTGGTGCTGGCGCAGGTCCCTGGAGGTACCTCCCGTGCCGGAGGCGACGGCGGAGGGCTGACCTGTTTCCTGGTGCCGCGGGTGCTGGCGGACGGCACGCGGAACGTGTTCCTGATCCAGCGGCTGAAGGACAAGCTGGGCAACCGGTCGAACGCCTCGGGCGAGGTCGAGTTCGACGGGACCTGGGCGCGCCGGGTCGGTGAGGAGGGGCGCGGGGTGCGCACCATCATCGAGATGGTGGCGGCGACGCGTCTGGACTGCGCGCTGGGCTCGGCGGGGCTGATGCGGCAGGCGGTGGCGCAGGCGGTGCACCACTGTTCCCACCGGGCCGCGTTCGGCGGCCGGCTCGTCGACAAGCCGCTGATGCGCAACGTGCTGGCCGACCTGGCGCTGGAGTCGGAGGCGGCGACGACGCTCGCGCTCAGGCTCGCGGCCGCCTACGACGACGACAGCGAGCAGGAGCGGGCGCTGCTGCGGATCGCGGTGCCGGCGGCCAAGTACTGGGTGACCAAGCGGTGCGCGCCCCTGGCCGTGGAGGCCTCCGAGTGCCTGGGCGGCAACGGGTACGTCGAGGAGTCCCAGATGCCACGGCTGGTACGGGAGTCGCCGCTCAACTCGATCTGGGAGGGCGCCGGCAACGTCCAGGCGCTGGACGTGCTGCGGGCGCTGCGGCGCGAACCGCAGGCGCTCGACGCGTATCTGCGGGAGGTGGGCCTGGCGCGCGGCGCCGACCACCGGCTGGACGGGGCGATCAAGAACCTGCTCACCGAACTGGCCGACCTGGACGGGATCGAGGCCCGCGCCCGGCGCCTGGTCGAGCGGCTCGCGCTGGTGCTGCAGGGCGCGCTGCTGGTGCGCCACGCGCCGCCGGAGGTCGCCGACGCGTTCTGCGCCTCGCGCCTGGGCGGCGACTGGGGCGGGGCGTTCGGCACCCTGCCGCACTCCCTGAACCTCAAGTCGGTGGTGGAACGGGCGCGGGCGGTGGCCTGACGGAGAACGGAGAGCGGTCGCCCGATGGAAAGCGGTCGCCTGACGGAAACCGGTCGCCAGGTCCGCCACGGGGCGGCACCGGCGACCGGGTCCGCAGACGCTTTCCGGACACGGCGCGGGGGTGGTGCTGCGCCGACACGGCACCACCCCCGCTGGCCGGCCCTACGCGGCCGCATACGCCGCACGCAGCGACGTTGGACAAGTTTCAAGCACCTCACGCCTGTTCACCAGGGTTGCAAGGGGTTGCAACTTCACGGGCCGCAGTGACCGGACTGGACCCGTCCGCCCGCGCCGGGCGGCACTATGAACCGGACAGCCGGAACGGACGCCGGGGCGTGAGGGGAACGCCCCGGGGAAACCGGTTGTCCGTGGCCCCTTCTGGCGGGAGGACGCAGTGGCGAAAGCGCCGGTGGACGTGACGCAGCTCGCCGCCGTCGACGCGGCGCGGGTGCTCAGCGAGGTGCGTTCGGCGACGCTCGCCGGACAGCGCGCGCAGGTGGCTCCACGCCCGGTGATCGGGCAGTCCTGGGAGCGGATGCTGCGCAGCGGCGTGGATCCCGACCACGACTTCCGCTCCGGGCTGCTGTCCCGCGAGGAGGTGGAGCGGCGCCGGGAGGCGTCCGGGCTGCGGCAGGCGCTGCCGGTGCTGCGCGAGGGACTTCTGTCGGTCGCGGACGTCGCCCACCACATCATGGTGGTCGCCGACGCGGAGGGCCGGGTGCTGTGGCGCGAGGGCAGTTCGTCGGTGTTGCGCAGGGCCGACGGGCTGGGCCTCGAACTCGGCGCGGACTGGCGGGAGGACGTCGTCGGCACCAACGGGGTGGGCACCTCGGCCGTGGTGCGCCGGCCCGTCCAGGTCTTCGCCTCCGAGCACTTCGTCCGCTCGCACGCCAAGTGGACCTGCACCGGCGCCCCCATCACCGACCCGCGGGACGGCCGGCTGCTCGGCGTGGTGGACGTCAGCGGCCCGCTGGAGACCATGCATCCGGCCACGCTGGCCTGGGTGGACTCGGTGGCCAAGCTGGCCGAGGCGAAACTGCGGGAGCTGCATCTGATCTCGCTGGAGCGGCTGCGCGCGGTGGGTGCGCCGGTACTGGCCCGGCTGGGCGGCCGGGCGGCGGTGGTGGACCGGGACGGCTGGACCGCGGCCGTGTCCGGAATGCCGTACGTCGCGCGGATTGCGCTGCCCAAGTCGCCGTCGGCGGGACGCCGCTGGCTACCGGCCGTCGGCCTGTGCTCCCTGGAGCCACTGGCGGGTGGCTGGTTGGTGCGGGCCGGTGAGGAGCCCGCCCCGCACGAGGCGACCCGGATCGTGCTCGACCTGGGCCGGGCGCGCCGCTGGCAGGTCACCGTCTCGGGCTCCGTGGGCTCCTGGACCCACGAACTGAGCCCCCGCCACGCCGAGTTGCTCTATCTGCTCGCCGTGCACCGGGCCGGGCGCAGCGCGGCGGGCCTGGCCGCGGACGTCTTCGGCGACCCGGCCCGCCGGGTGACGGTCCGGGCCGAGATGTCCCGGGTGAGGCGCTATCTGGGGGCGTTCCTGGAGCACCGGCCGTACCGCTTCCGCGAGGACGCCGAGGTCCGTCTGGTGCTCCCCGAGGACCCGCGGGACCTGCTGCCGCACTCGACGGCACCGGCGGTGCGGCGGGGACGGATGTCGGCCGGTGTGCCGTGAGTGACCGGCGTGAGATGGCCCGAGTGGTCCGGGCGTGGCATCTTCCGCATATTTGCAGGGTCTTCGTCCTGCGGCGCGCCGGACTGCCGTAGCATCGCCTAAGGGTCACCCCACCTGCTCCTCGGTCAACGCAAGGACCATCCGGCGCAGTTGGACCGCCCCGGCGGGCCGACAGGCCACCGGGGCGCCCGGAGGCGAACCGAGCCCTGAAAAGGGGGGCTGTATGAAGCATCGCGGCCGACACCGGCGGCGCAGACGGGGCAGGGTGGTGCGGGCCGTCCTGTCCGGGACCGCCCTCGCGCTGACCGCCACCGCCACCCTGATCAGCGCCTCGCAGGCCACCGTGGCCGACAACCCCGGCGCCCTCAGGGCCCTGGCCTCCCCCGCCGAACTGGCCCGGCTGGAGCTGACGGAACAGTCCGTGCCCCGAAAGTCCCTGGACCGGCTCGCGGCGGCGATGGGCCGCCCGGTCGGGGTCGACGCGGTGCTGAGCGGCACCGACCGCACCATGCGCGACGAGGGCGGCTGCACCGGCGAGGAGAAGGAGGCACTGCCCGTCGAACCGGCGGCCACCCGCGCGTACTGCTGGGACACCGCCGACGCCGCCACCCGCCGGTGGCAGCCGGAGTCGGTGACCACTTCCGGGGACTCCGCCGCCGACGGCCGCTGGGGCGCGCACCGCGTGATCCTCTCCGGCTGGACCGACGCCGGCAGCGGCGCCGAGCACGGGCTCGCCCGGGTGGCGTTCATCAACGCCGACAACCCGGCCCGCCCCACCTACACCTGGGCACTGCTCGTCGTCCCGGTCGACGGCGGCCGCGACTACCGCGGGCTCGTCTCGCACGTTTCGGGGATGGTCTGGTACCGGGACAAGCTGATGGTCACCGCCTCCGGCGGCGAGCGCGACGCGCTGTACGTCTACGACCTGAACCGCATCCAGCGCGCCACCGCCGGCGGGGACGCGATCGGCAGGGTGCCCGGCGGCTGGTCGGCGCACGGATACCGGTGGGTGCTGCCCGCGGTCGCCTCCTACCGCCCGGCCGGCGGCGGCTGCGACCGGGTGGACGGCCCGGCCGGTGCGGCAGGTACGGCCCCTTCAGGTCCGGCCGGCTCCGGTCCGCCCTGTCCCACCGGCCTCTCCCTGGACCGCGGTACCGCGCCGGACAGCCTGGTCGCGAGCGAGCCGGCGCCCAGGGGCAGCGGCCGGCACACGCGTCTGTGGCGCTACTACTTCAGTGCGGACCCGGCCCGCTCCGGGCTGCTGGCCGCCGACTCCGCCGGGACCGTGCTCGCGGGCGAGGCCTACGAGACGAAGGTGGACGGCGTGCAGGGTGTGCTGTCGCGCCGGCGGGGTCCGGCCGGGGCCACTGACTGGTACCTGGCCCGCGCGGCCGGCAAGCAGAGCGTCCACGGCACGCTGTGGCGGCAGAACCTCAGCGGTGCGCACGCGGCCCGGTGCGGGTCGGGGGACACGCACCGCTGCTGGGGCGACGGCAGCGGCTCGCTGTCCTACTCGGCCGGGACCGGCGAGGTCTGGTCGCTGTCGGGACGGGCACTCTTCGCGCTCCCGCTGTCCTCGGTCGACCGGGCACTGCGGTAGGGGAGGCGGGTGCGCGGCGCCGCGGTACGGAAGACAGGTACCCGGCGGCGCGGACGAAGCGCAGGCGGCCGGGCACGACGCCGGAGGCGGGCAGCGCACACCGGGCGCCCCGGCGGACGCGGGGCAGCGGGCGCCGTGCCGGTGCCAGGCGCCCGGTCACCAAGTGCTGCGCCCGGGCCGTCCGCCACGCCCGAGCCGGCCCGTTCCCAGGACCTGGACCAGGACCTGCGTCGACACGAACCCGGCCCGGATGATTCCCTGGCCGGCATGACGAACATCGCCGTGACCACCTGGTCCCTGGAGCAGACCGCTCCGAGCGACCTCCTCCCGGCCGCCGCGCCCGAGGGGGATGTCCGGATCGTCCGCTCCGAGATGCCCTCGCCCGAGTTCAGCCGGTTCCTGTACGCCTCGGTCGGCGGCGACATCCGCTGGACGGACCGGCTCGGCTGGACGTACGCGCGCTGGCAGGAGCACCTGGATCGTCCGGGTGTCGAGACATGGGTGGCCTACGACCGGGGCACACCGGCGGGTTACGTCGAGCTGGAGCCGCAGGAAGACTCAGTGGTGGAGATCGTCTACTTCGGGCTGATCCCGGCCTTCCGCGGCCGGCGGATCGGCGGGCACCTGCTCTCCTGCGGCACCGCCCGCGCCTGGGATCTGGCCGACCGCTGGGCCGGGCTGGAGGCGACGAAGCGGGTCTGGCTGCACACGTGCAGCAAGGACGGCGAGCACGCGATGGACAACTACCAGCGGCGTGGGTTCAAACTCTTCGACACCAAGGTCGACCAGGAACCCCAGGTCGCGACTCCGGGCCCCTGGCCGGGGGCGTACCCCGCCTGACCTGGGTAGACGCAACCGCTTCCGGGGCATGTGATCAACGACACCCTTGTTTCACATTCCGGGACAAGGATGTCCGCATGATGGACGAAGCTGGACTGTGTCCAGATCGCCGTGCCACGCTTCCGTCATGTCTGGAACTGGAATCGCCTTGGTGAGTCGACGGCACGTCGACCTCGGCCGCATGTCCAGCGCCATCTGTCCGGCGAGCTGATCCGCCAGCGACGCCGTAGATCTCCCCCCGCTTTTCCTCGCCTGCCGCGCAATGACGCGCAAGCCCGCCCCGTGCGCCTGGGCACGCAGGTCAGAGCCGCTTTCCGCCTGTCCCGAAGGACGTGTCAACCATGGCCGCCGCCACCCCGCCGAATCCTGCCGCCGCGACTTCCCGCCGCAAGGTGAGCCGTCACCGCGGCGAGGGTCAGTGGGCCGTGGGTCACTTCACCCCGCTCAACGGCAACGAACAGGTCAAGAAGGACGACGACGGTCTCAATGTGCGGACACGCATTGAGACGATCTACTCCAAGCGGGGTTTCGACTCGATCGACCCCAGCGACCTGCGCGGCCGGATGCGCTGGTGGGGCCTGTACACCCAGCGCAAGCCCGGGATCGACGGCGGCAAGACCGCGATCCTGGAGCCGGAGGAGCTGGACGACCGCTACTTCATGATGCGCGTGCGCATCGACGGCGGCCGGCTGACCACCGAGCAGCTGCGCGTCATCGGTGAGATCTCGCAGGAGTTCGCGCGCGGCACCGCCGACATCACCGACCGGCAGAACGTCCAGTACCACTGGATCCGCATCGAGGACGTGCCCGAGATCTGGAACCGGCTGGAGGCCGTCGGCCTGTCCACGGTCACCGCCTGCGGCGACACCCCGCGCGTGATGATCGGCTCCCCGGTCGCCGGCATCGCCGAGGACGAGATCATCGACGGCACCCCCGCGCTGGAGGAGATTCAGCGTCGCGTCCTGGGCAACAAGGCGTACTCGAACCTGCCGCGGAAGTTCAAGACGGCCATCTCCGGCTCGCCGCTCCTGGACGTGGTGCACGAGATCAACGACGTCGCCTTCGTCGGGGTGCGCCACCCCGAGCACGGGCCGGGCTTCGACCTGTGGGTCGGCGGCGGCCTGTCCACCAACCCCAGGCTGGGCGTGCGGCTGGGCACCTGGGTGCCGATCGAGGACGTCCCGGACGTCTACGAGGGCGTTCTGTCGATCTTCCGCGACTACGGCTACCGACGGCTGCGCAACCGGGCCCGGCTGAAGTTCCTGGTCGCCGACTGGGGCGCGGAGAAGTTCCGCCAGGTGCTTCAGGACGAGTACCTCAAGCGCGAGCTGGCCGACGGGCCCGCCCCCGAGCAGCCCGTGCAGCAGTGGCGCGACCACGTCGGTGTGCACCGGCAGAAGGACGGGCGCTACTACGTGGGCTTCGCCCCGCGGGTGGGCCGGGTCGACGGCGCCACGCTGACGAAGATCGCCGAGCTGGCGGAGGCGCACGGCTCCGGCCGGGTCCGTACCACCGTCGAACAGAAGATGATCATCCTCGATGTCGAGCAGGGCCAGGTCGACTCGCTGGTCGACGGCCTTGAGGCACTGGACCTCACCGCCCGGCCCTCCTCCTTCCGGCGCGGCACCATGGCCTGCACCGGCATCGAGTTCTGCAAGCTCGCCATCGTGGAGACCAAGGCCCGCGGCTCGGTGCTCATCGACGAACTGGAGCGCCGCCTGCCGGACTTCGACGAGCCGATCACCATCAACCTCAACGGCTGCCCGAACGCCTGCGCCCGTATCCAGGTCGCGGACATCGGTCTCAAGGGCCAGCTGGTCCTGAACGAGCACGGCCGGCAGGTCGAGGGCTACCAGGTCCACCTGGGCGGCGCGCTCGGCCTGGAGGCCGGATTCGGCCGCAAGGTGCGCGGCCTGAAGGTGACGGCGGAGGAACTGCCGGACTACGTCGAGCGGGTGCTGAAGCGCTTCCAGGCGGAGCGCGAGGACGGCGAGCGGTTCGCCACGTGGGCCGCGCGTGCCCCGGAGGAGGCGCTGTCGTGAGCGAACGTGCGGCGCCCTTCTACTGCCCCTACTGCGGCGAGGAGGACTTGCGCCCCGGTGAGCAGAGCCACGGTGCCTGGGAATGCGCGGCGTGCAACCGGGCCTTCCAGTTGAAGTTCCTCGGGCTGCTCGCCAGGGGTGTGAGCCGCAGGAGCGCGTCGGTGACGAGCGGCCGAGCGCACGGAGGCCCCGACGAAGGAGGGGCTGAGCACGGTCGGTCGGTCGGCGCCGACTTCAGCGCTCCGAAGGCGAACGCCTTTGACAGGGGCAGCCTGCAACGGGCCGACAACGGAGGGGACGAGCAGACATGACGACGGCTCAGGAAGAGCGTACGGCCGATGAGTTGAAGGCGCTGGCCGAGCAGGCCGGCCGGGACCTGGAGGACGCCTCCGCGCTGGAGATCCTCCGGTGGGCGGCCGACACCTTCGGCAGGCGGTTCTGCGTGACCTCGTCCATGGAGGACGCGGTGGTCGCCCACCTCGCCTCCCGCGCCATGCCGGGCGTGGACGTGGTCTTCCTCGACACCGGCTACCACTTCCCGGAAACCATCGGCACCCGCGACGCGGTCGAGGCCGTGATGGACGTCAACGTCATCACGCTCACCCCGAGGCAGACGGTCGCCGAGCAGGACGCGCAGTACGGGCCGAAGCTGCACGACCGGAACCCGGACCTGTGCTGCAAGCTGCGCAAGGTGCAGCCGCTGGAGGAGGGCCTGAAGGGCTACCGGGCCTGGGCGACCGGGCTGCGCCGCGACGAGTCCCCGACCCGGGCGAACACCCCGGTCGTCGGCTGGGACGAGAAGCGGCAGAAGGTGAAGATCTCCCCGATCGCCCGCTGGACCCAGGACGACGTCGACGCCTATGTCGCCGAACACGGCGTCCTCACCAACCCGTTGCTGATGGACGGCTACGGCTCCGTGGGCTGCGCCCCCTGCACCCGGCGGCTGCTGGAGGGCGAGGACGCGCGGGCCGGCCGCTGGGCGGGCCGTGCGAAGACCGAGTGCGGGCTGCACGGCTGACCCATGACACACATTCAGGAGACACACGTGACGACCGGAGCCACCGTCTGGCTCACGGGTCTGCCGAGCGCCGGCAAGACCACCATCGCGTACGAGCTGGCGGGCCGGCTCCGCGAGGAGGGCCACCGCGTCGAGGTGCTCGACGGCGACGAGATCCGCGAGTTCATCTCGGCGGGCCTCGGCTTCAGCCGCGAGGACCGGCACACCAACGTGCAGCGCATCGGCTTCGTCGCCGAACTGCTCGCCCGCAACGGCGTCAAGGCGCTGGTCCCGGTGATCGCGCCGTACGCCGACAGCCGGGACGTGGTCCGGGGGCGGCACACGGAGAACGGCACGGCGTACGTGGAGGTGCACGTGGCCGCCCCGGTCGAGGTGTGCTCCGTGCGGGACGTGAAGGGCCTGTACGCCAAACAGGCAGCGGGTGAGCTGACCGGTCTCACGGGTGTCGACGACCCCTACGAGGAGCCCGAGTCGCCGGACCTGCGGATCGAGTCGCAGCACCAGACCGTGCAGGAGTCCGCGGCGTCCCTGTACGCCCTGCTCAGCGAAAGGGGACTGGCATGACGACCGTCGCCAAGGTCACGGAGGGCGGCGAGGGCACGGACAGCCCGTACGCCCTTTCCCACCTGGACGCGCTGGAGTCCGAGGCGGTGCACATCTTCCGCGAGGTGGCGGGCGAGTTCGAGAACCCGGTGATCCTTTTCTCCGGGGGCAAGGACTCCATCCTCATGCTGCACCTGGCGCTGAAGGCCTTCGCGCCCGCCGCGATTCCCTTCTCGCTGCTGCACGTCGACACCGGGCACAACTTCCCCGAGGTCCTCGACTACCGGGACCGTACGGTGGCCCGGCACGGCCTGAGACTGCACGTGGCCTCGGTGCAGGACTACATCGACCGCGGTCTCCTCAAGGAGCGCCCGGACGGCACCCGCAACCCGCTGCAGACCCTGCCGCTGACCGAGAAGATCCAGAGCGAGCGGTTCGACGCGGTCTTCGGCGGCGGGCGCCGCGACGAGGAGAAGGCGCGCGCCAAGGAGCGGGTGTTCTCGCTGCGGGACGAGTTCTCCCAGTGGGACCCGCGCCGGCAGCGGCCCGAGCTGTGGAACCTGTACAACGGGCGGCACGCGCCCGGTGAGCACGTGCGCGTGTTCCCGCTGTCCAACTGGACCGAGCTCGACGTCTGGCAGTACATCGCCCGCGAGGGCATCGAACTGCCGGAGATCTACTACGCCCACGAGCGCGAGGTGTTCTCCCGCAACGGCATGTGGCTGACCGCCGGTGAGTGGGGTGGCCCCAAGGACGGCGAGAGCGTCGAGAAGCGGCTGGTGCGCTACCGCACGGTCGGTGACATGTCCTGCACCGGCGCCGTCGACTCCGACGCCGACACCATCGAGAAGGTGATCACCGAGATCGCCGCGTCGCGTCTGACGGAGCGCGGCGCCACCCGGGCCGACGACAAGCTGTCGGAGGCCGCGATGGAGGACCGCAAGCGCGAGGGGTACTTCTAGAGATGAGCACGATCACCACCGAGCAGCTCACGGCCACCACCCTGCTGCGGTTCGCCACCGCCGGTTCCGTCGACGACGGCAAGTCCACCCTGGTGGGACGGCTGCTGCACGACTCCAAGTCGGTCCTCACCGACCAGCTCGAGGCCGTGGAGCGGGCCTCGGCGAGCCGCGGCCAGGACGGCCCGGACCTGGCGCTGCTCACCGACGGCCTGCGCGCCGAGCGCGAGCAGGGCATCACCATCGACGTGGCCTACCGCTACTTCGCCACCCCGCGCCGCCGGTTCATCCTGGCCGACACCCCCGGCCATGTGCAGTACACGCGGAACATGGTCACCGGCGCCTCCACCGCCGAACTGACGGTCATCCTGGTCGACGCCCGCAACGGCGTCGTCGAGCAGACCCGCCGGCACGCGGCGATCGCCGCGCTGCTGCGCGTGCCGCACGTGGTCCTCGCGGTCAACAAGATGGACCTGGCCGGCTACCAGGAGTCCGTGTTCGCCTCGATCGCCGAGGAGTTCACGGCCTACGCAACCGATCTGGGCGTCCCGGACGTCACCGCGATCCCGATCTCGGCGCTGGCCGGTGACAACGTGGTGGAGGCGTCCGCGACCATGGACTGGTACGGCGGCCCGACCGTCCTGGAGCACCTGGAGACGGTCCCGGTCAGCCACGACCTGGCGCACTGCCACGCCCGGCTGCCGGTGCAGTACGTGATCCGGCCGCAGAGCGCCGAGCACCCCGACTACCGGGGCTACGCGGGCCAGATCGCGGCCGGCACCTTCCGCGTCGGCGAGGAGGTCACGGTGCTGCCGTCGGGCCGTACCACCCGGATCTCCGGCATCGACCTGCTCGGCGAGCCGGTCGAGGTGGCGTGGACGACGCAGTCGGTGACCCTGCTGCTGGAGGACGACATAGACGTCTCGCGCGGCGACCTGATCGTGCCGACCAAGGACGCGCCCCCCACCACCCAGGACGTGGAGGCGACCGTCTGCCACGTGGCCGACCAGCCGCTGACCGTCGGCCATCGGGTGCTGCTCAAGCACGGCACCCGCACGGTCAAGGCGATCGTCAAGGACATCCCCTCCCGGCTCACCCTCGACGACCTGTCCCTGCACCCGCACCCGGGGCGGCTCGCCGCCAACGACATCGGCCGGGTGAAGATCCGCACCGCGGAGCCGCTGCCGGTCGACTCCTACGCCGACTCGCGCCGCACGGGGTCGTTCATCCTGATCGACCCGAGCGACGGCACCACGCTCACCGCCGGCATGGTCGGCGAGTCCTTCGCCTCCCCGGAGCCGGTCAAGGACGCCGCCGAGGACGACGGCTGGGACTTCTGACCATGGGATCCCCGGACATCTACTCGACGTTCGCGAAGGAGGGCGGCCGTGTCGGCAGCGGCGCCCTCGGCAGCGGACAGGGCGGAGTGGCCCGATGTGTGCGCTGACGTACGCGCACCGCATGCGCGCCCTCGCCTCCCACCCCCCGAGTGGACGAAGACCCTGCCGACCTCCCGGCCACGAGACCTGACAGACCGTGACCGCCGGGCCTCCGAGAGGAACCCCTCCCGTGCCTGCCAACAGCTCAGCCATACTCCGCCGCGGCCTCGCCATGGCCGCCGCTCTTCCGCTCCTCGCGCTCGCCGCCTGCGGCTACGGCTCCCAGGCGAAGGACGACAGCCCCGGCCAGAAGGTCGCCGCCGGGGCCAAGAAGATCGACGGGCTGGACTCCGTCAAGATCGGTTACTTCGGCAACCTCACCCATGCGACGGCGCTGGTGGGCGTGCAGAAGGGCTTCTTCCAGAAGTCGCTCGGGGCGACCCGGGCCAGGTACCAGGTCTTCAACGCCGGCCCGTCGGAGATCGAGGCCCTCAACTCCGGCTCCATCGACATCGGCTGGCTCGGCCCGTCCCCGGCGATCAACGGCTACACCAGGTCCGACGGCAAGAACCTTCGCATCATCGGCGGTTCGGCCTCCGGCGGGGTCAAGCTCGTGGTCGACCCGAAGAAGATCAAGTCCCTGCAGGACGTCAAGGGCAAGAAGATCGCGACTCCGCAGCTGGGCAACACGCAGGACGTGGCGTTCCTGAACTGGATCGCCGAGCAGGGCTGGAAGGTCGACGCACAGAGCGGCAAGGGCGATGTGTCGGTGGTCCGCACCGACAACAAGGTCACCCCGGACGCCTACAGGTCCGGCTCCGTCGACGGCGCCTGGGTGCCGGAGCCGACCGCGTCCAAGCTGGTCGCCGAGGGCGCCAGGGTGCTGCTGGACGAGTCGTCGCTGTGGCCCGGCAAGAAGTTCGTGATCACGAACATCGTCGTGTCGCAGAGGTTCCTCAAGGCGCACCCCGCGGCCGTCGAGGCCGTGCTGAAGGCCTCGGCCGAGACCAACAAGTGGATCAAGGCCAACCCGGACGCGGCGAGGACGGCGGCGAACCAGCAGCTCCAGGCCGACTCCGGCAAGGCGCTGCCGGCCGACGTCCTGGACCCGGCCTGGAAGTCCATCCAGTTCACCGACGACCCGCTGGCGGCCACCCTCGGCACCGAGGCGCAGCACGCGGTCAAGGCCGGTCTCCTGCAGAACCCGAAGCTGGACGGGATCTACGACCTCACCCTCCTGAACAAGGTCCTCAAGGCCGAGGGCGAGCCCACCGTCAGCGACGCCGGTCTCGGCGTCAAGTAAGCCCGTAGCCGAAGAGTTCCCAGGAGGTGACGACCATGGCCACGACCCTCGCCAAGGCCGCCGAGTCCGTTGCGCACGCGGCGCGCCTTGAGAACGTCTCGAAGTCCTTCGCGGCACCGGGCGGGCAGCAGCTCGTCCTGGACGACATCAGCCTCGACGTCGCCCCGGGCGAGTTCGTCACCCTCCTGGGGGCCTCGGGCTGCGGCAAGTCCACCCTGCTGAACCTGATGGCGGGCCTTGACCGGCCCACCACCGGGTCCATCACGACGGACGGCCGCCCGGCCCTGATGTTCCAGGAGCACGCCCTCTTCCCGTGGCTGACCGCGGGCAGGAACATCGAACTCGCCCTGAGGCTGAGGGGGGTGGCGAAGTCCGACCGGCGCGGCAGGGCCGAGGAACTGCTCGAACTGGTCCGGCTGAAGGGCGCGTACGGCAAGCGGGTGCACGAACTGTCCGGCGGTATGCGCCAGCGCGTGGCGATGGCCCGCGCGCTCGCGCAGGAGAGCAGCCTTCTGCTGATGGACGAGCCGTTCGCGGCCCTGGACGCCATCACCCGGGACGTCCTGCACGACGAGCTGACCCGGATCTGGCAGGAGACGGGCGTCTCGGTCCTGTTCGTCACGCACAACGTGCGCGAGGCGGTACGGCTCGCCCAGCGCGTGGTGCTGCTGTCCTCCCGCCCGGGACGCGTGGCCCGCGAGTGGACGGTGGACATCCCGCAGCCGCGCCGTATCGAGGACGCGCCGGTCGCGGAACTGTCCCTCGAGATCACCGAAGTCCTGCGTGGGGAGATCCGCCGCCATGGCCAGCACTGAGACGAAGACGGCGCGGGGCGCCGAACTGGCCGGTGTGGAGGCCGGCCTGGACGCGCTGGAGGTCACCGAGACCGGCCGTACGCCGTTTGGGCAGACCTTCGTCAACAAGATCCTGCCGCCGATCGTGGCGGTCGCGGTGGTCCTGGTGGTCTGGCAGGCGCTGATCTCCTTCAAGGTGGTCGACGACCCGGCCAAGCTGCCCTCGCCGGCCGACGTGGGCGGCGAGTTCAAGGACGCCTGGCTGCAGGGCACCCTGCTCGGCTACATCTGGACCAGCGTCTCGCGCGGTCTGCTGGGCTTCCTGTTCGCGCTGGCCATCGGCACCCCCCTGGGGCTGCTGGTGGCCCGGATGAAGTTCCTGCGCGCCGCCATCGGCCCGGTGCTGTCCGGGCTGCAGTCGCTGCCGTCGGTGGCGTGGGTGCCGCCGGCGGTGATCTGGCTGGGCCTGAACAACTCGATGATGTACGCGGTGATCCTGCTCGGCGCGGTCCCCTCCATCGCCAACGGCCTGGTCTCCGGCATCGACCAGGTGCCGCCGCTGTTCCTGCGGGCGGGCCGCACGATGGGCGCGACGGGTGTGAAGGGCGCCTGGCACATCGTGCTGCCGGCCGCGCTGCCGGGCTATCTGGCGGGCCTGAAGCAGGGCTGGGCGTTCTCCTGGCGCTCGCTGATGGCGGCCGAGATCATCGCCTCCTCGCCCGACCTGGGCATCGGCCTGGGCGCGCTGCTGGAGAACGGCCGAAACGCGAGCTCCATGTCCATGGTGTTCCAGGCCATCGTCCTGATCCTGTTCGTCGGCATCGCCATCGATCTGCTGATCTTCAGCCCGCTGGAGCGGTGGGTGCTGCGCAGCCGCGGTCTCCTTGTGAAGAGCTGAACGCCCGTGTACCAGCAGCCGGTTCACCCCGTCCTTGTAGTGATCGCCCACGGCAGCCGCGATCCGCGCCATGCGGCGACCGTGCACGCCCTGGTGCGGCGGGTCCGGGCGATGCGGCCCGGGCTGCGGGTGGAGACCGGTTTCCTGGACTTCAACGTGCCCTCCGTGCACGGCGTGCTGGAGTCCCTGGCGGCCGAGGGGGTGCGCGACGTCGTGGCGCTGCCGCTGCTGCTGAACCGCGCCTTCCACGCGAAGGCGGACATCCCGTCGGTGCTGCGGGAGGCGCCGTCACGGCTGCGGATCCGGCAGGCGGACGTGCTCGGCCCCTCGCCGCTGCTCACCCGGGCCCTGGAACGACGTCTGCACGAGGCGGGACTGTCCCCCGCCGACAAGTCCTCGACCGGGGTCGTGCTGGCCTCGGCGGGGTCCTCCGACCCGGAGGCGATCGCAGTGATCGCAGCAATCGCGCGGGAGTGGCGGCACACCGGTTGGTGCGCCGTGCGGCCTGCGTTCGCCTCCGCCGCATCTCCCGCGGGGTTCTCGCGCACCGAGGACGCGGTGCGCGAGCTGCGGGAGCTGGGTTGCGCGAGGGTCGCGGTCGCGCCATACGTCCTGGCCCCGGGCTTCCTGCCGGACCGTATCGCGCGGGGCGCGGCCGAGGCCGGGGCGGACGTACTCGCCGATGTGCTCGGCCCGGCTCCCGAGGTGGCGCGGGCGCTGCTGGAGCGCTACGACACCGCCCGGCTGCCGATGCTCACGGCGCTCGGCGCCTGACGGCGGCGCCCGCGGTCCGGCACTCCCCTGTGGTGCCGGTCCGCGGACGGCCCTGCCCCGTCCGCCGGAGAGCGGCGTGCGGGGGTCGGCTCTTATGTCAGCGCCACGCGGTGCGCAAGTGTCACTGCGTCACCGCGCCTTGCTCCAGGGGCAGTCAGTCGAAGCGGAGCGATCCCGTGCGGGTGCGCTTGAGTTCGAAGAGGTCGGGGTGGGCGGCCAGGATCCGGAAACCGTCGAAGAGCCGGGCCGCCTCGGCGCCGCGAGGCACGGCCCGCAGCACCGGGCCGAACCACACCGTGCCGTCCACACGGAGGGTCGGGGTGCCCACGTAGCCGCCCGTCCCGGGCTCGGCGCCGGCCTCGTGGCTGCGGCGCACCGCCTCGTCGTACGCCGGATCGTGCGCGGCCTCGGCCAGCTCGGCGGCCAGCCCGAGTTCGGCGAGCGACTCGGCGACGACCGCGTCGAAGTCCGTCGCCCGGCGCTCGTGGATGCGGGTGCCGAAGGCGGTGTACAGGTCGCGCAGCACCTTCTCGCCGTGCCGCTCGGCGGCAGCCACCGCGACGCGCACCGGTCCGATCGATTTGTCGACCAACTCGCGGTACCAGTCGGGGAGTTCGTTGCCGATGTTGTGCAGGTACAGGCTCATGACACGGAAGCGCAGGTCGAGGGGGCGCTCCCGCTCGACCTCCAGCAGCCAGCGGGAGGTGATCCAGGCGAAGGGGCAGGCGGGGTCGAAGTGGAAGTCGACGCGGGTCGTCGGGTCGTTCGTCATGCCCGCGACGCTAATACCCGATTGGCACAGTTTCACGGTCCAATCGCCCGGACATTTCGTGGTCCACTTCGTCCGCCGGCCGCACCGGTTCCGCCACCGGCAGCGGGGTGCCGGCCGCGGAGACGACACCGGGTTCGGCACGGGTCGCGGGCAGCCGGACGCAGACGCCGTGCACCTGCCGGAAGCGGGGCAGGGCGAGCCGCTGCGCCTCCACCCCGTTCCGGAACAGAGCCTGGACACCGTGGCCGTACGGCCGGCTCTCCCGGGCCGTCACACGAGCGCGGCCGGCCGGGCTCGTGTGACGGCCCGGCCCGGTCAGGCCTGAGCGGCGGTCAGCTCCACCAGCTTGAGCACCGTGTTCCAGTTCCGGGTGGTCGCGACCAGGCCCTTGTTCAGGCGGGGCCTGGAGAGGTGCTCGGCGAGCCGGGAGCGGCCGAGACCGTCCGGCGCGTACAGGTACAGGGCGCGGTCGCCGAGCCGGAACTCCTCGGGCAGGTAGGCGGCTTGGTCGAGCTCCGCGAAACGTGCCGCTTCCACGGGCGCGGAGAAGTACGTGACGTGCAGCTGCTTGGCCGCCAGCTCGGCGGCCGGGAACGGGCAGGCCCCGGCGACCGCCCGCAGATAGGCGTGGTCGCGCACGATCACCTCCACGGCGCAGCCGAACCGCTTCTCGATCGCGGCCGCGAGGTCGGCGGCCAGCGACTCCTCGTCGCCGTGGCCGGAGGTGAAGACGGCCTGGCCGCTCTGCAGATAGGTGCGGACGTCCCCGTGGTCGAGCTCCTCCATGAGGGTGCGCAGCTCGGCCATCGGGACCCTCTTGTTGCCGCCCACGTTGATTCCCCGCAGCAGCGCCGCATACGTCTTCATCCACCCACCATAGAGCGGCCCTCCTGCTCCGTGGGGCCCGCAGGGTGGGTGCGTGGGGGCCGGCACGCGAGCGGTGCCCGGCCGGGGTCGTACACGACGGTCCACGCGACGGACACCCTGATCACCACCCCCGAGGCCGCCTGATGGTTGTAAGGGGCCGCTGTCCTCCCCAGTACGGAGGAGCCGGGGTCCGCGGGGAGGAGGCCCGCCGCCGCCGCTTCACCGGGCAGCAGGACGAGCGACGCCTGGCGCGCGCCTACCTTCGAATCGGAAGGTGGCGGCAGGGGGCCGCCGCCGTGCACAAGGTCCTCACGGCAGGGCCTGGAGGGGGCAAGCCCGTCATGGGGAACGGAGAATCACGGGTGCGTGGCCTTGCCGCGCGGGCCGGCGGCTGGAGCGCCCGGCACCGATGGGCGGCCGTCGGCATCTGGGTGCTGTTCGTGGTCCTGGCGATGGGGCTCGGTTCGGCGGCGGGCCGGCAGGACGTCAAGGAGAGCGACCAGCTCAAGGGCGAGACGCACACCGCCGCAAAGATCATCGAGGACTCGGGGATCAAGAAACCGGCGAGCGAGACGGTCCTGGTCCAGGCGAAGGACGGCTCCACCAGGGCAACCGACGCCGGCTTCCGGACCGCCGTCGGTGACGTGGTCAAGGCCGTCGGGGCGACCGGCAGGGTCACCGAGGTGACGTCGCCGTACGACACCGGGACCATCTCGAAGGACGGCCGCAGCGCGCTGGTGCAGTTCGAGATGCGCGGCGAGGCGGAGACCGCCAAGGACCGCGTCGAACCGGTGCTGAAGGCCGTCGCTGACGTCCAGAGGGACCACGGCTCGCTGCGGATCGAGGAGATCGGCGGCGCCAGCATGCAGAAGCAGTACTCCGACGCCTTCGGGGACGACTTCAAGCAGGCCGAGTACTCCGCCGTGCCGGTGGCCCTCGGCATTCTGCTGATCGCCTTCGGCGCGCTGGTGGCCGCGCTGCTGCCGGTGGCGCTGGCGATCACCGCGATCATGGCGACGATGGGCCTGATGGGCATCGTCAGCCATCTGCAGCCGATGAGCGACACCGCCAATTCCGTGATGCTGCTGGTCGGCATGGCCGTCGGCGTCGACTACTGCCTGTTCTACCTGCGCCGCGAGCGCGAGGAGCGGGTCGCCGGGCGCGACGCGGCGAGCGCCCTGCGCATCGCCGCCGCGACCAGCGGACGCGCGATCATCGTCTCCGGCGTCACGGTGTGTGTGGCGATGGCGGGCATGCTGTTCACCGGTCTCGCCGAGTTCGAGGCGATGGGCCTTGCCTCCCTGATCGTGGTGGCGGTCGCGATGGTCGGCTCCGTGACCGTGCTGCCCGCGCTGCTGTCGCTGCTGGGCGAGCGGGTGGAGAAGGGCCGTATCCCCTTCCTGAAGCGGCGCGGGGCCAGGGGCAACGGGCAGAGCCGGTTCTGGACGGCCGTGCTGCGGGGGGTGCTGGCCAGGCCGGTGGTCTCCGTAGTGGTGGCGGCCGGCGCGCTGCTCGCCGTCGCGGCTCCGGCGCTCGGCATGAAGACCTCGCAGCTCACCCTGGACCAGGAGTTCGGAAACTCGCTGCCGATCGTGCAGACCTACAACCGGGTCAACGACGCCTTCCCGGGCGGCTCCGAGCCGGCCCAGGTGGTCGTGAAGGCCAGGGACATCACGGCGCCCGAGGTGCGGTCCGCGCTGGCGAGGTTCAAGGAGCAGGCCATCAGCTCGGGCGCCTCGCGCGGCCCGGTGGACGTCAAGCTCCACGAGGCGCAGAACGTCGCCTTCGTCTCCGTCCCGCTGGTCGGCGGCTCCGACTTCGACCAGGCCGGCAAGAGCCTGGAGAAGCTGCGCGACGAGGTGCGGCCCGCCACCCTCGGCAAGGTCGACGGCCTCCAGGCGCCGATCACCGGCCAGGTCGCAGGCTCGCACGACTTCAGCGACCAGCTCGTCGGCTCGGTCGTCCCGGTCTTCGCCTTCGTCGTCGTCTTCGCCTTCCTGCTGATGCTGCTGTCGTTCCGCTCGCTGACCGTGGCGATCACCTCGATCGTGCTGAACCTGCTGTCGGTGGGCGCGGCCTACGGCATCCTCGTCGCCGTCTTCCAGCACGGCTGGGGCGCCTCCCTGGTGGGCGCGGAGGGCGTCGGCGCGATCGTCACCTGGCTGCCGCTGTTCCTCTTCGTGATCCTGTTCGGGCTGTCGATGGACTACCACGTCTTCGTGGTCTCCCGGATCCGCGAGGCGCGGCTGCGCGGGCGCAGCACCAAGGACGCCATCCAGCACGGCGTGGTCACCACGGCGGGTGTCGTCACCAGCGCCGCGGTCATCATGGTCGCCGTGTTCGCGATCTTCGGCACGCTGTCCATGCAGTCGATGAAGCAGATGGGCGTGGGCCTGGCCGCAGCGGTCCTCATCGACGCGACGGTCATCCGCGGCGTGCTGCTGCCCGCCGTGATGGCGCTGCTGGGCGAGCGCAACTGGTACCTGCCCAAGTGGCTGCACCGGCTGCCGGACCTGACCCACGACGAGGCACCGGAGCCGGTGGCCCCGCGGCCCCTGCAGAGCGAGGACGACGGTCTGAGGGTCTGAGGGTCTGGACGTCCGAACCCTCCCGGGACAACGGGGCCCGTCGGCTTCCGAGGAGCCGGCGGGCCCCCGCCCGCTTCCGGGCGGGCTGCCCCGGCCCGCACTTTCCGGCCCGCGGCCCGCGGCCGCACGCCACCGGTGCACCGCGCACCGCGCACTGGCGCCCCGCGGACCGCGCACTGGT
This sequence comes from Streptomyces sp. NPDC020801, assembly GCF_044334385.1. NCBI lineage: Bacteria > Bacillati > Actinomycetota > Actinomycetes > Kitasatosporales > Streptomycetaceae > Streptomyces > Streptomyces sp. NPDC020801. The sequence goes on from NZ_JBIRST010000003.1 coordinate 111,481, forward strand.
GGCCCCGCGGACCTGCTCCGGCCTCGGTGAATGCGACACTGGCCGGCGACTGCGGTGGGGACCTCGAGCACGGAGGCGGACGGAATGGACGAGGCACGGGCGCGGGAGGTACTGGCCGCGGCGGGGGTGCTGCCCGGTCCGGCGCGGGACGCCCGGCTCCTCGCCCTGGGCGAGAACGCGGTCTTCGCCGCCGGTGACCTCGTGGTCAAGGTGGGCCGCGACGCCGAACTGCTGGACCGGGCGCGGCGCGAGCTGCGGATCGCGGTGTGGCTGGCCGGGGCCGGTGTGCCCGCGGTGCGGGCCGCCGACCCCGAGGCGCGGCTGGTCGACGGGCACCCGGTGACCGTGTGGCAGCGGCTGCCCGATGCGGTACGGCCCGCCGGGCCGCGCGACCTGGCCGAGCTGCTGCGCATCGTGCACGCACTGCCCTCCCCCGGCTTCGAACTGCCGCCCCGTGAGCTGCTGGGCGGCGTGGAACGCTGGCTGCGACTCGCCGGCGAGGCGATCGACCCGGCGGACGCGGCCTACCTGCGCGCGCGGCGCGACGGCTTCGCCGCGGCCGCGGCCGCGCTCACCCCGCACCTGCCACCGGGCCCGATCCACGGCGACGCGCTGCCGCGCAATGTGCACATCGGCCCGGACGGGCCGGTCCTGGTCGATCTGGAGACCTTCTCCGCCGACCTGCGCGAGCACGACCTGGTGGTCATGGCCCTGTCCCGGGACCGCTACGGCCTGCCCGCGGAGGGCTACGACTCCTTCACTTCGGCATACGGCTGGGACGTACGGGAGTGGGAGGGCTGCCCGGTGCTGCGCGGTGCCCGCGAGACCGCCAGCTGCGCCTGGGTCGCCCAGCACACCCCGGGCAGTCCCAAGGCGCTGGCCGAGTTCGGGCGCCGGGTGGCGTCCCTGCGGGAGGGGGACGAGACGGTGCGCTGGTATCCCTTCTGACGCACCCCTTCGAGGCATTCCCTCCGAGGCATTCCCTCCGAGGCGGTCCTTCCGAGGCGGTCCTTCCGAGGCGGTCCTTCCGAGCGTCGAGCGTCCGTCCCCGCACGAACCCCCGGCGCGCTCAGACGGTCTCGTCCGCCAACTCACGCAGCGGCCACGCGCCGTCGACCACCGCGGCCGTGTCGCCCTTGCGGCGCAGGAAGCTCTGGAAGTCCGCCGCCCAGGTGGCGTACCACTCGATCTGGCGGCGGTGCAGCTCCGCCGGGCCGAGAGCGGCGACCTTGGGGTGGCGGGCGGCTATCGCGCAGGCCAGGCGGGCCGCCGCGAGGGCGTCGGCCGAGGCGTCGTGGGCGGCGTCGAGCACGACCCCGTACTCCGTGCAGACCGCCTCCAGGGTCCGCTTGCCGGGGCGGTAACGCTCGGCCCAGCGGTCGATCGTGTACGGGTCGACGACCGGGGCCGGCTCCGCGCCGCCCAGGCGGTCACTCAGCGAAGGCAGCCCGTACCGCCGCAGTTCGGCGGAGAGGAGGGTCAGATCGAAGGCCGCGTTGTACGCCACGACCGGCACGCCCGTCTTCCAGTAGCCGGTCAGGACGTCCGCGATGGCGTCCGCGACCCGGTCGGCCGGTCTGCCCTCGGCGGCCGCGCGCTCGTTGCTGATCCCGTGCACCGCCACCGCGTCCGCCGGGATCTCCACCCCGGGGTCCGCGAGCCACTCCCGCCGCCCGCCCGGCTCGCCTCCCCTGACCTCTATCACGGCCCCCGTGACGATGCGCGCCTCGCGCGGATCCGTCCCGGTCGTCTCCAGGTCGAAGCCGATCAGCAGCTCCCGGTGCCAGCCCATGGCGGCCCCCCTCCTCGGTGGTGCTTTCCCCCAGTGGTCCTAACGATCGCATGCGCCACTGACAATCAGAGGACCACGTTCCGCTTCGCCGCCGTTCGCCTGCCACCGGCCGCCGCCCGTCCGCCGGTTGGGGGCTTCTCAGGACACGGGGCGCGAATCCGCCCACATCAGCTCGAACTCCTCGCGATAGGTGGAGAAGAGCCCGCCCTCGTCGATCTCGCCCGACTTGACCACCTTGTTCCCGCTGTTCCCGTTGCGCAGAACGAGCACGGGTGCCTCCATGCCCCGGCTGCGCCGGAGATAGGACTGCACGACCGCGATGCCGTCGGAGCCGTCGCCGTCCACCAGGTAGGCGGCGACGCGCGGCGTCTCGTCGTAGACCTGGATCTCGAAGGCGCCCGGGTCGCGCAGCCGGGAGCGCACCCGCCGCATGTGCAGGATGTTCATCTCCACCGAGCGGCTCAGCTCGCCGCGCTTGAGCCCGAGTTCGCGTTCGCGCCGCTTGACGGCACTGGAGGCGGGGTTGAGGAACAGCAGCCGCACCCGGCAGCCGGACTCGGCCAGGCGCACCAGGCGGCGGCCGGAGAAGTTCTGCACGAGCAGGTTGAGTGCGATGCCGATGGCGTCCAGCCGGCGGGCGCCGCCGAAGATGTCCTCGGCCGGGAACTGGCGCATGAGCCGCACCCGGTCCGGGTGCACGGCGACCACGTCGGCGTAGCGGTCGCCGACGAGGTCCTCGACCGCGTCGACCGGCAGCCGCCGCGCGGAGGGCACGTCGCCGCCCGTGCCGAGGATCTCCAGCAGCCGCGCCGAGGCGCGCTCGGCCTGTCCCAGCACCGCCTCGGACAGGGCCCGGTTGCGCGAGACGACGTTCCGGGTCACCTCCAGTTCGTCCAGGGCGAGTTCGACGTCGCGGCGCTCGTCGATGTAGGGCTCGAAGCAGGGCCAGTGCTGCACCATCAGCTCGCGCAGCTGGGGCAGGGTGAGGAAGCTGATCACGTTGTCGTCGGCCGGGTCGAGCAAGTAGCCCTTGCGGCGGCTGACTTCGCGGACCGCGACCGCGCGCTGCACCCACTCCTGGCCGGCCGGTCCGGCCGCGGCGACCACCCAGTCGTCGCCGTGGACGGGTTCATAGACGGGCCGCAGCACGGCGGCCACGACGGCGCGCAGCCGCTGTTCGACGAGGTTCAGCCAGATGTAGGCCCGGCCGGCCCGCTGGGCGCGCGTGCGCACCTCGCGCCAGGCGCCGGCGTCCCAGTCCAGCTCCGGTCCGATGGCACCCGCGCCCATCGGCCGGGCCAGGGACACCGCGCCGGGCGGGACGTCAGTGGAGTTCCCCTCGTGACCCTCGTCACCAGGGGGTAGCTCCAGGCCTCCCGAGCCCACCCGCGCACCGCCTTCCGCTCCCCCGGTCACTCCCCGTCTCAACGATCAAGGAAGGGTACTCCGGGAGCGGCGCGCGGTGCAGCCGGATGGACAGCTCGTTTCTCAACTTCCCCCTCGTGCTTGCCCGTTCCGCTCGGCCCGGGCGGACCGAGTGAGCGGATTCATAGGGGCGGCCTCCCCCGCGGCGGCAAGAGCGGCCCGACGGCGGACCGGCCGGACGGACGAGGGGCCGCGCGTTGACCCCGAAGTCCCCAATTGCCACACTTGTTCCATATGCAACGCAGGGGGAGCGTAGGTCATGAGTGCTTCCCCGACTTTCGGGGAGACTCGGGGCCAAGGCGCCACCAGCGGCGCCGCACACCTGAAAGAGTCGTATCCATGCAGGTCTGGCCTGGAGAGGCGTATCCACTCGGCGCCACGTACGACGGCGCCGGCACCAACTTCGCGGTCTTCACGGAGGCCGCGGACCGAGCAGAGCTGTGTCTGCTGCACGACGACGGCTCGGAGACGGCGGTGGAACTACGGGAGAGCGACGCGTTCGTCCGGCACGCGTACGTGCCCGGCATCATGCCGGGGCAGCGCTACGGATTCCGGGTGCACGGTCCGTACGCCCCGGAGCGCGGGCTCCTCTGCAACTCCGCGAAGCTGCTCCTCGACCCTTACGCACGTGCGATCAGCGGCACGGTCCGGTGGGGAGAGGAGGTGTACGGCCACCACTTCGACGACCCCGCCCGGCGCAACGACCTCGACTCGGCGCCGCACACGATGACGTCCGTCGTGGTCAATCCGTACTTCGACTGGGGCGACGACCGGCCGCCACGCCGCGGCTACCACGAGACGGTGATCTACGAGGCCCACGTCAAGGGCCTCACCATGCGGCACCCGGGGCTGCCCGAGGAACTGCGCGGCACCTACGCGGCACTCGCCCACCCGGCGATCCTCGAGCACCTGACCGGGCTGGGGGTCACGGCGCTGGAGCTGATGCCCGTACACCAGTTCGTGAACGATCACCGCCTGGTGGACATGGGCCTGAACAACTACTGGGGCTACAACACCATCGGTTTCTTCGCCCCGCACAACGCCTACGCCTCCTGGGGCGACCGCGGCCAGCAGGTCCTGGAGTTCAAGTCGGCGGTCCGGGCGCTGCACGAGGCCGGGATCGAGGTCATCCTCGACGTGGTCTACAACCACACCGCCGAGGGCAACCACCTGGGGCCGACCCTGTCCTTCAAGGGCATCGACAACCAGCGCTACTACCGGCTCACCGACGACCCGCGCTACTACATGGACACCACGGGCACCGGGAACTCCCTGCTCATGCGGTCCCCGCACGTGCTCCAGCTGATCATGGACTCGCTTCGCTACTGGGTCACCGAGATGCACGTCGACGGCTTCCGCTTCGACCTGGCGGCGACGCTCGCCCGGCAGTTCCACGAGGTGGACCGGCTGTCGTCGTTCTTCGACCTGGTGCAGCAGGACCCGGTGGTCTCCCAGGTGAAGCTGATCGCCGAGCCCTGGGACGTCGGCGAGGGCGGCTACCAGGTGGGGAACTTCCCGCCGCTGTGGACCGAGTGGAACGGCAAGTACCGCGACACGGTGCGGGACCTGTGGCGGGGCGAGCCGCGGGCGGTGGCGGAGTTCGCCTCCCGGCTGACCGGCTCCTCGGACCTCTACCAGGACGACGGCCGCCGCCCACTGGCCTCGATCAACTTCGTGACCTGCCACGACGGCTTCACCCTGCACGACCTGGTGGCCTACAACGCCAAGCACAACGAGGCCAACGGCGAGGACAACCGGGACGGCGAGAGCCACAACCGGTCCTGGAACTGCGGCGTCGAGGGCGAGACCGACGATCCCTCGGTGCTTCAGCTGCGGGCCCGGCAGATGCGCAACTTCGCCGCGACGCTGATGCTGTCCCAGGGCGTGCCCATGATCAGCCACGGCGACGAGTTCGCGCGCACGCAGGGCGGCAACAACAACGCCTACTGCCAGGACAACGAGCTGTCCTGGGTGCGCTGGCCGGAGTCCGGGGAGCAGGGCGGCGAGCTGCTGGAGTTCGTCCGGGCGATGGCACGGCTGCGCAGGGACCACCCGGTCTTCCGCCGGCGCCGCTTCTTCCACGGACGGCCGGTGGAGGGCACGCACGACGAGCTGTCCGACATCGCCTGGTTCACCCCGGAGGGCAGCGAGATGACCCAGCAGGACTGGGACTCGGCGCGGGCCTCCGCGCTGACCGTGTTCCTCAACGGCAACGCCATCTCGGAGCCGGGCCAGCGCGGGGAGCGGATCGCCGACGACTCCTTCCTGCTGATGTTCAACGCCACGCCCAAGTCGCTGGACTTCGTCGTGCCGGTCGATCACGGGAGACAGTGGGAGGTGGTGGTCGACACCGCCCGCGAGGACGGCGTCCCGCCGGGCACCGCAACCAAGGTCCAGGCCGGTGACCGGCTGACACTGACGGACCGCAGCCTGATCGTGCTGCAGCGGCCGGCCTAGGCGAGGGGTCCGCGCGGACGCCCACCCGCGTGCGGCAGGACACCCACCCGCGTGCGGCAGGACACCCACCCGCGTGCGGCAGGACACCCACCCGCGTGGGGCAGGACACCCACTCGGGTGGGCGCGTCGGCCCGCGCGGGTGGGCGGGTCCGCATGTGGCGGGCCGATGACACGAAAGGCGGCGGGAGGGGTACGTAGCTTTTCATGACATCCGAGCGCCCCGCACCCGCCGTGCCCACGGCCACCTACCGGCTCCAGCTCCAGCCCGAGTTCCCCTTCGCCGCCGCCGCGGCGGCCGTGCCGTACCTGTCCTCGCTCGGGGTCTCCCACCTGCATCTGTCGCCCGTCCTCGAGTCCGTACCCGGCTCCCTGCACGGCTACGACGTCGTGGACCACGCGCGCGTACGCGACGAGCTCGGCGGCGAGGAGGGACTGCGCGCGCTGGCGCACACCGCACGGGAGCACGGTCTCGGCCTGGTCGTGGACATCGTGCCGAACCACATGGCCATGGCACCGCGGCACAACCGCGCCCTGTGGGAGGTGCTGCGGGAGGGACCCGCGTCGCCGTACGCGCGCTGGTTCGACATCGACTGGGAGGCCCAGGGCGGCAAGGTGCTGCTGCCGGTGCTCGGCCACCCGGTCGGCAGGGAGTCGGAGCGGCTGAAGGCGGACGGCGACGTCCTGCGCTACTACGACCACGTCTTCCCGCTGCGCGAGGGCACCGCCGGGCTGCCGCTGCCGGAGTTGCTGGACGCGCAGTGGTACCGCCCGGTGTGGTGGCGGCTGGCCCGGACCGAGCTCAACTACCGGCGCTTCTTCAGCATCTCGGAGCTGATCGGGGTACGGGTGGAGGACCCGGAGGTGTTCGAGGCGACCCACGCCAAGATCCTCCAGCTGCTGCGCGAGGGAGTGATCGACGGCCTGCGCGTCGACCACCCCGACGGGCTCGCCGACCCCGACGCCTACCTGGACCGGCTGCACGGGGCGTCCGGCGGGCGCTGGACGGTCGTGGAGAAGATCCTTTCGGACGGCGAGCACCTGCCGGCCTCCTGGCCGGTCGCCGGCACCACCGGCTACGACGCCCTGCGCCACGTCGACGGCCTGTTCACCGACCCGGCCGGGGCGGGCGAACTGCTCGGGCACTACCGGCGCTTCGCCGCCCCGCAGACCGACCGCGGCGGGGACTGGGCGGCGACGGCGCGGCGGGCGGCATACAAGGTGATCACGCACGAGCTGGCAACCGAGACGGAGCGGCTGACCCGGGTGGCGAGCCGCGTGTGCACCGCCTCACCGGACCCGGCGCTGCGCGACCGCGCCCCCTGGACGCTGCGCACCGCGCTGCAGGAGCTGCTGGTCCGCATGGAGGTGTACCGGCCGTACACCTCCGTGGACCCCGCCCATGTGGTCACCGAGGAGGCCGCCGAGGAGGCGCGGCTCGCCTTCGTGGTACCGGAGGAGGGCGAGGCCGTCGACGTGGTACGCGACCTGGTGCTCGGGCGGGCCGGCGAGGGACCCGGGGCCGTGGAGCTGCGGACCCGGTTCGCGCAGGCCGCCTCCGCGCTGCGGGCGAAGTCCGTGGAGGACACCGCGTACTACCGGTACGTGCCGCTGCTGTCGGCCAACGAGGTCGGCGGGGACCCCGGGCGCCCGGCCGTGTCCCCGGAGGACTTCCACGCGTACTGCACGCGCATGCAGCGCGACTGGCCCCTCGCCGGGACCGTTGTGTCCACGCACGACACCAAGCGCAGCGCCGACGTCCGGGCGGCGCTGGCCGTGCTGACCCAGTGCCCGGAGCGCTGGGCGGAGGTGCTGGACGAGGTGACCCGCACCGGAGAGGGCGCGCCGGACGCGCAACTGGCGTGGGCGGCCTGGCAGACGGTGTTCGGGCTCGGGCCGGCGGACGGGGAGCGGGTGCGGGAGGCGCTGCTGAAGCACGTGCGCGAGGCGGGCCTCTGCACGAGCTGGACGGAGCAGGAACCTCCCTACGAGGAGGCGGTGGCGCGGTTCGTCGCCCAGGGGCCGTGCGGGGACCCGGGCGAGCGGGTGGCGGCCCTGCGCGGCGCGCTGGAGCCGCACATCCGGGCCAACGTCCTGGGCACGGCCCTGGTGCATCTGACGATGCCGGGCGTCCCCGACCTCTACCAGGGCACGGAGGCCGAGTACCGGGCCCTGGTGGACCCGGACAACCGGCGGCCCGTGCGGTTCCCTCCCGCCGACCCGGGCGACAAGGGCGCGGTGACGGCGGCGGCGCTGCGGCTGCGCGCACACCGGCCGGAGGTGTTCGGCGACACGGCGACGTACGCCCCGCTGGCGGCCGAGGGCCCGGCCGCGGCCCACTGCGCGGCGTTCGCGCGGTCCGGGGAGGTGGTCACGGCCGTGACCCGGCTGTCGCTGCGGCTGGCGGAGGCGGGCGGGTGGCGCGACACCCGGCTCGCGCTGCCACCGGGCCGGTGGACCGATGTGCTGACCCCGGGGCGGGAGTTCGAGGGGCACGCGCGGGTGGCGGAGCTCTTCGAGCGGCTGCCGGTGGCGCTGCTGGAGCGGATCGCGGATCGTAGCGGGCGACGGTGAGTGCATCCGGGCGCCCCCGGACGGCTTCGATCGCCTCCCCGGGCGTGTACTTGACAGGTCACACAGCCCGTGGGGTACTGCGGAGTGCGAAGCCGGGCGGACAAGTCGGGGGTGAGTCCTCTGCCGGAGCTGCGCTACCCCAGTGTTCCCGAACTGATCTCCTTCGCCCGGGCGTTGGCCGCGAAGCGGCCGGCTCTGTGTGCCCTGGAACAGGTCGGCCTCTCCCGCGCGGGCAGACCCCTGCACCTGCTGTCCATCGGCCATGCCCGGCGCGCGGTGCTGGTGGTCGCGGGCGCCCACGCCAACGAGCCCGCCGGCGGTTCCACGCTCCTGTCCCTCGCCCGTCGCGTCCTCGGTGAACGGCAGTTGCGGACCGGCACCTCCTGGCACTTCCTGCTGTGCGCGGACCCGGACGGGGCCAGCCTGCACGTGACCCCGGCTCCGCGCAGTCTGCTCGACTACCACCTCGGCTTCTTCCGGCCCGCGGGACCCGAGCAGCCGGAGTGGTCGCCGTCCGCGCTGCCGCCCGACCGGCTGCCGCCCGAGACGCGCGCGCTCATTCGGGTCATCGACGCCCTGCGGCCCTACCTCCAGGTGACCCTGCACGGCACCGATCTGGGCGGCAGCTGGGTGCAGCTGACCAGGGACGTCCCGGGGCTCGCCGAGCCCTTCGCCAAGTCGGCGGCGGAGCTGCACATTCCGGTGGAGACGGGCGCCTCGGACGCCGCAGGCTGGACCGTGTCCGGGCCCGGGGTGCGGGTGATGCCGGCGGCCGACGCCGGGACGGCGTACCCGAGCATGCCGGACGACGCACGGCACAGCACCTGGTACCACGCGCACCGGTACGGCGGGCTGACCGCGGTCGTGGAGGTGCCGATGTGGGCGAGCGACCTGGTGGACGACCCCGCGCCGCATCCCGCCCCGGCGGCGGCGATACGGCGGCTGGCGCAGCGGCTGCTGCGGGACGCGCGGGAGGTCGAGCTGGTGCTCGCGGACGCGCTGCCCCGCCTGCACGGGGTGGAGGGGCCGCTGCTGCGGGCCGCGAAGTGGGGGCTGAGCCTGGTGCCGGGCCTTGCCGCGGACTGGATCCACACCCCGCCGGCCGACACCACGATGGCCTACGTCGGCAGTGTGGACGCCTTCGGCCGCCGGCTGCCCCTGCGGACGGCGGCGATGCTGCTGCGGGTGCTGCGGGAGACCGACGACCGCGCCGCACCGGGCCTCGAGCGGCTCGTGGCCGCCTGGAGCGACTCCTTCGCGCACCGCTTCCGCGGCCGCTGGGTACCCCTGGAGCACCAGATCGAGCACCAGAGCCGCACCGTCCTCGCAACGGCCCGCCACGCCCGCGAACAGGCGGCCTGACGCGCGACGGCCCGTGCGGTGGGGGCGGCCGTGTGCGCGAGGCCGTTTACGGGCACGGGCGGGCGAGGCTGTCGACGGGCACGGGCGGGCGAGGCTGTCGACGGGCACGGGCGCGGGGGCTGTTGCCGGGCACGCGTGCGGGGGGGGCACGCGGGTGTGAGGCGGCACTCGGGCACGCGGGTGTGAAGCGTGGTCGTATGCGGTGGAGGTCGGACCGCCGTCGCGCACGCGCGCGTGCGGGCTCCGCGCGCGTCGCGGTCACCGGTCCGCGAGGACACGCCTCGGCGCCACCCGGGACGCGGCGGGCGACCGCCGTCCCCGGAAGCCGGGACGCGGCGGGCGGCGGCTCTCTCCAAGGCCGGGCCGGCGGGGCGCGGGGAGGCCGCCGCCGGCCGGGCGGACCGTCTCCCCGCGCAGGGCGCGCAAGGCCGGGCAGTGGGCGCGCACGCGTGCGCGTGCCGCCGCCGACATGCGGCGGCACGCCGAGCCGTGCCACGCCGAGCCGTGCACGCCATGCCTCCGCGCGTGCCCCACCACCGCACGACCCGGCTCGGCCCTCACCCGTCCAGTGCGAACACGTCCCCCGTTCGGGCCCGCATCGCGCAGGCGTTGGCGAAGGTCTCCGTGTAGCGGACCGCGCGGCCATGCCACTGGCCGCGCGCGTCGACCGTCACGGGTGCGTAGATCATCGAGCAGAAGACGTTCTTGCGGGGGATGCCGCGGATGTCGCCGCCCGCCCTGCGGAGCTGGGCGCAGGCCTCGGCCGCGTGGGAGTGGCCCCGGGGCGGGTCGCACAGCAGCAGGGTGCCGTGGATGTCGCTGGTGCGGGCGTTGCGGTGGGTGACGGTGACGTACAGCCAGTCGCCCGGTCCGATGTGCCGGTGGGCCGCCAGGGCCGGGGCCGGGACGGCGAGGAGGAGGGCGGCCGCCGCCGTCAGGCCGCGCAGCAGCCGGGCGGTCGTCGCCTTTTTGGAGTGGGTCATTCCCCGTGTATCGGCACGGCGGCCTGGGGACCCCAGCCCGGCTCACCCGAACGGGAGCACGCGCGCGTGTGCCGCGCGGCCAGGTCGCAGGCGGCGAGCACCACCCGCGTCTGGTACTCGGCCTGTCTGGCGACCGGTATCCAGCGCGCCCCGAGGCCGTCGCGGTAGTCGGCGCACCACTGCTCGATGAGCCACTCCAGCTCCGGCAGCGCCCCGGCCGCGTCCTGCCCGGCGGTGCGCACGAGCCGGTGCAGCAGCCCGGCGGTGCGCAGGGCCAGCCGCCGCCCGGCTATGCGCAGGGCGGCCAGGTGGGCGCTGGTCAGCGGCGGGAGCGGGCGGGCCGTGCCGTCGTCGGTGTCGGGGTCCCAGGCGTCGGCGAGTCCGGGGCAGACCAGTAAATAGTCGTCCACGGGAGCCAGCAGACGGGCCGCGTCCGGCACCTCGGCCAGATGGGGCCGGACCCGGGCCAGGAGCCGCTCCAAGCGCCCGGTGTCGGCGCGCAGGCCGCGGCTGACGCGGCGCAGCACGGCGTCCCGGTCCGCGGGCGCCGAGCCGTCCGCCACGGCGGCCACGCCCCACATGGGTGCCTCGACGACGGCGGTCACGGTGCCGTACCGGTACGGGTGGAACCATGTCGAGTCCACGGCCGCCTCGGTGATGGCGGCGGCCAGGTCGCCCCGGCGCGGCGGCGGGATCCGGTAGACGGCGGGCCCGAGCCGGGGCCAGTACAGGGAGTCGTAGGCGCCCAGCTCGCGCGGGATGCCCAGGCGGGCCGCGGCGTGCGCGACGCGCTGGGCCAGGCCCGGCAGCTCGTGGGTGAGCTCGACGAACCCGCCGCCGACGTCGACAGCCGTGCAGCGAGCACTGGACGAAGGGCCGCAGTTCGTCCTGGAGGTCGAGCAGGGCACGGGTCTCGGGCAGCCCGGCAGCCGCGGCGCCGTCGGGCAGCCACTCGGGCTGCTCCAGGAAACCGGGCCGGAAGAAGTTGCGGAAGTAGTGGCCGAGGGCGTAGGGGCCGGCAAGCCAGTCCTCGTTTCGGCGCGAGCCGTCGGGGTCGAGGCAGAGCAGCAGGTTCCAGGTGATGTCGGCGTCCTGTCCGGCGCCGGGGACGGCCAGCACCCGTTCGGCCAGCCGGAGTACGGTGGCGCCGCCCACCGGCTCGTTCGCGTGCGGTCCGGCGACGACGAGGGCCTGGCGGTCGCCGTGCCCGACGGAGAGCAGCCACAGGGGCGTACCCGCGCGGGAGGTGCCGGCACGGCGCAGCCGGGCGTCCCTGGGGTGGCGGGCGACGAGTGCGGCGGCGCGGGCGCCCAGCTCGTCCACGGACGGATAGCGGTGGAGTGGCGACAGGGCACACCTCCACAAAGCGGTGCCGTCGGTTCACCGAATGTACACGGTGTACGCACAGTCAGTCACGAGTTGGCGGGTTCGTCAACACCGCCGTCCGAAAAGGGACTTGACCAACCCCGTTGGGTGATGTGCAGGCCAGAGGTGAGACTGGGCTCAGTCCACCGGCGCCCCGGCCGCGGAACCACACGGCCCGAGGAACCACACGTTCCAACGAACCACACGGCCCGCGGAGCCCTCAGTCCGCCGAGAGCCGGAACGCCATCTGACCGAAGCCGACCTGGTCGCCCTCGCGGACGACGGCCGCGCCGATCACCCGCCGCCCGTTGACGGTCGTGCCGTTGGTCGAGCCGAGGTCCCGCAGCACCCACATCCCGCCCTGCCGACGCAGCTCGGCGTGCATCCGCGAGACCGTCTCGTGGGTCAGTCTCAGGCCGCTGGCCGGATCGCGCCCTATGCGCAAGGGGTGGCCGCTGCCGGGGTGCGGCAGCAGCAGCTTGGGTAGCCGCTCGGCCTGCCAGGCCCTGCGCAGCCGTACGGTGAAGCCAGAGACCGCCTCGACGGTGCCGAACACCAGCCGGGACAGCCGGCCCTCGGTGGGCAGGTCGGAGGTGAGCGCGGCGAGCTCGTCCGCGCGGCGGGCGGCCAGGGCCAGCTCCATGCGCCGCACGAACGTGTCGTGCGACAGCCGGCCCACGGCGACACCGTCACGGAGCACCCTGAGCGCCTTGTCGCGCTCCGCGTCGGACAGCCGCGCGGGGTAGGTGTGGAACTCGAAGGACGACGTCACGGTGGTGATTGTCGGTCAGTGAACCGTGGGTGTCCAGAAAACGCGGAAACGGCCACCGGGCGGGCGCATTCGACGACACCCGCCGCAAAACGAAAGATTCAAAAGCGGATTGATCTCTCATGGAGGACGATGGGCAGAACTACATCACGGTGAGCAGACGAAGGGGAACCGTCCGTGCAGTTCGAGGTGTGGGCACCGCAGGCCGGCCGTGTGACGCTCCAGTGCGACGGCGCCACGCGCGCGTTGGAGCGCGATCCGGAGCGCGCGGGATGGTGGACCGGTGAGGCCGGGGCGAGTGACGGCTCGCGCTACGGGTTCTCGCTGGACGGCGGTGACGCGCTGCCCGATCCGCGCTCGCCCCGGCAGCCGGACGGCCCGGACGGGCTGAGCGCGGTCGTCGACCACGCGCGGTACGAATGGCGCTCGGGCACCTGGGCGGGGCGTCCGCTGCCGGGCGCGGTGCTCTACGAGCTGCACGTGGGCACCTACACCCGCGAGGGCACCTTCGACGCGGCCGCCGGACGGCTGGAGCACCTCGTCGAACTGGGCGTCACCCACGTCGAGTTGATGCCGGTGTGTCCTTTTCCCGGCCGGCACGGCTGGGGCTACGAGGGTGTGTCGCCGTGGGCCGTGCACGAGCCGTACGGCGGCCCCGAGGGGCTGAAGCGCTTCGTCGACCGGGCGCACGAGCTCGGTCTGGGCGTGGTCCTGGACGTGGTGCACAACCACCTGGGCCCGTCGGGCAACTACCTGCCCCGGTTCGGCCCGTACTTCACCGACACCCATCACACCCCCTGGGGCGCCGCCGTCAACCTGGACGCGCCGGGCTCGGACGAGGTGCGGGACTTCCTGGTCGGCAGCGCGCTGGCGTGGCTGCGCGACTACCGGATCGACGGGCTGCGGCTGGACGCCGTGCACGCGCTGGTGGACACCCGTGCGTGCCACTTCCTGGAGGAGCTGTCCACGGCCGTGGACAGGCTCTCCGCCGACCTCGGCCGCCCGCTCTTCCTGATCGCCGAGTCGGACCTGAACGACCCGCGGCTGATCACCCCGCGCGCGGAGGGCGGCCTCGGACTGCACGCCCAGTGGAACGACGACTTCCACCACGCCCTGCACACGGCGCTGACCGGCGAGGCCCAGGGCTACTACGCCGACTTCGGGCGGGCCCCGCTCGGCGCGGTCGCCAAGACGCTGACCGGCGGCTACTTCCACGACGGGACGTACTCGAGCTTCCGCGGCCGCCGTCACGGCCGTCCGCTGGACCGCACCCGGGTGGCCGGTCACCGGCTGCTCGGCTACAGCCAGACCCACGACCAGGTGGGCAACCGCGCCCAGGGGGACCGGCTTTCCCTGCTGCTCGCCCGCTCCCCCGGGCTGCTGGCCTGCGCGGCCACGCTCACGCTGACCGCGCCGTTCACGCCGATGTTGTTCATGGGTGAGGAGTGGGCGGCCGCCACGCCGTGGCAGTTCTTCACCGACCACACCGACCCGGAGCTCGCGGAGGCGGTGCGCCGGGGCCGGCGGCGGGAGTTCGCCGAGCACGGCTGGGCAGAGGAGGACGTACCCGACCCGCAGGATCCGGCGACCCGGGACCGCTCCTGCCTCGACTGGTCCGAGCCGGAGCGCGAACCGCACGCGCGCGTGCTGGCCTGGTACCGCCGGCTGACCGCGCTGCGGCACGAGCAGCCCGACCTCACCGACCCCGATCTCGCCGACACCAAGGTGGCGTACGACGAGGAGGCCCGCTGGCTCGTGTTCCGCCGCGGGGATGTCCGGGTGGCGGTCAACCTCGGCAAGGAGACGGCCGCCATCACCCTGGGCAGCCGCCCGGCCCGGGTGCTGGCCGCCTGGGATCCGGTGGAGGCCCCCGGCGCGGACGGGGTGCTGCATGTGCCTGGGGAGTCGTGCGTGGTCCTGGTGCAGGGCTGAGCGCGGCACCTCACGCGGCGGGGACACACGGCTTCGACCGCGACGTGGCCGGGGCGCGGGACGACGGCTCCTCGCCGCCCTGGTCCGTGCCGTGCGCGCCCTCCCTGCCGTGCGCGTCTTCCGTGCCTCACTGGCCGTCCGCGTCTTCCGTGCCTTCCCGGCCGCACGTTTCCTTCGTGCCTTACTGGCCGTGCGTGCCCTCCGGGCCGTCCGCGTCGTACCCGTCGTCCTTGTCGCCGTCCTTGCCGTCCTTGCCGTCCCTGCCGTCATCCCGGAACTCCGTCACCCGCTCCAGCAGGATCGCCTCCCAGGCGTGGCGCAGCTGGGCCCTGAGCGGCGCAACAGGGCTGTCGTCGCGGCCCTCCAGGCGGTCGGCGAGGCGGATCACCGCGTCGCAGCGGGCCAGCCACAGGCCGCGCAGACAGGGCCGGGCGCTGTAGCCGGCGAGGGTGGCGGCGCGCACGGCCGCGGGAGAGCCGACGGCGAGGGCGAGGCCGGCGATGTCCTCGGCGGGGTCGCCGACCACGGCTGCGGTCCAGTCCAGGACGCCGCGCACCCGGCCGTCGGCGCTGACCACCAGGTGTTCGCCCCTCAGGGCGTGGTGGACGAGCACCGCGGTGCCGGGCTGGGCGGCCAGCTGGGCGGCGGCGGGCGAGGCGAGCTGGGTCATCCGCGCGGGGTCGAACTCGTCTGCCTTCCCGAGGCGTTCGGCGGCGTGCACGGCCATCCGGCGCAACGCCTCCAGGGAGCGCGGCGCGACGCGCGGAACGCCCAGCGTCCCGGCCTGGCGCACGGGCACCTCGCGCAGCCCGGTGAGCAGTCCCGCCAGGTCGTCCTCGCCGATGGCGGAGACGTCGTGGTCACCGGCCGTGCCACCGGGGATCCTGGTGTCCAGCGTGTACGCCAGTCCGGGCGCCCACTCGCCGTGCGCGACACTGGCCGGGACGGCGACCGGCAGGTGCGGGCGGACAAGGTCACGCAGCCGCAGTTCGCGCCTCCGGCGCAGGGAGGCCTCACGGTCGGGGGCCAGCCGCAGCACATGGCGGGTGCCGACCCACCAGGTGGAGTGCCCGGCGCCCGCCGCGACGGGCCGGACGTCGGGTCCGGCGGCGGTGTCCGCACCGTCCTTGAGCAGGGTGCGGACCAGTCTGCGGACCGTGTCCGCGGTGGGTGTCGGTGCCTGGGTCATCATCGCGCCGTGTCGTCCCGTTGCCTGGGTGGATGCTGCCGGCCGGTCAGTCCACCAGGACCATCTCGCGGGTCGTGTCGTTGAGGCGGCGGCCCCCGTCCCCGGTCACCGTCACGATGTCCTCGATGCGCACCCCGAAGTGGCCGGGCAGGTAGATCCCCGGTTCCACGGAGAAGCACATGCCGGGGACCAGGGGCTGTTCCTCGCCCTCGATCATGTACGGCGGCTCGTGCGTGGTCACGCCGATGCCGTGGCCGGTGCGGTGGATGAAGTACTCCCCGTACCCGGCCTCGGCGATCACCGCGCGGGCGGCCCTGTCGACCTCCTGGCAGGAGACTCCGGGGCGCACGGCCCGGAAGCCGGCCTCCTGGGCCTCGCGCACGATGTCGTGCACCCGGCGCTCCTCGTCGGTCGGCTCGCCGACATGCACGGTGCGGGTGGTGTCGGAGCCGTAGCCGTCCTTGAGGCCGCCGAAGTCGAGGACGACCATGTCGCCGCGCTCGATGACGCGGTCGCCCATCTCGTGGTGCGGGTTGGCGCCGTTGGGGCCGGATCCGACGATGGTGAAGTCCACCTGGGAGTGCCCGAAGCGCCGCAGCAGGGCGGCGAGGTCGGCGCCCACCTCGGACTCGCGGCGGCCGGCGAAGGGAACCTTGCGGATCTCCTCGAACGTGGCGTCGGCGGCGGCGCCCGCGGCCGCCAGGAGTTCCAGTTCGGCCGCGTCCTTCACGGCCCGCAGCATCGGCAGGGCCTCGGTGAGGGAGGCGTAGGAGGTGCCGGGCAGGGTGTGCTGCAGGCCGAGCAGGTGCATGGCCCAGGCGTTGTCGCTGATGCCGAACCGGCCGCCGGTGCCGAGCAGGGCGGCGGTGACGGCGTAGGGGTCCTTTCCGTCGGTCCAGTCGTGCAGGCTCAGGGCGGACGCGCCCACGGCCTTGGCCGCGTCCGGGGCCTCCAGGGTGGGCACGACGAGGACGGGGTCCCGGTCGGCGGCGAGGACGAGCAGCGTGAGCCGTTCGGTGACGGCCGTGGGCGCGTAGCCGGTGAGCCACACCATGTCCGGCCCCGGCGCGACCAGCAGCCCGGCCAGTCCGGCGTCGGCGGCCGCTGCGGCGGCGCGTGCCATCCGGGCCCGGTAGTCGTCGGCGGTGAAGGGCGCGGGCGCGGTGCCTGTCATCCGGGCCTCCGTAGGCGGCTGAAGAAGCGGTGAGGATCTACGGGCAGCATCCTGCCCGGCCGTGCGCGGCCGCGCGAGCCGGTCGACGTCCGGCCGGCGGGTGTCGCCGCCGGGCCGCCGGTGACGCGGTCGCACGGCCATGGTCCCATCCTGTCCGGTTGCGCGACGGTGTGCCCAGTGCTTTCCCCGCGGCCACCGGGCACGGGCGGGTTTCCTCCGGCCATCGCGTCAGGTACCGAGGTGCGGCCCCGGGCATGGCGCGCGCCGGGGTGCGCCGGAAGTGACGCAAGGGACCGGAGCGACGGGACTGGGAGTGACGGGAGGGAGCGGGAGTGTCGGGAGGGAGCGATGGCGGGAGTGACGGGAGCGATCAGGCATCACGTGACGACTCCGGGCATCACGTGACGACTCCAGGCATCACGTGACGACACCAGGCGTCACGTGACGACACCCGGAGTGACGGTCAGCTGCTGCCGGCCGCCGTTGCGGTGGCGTACGGTCAGCGCCGTCCCCCGCCCCGGAAGTGCCCGGCCGACGGCGCGTGCCAGGTCCGCCGCCGAGCCGATCCGGGTCCGGCCGAACACGAGGAGTACATCGCCTCGGACCAGGCCCGCCGAGTAGCCGGGGCCGGGCACGTGCACGCCGACGACCCGGGCCCCTTGCCCGTCGTCGTCGACGACCTCGATACCGAGGGCCGGGCGCACCGGCTCGGGGGTGGACGCGGGGCTCGCGGCGGGGAGCGTGCGCGCCGGTCCGGACCGGGGCGCCCATGACCGCGGTCCGCCCGCCTGAAGCTGGAGCCCGGCCGGCCCGCCGACGCCGGTCACCGTGGCACCCACCGTGCCGAGGCCGATCCCGGACAGGACCAGGACCAGGCCGGCGAGGAGGCCGAGCACCAGGCGACGGCCGCGCCGCCGGGTGGCGTGCGGGCGCCGGACGCGGCCGGGAGCGGTGCCGCCGCCGGGCACCTGACCGGGCATCGGCTTGGGTCGCAGCGCAGTCTGTTCCATTGATCGCCTCCGGCTGGTGCCTACCCGGTGTCCCGGCGCACCACGAGCCACGAACGAGTGAGACCGGCCCGCGGCCGGCCGCAGGAAGCCCTGGGGGTGCGGCACACCCGGGAGCACCCGGTGGCCGACGCGCGGGGCGGCGGCAGCGGACCGCCCCGGCGGAGCCGTCCGGTTGACGGCGGTGCCGGCTCGCGCCCGCATCCGACGGCCCGGGCACCGACGTGAGCCGCCGTGGAGCACGCCGCTGTGGAGCACGCCGCCGGGCGGGCGCGCCCTGTGCGCGAGGCGGACGGTCAGCCGACCGGCAGCACGGGCGCGGGCGGCCGGTCCGGCAGGAAGCGGTGCGCGCGGCCGGCCAGCCACTCCGCCTTGTAGCGGTCGACCTCCCGGTGCCAGTTGAGGATGCCCGCCATCCAGTTCTGCAGGTCGGTCACATAGCCCTGCATGGTCGCGCGCGCCTCGTCCGGCAGCTCGAAGTCGTCGTACACGACGGGCAGTTCGTGGGCGACCACGTGCTCGAACTGCCGCATTCGCTGGGTCATCAGGTCATGGACAACGGCGAGCGCGGCCGGGTAGTCGATGCCGAAGAAGTGCTGGACGACGAGGACGGCGTTGTGGATCTCGCCCTCGTACTCGATCTCCTTCTGGTACGAGAAGACGTCGTTGAGCAGGCAGGCGTAGTCGACCGCCGCGTTCTCCAGGGAGCGGACCGGGCCGCTGCGGTAGACCTCGGGCGGGATGGCCGGGCCGTGCCCCATCCGGCACAGGCTCAGGGTGAGGTCGGAGCCGAACGTGGCGCGCCGCATCTCCAGGTAGTCGACCGGGTCGGGGACGCGGTTCTGCAGCTGGTTGGACAGCTCCCACACCCAGCTCTCGGTCATCGAGTCGATCGCGTGCTTCAGGGTGCGCCGCTGGCCGGGGGTCATCTCGGCGGTGGTGCGCGCCCAGAGGTCGCACAGGGAGCGCTCCATGGCGTTGACTGGGACGGCGGCCGCCTCACCCTCGACCGGCATGCACGCCGACAGCCGGGCGGTGGTGAGCCTCGCGGCGGCCAGGTCGCGGCGGTGGCCGTAGACCAGTGGGTAGTAGTCGTCGCCGTAGGTGCCGAAGGCGAGCCACTGGGCGCTCAGGTCGAGCGCCTCGGGCGTGGCGTCCGGGTCCAGGCCGGCGGAGCACAGCGCGAGGTCGTAGGCGGCGAGCTTGTCCTCGTCCCACACTCCCTCCGCGAGGATGCCCATGCGGTGGCACCACTGGGCGAGGGCGCGGCGGGCCGCGTCCAGGTGGGGGCTGAGCTCCAGCGGGTACGGCATGTGCAGGTCGGGGATGCGGGAGGGGCCGACCCGCTGGAAGGGGACGTGCGTGTAGGCGCGCAGCCTCCCCCGCTGCGTGAAGGGCGAGAGGGGTGCCCCGACGGTCCCCGCCGCCGCGAGCAGCGCGCCCACGTCGGCCGCCGAGGTGCCGGGGCCGGCCGGGCGCTGCCAGGGGCTGGTGGGGCGGGCCCGGTCGTTCATGTACCGGCTCGAGCGCATGTGCCATTCGTGACCGCCGGACTGCCAGTCCTGCAGGCCCTTGGTGTACGCCGCCACCGCCGCGACCTCGTCCGGTGCGAGGCCCTTCTCCAGGGCCAGCGCGGGCACTTCGGTGAGCGCGGTGTGCTCGAACTGGTGCAGACGGGAGGTGAGCACGTCGTTGACACAGTCGGCGGCCTCCTGGGTGGTGCAGCCGAAGAAGGTCTCCAGGACCAGGACACCGTTGCTCAGCTCCCCCTCGTCCTCGACCTCCCGCTGGTAGGAGAACAGGTCGTTGCGCAGGTGCACCCCGTCGGAGAAGGCCTCCATCAGTACCCTGAGTGGCCTGGACCCGGCGACCGGCGCGGGCACCTCGGCGGTCGCGTACTCCACGAGCCCCGCCGACCAGGGGGCGCCGCCGACCTTGCGGCGCATCTCGATGTACTCGACGGGGTTGGCGATCCGCCCCTCGTTGATGTTGGACAGCTCCCACAGGGACTCGTTCAGCAGATGCTCGGTCGCCACCGCGAACCGCCGCCGCCAGCCGGCCGACATGGACGGCACGGTGCGCGCCCACAGGTCGGCGAGGCCGGCCTCCACCGGGTTTTGCGGCTCGGGCACGTCGGCCGCGGGGTCCAGCGGCATGAACAGGGACAGCCGGTCCAGGTGGGCCTTGCCGCCGGGGCGGTCCTGACTGCGCTTGAAGGTCTCCAGGAAGTGGTCGTCGAAGAAGAAGACCCACACGTACCAGTCGGTGATGAGGGAGAGGGCGGGTCCGTCGCAGTCGGGGTGGGTGTAGGCGCAGAGCAGGCCGTAGTCGTGGGCGTCGAGGTCGGACTGCTCCCAGATCCCGGAGCCCTCCAGCATGCCCATCTCGCGCGCCCACCGCGTCGAGTGGGCGCGGGCCTCCTGAAGGTGCGGGTTGAGCCGCGCGGGATACGGCATGTAGAAGTGCGGGAGTTCGAAGGGCTGCTGCGTCATGGCCCGGCCCTACCCGTGACACTCCGGCACCATCCGGCCGCCCGGACGTGATCACACCATCGCGTGAACCGGTGCCGGAACGACCGGGGTTCACCGGTGGACTTCAGCTCCTGACCTGGATCAGCGCGTGGGTGCCGCTGGTGCGCCAGCAACCGTCCCCGGCGGCGTCCAGCGCGGCCTCGGTACGCGCGTCCAGGCCGGTGATCACATCGGACTTCAGGGTGCGCAGGGCGGCGACCGGGCCGGGGAAGAAGGCGGTGACGTCGGTGAACGGCGTGGTCGGGGGCCACAACCGGTCGCCCACCAGGCGCCGGTAGTTGAGGTCTCCCTTGAGCACGGTCAGCGTGGCCGCGGCGAACTGCGCACCGAGGTCGCCGGGCATCCCCGCGTACGGCAGCGGGGCGCAGGAGAACGGATGCGCCCGGACCGTCAGCCGGCCGTCGCCCATCGCCGCCCACAGGTGGTGCCCGTACCTCGCGGCCGCGCCCGGCGCCGCGGTCAGCCGGCGCACGGCGTCCACGACGTCGGCGGTGGTGGCGTCGGAGACGTAGTACGGGTACGGCTTGACATGCAGGACGGCCCGCTCGACGTGGCCGTGCGCGAGGAGGTGGGCCACGAGGAGGAGATCGGGGACGAGTTCCCGGCCCGCGTTGTCCGCGACCAGGCAGAGGGTGCCGGAGCCGGAGGGCGGCAGCAGCGACCAGAGGGTCCGGCTGTCGTCGGCGACCAGGGCGGGGACGGCCCGCACGGCTCCGGCGTCGGCATCGGCCCTGGCTCCGGCATCGGCTCCGGCATCGGCTTTCGAGAGACGGAAGCCGAGGTCGGCACGGTTGCCCCAGAGTGACCCGTGCAGCAGGGCGGCGGCGCGCTCGTCGGCCGGTACGCCCTCCAGGGCGTCGAGCGCGGCCAGTTCCTCGTCCGTCCCGGGCGCGTCGAGTTCGGCGAGCTTGGAGGGGCGGAAGGGGTCGATGCCCTGCCAGGGCCCGGGTGCGAAGTAGCCGACGGCGTCGAGGAGCCGGCGGTAGAAGTAACTCTCGGACCACAGCCACGGCACATCGAACCAGGACCGGCCGGCGTACGTGGCCAGGCCCCAGGCCTGCCAGCGGTCGCGGTCGTGGGCGTCGGCGGGGAGCGGCTCGATCACGCCCTCGGTGCAGCTCTTCAGCAGCGCGTCGAGGGCCCCGTGCTGCTCGGGACCGTAGGGGAAGGAGTCCCGTACCTGCCGGATGACGGCCGGGTGGCGCTCGGCCAGCACACTGTGCGGGAAGGAGCCGGGCCGGTCGCCGAGGAGCACGGGCGCTGACGGGGTCTCGGGCATACGGCCCACCGTACCGGCCGCCCCGTACCGGTTCCTTCTCCCGCGCTTCCCGGGGAGGCGCCGGGCGTCACTCCCGCGGCGGGGCGGCGTACCGGGCGCCGATCTCCCGTTCCAGGTGCGTGGCGAGTGCCAGATAGCGCGGACGCCGGTGCACCGGCACCAGGCCGCGGATCAGCAGGTGCCACATCTCGGTCGTCCGGCGCGGCAGCCGCTCGAACGGTTCCAGGGGCCGACTCGCGACACGGGTGCCGACGAAGAAGCAGACGAGGGAGTGTGCGACGGCGTGCACGTCGACGTCCGGGTGGACGTCGGACTCCCTCACCGCGCCGAGGAGTTTGCGGGTGGCGATCTCCAGCCACTCGGTGAAGGGGTGCCGCAGGGGCGGGCGCACCTCGACTCCCCCGGTGGCCAGGCGCAGGCCGGCGCGGACGACCGGGCCCTCGACCGCCTGCCGGGTGAGGGCGAAGGTGATGCGGATGAGCGCTTCCAGCGAGGAGTAGCCGTGCCCGTCGACGTCACGCGTCACCTGGCGCGAGGCCCGGGACTGCAACTCCATGATGGCCTGGGCCAGGTCCTCCTTGGCCGCGAAGTGGAAGTACAGGGCGCCCTTGGTCACTTGGGCGTGCTCGACGATGTCGCTGAGGCTGGTTCGTTCGTAGCCGCGCCGGTCGAACAGGTCGGCGGCGGCCGTGATGATCGTCGCGCGGGTCTGCTCGGCGCGTAACTGCCTCGGCATCGACGAAACACTCCCGGGACCGTAAAGAACGGGGCATGCCGTTTGTTTCTGACTCCCCGTACACGATAGCTCACCAGCCCCCGGCGTCCACCAGGCATTCGAAGACGGCCGACTCCCCCTGCGTCGCCACGACGCGTGTCCGCCCCCCTTCGTCGGTCTCCACACTTATCCAACTGGGGCGGTCCAGTTCGGCATAGCGGTGGAAGGCGGCCCGGAAGGCGGCCGGCGGCCGTGGCGCGAAGCCGCGGAGGCAGGCCACCTGGCGGGCCGCCTCCAGCAGCAGCATGCCGGGGACGTGGTCGAGCGGGTGGTCGAAGAAAACGGGATGCGCGGTATCCGCGCGCAGCTGCCAGCAGTCCGGGCGCCGGGTCGGGGCCAGAACGACGTCCTCGGGCAGGGTGCGGTACACGGCGGCGGCCGGCAGGCCGGGCGGCACCGCGAGCGGGGACACGGTGGCGGGGGTGCGTCCGCCGCGCAGCCGGCGGTAGGCCGGTTCGCCCAGACTCGCGCAGGCGACGTACGCGGTCGCGACGCGATCACCGTCCCGGCGCACGTCCACCTCGTAGCGCAGGGCCGCTGAGCGTCGTCGGCCGTCCCGCAGGAAGCGGACGCCCAGGTCGGTTTCGGCGGGCAGCAGACCGACGGCCAGGTGGGCTGGATCCGTGGTGACGCGCAGCTCCTGGAGCACGAACCGGTGGCCCAGCGGCACGCCGTAGGCGGTGTGGGCGAGCAGGGCACCGCACTGGCGGACGGTCTCGGCGACGAGCAGCGTCTCGTACGCCGACCGGTCCGGCGAGAGGTGCAACTGGTGGGCGCGCGGCCACTGCGCGCAGACGGTGAACCGGTCCTCGCCGGTCCTTCTCCAGCCGGTGAGGAAGGTCTCGGCGAGCGCCGCGCGGTGCACGAGCTGGCGCGGAACGGTGGCGGTCAGATCCGTGGCCGCCGTCGGGAACCCGGCGAGCCGCCGCAGTTGGGGCATGTCCCTCCCTGGTCCCCCCGAAGGCCTCCGCAGACCATGAGGCGCCTGCGCCGCTGAGCGCTAGAGTACGAGCCGACCGGTTTGTTTTCAATGAGATCGAGAGGTCCGGACCCATGCGCGACCGGGACGGCGCATCGGTCGGAAACCGGCCAACTCGGTGCAGTGGAGGGGTTCTCATGGCGAAGCAGGAGCGCGCCATCAGGACGCGCAGGGCGATCCTGGAAGCCGCGGGCGCGGTGTTCGACGAGCACGGCTACACGTCCACCACCATCTCCATGGTGCTGGAACGGGCCGACGTCACGAAGGGCGCGCTGTACTTCCACTTCCCCTCCAAGGAGTCCCTCGCCCAGGCGGTGCTGGACGAGCAGGTGCCGTTCGGGGCGGTGCCCCAACAGCCCTGCAAGCTCCAGGAGATCATCGACATCACCTTCGTGGTCGGTCAGCGGCTGCTCGGCAACGCCCTGCTCAGGGGCAGCGTCCGGCTGACCGTGGACCAGTGCGCGCCGCCCGGCGTCGACCACACCGGGCCGTTCCTGCGCTGGGCCGAGCACCTCATGGTGCTGATGGGACAGGCCCGCGAGCAGGGCGAGTTGCTGCCCACGGTCGAGCCGCGCGACACCGTGGAACTGCTGGTCGGCGGCTTCGCCGGCATCCAGTTGATGTCCCGGGCGCTGACCGGCCGCGCCGACCTCGGGCACCGGATATCCGTGCTGTGGGGCCACATCCTGCCGAGCATCGCCGTCCCCGGGCTGCTCCTTGGCCTGGACACCGAGCCGGACCGGGGCGCCCGCGTCCTGGCGGCCCTCGACTCCGCCGGGGTCCGGCCGTGATCCTGCTGACCGGGGCGACGGGCACCGTCGGACGGCTGGTGGCGGGCCGGTTGTCCGGCGTCGCGCCGGTACGGCTGCTGACCCGTGACCCGGGGCGCCTGGCCGCCGGCCCCCAAGTGGAGGTCGTGGGCGGCGACTTCGATGAGCCACGGAGCCTGGAGCGGGCGCTGACCGGTGTGCGGTCGGCGCTGCTGGTCACCGCCGATCCGCTGACCCACGTCCACGACGAGCACTTCCTGGCGGCGGCCCGGCGCGCCGGGGTCCGCCATGTGGTGAAACTGTCGGCCCTTGCGGTGACCGACCCCGGAGCCCGCGACCTGATCACCACCTGGCAGCGCGGCAACGAGCGACTGCTGCGGGAGTCGGGCCTGTCGTGGACGATGCTGCGTCCGCGGGCCTTCATGTCCAACACGCTCGGCTGGGCCCGCTCGGTCCGCGAGGAGGACGTGGTGCGCGCGGCCTGCGGGAGCACCGCGAACGCGACGGTCGACCCACGGGACATCGCCGCGGTGGCGGCGGCCGCGCTGCTGGACCCGGACGGCCACGCGGGCCGGGCCCATCCGCTCACCGGCCCCGAGGCGGTCAGCGCGGCTGGGCAGACGGAGATCCTGGCGGAGCTGCTGCGACGTCCCCTGGTGTTCGTGGAGTTGACGACGGAGCAGGCGCGGGAGAGGCTGCGCGCCCGCTACCCGCAGCCGATCGCCGACGCCCTGATGGAGAGCGCGGCGCGCGGGCGGTCGGGGGCGAAGACCCGGGTGCATCCGACCGTGCAGCGGCTGCTCGGCCGGCCCGCGCGGAGCTACCGGGAGTGGGCGGCGGACCACTTGGCGGCATTCGCGGGCCGGGCCTGCTGAAGACACCTTCCGGCCCCGCCGGTTGAACGCGCCACGGCCGGCTCCCGTACTGCACGGGACAGACCG
The DNA here is from genome assembly GCF_044334385.1 of Streptomyces sp. NPDC020801. Taxonomy (NCBI): domain Bacteria; kingdom Bacillati; phylum Actinomycetota; class Actinomycetes; order Kitasatosporales; family Streptomycetaceae; genus Streptomyces; species Streptomyces sp. NPDC020801. Next base: position 136,782 of record NZ_JBIRST010000003.1, read on the forward strand.
TTCCCCCGCCGGCCGAGGAGACGTCCGCGATGACTCGGATGACCGCACCCCTCAGGGTCATGGGAGCCGCCGTGGCGGCCTCGGCCCTGCTCACACTGTGGGCGGCGGGGCCCGCCCGGGCACACGGCGCCCCGACCGACCCGGTCAGCCGGGTGTTCGCCTGCTCGCCGGACGGGGGCAGCCGGTCCGGTTCGGCGGCCTGCCGGGCCGCCGTCGCCGCGAACGGCGCCACCTTCACTGCGTGGGACAACCTGCGGGTGCCGGACGTGAACGGCAGGGACCGCCAGGTGATCCCGGACGGCAAGCTGTGCAGCGGGGGGCTGCCCGCCTACAAGGGCCTCGACCTGGCCCGCGCCGACTGGCCGTCGACCCGGCTGAGGCCGGGCGCGAGACTCACGATGACCTACGCCTCGACGATCGCGCACGAGGGCACGTTCAAGCTCTATCTGACCAAGCCCGGCTACGACCCGGCGAAGCCGCTGACCTGGTCCGACCTTCCGGCGCGCCCCTTCGCCCAGGTGACGGACCCGGCGCTGACGGGCGGCGCGTACCACATCGCGGCGACGCTGCCGGCCGACCGGACGGGTCATCACGTGCTGTTCACCATCTGGCAGAACAGCAGCACGCCGGACACCTACTACTCGTGCTCCGACGTGGTGTTCACGAAGGCCCAGGGCGCGGTCGCCGGGGGCCGCAAGGGCGCGAGTCCCTCCCAGGAGGGCCGCGCGGCCGGCTCCACGCCACCGTCCGCCAAGGCGTCCGCTCCCCGGCCCGCGCGAGGCGCCGCCGCCGACAGCAGTCCGGTGGCGTCCGCGACCGGCTCCGGTTCGGGGCCGTCCGCGCCGCTGCTGGCGGGCGGCGCCACGGCGGTACTGGTGCTCGCCGGTGGCGCCGCCCTGGCCCTGCGTCTGCGCCGACGCTGAACCTCCCTGCCGGGTCGGTCAGTTGACGTAGACGGTGGCGCCCGCGTCGGTGACCGGGGCGTACCTGGCGGTGAAGTAGCCGCTGCCGAAGCACAGCGACGAGCCGGACGTCTTGGTGAACTGCTGGTTGGTGAAGCTGATGCTGTTGCCGGTGTTGTCGGCCTTTCCGGTCAGACTGGGGGCCTGGTAGACGCAGGTGATGCTGCCCAGCAAGGTGCGCAGCTTGACCGTGGTCTGGATGGTCGAGCCGCCGGCGGGGGTCACGGTGAGGGTGCCGTCGGAGGCCACCGTGGTGGTGTACGGCAGGTGGTCGACCGTGATGGCGCTGACGCCGAGCACACCGGTGACGTTGCTGGTGCAGCCGGCGGCGTCGAAGGTCTGCCCGGTCACCGACTCGGTCGCCGTGCCGGGTGCCGCGGGGTTGTCGGTGACCGTGGCGGTGAACGTCGACGAGGCGCAGGAGACACCGCTGGTGCCGGTCGCGCTGGAGTAGAGCGTGGCCGTGGTGCCGCTCGCCAGCGGCGCGGAGAGGACATCGCCGACGGCGACGGGTGTGCCGCCGGTGCCGCCCGTGGTGAGCACCGCGCCGCCGGCCGCGAAGGCGGGGGAGACCGCAGGCAGGGAGAGGGCGGCGGCCGCGGCGGCCAGGGTGAGGAGAGGACGCGTACGCATGCGGGTACCTCGTTTCTGGAAGTGGGGGGCTGGTGAGGTGAGGACGCCCGGAGGCGCCCGCCGTCACCGGTCCGTCACGCCTTCTCCGTACGTGACGGACCGGCGACGGCAGCCGGCCGGTGACCGGCCGAAGGCCTGGGGGGTGGGCCTCCGGCCGGGCCGGGGCGGAGGGGTGAGCGGCGCGGACCGGCCGGGGGACGGTGTCGCGCCGTGCAAGGAAGGTGAGGAAGAACCCGGGAGGGAACGCGGCGTCGCCGCGCGGCGGATCCGGCGCCACGGATCCGGGGGAAGCCAGGCAGAGTTGTAGACCTGTTGCTCCATCAACGTCAAGGTGTGGCAAGGAAGTTGATGCGCGACACGAGGGTTTCCGGACCACTTCGCGGCGCGTCCGGGCGCGGCGGCCGCCTCCATCGCGGAAGGCGCCGCACCACTGGTGACACACAATGGACACCTTTCTTTCACAAGCACCTTGACCCGTAAATGTAACCACCGGTAACTTCCGGAACGGCTACTGCTGCGTAACGAGAAAGCCCTTGCACCCGCCGGGAGACGTCTCGGGCGTACGCCGCAGCCGCTGTCCGCGCCAGGGCAACGGGCCGCTGAACTCCGTACGGCACTGACTATGCGCATGGGAGCAGACAATGGCCTCGTCCTCGGACCTCACACCGTCCGCCGAGCACACCCCCGGCCCCCCGGAAAGCGGTTCACCGTCCTCACCGGCCCCCGAAGCCTCCGGGGTCACCGAAGGCACGGACAGTCGCGGCCGGGTCCGGCTGCGCCGGGCGGCGGTCATGGCGGTGCCCGCGACCCTGGTCGCCGCGGCTCTGGCGGTCCTCACCGCCCAGGGCGCCCTGGGCGTGCAGTTCGCGATCTCCGGGATGCCCTTCACGGTCACCGCGACCGAGTTGAACGGCACCGGCTTCGAACAGTTCGGCGCCCTGGACAACATGGCCGACGGCAGCCCCAACGCGGGCGACACCGGCGGACAGGTGCTGGTGGTGACCTCGGCGATCAAGAACGCGACGCTGACCAGACTCTGCCAGAGCGTCGACCTCGGCGGCACGAACCTGCTGATCACCGCGGGCAGCGGCGCGAACAAGGTGCAGGCGACCCATCTGACGACCGACTCGACCGAGTTGTCGGGCGACGCCGCGTTCAACAACATCGAGATCGGCAACGACGCCAGCACGCTCACCAAGGCGGGTGTGCAGGGCCCGAAGGGCGTGTTCAGCCAGCAGGCGGACACGGTCCGCATCGCCAACCTGCGGCAGACCAACTACGCCACGACTGCAGGCGTGTTCAAGCTGCCGGGCCTCAAGCTCCGCTTCAGCGATTCGGGTTGCTGAACCGATGGCGGGCGACGTGACGACGGGACGGCAGGGGGCGGCACTGGCGCGGGCCGGGCAGGCGGGGGCGGGCACCGCGCGTCCGCGGCTGCGGGCCGGCTTCCGCGACTGGCGGTACCGCCGTCCGTTCTGGGGCGGACTGCTGCTCACACTGGGCGGGGCGGAGATCCTGCTCACCGAGAAGGCGTCGCTGAAGGTCGTACTGCACATCGGGATGCAGGGCCTGGCCGGCTATCTGCTGCCCGCTCTGATGGTGCTGCTCGGGCTGCTGACCCTCTTCAACCCGGCCCAGCGCCTCTTCTACTCGCTCACCGGAATCCTGCTCTCGCTGGGCACCTGGCTCACCTCGAACCTGGGCGGCTTCTTCGTGGGCCTGCTCCTCGGGGCGACCGGCAGCTGCCTCGCCTTCGGCTGGCTACCCGACCAGGGGCCACGGCGCGGGCGAAGGTGGCGGCGCAGGACGGCACAGCCACAGCCACAGGCTCAAGCACCGGCCCAACCGCAGGCGCCAGCACCGGCCCAGCCACAGGCCGAGGCCGGAGCCGGGGCCGCGACTGGGACCGGAGCCGCGGCCGCGACGGCCGGCGTGGACTGACGGCGTGGACTGACGGCGTGGACCGACGGCGCGGGTCCGGCCGGGCGGCACATCCGGAGCCGGCCGGCCCGACGCTCAGTTCGCCGTGGCCGGCGGCTGCGTCGGCGCGGTGTGCGCCGGCTCGGCGGCGGTGCGCACGGCGGTCGGCTCCAGCGGGGCGGACGACGCCGTGCCGGGCTCGTCCTTCATGGCCTTGGCCTCGCTCTTCAGGATGCGCATGGACTTGCCCAGCGCCCGGGCGGTGTCCGGCAGTTTCTTGGAACCGAAGAGCACGATGACCACGATCGCCACGATCAGCAGGTGCCAGGGTTCCAGTCCGTTGCGCAGCATGACAGCGCCCTCCCTTTCCTCACGTTCTTCTGGTGTACGCCTTGCCGGCCCACCCGGCGACAGTTGCTACATTGCGCAACTGTACAACCCGGATGGAGAAACAGGGGGCGCCGATGACCGTCACCAGCAGCCGCAGCACCGCAAGCCCGCCCGCCCCTCGCCGGGGCCGGGGCGGTCGCCGGCTGCGCATCACCCTCGCGGGCGCCGCCTCCGTGCTGGTGCTGGGGGTCGCCGGAGCCGGCTGGCTCTATCTGAAACTGGACGGCAACATCAGGACCTTCGACGCGGGCGGGCTCTCGGACAACCGTCCGCAGGCCACCTCGAAGGGCGAGAACGTCCTGGTCATCGGCTCCGACGCGCGCACCGGCGGCAACGACGCGCTCGGCGGCGGCAACAAGGACGACATCGGCCGCTCCGACACCACCTTCCTGCTGCACATATACGCCGACCACCGGCACGCCCTGGCCGTCTCCATACCCCGTGACACCCTGGTCACCATCCCGCCGTGCAAGCTCCCCGACGGCACCTGGACCAGATCTCAGTCCGGCGCGATTTTCAACGAGGCCTACTCGGTCGGCAACACCGCCAAGGGCAACCCCGCCTGCACGCAGAACACTGTCGAGAAGCTCACCGGACTTCGCGTCGACCACACCGTCGTCGTGGACTTCAAGGGCTTCGCGCGGCTGACCCAGGTGGTGGGCGGCGTGCGGGTGTGTCTGCCGCAGGACGTGCACGAGAAGGATCTCAACCCGCATCTCACCGCCCCCGGAAGGCTGCTGTTCGGCAAGGGCGTCCAGACCGTCTCCGGGCAGCAGGCCCTGGACTACGTCCGTATCCGCCACGGCATCGGTGACGGCTCCGACATCGGCCGCATCAAACGCCAGCAGGCCTTCGTCGCGAGCCTGCTGAAGGAGGTCAAGAGCAAAGGCCTCACCCCGGGGAAGCTGCTGCCGCTCGCCGACGCCGCCACCGCCTCGCTCACCGTCGACCCCGGGCTGGGCTCCGCCGACAAACTGATGTCCTTCGCGATGTCGCTGAAGGACATCGACCTGCACAACACCAAGTTCCTGACCGTCCCCTGGCGGTACGAAGGCGAGCGCGTCGCCATAGTGCAGCCGGACGCCGACGCCCTGTGGGCGGCGCTGCGGGCCGACCGCACGCTCGACGGCAAGGACGCCGGCGGCGGGCGCACCGGCGAGGACGCCGCCTCCGGTTCGTCCTCCGCGTCGGCCTCTCCCCCGCCGTCCCCCTCCCCCGCCACCGTCTCCGGCGAGGGCATCCGGGTAGCCGTCTACAACGGCACCACCATCGGCGGTCTGGCCGCCCGGGCCGCCGGCACGCTCACCGCGCACGGCTTCACGGTCACCGGTACGGCCACGGCGGGCCGTCAGGACCACGCCACCACGATCGTCGAGTACGGACCCGGTCTCCACGCTCGGGCCAGGACCGTCGCCGCGGCCTTCCCCGGCGCCGAGTTGCGCCCGGTGACCGGCGCCGGGATCGCCGTCGTCCTCGGCCGCTCGTACGCCGACGACGCGGCCACGGCCCCGCCCACCACGTCCGCGAGCCCGGCCCCGACCTCGATTCCAGCCCAGGTCGCGGCCGGTGCGCGCTCCGCGGACGACGACCCCTGCTCGAACCTGACCTACGGCTGAGCCGCACGGACGCCGGCACCCCGCCGGCGCCGTGCGCCGCACGGGCCGCGTCGCGCGGGGTCGAGGGCCGGACGGGCGCGCCGTCTCACCGGCGGCGTCGCTCGTGGCGGGCCACCGCCACCGTGAGGGCGAGCGCGTACAGCGCCAGGACGGCGGCGAGCAGCAGGTAGTACGGAACGGGAAGCGCTGTCATGCCGAGCGGCGGGCCGAGCGGGCCGACCGGCAGCAGCAGGCCGACGACGGCGAGGACGGCCGCCGCCCAGCCGACCGGGCCGGGCGCCCGCCTTCGGGCGGCACCGCTGCGGCCGGTGCGGCCGGCCCGGCCGGTGCGCAGCAGCACCATCACCAGGGCCTGGGTCAGCAGGTTCTCGGTGAACCAGGCCGAGTGGAAGACGGCCTCGTCGTTGAGCGCGTCGGGCCCCCACAGGGCGATGGCGAGGACGCCGAAGGTGGCGAGGTCGGCGATCGCGTTCAGCGCGCCGAAGCCGGTGATGAACCGCAGGAAGGCGCGCGGCCGCAGCACCGTCGGGCGGCGCAGCACCGGCGTGCCGGGGCGGTCGTGGGCGAAGGCCGACTGGGCCGCGTCGAAGCAGAGGTTCTGCACCAGCACCTGCGCCGGGAGCATGGGCAGGAAGGGCACCAGCAGGCCCGCGGCGAGCATCGCGATGACGTTGCCGAGATTGGAGGAGAGCGTGACCCTCAGGTACGAGGCGATGTTGCCGCTCGCGCACCGGCCGGCCGTGACGGCGTGGCCGATGGCCGTGAGGTCCTTCTCGGCGAGCACGACGTCGGCGCTCTCCCGGGCGGCGTCGCAGGCGGCCCGCGGCGCGATGCCGACGTCGGCGGCGCGCAGGGCGGGGACGTCGTTGAGACCGTCACCGAGGAAGCCGACGGTGTGTCCGGCGGCCCGCAGCGCGGCGACGATGCGCGCCTTGTCGTCGGGCGTGCAGCGGGCATGGACGGTGACACGGGCGACGCCGGTCGCGGGCCCGCCGTCGTCGTCCGCACGCGTCTCGCCCGCAAGTGGTCGGGCTCCGGCGTCCGGCCCAACGGGCGCGTCCGGCGCGTCCGGCGCGTCCGGCTCCGGTCCCAGGGCCCGTATCTCCGCCGGCTCCAGCCCCAGGTCGCGGCAGGCACGGGCCGCCGTGCCGGGGTGGTCGCCGGTGAGGACCGACACGGCGACGCCGGCGTCTGCGAGCCTGCGCAGGGCCTCGGCCGCGGTGGGGACGAGGGCGTCGCGGAAGGCGACCAGGCCCCGGAAGGTCAGGCCGCGTTCGTCGGCGGGCGTGTAGTCGCCGGTGCGGGCGGGGCGTTCGGCCGTGGCGAGGGCCAGCAGCCGCAGCCCGGAGTCCGCCTCGTGGGCGGCGAGCGCGCGCAGCCGCTCGCGTTCGGCGGGCCGGAGCGTACAGCGTTCCAGTACGTCCTCCATCGCGCCGCGGACGACGAGGACATGCGTGCCGAGCCGGCCGTGCACCACGGCGGTGGCGAGGCGCCGTACCGGATCGAACGGGACGGCCGCGACGCCGTCGTAATCCTCGCCGACCGCCCCGGCGGCCTCCAGTAGCGCCTCGTCGAGCGCGTCCGGGGTGGGCAGTTCGGCGAGTTGGAGGGTCCACCAGGCCCCGACGGCGGCCCAGCGCAGCACCTCCGCGTCGTCCCGCCCGTCGGGGCCGAGGGCCCGTTCGACGACGGGCCGGTCCTGGGTGAGCGTGCCGGTCTTGTCCACGCACAGCACGTCGACCGCGCCCAGGTCGTGCAGCGCGGGCAGCCGCTTGACGATCACACCGTGCCTGCGGGCGAGGAGCCGGGCGCCGCGGGCCAGACAGGTGGTGACGATCACGGGGAGCATCTCGGGCGTGAGTCCGACGGCCACCGCGACGGCGAAGGGCAGGGTCTCCAGACCACGGCCGCGCAGCGCGGCGTTGGCCATCAGCACCAGCGGCGGCGTCAGCAGCATGAAGCGGATCAGCACCCAGGAGATGCCGTGCACCGATCGGTCGAAGGCGCTGGGGGCCGCCCGGTCACCGCGCCTGCGCCCAGGCGTGCCGTGGGCGGCGGCGAAGCGCGTGCGCGCCCCGGTCGCCACCACCACCGCGGTGGCCGTGCCGGAGGCGACGCCGCTGCCCTGGAAGCACAGGTGGGGCTGCCCGAACGGGCCCTGCTCCGTCCGCGGCCCCGGCACCTCGACGGCCGTCTTGGCGGCGGGGGCCGACTCTCCGGTGAGCGCCGCCTGGTGCACGGTCAGCCCGCGGGCGCGCAGCAGTCGTACGTCCGCCGGTACGAGGTCGCCGGGCCCGAGCCGGACCACGTCGCCCGGGACCAGCTCGGCCACCGGGATCTCCCGGGCCCGCGGGCGCTCCTCGCCCGCCGCGCGGCGCAGCACGGTGGCGGTGCCGGAGACCAGCTCGCGCAGCGCGGCCGTGGACCGGTCGGCCCGGTGCTCGCCGACGGCGCGCAGCACGCAGCTGACCCCGACCAGGCTGAGGATCACCGTGGCGGTCCCCCAGGAGGCGACGAGCGCGGAGACCAGGCCAAGGCAGAGCAGCACGGCCGTGAACGGGTCCCGCAGGGCGCCGGCGCACAGCCGCGCCCAGGAGGGGGTACGGACCTCGGGGACCGTGTTCTCGCCGACCGCCGCCAGCCGGGCCTCCGCCTCGGTGTCGGTCAGCCCCTGCGGTCCGCTGTCCAGTTGCCGCAGTACCTGCAGGGGTGTGCCGTCGGGCGTGGCCGGGCGGCGGGTCGCGGCGAGCTCAGAGGCCACGGAGACGGCGCGCCGGGGTGCCGGCCGGGGTGGTACGGGCGGTGAGCCGGGCGACCGTGAGGCGGACGACGTCGACCACGTCGGGGTCGTCGACGAAGTACACCTGGCGGCGGCCCTCGCGGCGGGAGCGGACGAGACCGGCGAGCTTCAGCTTGGTCAGGTGCTGGCTGACTGCGGGCAGTGCGCCGCCGACCCGCTCGGCGAGCCCGGTGACGTCGCTCTCGCCCTGGGCCAGCGCCCATACGATGTGGAGCCGGGCGGGCGAGGCGAGCAGCCCGAAGGCCGCGGCCGCCTCCGCGAGCACGTCGGCGGGCGGGTCCTCGAAGCCACTGCCGGCTGCCGCCACGGTCGTTTCGTCCTCCTGTCTGCGCCGTACGCGGCCGTCAGCCGGCCGTACCCGGCCGTGCGCCACGCGCGGTGGTACGAACCGCACCAGTTTAGGCCGCCCGGGCGGCCGGAAGTCGCCTTCCTGTCGGCCGGAACTTATCCGCGGGCCCGTGAGTTTCCACGTTGCTGTAGATCTCATACCGATCTCGTACGACACCGACACGACTTATGGAGTGCACATGGCCCTGTGGGACCGCATCAAGGACTCCGCGACGCAGATGCAGACCCAGCTCGTGGCGAAGAAGAACGACCTGAAGAGCGGGGCCTTCCGCGACGCGAGCATGGCGATGTGCGCGCTCGTGGCCGCCGCCGACGGCACCATCGACCCCTCCGAGCGGCAGCGCGTCGCCCAGTTGATCGCCACCAACGAGGTCCTGCAGAACTTCCCCGCGGACGACCTGCGCCGCCGTTTCGAGGAGAACCTCAACAGGCTGACCACCGACTTCGACTTCGGCAAGGTGAGCGTGCTGCAGGAGATCGCCAAGGCGAAGAAGAAGCCGGCCGAGGCCCGTGCCGTCGTCCAGATCGGCATCGTCATCGGCGGGGCGGACGGCGATTTCGACAAGACCGAGCAGGCCGTGGTCCGCGAGGCCTGCTACACGCTGGACCTGCCGCCGCACGAGTTCGATCTCTGAGACGGCGGCGTCCGGGCGGGTGCCGGGCCCGGACCACCGGCACCCGTCGCGGCGCTCACAACTCGGCCAGTGCCCAAAGCACTTCGGTCGCGGCCGTCACGTCCGCCGTCAGCGGGCGGTCCTCGGTGCCGGAGGCAAGCGCGGTGTCCGCCACGGTGAACGCCGCAGTGGCGGGCGGGGCGGGCCGCAGCCGCAGGGCCCTTACGGAGCAGACCAGTTCGCAGGCGAGGACGGTCGCGTAGGCGTCCACCGCGCGCAGGGACTGCCGGGCGGCCTGGGAGGCGAAGCTGGCGGCCTCCTCCAGGCCGTGGGAGAGCACCGCGTGGCCGGCCGAGGCGGGCGTGGCGCACAGTCGCAGCTCGGCCAGCGCCGAGTTGGCGGTGTACTCCAGGATCATCGTCGCCGAACTGCTCGCCGGGCCCACGGCGAGGAACGCCAGCAGGCCGGTGAGGTCGGGGCGGCCCAGTGCGGTGAGGCGGGCGGCGGACAGCCGGGCGGTCTGCAGCACGGCCAGGTTCAGGGCGTCCAGGGCAAGGCCGAGGGGTGCCGCGTAGAAGCCGCCGTGGTGGTATGCCGCCGTGCCGTCCGGGGTGATCAGCGGGTTCTCCGAGGGGCAGTTGACCTCGGCCTCGACGACGCGGCGCAGCGCGTCGGCGGCGTCCAGGGCGGGGCCGTGCGCCTGCGGGAAGGCCCGGAAGCCGAACGGGTCCTGGATCCGCCGGCCGGTGCCGCGCGGCCGGTCGGGCACGCCGAGCAGCCGCCGCACCTCGGCGGCCGCGCGGGCGGCCCCTGGGTAGGGGCGCAGCGCGTGCAGCTCGGCGGCGTAGGCCTCCAGGGATCCGGAGACGGCGGCCAGCGACAGGGCGGCCACGGCGTGCGTGCCCCGCAGCAGTACGCCGAGGTCGTGACAGGCGAGCGCGGCCTGCCCGAGCGTCAGCGCGTTGCTGCTGAGCAGCGCGAGGGCGTCACCGGGCTGCGGCACGACGGGCGCGGGCAACCGGCCGGCGCCGTCGACCGGGGGCGGGTGGTTCCGGTGGCCACCGCGCCACTGCGCGGGCAGCCGGGCGGCCGCGGCGGCCGTCGCATCGGGGGCGTCCGGGGCGTCCACGCCGGGGCCCGCACCAGTGCCGTCCCGCGACCCTGCAGGCGGACCGGCACCCGGAGCACCTGGTCCCGTGCCACCGCCGGCCGTCGGCGAGGCGGGCCTTCCGGCGGTCAGCACGCCCGGACGCGCATCCCCGCCGTCCGCGCCGCGCCACTGCGCGGGCAGGCCGCCTGCCCCGGTATCCGGGTCGAAGCTCGCGCCCCGTTCACCGCCCTCGCCACCGTCACCGCCCTCGCCACCGCCCTCGCCGCGCCACTGTGCGGGCAGGCCGCCCTGGAGGGCGCCGGGCCCCGGCCGTTCACCGTCGCCCGCGCGCGGGCCCGGTATGACGTACGGGGTGGGGGCCGTCGGGCGCGGTTCGGCGTCGCCCTCCGGGGCGCCGCCCGTTCGGGGACGGCCACTGTGAGCCTCGCGGCGGCCGCAGTAAGCCTCGGGACCGCCGCCTTGAGCCTCGGGGCGGCCGCCGCCGGGTTCCGGCCGGCGGCCTTGCCCGGGCTCCGGGGGGTCGCTCAGCCAGGGGCGTTCGCCGATCAGGGTCAGGCCCGTCTGGGCCAGGGCCGTCAGGTCGCCGGTGCCGAGGCCGCCGTACTCGTTGACGGCCGGGTGCACGCCCAGGCGGAGGGCGTCGGTGAGGGCGGTGACGAAAGCGGGCTGGATGCCGGAGCCGCCGGCGAGGAGCTGGTTGGCGCGGATCGCGAGCATCGCGCGGACCTGACGGGCCGGCAGCAGCGCGCCTGCGCCGCCCGCGTGGCTGCGCAGGATCCGCAGGCCGTGCTCGCCCTCGTCGTGGGCGTCGACCGGCACCGAACGGTGGGCGCCGACTCCGGTGCCCCGGCCGTACAGCCGGCCGTCCGCGGCGAGCCGCCCGGCCGCCCGCCAGGAGCGCCGGGCCCGCTCGAACGCCCGGGCCGGCACGGCCGGTGCGGCGGCGGCGTCGGCGAGGCGGACCACGCCGTTCAGGTCGAGCGCGCGGCCGTCCAGCACGACGCGGGTCTCCCCGGCGTCCGGGGGCACCCGCGTCGGGTCGTCGGTGGTGCCGTCCAAGTGCGGTGCTGCGGGGTCAGTCGAGGCCGGCGGACTTCAGCCAGGCCTTGGCTACGTCCAGCGGGTCCTTGTTCTGCGACTGCACCTGGGTGTCCAGGTCCAGCAGGGCGGGCGTGTCCAGCTTGGCGGAGACGGCGTTGAGCGCGTCCACGCCCTTCTGGGAGAGCCCGCTCTTGTGGACGAGCGGCTGGACGTTCTCGAACCCGAAGAGGTTCTTCGGGTCCTGCAGGACGACGAACTTCTCCTTGGAGATGGTCGGATCCGTGGTGAAGACGTCCGCGGCCTGCACGGTGTTCTTCTTCAGCGCCGCCTGGGTCAGCGGGCCGCCCGCGTCCAGCGCCTTGAAGGACTTGAACTGAAGCCCGTACACCGACTTCAGGCCCAGCAGGCCCTGCTGGCGGGTCTGGAACTCCGGCGAGCCGCCGATGACCAGGTCCCCCGCGGCGTCCTTGAGGTCGGCGATCGAGGACTTGTCGGTGAGGCTGTACTTCTTCGCCGTCTCCTGGTTGACGGTGACGGAGTCCTTGTCCTGCGCGGGCGCCGGCTCCAGCAGGGTGAGCTTGGAGTCGAGTTTGGCGTTGATGGCGGCCGTCGTGGCGGCGACTGTCGTCGGGGCGGCGCTCTTGTCGAGGTAGGCGAGCAGCGCGCCGTTGTACTCGGGCAGAACGGTGATCGAGCCGTTCCTGAGCAGGCCGTAGGTGGTCTCGCGGCTGCCGATGTTGGGCTTGTAGGTGACCTTGACGCCCTTGGCCTTCAGGGCCTCGCCATAGATGTCGGCGATCAGGATGCTCTCGGCGAAGTTGTTGGAGCCGACGACGACGGTGCCGCCGCTCGCCTTGTCGCCCGAGAGGGGGTCGGACTTGTCGCCGGAGGACGACGAACAACCAGCACACCCGGCGACGAGTGCCGCGGTGGCGGCGAGTGCGACGGCGGCCGCGCCGGGGTTTCTCGTGCTGGACCTGGTGTTCTTCGCGTAAGAAGTCACAATTCCCGTTCCGGGCTCAGAAGTTGGTGGAGCACTGGCAGTGGCAGGGGCGCGCGGGGTGCGGGCACCGCACTTTCCTGATCCAATCCAGCCGGTTCTCGGTCAGTCAAGGGCCCCTGGGTCACCGATTGGCTTCGATGCGTGGTCAGTTGTGCAGGACATGCGGTGGCTTCGTAACACATTCTTGACATGGGACGAGGCGAACGCCGCCGCGAAGAAGCGGTAGGTTTCACGACAGTTGGCGTCAGCCACGGCGGAATACGGGGGCCGCTTCGGTGCTGTTGCAGCACCGTCGTCACGACCGTCCCCGGGTGGAGACTCCCGGGCGGAGACACCCTTCGAAGGAGGCCCGGTGTCCACGAACGAGGTGGACGCGCCCGCCCGTCCGTCCCCTGCGCCTTCGAACGGGGGCATCTCGGGGTTCGCCGACCGGTGGCCCTTCCGGCGCAAGCTCAACGTCCTGGTCGGCGTGCCCCTCGCTGTGGTCGCCGTGCTGCTCGCCTACCTCATCGCCGACCAGGTCGGCCAGGCCCGGGCCGCGGCCGCCGCGGCCCGGCTGGTGCGCGACAGCGCCCAGGTGGCCGCGCTGGTCGACGGGGTGGAGGCCGAGCACCAGCAGGCCATCCTGCTCTCCGTGCGTTACGAGGCCGCCGGCCCCGGCACCAGGCCCTCGCTCGCCCCGTACCGCAAGGCGCAGGCCGCGGTGGACGCCCAGGTCGCCACGGTGCGCCGGACGTTCGGCGACCGGCTGCCGGACACCGAGGCGCAGGCGCTGAAGGAGATCGAGGGCCTGACCAGTCTGCGGGAGACCGTCGAGCAGAGCCATCTGCCCGCCGACAACATCGACCCGGCCTACACGGGCGCCGCCAAAGGCCTGATCGACGGCCTGGGCCTCGACCGCAACGCCGCCCTCGCGGCCACCTTCACCGGCAACCTGCTCGACTCCCTGCTGCGCGCCGACGCCGCCCACAGCTCCTTCGAGACCAGCGTCTTCTCGGCCACGACCGGCGACAGCAACGCACTGATCGAGTTCACCGCCGCGGTCGGTTCCTACCAGCTGTACGGCTACCAGGCCGACCGCTTCGCGCGGTTCGGCACCGAGGCGCAGGCGGACCGGCTCGCCGAGATGGAGCACAGTCCCGCGCAGCGCGGGATCGCCGAGGCGTACGCCGAGTTGCAGATCGACCCGAGCGGACTGCAGGCGAGCACCCCGGCCGAGATCCGGCGGGAGTTCCAGGACGCGCTGGGCGACTACCCGGCCTACCCCGAGCAGGCGGCCAGCCGGCTGCGGATCGCCTCCTCGCTCATCGACCAGATCGCCGACGGCGCCGACGACTCCTCGACCGGCGCCTGGTGGCGGGCGGCCCTGCTGCTGTCCGCCGCCCTGCTCGCCTTCCTCCTCTGGCTGGCCTTCTCGGTGGCGGTGCGCCGGTCGGTGGTCCGTCCCGTGCAGGCGCTCACCGGGGCCGCCCAGGAGATCTCCGCCGCCACCAGCCGGGAACTGTCCCGGGTGGCCGACGACGACGCCGACGACTCGGGCCCGCCGCGGCTGAGGGACGTGCCGGTCACCGCGCGGGACGAGATCGGGGACCTCGCCGAGGCCTTCAACCATGTGCAGACGACGGCCGCCGCGCTGCTGGAGCGGCAGGTGCTCGGCCGCCGCAACGTCGCCGAGATGTTCGGCAACGTCGGCCGCCGGGTCAGTAATCTGACCACTCGTCAACTCGCACTGATCGACGCGGTGGAGCGCGGGGAGACCGACCCGGCCCTGCTCGAACGCCTCTACTCCATCGACCACATCGCCGTACGACTGCGCCGCAACGCCGACAGCCTGATGCTGCTGGCCGGGATCCGCGAGCCCGTCCTGGACTCCGGTCCCACGGCGCTCACCAACGTGGTGCGCGCCGCGCTGGGGCAGATCGAGGGCTATCAGCGGGTACGGCTGTACGCCGAGACCGAGGCCATGGTCGAGCCGGACATCATCGGCGACCTCACGCTGATGGTGGCCGAACTCCTCGAGAACGCCGTGTCGTTCTCCCCGGCGGGCAGCCCCGTCGAGGTGACCGTGCGCTCCGGCGACGAGGGCGCGTCGATCGCGGTCTGCGACCACGGCCTCGGCATGAGCGCCGAACGCCTGGCCGAGGAGAACGCCCGTCTGATCCGCCGCGAACGTCTCGACGTGGTGCCGACGAAGGTGCTGGGCCTGTTCGTGGTCGGCACGCTGGCCCGCCGCCGGGAGGTCGGCGTCACCCTCTCCCGTACCCCGGGCGGTGGCGTGACGGCCGAGGTGCTGCTCCCATCCACACTGCTGCTGACCATGAGCACGGTGACTGCCGGCGGTTCGGTTGCCGGCACGGCGGCAGCGGCAGCTGCCCCGGGCACGGATGAGGGCCCGACCCCAGCCTCGGGCAGGGATGAGGACTCGACACCGGACACGGACACGGGCACACGCACGGACACGGACACACGCACGGACACGGACACAGGCACGGGCACGGGCACGGGCACGGGCACGGAAGCAGGATCGGCAGCCGGCTCCGGACCGCGGCCGTCCGCCGCGGCGCCGTCGCGGCGCCCGTCGGAGGACGACGCGCCCGCACTGCCCCGCCGGGTCCCGCGCCGCGATGCGGCCGCGCCCGAGACCTCACCCGTGACGGCCCCGGCGGAGCCGGACCAGCCCTCCCGTGCGGCGGAGCAGTCCTTCGTCCCCCGGGCCCGCACGAAGTCGCTGCCCTCCGCCGAGGCACCCTCCTCCCCCACCGCACCACCCTCCGACGACCCCGCCTCCCCCCGTACCCTGCGCCGCCGGGTCCGCGGCGCCACCCTCTGTACGAGCGCGGAGGCCGCCGCTCAGCAGGCCGTGCGCCAGGCCGCCGTACGACCCGCCGACGCCGAGGCCGTGCGGTCCGCGCTCGAGGAGTTCGAGGCCGCGGTGGAACGCGCCCACCGCGACAGCGACAGCGACACCGGCACCCACGCGCGACCCGCCTCCCCCACCGCGCGGATTCCCACCCCAGGCACGCACCACCACTACGACCCGAACGACCCGAACGACCGGAACGACCGGAACGACGAGAACGACCGCAACCACCGGAACGACCGGAACGACCTCCCGGAAGGAGCCGAGCAGTGAGCACGTCGACAGGTGACACTCCGACGGGAGGCGCCACGCCGACCGACCTGCAGGCCGCCGCAGCCGACTTCACCTGGCTGCTCAGCCGTTTCGCGACCGAGACCGCGGGCGTCGTCGACGCCATCGCCGTCTCCTCGGACGGGTTGCTCATCGCGGTCTCGCAGCTGCGCGAGCACGCCGACTCCGAGCGGCTGGCCGCCATCGTCTCGGGCATCACCAGCCTGGCCGCCGGCGCCTCCGGCAACTACGGCCTCGGCGGTCTCAACAAGGTCATCATCGACCTGGAGGGCGGCCACGTCCTGGTCTCCGCGATCGGCAACGGCGCCGTACTCGGCGTGGTCGCCGACAAGGAGGCCAAGCTCGGCAACATCGCCTACGAGATGACGCTGTTCGCCAACCGCGCCGGCGCCGCGCTCAGTCCCCAGCTCGTGCTCGAACTGAAGAACAGCGTCGGCGCCACGCCGACGCGCTGACCGGTCGCCGCCGGTCGAGGAAGGAAGAAACACCCATGGCGGACGGCTCCACGCCCCCGGGTGGCGACCCGGTCGGCCCCGCCCCCGCCGTTCGGCCGTTCCTGGTCACCGCCGGCCGGGTGGCGCCCACCGCGTCCGGCCGGCCGGTGCCGGTGGAGACCCAGGTGGTGGCCACCGCCGCCGGGCTCGAGGCACTGGAGCGGCTCTCGTTCGAGCAGTACGACATCGTCGCCGCCTGCCGCCGGCCGCAGTCCATCGCGGAACTCGCGGCCCGGCTGCGGCTGCACCTGAACGTGGTGCGGGTGCTCGCCGAGGACCTGCGCGCCGCCGGGCAGCTGACGGTGCACGTGCCCGACTCCGGCGCCACCCACGACGCATCCGTCCTGCGAAGGGTTATCGATGGCCTGCGGGCCATCCCTGACTCCCGGGGAGTACTCCGTGACACCGACTGAACCTCTGCCGTGCGACGCGGCCGCGCAGCCCTCCGTACGGCCGCCGCTGCCGGTCAAGATGGTGGTCGCGGGCGGCTTCGGCGTGGGCAAGACCACCGCGGTCGGCGCCATCTCCGAGATCGAGCCGCTGACCACCGAGGCGGCCATCACCGAGGTCGCGGCGGGCGTGGACGACCTCACCCACACCCCGAGCAAGACGACGACCACGGTCGCGATGGACTTCGGCTGCATCACCATCGACCCGACGCTGAAGCTGTACCTGTTCGGCACGCCCGGGCAGGAGCGGTTCGGCTTCATGTGGGACGACATCGTGGAGGGCGCGATCGGCGGCCTCGTCATCGTCGACACCCGGCGCCTGGACGACTGCTACGCGGCCGTCGACTACTTCGAGCACCGGCGCATCCCGTTCGCGGTGGCGCTGAACGCCTTCGACGGCCGGGTGGAACACTCGCTGGAGGAGGTCCGCTGGGCGCTCGACGTCGGCGAGCACGTCCCGGTGGTCGTCTTCGACGCGCGCGAGCGCGGCTCGGTGAGGGACGCGCTGCTCGTCGTGCTGGAGCTGGCGCTGGCCCGCACCGAGGGCTGACCGGGCGTCAGCCGCCGCGGCGCACCCCGGGCGACACCGCGAACCGCGCGGCGGCCCAGAACACCCCGAGGGTCGCCAGCGCCAGCACGGCGACCAGCGTGGCACCGCCCACGACCTTCTCGTAGTCGCGCTGGTAGAGGCCGTCGACGATGTACCGGCCGAGGCCGCCGAGGCTGACGTAGGCGGCGATGGTGGCCGTCGAGACGATCTGGATGGCCGCCGAGCGCAGTCCGCTCAGGATCAGCGGGAGCGCGACGGGCAGTTCGACGTGGAAGAGGACGCGGGACTCCCCCATGCCCATGCCCCGCGCCGCGTCCACCGGGGAGGGGTCCACGGAGCGCATCGCCTCGTACGTCGTCACCAGGATCGGCGGAACGGCGAGGACGACCAGCGGGATCATGACCGGCACCATGCCGAAGCCGAGCAGGATGAACATCAGTACCAGCAGGCCGAAGCTGGGCAGCGCCCGCCCGGCGGTGGCGATCAGGGCGAGGGCGTTGCCACCGCGCCCGTAGTGCCCGGTGAACAGGCCGATGGGCAGCGCCATGACGGCGGCCAGGCCGAGCGCCGTCAGCGAGTAGCGGAGGTGCTCGGCAAGGCGGGTGGGAATGCCGTCGTAGCCGTGCCAGTGGGCGCCGTCGCTGAAGAAGGCGTTGACGAAGTGCAGTACGTTCACCGGACGGCGTCCTCCAGTGCGGGCACGGCCGCGTCGGGCCCGGCCTCGGTGGCCCTGGTTCTGGCGCGGCGGGTGCCGTGCGGCATCCAGGGGGTCAGCAGCAGGCGTACGAGGACCAGCACGGCGTCGGCGAGGATCGCCAGGACGGCCGTGGTGACCACGGAGTTCACCGCGAGTTCGGGCCGGTGGTAGATGTTGGCGTCGTTGAGCAGGTTGCCGAGCGCGCCCTGGTTGCCGATCAGCATGCCGACGCTGACGAGGGAGATGCTCGACACGGTGGCCACGCGCAGTCCCGCGATGATGGCGGGCACGGCGATGGGCAACTGGACCTGGAAATAGCGCCGTACGGGCCCCAGGCCCATGGCGGTGGCCGCGGCGAGCGTCTCCTGCGGCACCGAGCGGACGCCGTCGACGATCGCCGGGACCAGCACGACCAGGCTGTAGACGGCGAGCGGGATCATCACGGTGAGCTCGGTCTGGCCGGTGTAGTCGATGAGGACGACGAAGAAGGCCAGCGACGGGATGGCGTACAGCACGGTCGTCACGCCCAGCACGGGCGGGTACAGCCAGCGGAACCGCACGCACAGCTGCGCGAGCGGCAGGGCGGCGACGAGGCCCGCCAGGACCGGCAGCAGTGCCTCGCGCAGATGCAGGCCGATCAGGCCGAACCAGCTGTGCTGGAGGTCGCTCGGGATGTCGAAGAAGCGGTTCATCCGGCTACCTTGGCGCCGGTCTCCACGCCCGTCCGTGCGTCGGTCGCGGCGCCGCCGCGGCCTGCGGCGTGGGCGCTGCGGATGGCCTCGCCGATGGTCTGCTGCGAGACTACGCCGACCACCCGGCCGGTGCCGTCCACGGCGACCGCCCAGCCGGTGGGTGAGAGAACGGCGCAGTCGAGGGCTGCGCGCAGCGACTCGCTCCCGTACGCGAACGGCCGTCCGTGGGACAGCAGCCGGGCGGGATCGATCTCTCCAGCGGTCAACCCGCCCGGTTCGCTCCAGCCGAGCGGCCTGCCGTCCAGGTCGGTGACGAGGAGGTAGGGCGCGTCGGCGGTGGTGCGGGCGGCGATCTGCTCGGCGGTGGAGTCCAGGGCGACGATCGGGGCCGTCTTCAACTCCAGCCCCGCCGAGGCGAAGAAGGACAGCCGGCGGATGCCCCGGTCGGTGCCGAGGAAGTCCTCGACGAAGTCGTCCGCGGGCGCGGACAGCAGTTCGGCGGGCGGGGCGTACTGGGCGAGCCGGCCGCCGGTGCGCAGTACCGCGACCGTCGTGCCGAGCTTGATGGCCTCGTCGATGTCGTGGGTGACGAAGACGATGGTCTTGCCCAACTCATCCTGGATGCGCAGCAGTTCTTCCTGCAAGCCCTTGCGCACCACCGGGTCGACGGCCGAGAACGGCTCGTCCATCAGCAGCACCGGCGGGTCCGCGGCGAGCGCCCGCGCCACGCCGACGCGCTGCTGCTGGCCGCCGGAGAGCTGATACGGGTAGCGCTTGGCGAGGGAGGTGTCCAGGCCCACCCGCTCCATGAGTTCGGCCGCCCGCGCCCGTGCCTTCTGCCGGCCCCAGCCGAGCAGCCGGGGCACGGTCGCGATGTTGTCGACGATGGTGCGGTGCTGGAAGAGCCCGGCGTTCTGGATGACGTAACCCATCGACCGGCGCAGGGTGTTGACCGGCTGATCCCGGATGTCGGCGCCGTCGAGCAGGATGGCGCCCCCGCTCGGCTCGACCATCCGGTTGATCATGCGCAGGGTCGTGGTCTTGCCGCAGCCCGACGGTCCGACGAGGACGGTTATCGAGCGGTCCGGTATCTCCAGCGAGAGCCGGTCGACCGCCACCGTGCCGTCCGGATACCGCTTGGTGACTGAATCTATCCGTATCAAAACGCCGAATACCCTTCGGGTCTGGCAGAAGCTGCCGGCTCTCGGCCACGGTCGCCCGGGCCGTTGCGGGGAGAGTCTAGACGCCGTTGGTTGCGGGGATTCGGCGGGCGAACGCGCCGGCGCGGGGAGGCGAAGGGGGCGGGCAGGCGAAGGGGGCGGGCAGGCGAAGGGGGCGGGCAGGCGAAGGGGGCGGGCAGGCGAAGGGGGCGGGCCGATCAGGGCCCGCCCCTCGACGGGTGCGGCCGCCGGTTCAGGTCCGGCCGGGGCCTCCGCTGCCGAAGGAGCCGCTGCCACCTGGGTGCCAGCGGTGCCGGTGCTGGTCCTGGCTGCGCCGGGTTCCGGCCGCGTGCAGCTCGTAGGGCATGAGCCGCTCGCCCTCGTCCGGGTGCAGCTCGTCCGGCTCCCGCATCTCACTGATCTCGTGGACGGCCCCGGTGACCGGCAGGTGCGGCTGCTCGGACGGCTTGGGCCGGTCCGGCTCCCGGCGCATCACGCCGATGCCCATCCCGACGGCCCACACCAGGGCGATCACGACGACGAGGCCGCCGATGAAGGCTCCGAAGGTGCCCCACAGGTGCGGCGCCACCGCCAGTACGACGTAGGAGGCTGTGTCCATAGTTTTCCACCCGCCTCGCTGAGGAAAGCGAAGAGTGCCAGTGACGCCGGTGGCGCCACCTGTGTCCCATATTGTCCCACCGTCACAGGCCGCTGCAAAGCGTTGCACCCTGCACGCGGGAATCCGTTCACAAGGCCCTGACCTGCGGCCGGCCGGAAGATCGGAACCGCGGCCGGCACGCCGGCCGGCCCCGGCCCGTTTCCGGGGACCGTCCCACGTCACAGGCCTGCTGCCGACGGGACACCCGCGCTTACTATGAACTTTCGTACCTGCCTTGGTACTTATGCGAATCCGCGGGGAGGCGTGCAGGTGACCAGCGTGCTGTTCATCCACGGTACGGGAGTGCGGGCGCCCGCCTACACCACGGCACTGGAGGCCGTGCGGGCGGGACTGGGCAAAGTACGCGACGACGTGACGGTCGCCGAGTGCGACTGGGGCTCGGCGCTCGGTTCGTATCTGCGCGCGGACGGCGCCTCCATCCCGGGGTACCGCCCCCGCGCCACGGACGCCCGGCGGGACCCCGAGGACGAGGAACGGGCCCGCTGGTCCCTGCTGTACGTGGAGCCGGACGCCGAGTTGACCCTGTTCGCGCTGAGCGCCCGGCCTGCCCGGGCCGCCTTCGCGCCGGGCACGGTCCCGGCCGGTCAGCGGCTGTGGCGCCGGGCGGGCGCCCTCGACGGCCTGCCTGACGTACGGCAGGCATGGGCGTCGGCGGGGCTGGAGCGGCACCTGGCGGACTGTGTGGCCGCTCTGACGTCCTCGGCGGAGTTCCGGCTCGCCTGCAACGCCCTGGACGGCCCGGAGGCCGACGGGAGCCTGGCGCGGCTGACCGGGCGCTCGCTCGTGGCCCGGGCCCTGGTACGGCTGCCCGGCGGCCCCGGCACCCTGCCGGTGCCGGACCGGGACGCGGCGGTGGACGCGGTGACCGACGCGCTGGGCGGCGACACCCGAGGGGTGGGTGACCGGCTCGGGCGGGCCCTCGGCGCCTCCGCGCGGCTCGTGGAGCGCACGGGCGGATCACGTCTCGTCGTCAGCCGGCGCAGCCCGATCAGCGAGCGCTCGCTGGGGTTCTCCGCCGACATCCTGAGCTATCTGGTGCGGGGCGAGGCGGTGCGGGCCTACGTCGCCGATCTCGCTCGCCGGCTCTCCCCGCCCGTGGTGCTGCTGGGCCACAGCCTCGGCGGCATCATCGCCTTCGACCTGCTGGCCGGCCGGGCCGGGGGCGGCCGGCGGCCGGCCGCCACGGCCGCACCGGAGGCGGCCGTGCACCAGCTGATCACGGTGGGCTCCCAGGTGCCCCTGCTGTACGAGCTGGACGCGCTGCCGTCCCGCCCGTACGGCACCGGACTGCCCGCCGGCTTCCCCGACTGGCTCAACGTCTACGATCCCCGGGATCTGCTGTCCTTCGTCGGCGAGGAGATCTTCGGCTCCCACGTGCGCGATGTGGAAGTGGACAATGGACAGCCTGTGTCGGCCGCCCACAGTGCGTACTGGGCGAATCCCCGCCTGTACGAGGTGCTGGCGGAGGCGCTTCCGGGATGATGTGTGGGCCACGCGGTGCGAGGGGGAACGCACGTGCAGCAGCGCTCTTGGAAACTCTCGGCGAGACGGCAGGTGCTGGGGGCCATGGTCGAGGCCCTTGGCACCTCACCGGCTCTCGCGGAGACGCGCGGCCGTATGCAGTGGGCCCGCGAGCTGTCCGCGGAGTTCCCGGGCCTGGAGCTCGCCGGGTTTCCCACGCCCCGGCAGGAGTTCTTCGAGGCGGTCCAGCACTGCAGCCACGACGAGGACGGTCTCGAACGGCTGGTGGACATCACGGAGTTCCTGGCGCCCGCCCTGTCGGCCAGGCTGCGCCCGCTGCTGGAGGAGTGGTACGCGGCCGAACTCTACGAGGGGCGTGACTGGTCGGCCCTGCGCCGGGGACTGGACTTCGGCCTGCCCGAACTGCCCGCGCTGATCGCCGAGGTCAGCGGCGACCGCGTCCGGCTGCCCGCGTACTGCACCTCGGTCTGGCACGCCTTCGTCCATCTGGCCGGCCACAACGCCCCGGTCGGCGGACTCGAGCCCAGCATGGTGCTGCTGGAACACCTGCTGCTGCGCACGGAGGCGGCAGGGCTCGTCGGCGAGATACGCGCGTGGAACGACCACTTCGCCGCGCTGTGGGGCAGGGCGGAGGGGCCCGCCGGACTGCGGGCGCTGCGCGCCGACCTGGCGGCCTGGCACCGGCCGCACCCCGACCCGGACGAGGACACCGGCACCGGCACCGGCACCGATGCCCACGCCGATGCGCCCCGAACGGCCGCGTCCGCCCAGCGGTCCCGGCCGGTTGCGGAACCCGACCCCGAGGACGTGTCACAGGCTCCGGTGATCCGCATGTTCATCAAGATCGCGCCGGACCTGCGCCCGTCCGACGCCGACGGCCCGCGAAGAGGGCGGCGGGAGAGCCGGTACCGGATCTCGTCCCGGGTCCGCTACCAGGAGTCCACGCGACTGCACCACGAGGGCCGCGACCCGCAGGCTCCGGTGCCGCGCAGCAAGGTTCCGGGCGCCGTCGCCGAGCTGCTGTCCGCGACCGCCGAACTGTGGCAGTCTCGGGACGAGAACGTCGTACTGGAGATCTTCCTCCCGGCGGAACTGCTCGCCGAGCCGGTGGAATGGTGGAACAGGAATCCTCAACTGGGCCACCCCAACCCGCTGTTGAGTAAATATTCTTGGATTTTCCTTCACAGCCTGGAGCGCATGCAGCGACGCGATCTGCATCATGTGTGGCGCAAGCGATGGACACGGTGGCGGAGCGACCCGGAGGCCGGACGGGCTCACTGGTGCGATCCCCGGGGGCACGCCGCCGCCGAACACCTTGAGCTGCTGGATGCCCGGATCGGCAAGGAGGAGGGGGTGGTCTGCATGGTGCTCAGTGACACGCCGCGGGCCAGGAACAGCACGGGCCTGCGCGAGTTACGGCTGGGACTGGACCACGGCGTGCCCGTCATGGTCTTCCATCGGGAGTCCGGTGCGCCGGAGGCGTTCCGGGCCTTGGTCAAGGAGCTGCTCTTGGCCGATGAAGGCCTGGCCAACCTTCCCGGTACTGCACGACAGTGGAGAAGCGATGCCGCTGCGGGTACGGCCCACCCACGCGACAGGGACCTGATCAGGCACCTGGGCGTGATCTGGGACGACCCGCATCAGCTTCTCGACGGTGACGCATGTGCTCCCGCCGCGTTCATAGGGGGGACGGATTGACAGCGTTGGAGACGAGCGCGTTGCCCTACCGGGGCACGGGGCGGTCGGTGCCCGAGGTTCCCTACGAGGAGCGGAGCTGGCCCCCGGGGCCGCGATGGCGGAGCTTCAACGGCGGTCCGCCCCTGCCCCAGCCACCCGAGGACGACGAGGCCGACCGCCGGCTCGGTCCCGCCGACGCCCCGCGGTGCCCGCCCGCGGACGAGGTCCGGCTGGTGAACGCGGCCATCCTTCTGCGCCGTCCCCTGCTGGTCACCGGCCGCCCCGGGGTGGGCAAGTCGGCGCTGGCCTTCCGGATCGCCCGCGAGCTCGGCCTGGGACGCGTTCTGCAGTGGCCGATCACGAGTCGTACGACCCTGACGTCGGGCCTGTTCGAGTACGACGCCATCGGCAGGGCCCAGTCCGCCCAGGCGTGGCTGATGGCACGTCAGGCGGCCGGGGGCGACCTGGACGAGGACGCGGCCGCGGCCGAAGGCCTGACGGACATCGGTGACTTCGTCCAGTTGGGCCCCCTCGGCACCGCCCTGCTGCCGTACCGGCTGCCGCGGGTCCTGCTCATCGACGAGATCGACAAGGGCGACGCGGATCTCCCCAACGATCTGCTCACACTGTTCGAAGATGGTTGGTATGCTCTGCCACCACTCGTTCGGGTGAAGAAACAGAATCCGGTGGTGGGGGTGCACACCGCCGACCCGGGCGGCTTCGCTCCCATCCAGGAAGGTATTGTCCAGGCTCGGGCATTTCCGATCGTGATCATGACCTCCAATGGGGAGCGCGCATTCCCGGAAGCCTTCATGCGGCGATGTCTGCGTTTGGACATGGCCGATGTCGATGCGGAAGGGTTGGCGGAGTTGCTCTCCGCCCACTTCTCCGACCAGCTCGGTGACATGCAGGGAAAGTTGATCCGCGCGTTCAGGTCCCACAGCGAGGAATCCGACGGACTCGCCGCCGACATGCTGCTCAATGCGGCGCACCTGGTCACGTCGGGCGCCTACACCTACGCAGAGGGCGACGACTCCGAATGGCAGGCCGTGCTGCGCGCCATCTGGCACCCGCTGAACGCCGATGGGACTGGGCTGAGTGACTGAACACCACCCCGCATCCCGGGGCCGGACGCCGCGTGACCCGCGCCCGGCCCCGGATCACCCGCGCCTGCGCGTGGGCGACCTGCACTGGCGGGAAGTCGCCGATGCCCTCTGGCTCGCCCAGGAGCATCCCGAGCTGCTGTCGCCCGGCGACGGCGCAGAGCACCCCTTGCTCGTCGAGGAGGACCCGGCGGCGCGGGAGGCGCAGGCGGCGCCGGAGCAGCCCGCGCTGCCGCACCCGGAGCACCCGGAGGGCCCGCCGGACCCCGAGGGACCTCAGGACCTCCGGGACCCGGACGGCCGGGAGGACGCGCAGGCCCCGGACGGCCCGCCGGACGCGCACGACGCGGGGCGGCCGGCGCCGCGCACCGGGCCGGACGGTGCGTCCGAGCCCGCCGGAGACGAGGACCGGCCGTCCCCGGTCGACCGGGCGGCCGCGACGTCCGGTCCGCGCAGACGCTTACGCCGGCGCACGGCACGCGGCCGCGGCCGCCACCCCGGGGGCGGCGCCCTGGGCCGGGCTCTCAGGCCGCTGCGGCAGCAGAGCCTGGCGTCGGCGGACCAGGAGCTGGACGAGGAGCGGACCGGCGAGCAGCTGGCCGAGGCGCCCTGGCTGCCGCCCGTACTGCGCCCGGCCCCCGAACCCCGCTGGGACGTCGTCCTCGTGGTGGACACCGCGCCCCACATGGCGGCCTGGCGGCGCGCCGCCTCGGGCCTGCTCGGGGCCCTGCGCCGCTACGGCGGCTTCCGCAGCGTGGAGCTGCGGCATCTGGGCACCGGCCCGGACGCCGACGGCACCGTCGCACTGCGCAGCCCGGAGCCGCCGGGGCGGCCCCAGCCGGTCCGCAGCCTCGTCGACCTCTCGGGCCGCCGTATCGTCCTCGTCTTCACCGACGGCATGGGGGCCGCCTGGCGGTCGGGGACCGCGCGCGCGGCGCTCGCGGTCTGGGGACGCCACCAGCCGGTGGCGATCCTCACCCCCCTGCCCCAACGGCTCTGGGACCGGACCGCGTTGCTGCCCGAGCGCATCCGTATGCGCGCCCAGGGACACCGGACGGCCAACGGCCAGGTGTCCTGGGAGCTGATCCACCCGTACACCAACCACGAGTGGTCGCACTCCCCGCACCGCAACCGGTCCTTCCCGGTGCCCATCCTGGAGGTCGAGGGCGGCTGGCTGGCCCCCTGGGCGCGGTTCGTGGCCGCCGCCGAGCCCCGGTGGGCCGAGGTCGCCGCCACCGTCGTCACCCCCGGCGCGAAGCCGGTCCCCTTTCCCGACTCGGCCCAGTCCCCGCCGGAGGAGAGTCCGGTGCAGAAGGTGGCGCGGTTCCGGGTCTGGGCGTCCCCGGAGGCCTTCGAGCTGGCCGTGCGGCTGGCCGCGGTGCCGCTGGAGCTGCCGGTGATGACCACGGTGCAACGGGATCTGCTGCCCGGCTCCGAGCCGGTGCACCTGGCCGAGATCCTGATGAGCGGACTGGTCGAACCCGCACCGGGCAGCAGCACCTCCTTCACGTTTCTGGACGGAATCCGCGCGGAACTGCTCGCCGCGGGCACCAAACGCACCACTTTCCGGGCAGCCCGGACCGCGGCGGAAATTCTCGCGCCGAAAAGCGGCGCGGCGCGGGAACTCCTCGCCTATTTCGACGGCCGGGAAAGCGCGCTCGCCACGAATGTGCCGCCCGGGGATCTCCGCTTCCGAACGGCCGAATACACCGTGCTGAGTTCCCTTGCCGGTCCTCATCTGCAGCGCGCCCGGAGGCTCCGGGGGCTCCTTTCCACGCACATCCAGTCGGATGAAATGTCCGGAGCTCGTGCGCACAACGAAGTCATGACCGATCATTCACGAAAAGGTTCCGGCACTATGGATCTCCCCGACCCACCCGAGAGCCGGAGCACGCCCGCGTCTCTGCCCGCCACATATGACATTCCCGGGCAGGTCCAGGCCGGCCCACGCCAAGGAGGCACGAAAGTGACCACGGTTGCCCGAGGGACCGCCACCCCGGCCCCCGACGAAGGGAGCCTGACGCCGGGTCAGCCTCAGCACGTCGCCAACAGGCTCCGGCCGACCGTGCTCGGCAACATGCCCCCGCGCAACGCCCTCTTCACCGGGCGCGACGACCTGCTGCGCAGCCTGGAGCAGGATCTCAGCCAGGGCCCCACCGCCGTGCTGCCGCACGCCCTGCACGGCATGGGCGGCGTGGGCAAGTCCCAGCTGGCCCTGGAGTACGTGTACCGCAACGCCTCCCGGTACGACGTGGTGTGGTGGATTCCGGCCGAGCGGCCGGCCCAGATCGCCCAGGCACTGGTGGAACTCGCCCAGCGCCTCGGGCTGCCGGTCACCGCCGAGGCCAACACCGCCGTGCCCGCGGTGCTGGAGGCCCTGCGCACCGGACAGCCGTACCGGAACTGGCTGCTCGTGTTCGACAACGCCGAGAGCCCGGAGTCCGTACGGGGCTACTTCCCCACCGCTCCCGGCAGCGGCCCCGTCGGCTCCATCCTCGTCACCTCCCGCAATCCGCAGTGGAACACCCTCGCGCATCCGCTGGAGGTCGACGTCTTCAAGCGCGAGGAGAGCATCCACCTGCTGCAGCGGCGCAACCCCGACCTGCCCGAGAGCGAGGCGGACCAGCTGGCGGCCGTGCTCGGCGACCTGCCGCTGGCGGTGGAGCAGGCTTCCGCGTGGCGGGCCGAGACCGGCATGCCGGCCAGCGAGTACCTGCGCCTCTTCGCGGAGAAGAAGGCGGAGCTGATGACCGTCTCCCAGCCCACCCACTACGAGGAGACGGTGGCGACCGCGTGGAACGTCTCCCTCGACCACCTGGAGCGCAAGAACGCGGCCGCCCTCCAGCTCCTCCAGGTCTGCGCCTACTTCGCCCCCGAACCGATCTCCCGGACGCTCTTCTCCCGGGCCCCGGTCGAGCCGATCGCGCCCGATCTGGACCGGGCCCTGACCGACCCGCTGCGCCTGGGCCGGGCCATCCGGGAGATCAACCGCTACTCGCTGGCGAAGATCGACCACCGTACGAACTCCATCCAGATGCACCGGCTCGTGCAGGCGGTACTGATCGCCCGTATGCCACACGAACAGCGCGCCCGTATGCAGCACGGAGCGCATCTGCTGCTGGCCGGTGACACCCCCCGCAACCCCCAGGACCCGGCGCACTGGCCGCAGTTCGGCGAACTGTACCCGCACGTCCTGGTGTCGGAGGCGGTCAAGTCACCCTCCCGGCACGTGCGGCAGATGGTGCAGAGCGTCGCCGAGTACCTCTTCTACTGGGGCGAGCACGAAGGCGCCCGGGAGTTCGCCCAGAGTGCGTACGACCAGTGGTGCGAACTGCACGGCGAGGACGACCGCCAGACGCTGGTGCTCGGGCGCCATCTGCGTTACGTCCTGTGGACCATGGGCCGTTACGAGGACGCGGCGGCGCTCAGCCAGCGCATGCGCTCGGTCCTGGAGCGGCCGGAGGCGGACGCGGACGAGGAACTCCTGCGCGTTCTGGGGCTGGTGGCGGCGGACCGGCGCGCCCAGGGCGACTTCAAGGAGTCGCTGCGCATCAACGAGGAGGTCTACCAGCGGGCGCTGCGCTACGGCGACGACGAGCCGGAGACCCTGGTGCACGCCCACAACCTGGCGGTCAGCCTGCGCGTCAACGGCCGGTTCCAGCACGCCCTGGAGCTGGATCAGCAGACCTGGCAGCGCAAGACGCAGATGTACGGCGAGGAAGCCCTCAGCAGCATGCTGACCGAGAGCAGCGTGGCACTGGACCGTCGTGAGCGGGGCGAGTACCTCGCGGCGGTGCAGCTGTTCGAGAACATCACGGAGCGCTACCGCCAGCAGGTCGGCGACAACCACCCGAACACCCTGCGCAACCTGGCCCGGCTCGGGGTCTCCCTGCGCAAGGCGGGGAGGCACGAGGAGGCCGCCGAGCTGACCCGGCTGGCCCGCAAGGAACTCCTCAGCCGGTACGGCCCGGAGCACCCCGACTCCCTCGTCGCCTCCCTCAACCTCTCCGTGGACCTGCGCCAGTTGAACGACCTCAAGGAGTCGGTGCAGCTGGGCGAGCGGACCCGGGACCTGTATGTGCGGGTGCTGGGCATCGGGCATCCGCACACCACCGAGGCCGGCATGGACCTGGCCATCACCTACCGGCTGATGAACAAGGTCGCCGCGGCCCGCGAACTCAACGAGGACGCGCTGTCCCGCTGCCTGGCGGTACTGGGCCCGGACCACCCCGACACGCTCGTCTGCCGTATCAACCTGGCCAGCGACATGTTCGCGCAGGGCGAGGTGGGCGCCGCGCTGGCCCTGGACGAGGAGACCCTGGCGACGGCCGCGCGGGTGCTGGGCGACCGGCATCCCACCGTTCTGGTGCTGACCAGCAACACGGCCCAGGACCTGAAGGCGCTGGGACGCGCCCAGGAGGCCGAGGAACTGCACCGCAGGGCGGTGGACGGGATCGCGGAGGTGCTGGGCGAGGCGCACCCCGCCCGCGCCGACGCGCTGGCGTGGCGGCGGGCGAACTGCGACATCGACCCGATGCCGATCTGACCATGGTCGGTGGCGCCCGCCGGCCTCGGGGGAAGCCGGCGGCCACCGTCAGCCGCCCTGCTCGCAGTCGTCGAGCCAGGCCACGAAGGAGACGGGGTCGGGGGCGGCCCCGTCGGCCTTTCTGATCTCCTCGTAGACGACCCGTGCCAGCTCCGGCCGGCCCCGCGCCACCCGGCCCGCCGGGCCGTCGCCCCGGGCCCCCAGCGCGGTCAGCAGGTCCGCCCACAGGGACGGCTCCGCCGCCTCCCCGGCCCGCAGAGCCGTCGCGGCCAGCGCCACCGCTCCCGCGGTGTCCCCGCGGACGTGCAGCGCGCGTACGCCCCCGGTCCGCGCGGTGAGAGCGGACGTCCCGGCGAACGCTCCGGCGAACTCCTCAATGCCGCGCGGGTCGCTGAGCCGCGTCCGGTACAGCGTGGTCAGCGTGTCCAGCCGGGGCACCTCGGGGTCCGGGCGGAGTTCGGGCGGGGTGGGGGGCACTCGGGCCGGCGGGCGCGGCCATACGCCCACCAGGCTCTTCACCGAGGTCGCGTCCGGCGCCAGATGGTGCAGGCGCCAGCTCATCGCATGGTGGTCGGCGGCTTCCCCGGCCATCACGTCCACCGGTCCCCCACGCTGCGGCTGCCCCCACCCTGCGACCGTCTCGCTCAGCCGGTCGACCGTACGCCTGCCCAGGTGCGTGAGTCCGGGGTGGCGGCCCATCTCCGGGAGCACCCGCAGGAGCTGCCGCCGCCACAGGGCGTACTCGAAGTGGGCCGCCCGGCTGTCCTCGCCCGTGGCGCGGGAGCTCAGCGCCCGGCCCCGCCAGAAGCGCGCCACGCCCGTGAAGGCGTAGACGCCCTGGAGCAGGCCGCGCAGGGGCCGCGGATCGTCGCGCCAGGGGGCGTAGCACAGGCTGGTGTCGCCCGCCTCGTACAGCGGGTACAGGTGCATGAGCGCGCCCAGCTTGCTGTGCTGGAT
This sequence comes from Streptomyces sp. NPDC020801, assembly GCF_044334385.1. Taxonomy (NCBI): domain Bacteria; kingdom Bacillati; phylum Actinomycetota; class Actinomycetes; order Kitasatosporales; family Streptomycetaceae; genus Streptomyces; species Streptomyces sp. NPDC020801. Next base: position 166,857 of record NZ_JBIRST010000003.1, read on the forward strand.
CTCGTGGGCCAGCACGGCGGCGAGCTGGACGGCGTCGGGCGGTCGGGAGGAGGCGAGCCGGCCGACACCGTCCCCCGAGGTGGCGCTGACCGGCCGCTCCGTGCCGGGGGCCGGCAACGGCTCGACGCTGCGCAGGAGAACGGCGATGTCGGTGGCCGCCTGGGGGTCCGTCTCGGCGAGCAGTGCGGCCGCCTCGTGCAGCAGGGCCGCCCATGCACCGGCCTCGGCGTCGTCGAGCGGCTCGGGCGGCGCGGCGGCCTGGGACGCGCCGATGCGGTGACAGCCGAGGTCGTCGAGGAGAACCGGGGTCCGGGCGCCGTCCAGCGGCAGGGAGACGGTGCGGGCCGGTTCCCAGCCCGGGGCCGGTTCGTCCCACGGCGCGGCCACGCGGCGGCTGCGCCGGCCGATGCGGAGGGTCAACTCGCCCTCCACGCAGCTCACCAGCGCTGTCGACCACGGTTTCGGCGCGGCCGCCACGGCCCGGCCCAGACCGGGCAGCCAGAGGGCACCGTGGCGCACCGGCACCGCCAGCTCGAAGTCCAGCCCGGCCCGTACCGCCGAGGCGGCCGCCAGCGCGTGGAAGTGTCCGGCCTCCACCCACAGCGGCACCTCGCCGCCGGGCCCGCCGCCGAGCCTGCGCAGCACCGCGGTGACCCACAGTCCGGTCTCCGGTGCCAGCAGCATCCCCTCGACGACGGCGCGGTCCCGGTCGTTCGCACGGAGCAGCAGGTCCCACGCGGTCCTCGCGGCGGGCAGCGGACCGCACGCCCGCGGCAGTTCCTGCATCAGGTCCAGGAAGAGATCCAGCAGGAGCAGGCGGTGGCTCCGCTCGCCGTCCCAGATCCGGGCGAGCGAGGCCGCGGTGCCGCCGCCGCCGGCCAGTGCGTCGAACTCCTCGGTGGTCAGCCCGTACCGGCCCACCGGGGCGAGCGCCCCGGGCAGGGGGTCAACGGGCATTGCCCGGACCTGAACGCCGACCGGAGTCCGCCACGCCCGGATCAGCTCTCGTCCCCGCCGAAGTTGACGTCCGGCTGGTCGAGTCCGCGCAGCAGCCGCTGCTTGTTCTCGGCTCGCTCGCGTCCGCTAATCGCGCGTAGCTGTTCAAGGGTCACTCCCCCGAGGTCAAGAAGGTCCGACTCGACAATGCTGTCGGCGTGTTCCATGGTGCCGTTGCCCTCCCAGCATCCGGGCCGATGCCGCCGCCGCCGACCCACGACTCTCCATAATGGCTCCGCCGCCCAGGGGCGGGAAGTCCGTGTCTCAGACATCCTTTCGAGCCACGGGCGCCGCGGAGGGGCCCGTGAGCAGGCACAAGGACGGCCCCCGCGGATACTCATCGTGCTTCCGCCAGCTCGCGCAGCGCGTCCCGGAACTCGGCGAGGGCGGCCGTGCCGCTGTCCACCATGTCCAGTGCCGCCTCGAGTTCGGCGAGCCCGCCGGGGAACTCCACACAGGTGTCGATGAGGTCCAGCAGCGCGGACCGGGTGATGCCGGACTGCGGGACGCTCACCGCGATGACCGCCGGCAGTTGCCGGATCAGGCGGGAGCGGCCGGCGGGCGCGGCCATCGCCGGCATCCGCTCCAGGATGTCGAGCAGCCGCCGGCGCTGCTCACGGGTGGGACGTGCCAGTGCGGGGGCGCCGGCGGGCGGGCCCGGCCGGCCGGCCGGCGAGCCCTGGCCGCGGGGGTGCGGGACGGTGGGGCGCGGGTGGGACCAGCGCTCGCCCTGTCCGTCCGGGCCCGCGTGCCAGAAGTAGGTGGGTGTCTGGTCCCGGCCGTCCCCGGCCGCCGTGGCACGGACACCGTCCCGCAGCGCGGCGGCGAACGCGCCCGGGCCGGCCGTCCGCCCGTCCGGGTGCGGCCCGGCGTCCAGCAGGCTGAGCGCGCGGGAGGTGAAGACGCCGAAGCCCCCGGTGGCGGTGTTGCGCGCGCTCTGCCCGGGTGCGCAGGCGAAGAAGGCGTGCTGTCCCGGCCGTTCGCGCAGGCGGCCCAGGGGAACGGGGTCGGGCCGCAGCGCGCCGTCGACCGCGGCGGAGTCGGCGAACACCTGGCAGGCGTCCACGAGCCAGAGCTGGTGGGGGAAGGACGGGATCAGGTCGGAGCGCCATGCGGTGAGCGCCGCGTCGAGATCCAGGCTGCGCAGGTCCTCCGCGACGGCGTCGGCGTACAGCAGCCGGCGTCCGCCGCGGGCATCGACCAGTCCGTGCCCGGACCAGGCGAGGAAGAACAACTCACCCTGGCAATTGGGGAGTTCGCGGAAGAGAACCTCGTGCACGGTGTCCCGCGTCGCGCGGCGGTACCCGGTCCCGAGCCCGTCCGCCGCCGCGGTGTTGCGGGGCAGCGGGGACAGCAGCAGCGTGATCCGCTCGGGCGGCAGTCCGCCGTCGAGGAGCCGCCGGGCGTAGCCGACGGCGTCGTGCACCGGTCCGTCCAGGTTCCACGCCGATCCGCCGGCGTACTGCTCCACACCGACGATCACGGCGTGTGCCGACTGCGCGAGATCCAGCATGGCAGGTACTTCCCCGCCGATCGCCGTACCGAATCCGTCGTTCGGCCGCCATCACGGCCGGCGGGCGCCCGCTTCCACGGCGGGCACCCGGGCCGGGCGCCGGTCCCTCAGTCCTCGCCCGGCGTCAGCGTGAGGGGGGTGCTGCTGCTGCAGTACCGCCGGCCGGCCGGGGTGGCACATCCCTCGCCCTCGAAGACGTGCCCGAGGTGCGACCCGCAGCAAGCACACCGCACCTCGGTGCGCACCATCCCGTGGGAGCGGTCCTGCGGCAGCTCCCACGGCGTCGGTGTCCTTCGGGTCGCAGAAGGACGGCCGGCCATCGCGCTTCGCGCATGCACGCTTCTCACCCGATCAGCGCGACGGACCGATCCGGAACAGTTGCATCGACAGCGATGAGGCTGAATCCCCCCGGTTGGCGCTGCTTGCCGAGCCCCTTGTCGGCCCCGGTCACCAGTGCCGTACGCCGTGGTGCGAGCTGCTCGGGCTCCGTCATCCACGGCTCCGTTCCTCGGTGGCCGGGGACGCCGTAGCCGGCTTGGCGGCGGCCGGCGCCGGCGGCGGGGTGATGCGCAGCCAGAACAGGCTGATGACCAGGGCCGCGCCGGCGACGACGGTGGAGAAGGCGAAGACGCCCGTGTACGCGTCGAGGTTCGTGCCGCCGTCCTGGAGGCGCTGCTGCATGATCTCCGCCAGAGCGGCGATGCCGAGCGCGCCGCCGAACTGCCGTGCGGTGGTGTTCATTCCACTGGCCGCGGCGAACCGGGTGGGCGGAGCGCTGAGCGCGGCCGCGGCCGACGTGCCCATCGTGGCCGCGCCCATGGCGATGCCGGCCAGGCATCCCGCGGGCAGCCAGAAGGTCAGGAACGAGGGGGTGCCGGTGAGTCCGAGGACCAGCCAGAGACCGCACGCCACGAAGGCCAGCAGCCCGGCCAGCGTGGCGACGCGGGGTCCTCCCAGTCGTGGGGCGAGCCGGCTCAGCGCCAGCGCGGCGACGGATGCCGCGACCGCGCCCGGTGTCATGGCGAAGCCCGCCTTCAGTTCGGAGTAGTGCCAGGAGCCGGTCAGGTAGAGCACGCTGACCAGCAGCCACGGGTACTGCGCCATGCCGTAGAGAAGCGAGACCACGTTCGTGACGGCGAAGGTGCGGTTGCCCAGCAGAGTGATTTCGAGGGCGGGTACCGGATGCTTCCTGGAGCGCAGCACGGCGACGACCGCGAGGGCGGCCCCGCCCACCACGCAGGCCAGGGTCCTGCCGTCCCACCAGCCCCAGGTGCCGCCTTCGGTGACTCCCAGGGTCATCGCGCCGACCGCGAGGGCGACCAGAAGGGTGCCCAGCGGGTCCGGGATCCGCCTCTCCTCCGAACCGGCGGCGCGGGGCAGCAGCCGGACGGCCACGAAGATCAGCAACAGACCGAAGGGGAGGTTGACGTAGAACACCGAGCGCCAGCCGAACAGGTCGACCAGGATGCCGCCGACACTGGGTCCGACCGCCGCGGCGAACGCCGAGGCCGCGCTCCACAGGCCGATCGACTTCACCCGTTGGTCCGCCGGCCCGTCGAGGAGCAGGATCGCCAGTGACGCCGGGATCATCGCCGCGGCACCGGCCCCCTGTACTGCACGGGTCGCGATGAGGACCGGGAGATTGGGCGCGATGCCGCACAGCAGCGAGGCCGCGGTGAAGATCCCGATGCCGAGAAGGAACAGTCGTTTCCGGCCCAGGACGTCCGACAGCCGCCCGGCCGGCACCAGGAGGGCCGCGAGCAGCACCGCGTAGGCGCTGATGACCCAGGAGAGGCCGGACAACGAGGCGGAGGAGAAGTCCTTGGCGAGATCCGGCACGGCCAGGTTGGTGACCGTGGAGTCGAGCATCGCGAGAAAGGTGCCCCCGGACGCCGTCAGCGTCACCGCGAGGTAGCCCTTCCGCTTGCGCGCCGGTTCGGATGTCGTCACTACGCAGTACTCCTGAGAACGCTGGATGGGGTAGGCCGGATCCGGCCTGTGGGCATGAGGGCCGCGCGGAGTCAGGCCTCGTCGCCGAGCTTGATCACCTTCTCGACCTGCTCGATCCGACTGCGGTCGAGGTCGTTTGCGATCTTCTCGTCCTGTTCCATGAGGGATTCGACGTCGTGATGCTCGTAGCCGATGACTCCCATCTCGGCGAACGCATGCCGCATCTTCCCGCCGAATATGCCGATGTCCTTGAGAGTCGGCACGATCCGGGAGAAGAGGTGGCTGCGGAAGGCACGGAAGTGCGCGGAGTTGCGCATGTACTCGATGCATTCATCCGAATCGATGTCGAGATTGCGCCAGACTTCTTCTCCGACGAACCGCTCCTGCATCAGGTAGCATGCCTCGATGCAGAACTCCTCACGCTCGTCCCGCTCCGCCTGGGTGAGTTCCGGGTAGTACTCGCGCAGCGCAAGCCGGCCGAATGCGACATGCCGGGCCTCATCCTGCATCACATAGGTGTTGAGCGCCTGGGCCAACGGCTCCGTGGCATTGTCCCGGATCAGTCCGAACGCCGCGAGCGCCAAACCCTCGATGAGAACCTGCATACCCAGGTATGTCATGTCCCAGCGTGCGTCGGAAATAACATCGTTGAGTATGGACTTGAGGCTGGGATTGATCGGGTAGGCCAGCTCCAACTTCTCTCTCAGGTAGCGCGAGTAGACCTCGACGTGACGGGCCTCGTCCATCACCTGGGTTGCCGCGTAGAACTTGGAGTCGAGATCGGGCACCGTGTGCACGATCTTCGAGGAGCAGATCAGCGCGCCCTGCTCACCGTGCAGGAATTGCGAGAACTGCCACGAGGCGAGGTGATGTCGAATGACGCCCTTTTCCTTCTTGCTGAGCTTGCTCCATACCCGGGACCCGTAGATGGCGATCGTCTGTTCCGGTACACCCATGGGGTTGTCGAGGTCGATGTCGATCGACCAGTCGAGTCGCTCGGCCGCGTCCCACTGTTTCTGCTTTCCCTTGTCGTACAGATTGAGCAGCCGGTCGCGACCTTCGTCGTATTCCCAATCGAATACCGTCGCCCCACCGCCGGGAACCTGCCACCGCGTCTGGTCGATCGGGAGTGCATAGATTCGTGTGCTCACGCGTTCCTCCAAACAGCGACAGCCCACGCACGCGGACACACAATGGTGCACGGGGCAGAGGAAGTACGCGCCAAGTCTGGCCTCTTCGCGGCTCCTCAGGCACTGGGGATAACCCTGGGCAGGGGGCAGGGTCGAGCAGCCTCGGTGGGGGCCCAATTCAGCCCAAATCATCCACATTCGGACGCTGTTGACCCTCTGACCGGCGGCGCTGCACCGCCGGCGCGGCTCGACGCAAACGAGGCACTCACAGTTGATCTACAGCACAGTCTTCACGAATCAGTCACTCACTCGACAAGTTCCGGTCAACATCTGCGTCCGACGCTCCAGAAAGGGTTGCCGAGGGCGGCAGGAAGCAGCCAGATTTTACGAGTCACGGGGGTGCGGTCCACGCCGACATGGATGTGCACCCATCGGCACGACGGGGGGATGATGGCACGCACCGACCGCAATACGCGCCAGTCCACTGTTTCACCCGACTCAGAAGTATGGGACACCGCACAATCTGCCCCCACTTCCTTACAGACAGAGAAACTCTTCGGCCGGCAGGACGCGTTGAACGTGCTGACCTGTACGCTCCGCCAGGTAGGGCCGCGGCAGCCGGTTGCCCGGCTTGTCAAAATAACGGGAGACCCGGGAATTGGCAAGACAGCGGTACTGGGAAGGTTCGCCAGTATCGCTCGTTCCGGAAACTCCCATGTATTCACCGGCAGAGTCGACCGACCCGACGAAGACGCAGCGTTCGGTCTGATTTCGGACGCGTTCGACGACCAGCATGATCTTGTGCACGCTGCCGTGGAGAGACTTCCGCCCCGGCAGCGCGAGGGGTTGAACACGGTCCTCCGGCCGACCCTGGGATTCGACCGGGAACGCATGGCGGACGCCGTGAAGTCCATGGCACAGACCGGCTTCCGCTCCGTATGTGAATTCCTGGAACAACTGGCCGTGCCCAGGCTGGTTCTCGTCCTTGACGATTGCCATGTCGCTGATGCGGCGTCCATTGAACTCCTGGCGAGTCTGTTGCGCAGACCACCGCAGGCTCCGGTGCTGTTCGTTCTCGCCTATCGGAATCGGCAGGCGACGTCACGGCTGCAGGCGGCCCTCCGCGGCCGGTCCGTGCAGATGGTCGTCGAGCATATACACCTGGAACCGCTTCTGGAAGAGGAAGCAGAGGAAATACTGACCGGTGAGGCCACCGCATTCAACCGGCGGCACCTGTACCGGGAGAGCCGCGGGAACCCGGGATATCTGAAGGCGCTCATTTCCGAACAACCGGTCTTCACCGCACGCGACGATCTGTCCCGGCTTACCCAGACGCCGCGCTTCGGCAACTATGCCCGGTACACCGAGGAGCTGGCCTCGCTGCGGCCCGAGATGAGGGAGGTCGCAGACGCCGCCGCGATCATCGGCCATGAGTTCGAAGCCGGGCTGCTCACGCAGATGCTGGGTCGGAACGAGACCGAAGTGCTGGGCACCATAGGCGAGTTGATCCGGCGGGACCTGGTCCACCCGGTCGTCCTCGGCCAGTACTTCGCCTTCCGGCACCCGGTGGTCCACCGGGCCATCTACAATCACAGCGAATTGAGCTGGCGCGTGGGCATGCACCTCCGCGTCGACGAGGCCTTGTGTACACGTGGCGCCTCGGCCGTCGAGCGCGCTCCGCATGTGGAGCACTGGATCCGGCACGGCGACCTCGCCGCCGTCGACCTGCTCGACGAAGCGGCCCGCTCCGTGGCCTACACCGATCCCGGCAGGGCCTCGGCCTGGCTCACCACCGCGCTGCGCGCCCTCCCGCAGCAGCCCCGCTTCGAGGCCCGACGGGCCAGGATGATGGTCCTGCTCGCGGAGGCCCGGGGGGCGACGGGCCAGCTGCGGGAGTGCCGCGATCTGATGCATGAGGCGCTGACCATCCTGCCCAGGAAGCCCGCCCCCCAGCACGCCGAAGCTGTGGCCTTCGTCGCGATGGTGCAACGGCTGCTCGGGGGCCGCGAGGAGACCGATGCCATGCTGCGCCTGGAGCTCGGTGCGCTCGGCAACGAGGACGCCCTGGTCCGTGCGTCACTGAAGTTCGAGATAGCCGCAGGGCAGCTGCACAGCGGTGATCCGCTGGGCTGCTACCAGTGGGCGCAGGAGGCGCTGGCCGTGGTGGAGCGGCACGGGCACCGTCCCCTGCAGGCATCGTGCCTCGGCCTGATGGCGATGGCGAACACCGCCAACGGGCGTACGGAGCTCGCCTACGAACTGCTCGGCCGGGCGACCGCGATCCTGGACGGGATGCTCGACAGCGAGCTCGCGCAGAGCCTGGACGCGGTGATGTGGATCGGCTGGAGCGAGGTGCTGCTCGAACGCTGGGACGAAGCACTGCGGCACTTCGAGAAGGGGGTCGGCTTCGCCGTCCGCAGCGGATACCGGTTGTTCCTGCCACATCTGCTGGCCGGCAAGGCGTTCGTCCTGCGCGACCGGGGCAAACTCACCGAGGCGCAGGTCGCCATCGAGCACGCGGTCTACCTCGCCGAGCGCACGGACAGCCCGGAGGAGCTCGTCAACGCCTACGCGGTGCGCGGATACGTGGACATCGCCCTCGGTCATCTCGACAGCGCGCTGCAGAACTCCTTCGCCGCCACACTGCAGCCCCGGCACTCGGCGACCGGTTGGAAGGAAGCGCTCGCCCTGCGGATCCTGGGTGAGGCCACGTTGCTCAACGGTGACCACGAGCGGTGCCTGGCCCTGGTCACCGACGCGGGCGGCCCGGACCTGCCGACCGCCGACGCCGGTTCCCGGGTCGCCTGGTACGAGTTGCTGGTCCGGGCGGACCTCGCCGCGGGCCGCCCGGGGCGGGCGGCGGAGTGGGCGCAGCGGGCCGTGCACGCGGCGAAAGTCCTCGACCAGCCCGGCCGTATGGCTCTGGCGACTCTGGCCGAGGCACAGGTGCTGCTGCGGCAGAGACCGGGGGCCGCACTGGCTCCCGCTCAGCACGCCGCGGCGGGCCTGGAGGAGGCGGGCCGGGTGATCGACGCGTTGCGCGCCCGTGTGGTCGTGGGCCTCGCCCTGTGCCAGGAGGGCCGGTTCGACGACGCGGCGAAGGAGTTGAAGGCGACCCAGCTGGCCTGCGAGCAGCTGGGCGCTTCCGCTGTGGCGCGCCAGGCGCGCGTCGAGCGCCGCAGGCTGGCCGCCCGTGCTCCCCATGCCAGGAGCACCGATCCGGAGAGCAGCGTGATCGCGCTGACCGGCCGGGAGCAGCAGATCGCCGCGCTCGTGAGCGGCGGGCTGACGAACCGGCTGATCGCCAAGCAGCTGCACATCGCGGAGAAGACCGTGGAGATGCACCTGTCCAACGTGTTCGCCAAGCTCGGGGTGTCGAACAGGGCGGCGGTCGCCGCAGCCGTGGCCCGCGAGGAGCCGGACTCCGGGTCCGACTCCGGGTCCGACTCCGCCTCAGCGCGGTGAGGTGACGGGGTCCAGCGGCTCGGACCCGACGGCCGGTCCGTCCTGCGCGGGGTGTTCGGCCGACAGGCCGCACAGCGGGCAGGACGGACCGGCCGCGTGGTCAGCCGGGCCGCCCTGCCCGTCGGGCACACCCATGCCCGGGCCCAGCGGAATCCCGGCGGTGACCCCGATGAACACCCGCAGTCGTGCGTTCAGTCCCTCAGGCATGTGCTCCATGTGATCAGCGACTCCTGTCGTGTCGGTCCTGTCACAGGGGAATGTTGCTGTGCTTCTTCGGCAACGGCGCGACGCGTTTGTTCCGCAGGGCCCGCAGCGCGTGGATCACTAAGATGCGTGTCTCGGACGGCGCGATGATGTCGTCGACGCAGCCGCGTTCGGCCGCGACATAGGGGCTGGTCAGCGTCTCCTCGTACTGTTCGCTGAGGGACCGCTCCAGCGCCGCGGGGTCCTCGGCCTCGGCGAGATCGCGGTGGAACAACAGGTCGACACCGCCGCGGGCACCCATCACTCCGATCTCCGCGGTGGGCCAGGCGAAACAGATGTCGGCGCCCAGCTCCTTCGAGCCCATCACCGCGTACCCTCCGCCGTACGCCCTGCGGGTGATGACGGTGATCTTGGGCACGGTGGACTCGATGTAGGCGAACCCGAGTTTGGCGCCGCGGCGGATGATCCCCCCGTACTCCTGAACCGTGCCCGGCAGGAAGCCGGGAACATCGACCAGGGTCAGGATCGGAATGCCGAAGGCGTCGCAGAACCGGACGAACCTGGCGGCCTTCTCCGCGGCGTCGATGTCGAGTGAACCGGCCAGGTGCATGGGCTGGTTGGCCACCACACCGATGCTGTGTCCCTCCACCCTGGCGAACCCGCACAGAATGTTCGGCGCGAACTCCGGATGCACTTCGAGCAGGTCGCCGTCGTCCACGAGCCGTTCGATCACCTGGTGCATGTCGTACGGCTGCTCGGAGGCGTCCGGGATCACCGAGTCCAGTTCGAGGTCCCCGGCCGTGCCCGCAGGATCTACGCGTGTGGGGTAACTCGGCGGCTCGTCCAGGTTGTTGCTCGGAAGATACGACAACAGGTCCTTGACGTAGGCGAGGGCGTCCTCCTCGTCGGCCGCCATGTAGTGCGCGTTGCCGGTGCGCCGGGCGTGGACGCTCGCCCCGCCGAGCTCTTCCAGGCCAACCGTCTCACCGGTCACCGAACGGATGACGTCGGGGCCGGTCACGAACATGTGCGAGGTCCGCTTGACCATGACGATGAAGTCCGTCGCGGCCGGCGTGTAGACCGCGCCGCCGGCGCACACCCCCATGATGACCGAGATCTGCGGGATCATTCCCGACGCGGTGACCACCCTCCTGGCCACCTGGCCGTACGCGGAGAGCGCCAGCACGCCCTCCTGGAGCCGGGCGCCGCTGGAGTCGTTCATGCCGATCACCGGGCAGCCGATCTGCATGGCGATGTCGAGGAGTTTGCCCACCTTCTCCCCGAACACCTCGCCGACGCTGCCGTTGAAGGAGGTCGCGTCCTGGGCGTACACGCACACCTGGCGGCCGTCGACGGTTCCCAGGCCGGTGATCACACCGTCGCCCATCGGGCGTCGGCTGTCGATGCCGAAGTTGGTCGAGCGATGACGGGCCATCGGGTCGGTCTCCATGAAGGAGCCGTCGTCCAGGAGCAGTTCGATGCGCTCGCGCGCGGTGAGCTTGCCCAGTACGTGCTGTCGGCGCGCCGCCCGCGGCGATCCCGGCTCGCGGGCCAGCCGCTGCCATTGCCTGAACCTCTCTATGCGCTCCGCGGTGGTGTGCCGCACAGCGGGTTCCACGTGAGGTGCGGGATCGGGCTGTGTCGTCATCCGGCCACCCCCGCCATGGTCTCGCTCGATCCGCCGTACGCCATGGCGAATTCGGTCACCTGCCGGCCGACCGTCAGCAGCTGCGTCTCGAACCGGCGGTCGGTCTCCGGGTCGGTCGAGGTCAGAGGATGCTCGGTCGTGTTCAGCGCGACGCCCAAGGGGGTCGGCCAGCCGCGCAGCGCGTGCACGATGGACCGCAGCGCGCACAGGGTGGTCCCGGCGGACTGCCACCCGGCGGCGGTGACCACGCAGCCGACCGCTCGCCCGTCGAGATAGGGCCGGGGGGCGTCGCTGAGGTCCTCCAGGTAGTCCAGCGCGTTCTTGATCAGCCCCGAGACGCCGCCGTGGTAGCTGGGGCTGGCCAGCAGCACTCCGTCCGCGCGGGCGAGGGCGTCGAGCAGTTCGAGGGTGGGCTCGCTGCGCTCCGTCTGCTGCGGCTGGAAGAGCGGCAGCACGCCGAGGGAGGCGGCATCGAAGAGACGAGTTCGGGCACCGGCCTGCGCGGCACCCCGCAGGGCCGTCGCCAGCGCCTTGTCCGTCGTCGATCCAGGTCGTCCCGTGCCGCCGATACCGACGACCAACGGCTTCAACTCACTCGACCACATGGCCAAGTCAATCCTCTCCCTTCCCGGCCGTGGCCGGCGGTTCAGCCGGCGCGCACACTGCGCGGACGCAGATCCGTCCACATCTCTTCGATGTGGGCGAGGCAGTCCTCCCTGCCGCCGGAGAACCCCTCGGCGCGCCAGCCGTCCGGGATCGGCAGCGACATGTCCCAGATCGAGTACTGCTCCTCCCCGTTGAGCACCACCGCGTAGCCGCCGGCCGCTGCCGGCGTGCTGATCCGATCCGCCATTGGTTGCCTCTCCCCCGCTACTTGCGGGTGTCCTTGACGATGCTGCCGCCCTTCATCACGAGGACGACACGGTCGGGATTGTCGAAGAGATCCGGCTCGGCGAGCGGGTCGAAGTCCACCGCGACGAGATCGGCGTACTTCCCCGCCTCGATCGAGCCGATCCTGTCCGCGACACGCATGATGGAGGCGTTCACGGAGGTGGCCGACATGATCGCCTCCCGGGCGCCGATGATCCTGGCCTTGAGGGCGATCTCCAGGCCCCGCCGGTTCTGGTTCGGGCCGATGAGGTCGGAGCCGGAGCCGATGGGGACGCCGGCCTCCCGGGCGGCCAGCAGCCCGTCGGTCATGCCCTGCATCGTGTCGCCGACGCGTTCGCGGATCTGCGGCGGCAGTCCGTGCTGTTCGAAGTTCTCGGTGAGGACCTGCGCGATGGACAGGGTCGGCACGAGGCCGACGTTGCCGGCCGCCATCATCGCGGCGGTCTCCTCGTCGATCCCGGTCCCGTGCTCGACACACTCCACGCCTGCTGCGACCGCGTTGCGGATGCCCGCGACGTTGTGCGCATGGACGGTGACATAGGTGTGCCGGGCCCGTGCCTCGCTGACGGCGGTGGCGATCTCCTCGATCGTGAACTGGGTGTCGTCCAGCGAGTCGGCGATGGACACCACTCCGCCGGTGACCGCCATCTTCAGGAAGCTCGCGCCCTGCCTGAAGCACTCCCGGGCGGCCTTGCGCACCTCGTCGCAGCCGTCGGAGATACGGCCCACGGCGGTCAGCCCGCGCACCCGGAAGTGAAAGGTCTCGTCCGGCGGCAGGAACGGCGAACCGAGGTGCCCATGCCCACCGCACTGCACCAGCGGGGACGCGGACGCCCAGATCCTGGGCCCGGGCACCAGCCCGCGGCCCACGGTGCGCAGCACTCCGTGGTCGATCCCGCCGCAGTCGCGGACCGTGGTGAACCCCGCTTCGAGGGTCTGGCGCAGGGTGCGGAAGATGTCCGCGGCCCGCTCGGCGACGGACAGTTCCATGTTGAGGACGGCCCGCATCTCGCTGGAGTGCCCGAGGTGGACATGGGCGTCGATGAGGCCGGGCAGCAGGGTCAGTCCGCTGAGGTCGACGAGGTCGGCGTCGCGCGCCGGTACCCGTACGTCCGTGGCGGCGATCCGTTCGCCGTCGATCAGTACCGAACCCCCGTGCACCGGGTCACCGCCCAGTCCGTCGACGACCGTGGCGCCGGTCAGCAGTTGAGGCATTGCCGTCACTTCTCCGTCCTGGTCGTGGCCGCGCCGCGCTCGGGCGCGGGCAGCAGTTGCCGGCGTACGAAGAACCCGAGCATCCGCTGGAAGAAGAGGGCGTCCAGGGCCGGTGGGGGTGCCGGGTCGGGCGCCATCGTCCGCAGGACGTTGCCGCAGTCGGCACGGGGAGTCCGCCGGTCGGCCACCTCCCCGAGCATGGCCATCAGCGGCGCCAGGGCGTTGTCGTCGCCCTCCCGGTCCACCTGCTCGACGAGCGCCGCACGCCACTCGTCGAAGGGCACGCTGCGCAGGGGATACCCGAACTCCCTGATCCGCTCGAAGATGTGGTTCCACTGGAGCGGCTGCGGGTCGATGGTGTGGAACGTCCGGTTCCGGGATTCCGGCCGCTGGGAGAGTCCGACGACCTGCCGGGCCAGGTGGTCGACCGTGCCGACGGGCAGCGCGTACGCGCGCAGCGGTGCGAGCCCCAGCTGGACACATCCCTGAATGACTTTGGTGATGTAGTCCTCGCTGTTGGCGGCGCCGTTGCGGCTGTCGCACAGCACCCCGCCCGCGCGGTAGACGGACACCGGGATCCCACGCTCCCGGGCGATGCCGACCAGACCTTCCGCCACCCATTTGCTCTGGCTGTACCCGGTGTCGTGGCCGACCGGGGCGGGCAGCGGGTCGTCCTCTCGCAGGACGTCCCGCTCGCCGTTCATCGCACCGGCGAGAACCGCCAGCGTGGAGATGTGATGCACGGGCTTGAGGCGCGTCCGGGCGGCCAGCCGCAGGATCTCCTGGGTGCCGAGCACGTTGGCCGGCTTCAGGGCACGGTAGGGGCGGACGAAGTTGACCCACGCACCGCAGTGGTAGATGGCGCCCACCTGTGCGGCCAGCTCGTCGAAGCCGTCCGGTGTCAGGCCGAGCAGCGGCCTGGCCAGGTCGCCGGTCACCACGCGCAGCCGGTTCGCGGGCGCCGCCAGCCCGTACGAGTCCAGCGTGGAGCGGACCCGTTCGAGTCCCTCCGCCTCGTCAACGGCCCGTACCAGGCACAGGACCGTGGCATCGGTACGTTCCAGCAGCTCGGCGCAGAGGAAGGCGCCGACGAACCCGGTGGCACCCGTGAGCAGCACGGTCCTCGCCGGGCGGTCGTGCGGAGCGGGCAGATCGCCCGCCCGGATGTCGTCGTCCAGCCGTACCTCGTCCTCCAGGACCGGGCCGGTGGGGACGGCAAGGGCGTCCGTTCGGCCCAGCGCCCGGTCGACCAAGGCGGCCAGCGCCGCCACCGTCGGCGCGCTCAGCACGTCCCGGGCGGCGAGACCGGTGACGCCCATGCGCCGCAGCTGGCGGGTCGCCTGCGTCACCATCAGCGAGTGCGCGCCCAGATCGAAGACATCGTCGTCCACTCCGATCCGGTCGACACCGAGCAGGCTGCACCAGATGTCGGCGACCTGCCGTTCCGTCTCGGTGCGTGGAGCCGCCTGCCCGTCGGCGTCGTGCTCGGCCGCCTCCGGTGCCGCGTCCTCCATGTCCGGCTCAGGCTCGGTGCACGGTCGGGTCCGCCCCGCCTCGACCCAGTGCCGCTCGCCCTTGAACGGATAGGTGGGCAGGCTCACCCGGCGCGGGGCGGCCTCGCCGTGGAAGGCGTTCCAGTCGACGGAGACACCCTGCTGCCACAACCGGCCGACGGCGGTGACCAGGTGGGCCAGGTCAGGCGTCGGGTCGCGCGGCAGCCCCATCGTCGAGACCACGACCGGGGCCGGCGCCATCCGCTGGACGGTGGCCAGCGACGTCAGCGCCTTGCCCGGGCCGACCTCCAGCAGCACGCGGCCGGACCGGTCGAGAACACTGCGGACCCCGTCGGCGAACCGCACCGGCCGACGCAGATGCTGCGCCCAGTATGTGGCGGACGTGGCCTCCACCGGGGTGATCCAGGTGCCGGTGACGCCGGAGACGAAGGGGATCTCCGGCTTGGACAGCGTGAGTTGCTCGACCTCGCGGGTGAAGCCCTCCAGGTAGGGGTCGACCATCCACGAGTGGCTGGCCACCGGCACGCTCACCTTGCGGCAGTCGATGTCCCGCGCGCGCAGGTTGGTGAGCAGCGCCGCAATGTCCTCGTCCGGCCCCGCGACCACCGTCAGATCGGGTGCGTTGACCGCCGAGACCGACACCCGGTCGGACAGCAGGGGCAGCAGTTCCTCTTCGGGCAGCTGTACGACGAGCATCCGGCCCGGTGGCATCTTCGCGAACAGCTCGCCCCGGGCGAGGGTGATGTCGAGCGCGCCCGGGAGGGTGAACACCCCGGCGAGGCAGGCGGCGACGTACTCGCCGAGGCTGTGGCCGATCATCGCCACCGGGCGTATGCCCCAGGCCATCAGCTGACGTGCCAGGGCGTACTCGATGGTGAACAGCGCGGACACCACGCCGGCCCCCTGGCCGCGTCCCATGGTGGCGGCGCCTCCGGCGATTTCCTTGCCGCTCAGCGGGGTGAAGGCGGCCGGGAGGAGCAGCCTGCGCAGGTCGAAGCCGAGCCTCGGCGCCAACAGTTCGGCGCACTGGTCCACCTCGGTGCGGAACACCTTCTCCGAGCGGTAGATGTCGAGGCCCATGTTCGGGTGCTGCATGCCGCCGCCGGGGAAGGCGAAGACCGCCTCGTGCCTTCCGTCCGGCGCTGCCTTGGTGACGAGCCGGTCCGGTTCCTCGCCGCGCAGCGCGCGCACCGCGTCGGCGGTGTCCGTGCAGACCGTGAACCTGCGTACCCCGAAGTCCCGTCGGCCGTCCTGCAGTGTGAACGCCACGTCGGCGACGGTCCGGGACGGAACGGCGCGCTCGAGGTGGGCGGCCAGCCGTTCGGTCATGGCGTCCACCGTGGTCCGGTCGCGTCCGGAGACGGGCAGCAACTGCCACTCCCGCGGCTGTGCCGGTGGGCGTTCGCCGACCGGGACCGGTGCCTGTTCGATGACGACGTGGGCGTTGGTGCCGCCCACTCCGAACGAGCTCACCCCGGCCCGCCGCGGTCCGTTCGCCGGCCGCCAGTCGCGGGCGGCGTCCGGCACGTAGAACGGTGTGCGTTCCAGCCGGAGTTCGGGGTTGAGCCGGGTGAAGTTCGCGGTGGGCGGGATCTGCGCGTGATGCACGGCGAGGGCGGCCCGCATGAGTCCGGCGGCGCCGGCCGCCGCGTCCAGGTGCCCGATGTTGGCCTTGACCGAGCCCAGCGCGCACCGGGCCACGGCGTCGTCGGACAGCTGGAAGGCCTGTGTCAGCGCGGTGACCTCTATCGGGTCACCCACCTGGGTGGCGGTGCCGTGCGCCTCCAGATAGCCGATCGTGGAGGGGGCGACGTCGGCGACGGCCAGTGCCGAAGCGATCACCCGGGCCTGGCCGTCGACGCTGGGGGCGGCGAACCCCGCCTTCATCGAACCATCGTTGTTGACCGCGGAACCCCGGATCACGGCGTAGACGTGGTCACGGTCGGCCAGCGCCTCGGACAGCCTGCGCAGCACGAGCACCACGGCGCCATTGCCCGGCACCGTACCCGAGGCCCGCGCATCGAACGGGCGGCAGCGGCCGTCGTGGCTGAAGAGCCCGCTGTCCGCGACCGGGTAGCCGGCCTTCAGCGGCACGTTGACCGCCACGCCGCCGGCCAGCGCGACATCGCACTCGTAGCCGAGCAGCGACTGACAGGCCAGGTGGGTGGCGACCAGCGAGGTCGAGCAGGCCGTCTGCACCGTGCAGGCCGGGCCGGTCAGGTCGAGCAGATGGGCGACCCGGGTGGCGAGGAAGTCCTTGTCGTTGAACATCCGCGCCGCCGGGGCCATCGGCGAGCGCAGGAAACGCCGGTTGGTGTTCAGGTTCTGGGCCATGTACTTGTTCATGAACGCGCCCCCGAACACGCCGACGGTGCCGTCGAAGCGTGCCGGGTCGTGGCCGAAGTCCTCCATGGCCGCCCAGGCGGTCTCGCAGAAGACGCGCTGCTGGGGGTCCATCGTCTCGGCCTCGGCCGCGGTGAAGCCGAAGAAGGAGGCGTCGAAGTGGTCGGCGCCCTCCAGGTGACCGGAGGCGGGAACGTAGTCGGGATCGGCCAGCGTCTCCTCGTCGATGCCCGCGGCCGCCAGTTCCTCCCGGCCGAACCAGCTGATCGACTCCACTGCGTCGCGCATGTTGCGCCAGAAGTCCTCGACCGTCCTGGCCCCGGGTACCCGGCAGGCCATTCCGACGATGGCCACCGGCTCGACGCCGTCCAGTTCCTCGCCGCCCGTCATGCCCCGTTCCGTTCCGCTCGTCGCTTCGCCTGCCGGGCGAGCGCGTCGGCCCGCCTGCCCGCCGCCCTGCGCGCCCGGTCCAGTCCGTCGCGGGCCGCCGCGTCCGCGGCGCCCGCCGTGTCGAACGCGGCGACCAGAGCCCGCGCCGTGGGGTACCGGAAGATGTCCACGAGGGACAGCCGTTCGCCGAGCACGGGTTGCAACCGCGCCCTGGCCTGCACCGCGAGCAGCGAGTTGCCGCCCGCCTCGAAGAAGTTGTCGTCCATGCCGATCCGCTCCACGAGCAGCACCCCGGCAAGCGCCTCGGCCACCCGGCGTTCCCGGTCGTTGCCCGGCGGCCGGTAGACGGCGGCCGGCCGGTTCTCCAGTGCGGGCAGCCTCTTGCGGTCCACCTTGCCGTTGGCCGTCATCGGCAGGGCGTCGAGGAACACGACGTCCGCCGGAACCATGTAGTCCGGCAGCGACTTGGCGCCGAACGCCCGCAGGGCCGCGGCGGTCAGGGCGTCCGGTCCGTGCGGGACGGGCACGCAGTAGGCGACGAGGCGGCTGTATCCGCCGTCACCGCGCACCGTGACGACGACGCCGCGCACCCCCGGATGCGCGCCCAGGGTGTTCTCGATCTCGCCGAGTTCGATGCGGTGGCCGAGGACCTTGACCTGGTGGTCCAGGCGGCCGAGGAACTCCAGCTCACCGTCGCCGCGCCGCCGCACCAGGTCACCGGTGCGGTAGAGCCGGGCCCCTGGCTCCGCGGAGAACGGGTCCGGGATGAAGCGTTCGGCGGTGAGCGCCGGCCGGCCGAGATAGCCGCGCGCTACACCGGGGCCACCCAGGAGCAGTTCCCCGGGGACGTTGGCGGCGGTCGGCCGCTGATGGGCGTCGACGACGTAGGCCCGTACGTTGGCCAGCGGCCGCCCGATCGTCACCGGCTTCGCCGGCCCGGGGGCACCCACCGGCGCCGTGGTCGCCCAGACCGTCGCCTCGGTGGGGCCGTACATGTTGTGCGCCCTGCCGGGAAGCAGTGCCGCCAGCCGCTCGGCAAGCGGGGCGGGCAGCGCCTCGCCGCCGACCAGCAGCCGGTCCAGCCCGGTCAGGGCGGCCGCGGCCTCCTCGTCCTCGGCGAGCAGCCCCGCCACCGAGGGCGTGCACTGCAGATGGGTGACCCCGTGCCGTACGAGCTGTGCCGCGACGGGCTCGTCGGCCTCGGCGGCGCGCCGCCGGGCCTCGCTCAGCTCGCGTGCCGTCGCAAGGTGTTCCAGGGAGGCGAGCACCCGCTCGTGCTCGACGCCGAAGTCGATGAGGCAGGCGACCTCGTCGACCTCGATCGACTTGAGCCGGTCGATCACGTCGGCGCAGTGCTCCGGTGTGCCGAGCAGACCCGACGTCTCGAAGAACCGGTCGAAGGCCTGCGCGACGAGGAGGTCGAGCTCCTCCTCGGGCAGGGTGCGCAGATCGATGTCCCGCCCCATGGCCTGGCCGAGACCGGTCAGCAGGTCGAAGGAGGACTTGATGTACGTGCACAGGGGCTCGCGCACCGTCTCCCGCACCTCGTCGGTGTCGGTGCCGACGAAGGTGTGGAGCATGACCGTCACCTGGCCGTCGCCGGGGTGCCCGGCCCGGCGCCAGGCCTCCCGGTACAGCTGGATCTTCTCCGCGAGCTGCTCGACGCTGTGCCCGAGGAGGTGGGTCAGCAGGCCCGCGCCGCTCTCTCCGGCGAGCTGAAAGGTCTCCGGGCTGCGCGCGCTGGTGACCCACACGGGCAGTTCGTCCTGCACCGGCGCCGGGAAGACACGTACGTCCGTCTCGGTGTCGGCACCGTTGCGGCGGTGTACGGTCTCGCCCCGCCACAGCCGGCGCACCTCGTCGAGGCCGCTCATCATGGCCTTCTTGCGGTCGGCGTAGGCGTCGGGGGCGAGCACGAAGTCGTCCGGCTGCCAGCCGGAGGCGATCGAGACGCCGACGCGCCCGTGGGAGATGTTGTCCACCACGGACCACTCCTCGGCCACCCGGAGCGGATCGTGCAGCGGCAGCACGACGCTGCCCGCCCGTACGGCCACGCGCTCGGTGATCGCCGCGATCGCGGACGCGGTGACCGACGGGTTCGGGTACAGACCGCCGAACTCGTGGAAGTGCCGCTCCGGTGTCCACACCGCCGAGAACCCGTTGCGGTCGGCGAAGCGGGCGCCCTCGATCAGCAGCCGGTAGGCGTCGCCCGGTTCGCCTCCCCGGTCGCCGCCGAAGTAGAACAGGCTCAGGTCGACCGGACGTGCCTGCGCGGCGGCGGTGACGGCCGGGCCGGTGCCCGGCGCACGGGGTTCGTCGCCGCGGACGACCACGCGGTAGCCGTGTGCCAGCGTCCACAGCAGCTCCAGCACCGAGATGTCGAAGGACATGCTGGTGACGGCGAGCCAGGTGCCGGGCGGGTCTGTGCCGAGCACCTTGTCCATGCCGCCGAAGAACGTCTGGACGTTGCGGTGCGAGATCATCACGCCCTTGGGCCTGCCGGTCGAGCCCGAGGTGTAGATGACGTACGCGAGATGCCGCGGCAGGACGGCCCCGGACGGGGCGGGCCCGGACGGGGCGGGCCCGGACGGGGCCGCGTCCCGCTCCGGCGCGTCGAGCAGCAGCGGCGCCGCCGGCAGTTCGGCGATACGGCGGGCCAGGGCCGTGCGCGTCACGATCACCGGCGTGCGCGAGTCCTCGACCATGAACGCGACGCGGTCCGCCGGATAGTCGGGGTCGAGCGGAAGGTAGGCGCCGCCGGCCTTCAGGACGGCGAGCAGGGTGACGACCATGTCGGGCGAGCGGTCCAGGTAGACGCCGACGGGAACGTCCGGGGCGAGGCCGTACGCGCGCAGCCGGGCGGCCAGGGCCTCGGCGCGCCGGTCCAGTTCCCGGTAGGTGATCGCTTCGTGCGGCTGCTGGTCCGCGCCCAGCAGTGCCGGGGCGGCCGGTGTCCGGGCGGCCTGCCGGGCGATCAGTTCGTGCACCAGCACGTCCGGCACGGGCTCGGCGGGCGGGTTCCAGTCCGTCAGGACGTGGCGGGTCTCGTCGGGGGACAGCACGGGCAGATGCCGCAGCGGGGTGTCCGGGGCGGCGACGGCCGCGGCGAGGACGGCGCCGAACTGGTCGCCGATCGATCGCGCCGTGTCCCCCTCGAAGAGGTCGGTGCTGTACTCCAAGCGGGCCGACAGCCGGTCGCCGGTACGGGTCAGGCTCAGCGTCACGTCGAACTTCGCGGTCTCGGTGTCGCCCGGCACCAGCCGTACCTCGCACCCCGGCAGGACCAGTCCGTCCGCGTCACCCTCGTGGTAGCTGAACATGAGCTGGAAGAGCGGGTTGTGGGCCGGGGCGCGGCTGGGCTGGAGCTCCTCGACCAGCTTCTCGAAGGGCAGTTCCTGCTGCGCGACCGCGGCCCGGCTCTCGTCCCGGGCGCGATCCACGAGCTGTCTGAAGGTCGGCTCCCCGGTGACGTCGACGCGCTGCACCACGGTGTTGGTGAAGAAACCGATGAGCGGCTGCAGGGCGGCCTTGGTCCGTCCCGCCACGGGCGATCCGACTATCACCTCGTCACCGCCGGTCCGGGAGTGCACCACGGCGGCGAACGCGGCCAGCAGCACCGCGAACGGCGTGGCGCCGGCGGAGCGGGCCAGCTCGCCCACCTCGCGGGTGACCTCGGGGCCGATGGAGAAATCCAGATGGGCACCGCGGTGGCTCTGCGTGGGCGGCCTCGGACGGTCCGCGGGCAGCGTCGCGAGGGCCGGGGCCCCGGCGAGCCGCTCCCGCCAGTACCCCAGCATCTCCTCCAGCGGCTCCCCCACGAGCCGGGCCGTCTGGTCCTCGGCGAAGGCCGTGTACTGGACCTCCAGGGGTGCGAGTTCCGGCTCCCGGCCGGCCGTGAACGCCCCGTACAGCTCGGACAGTTCGCGGCCGAGGACACCGAGCGACCAACCGTCACAGGCGATGTGGTGCAGGCTCAGGCAGAACCAGTGCTCATCGGGCGCGAGCCGCAGCAGCAGGGGCCGTACGGGCAGGTCCGAGGCCAGGTCGAACGGCCGGGCGGCCTCGGTCCGGCTCTCCCGCTCCGCCTCGGCCGCCGGGTCGGGCAGGTCGGACAGATCACGGACCGGGATGGTCACCGGCTCCGCCGCCCGGACGAACTGGCGCGGTGCGCCGTCCACCGACCGGTAGACCGTACGCAGCACGTGGTGCCGGCGGATCGTCCGGCCGAGCGCGTACTCCAGGGCGGCGGCGTCCAGCGGGCCACTGATCCGGTAGATGAGGGGGACGACGTAGACGGCGCCGGACGGGTCGAGCTGGTCGAGGAACCACAGGCGCTGCTGGGGATAGGAGAGGGGGTGGTGGCGCTCCGCGATACGCCGCTTGAGCCGCTCGGCGAGCTGGGCCCGCCGGTCGTCGGCAGTGCCGCCGGAGAGAGTGCCGTCCGTCATCGTTCGACCTCGTTCTCAGCCATGTCACGCAAGAGTGCGTTCACCTCGTCGTCGGAGAGTTCGTCGATCCGGTCGAGCAGTTCCTCGTCGGTTTCGGCCCTTCGGACGGTGCGGTCGGCCGCGGGCGGCGTGCGGTCGCCGTCGGCGGACGCTCGCGCGGCGTCCACCGCGCGGGCGAGGCGCTCGACGGTCGGTGCGCCGAGGAAGTCGCGCAACGGCACGTCGACGACGAACTGTTCGTTGACCCTGCTCATCAGGCGCATCGCCAGCAGCGAGTTCCCGCCGCACCTGAAGAAGTCGTCCGTCACCCCGACCCCGGGGACAGCGAGCATCTCCGCGAGGAGGTCGGCCAGCGTCCGTTCGGTCGCGGTGCGCGGGGCCACGTGGCCGTCGGGCGCAGGCCGGCTGTCCTCGAGCGCCGGCAGCGCGGCTCGATCGACCTTGCCGCTGGGGGTCAGGGGCATCGCCGCCACCTCGGCATAGGCCGCGGGCAGCAGATACGGGGGCAGCGTCCGGGCCAGGAAGTGCCGGAGCTCTTCCGGGGAGGGTGCGGTGCCGCCCGGCGCGGGCGCGACGTGGGCGACCAGCCGCCGGCCGGACGGGGCGTCTTCGACGACGACGGCGGCCTGGCCGACGCCGGGGTGGGCGCTGAGCGCCGTCTCCACTTCCCCCGGCTCGATCCGGAAGCCGCGGATCTTGACCTGGTTGTCCGCCCGGCCGAGGAACTCCACCGTTCCGTCGGGGCGGTGGCGCACCACGTCGCCCGTGCGGTACATCCGCGCTCCGCCACCGGCGTAGGGGTCGGGCAGGAACCGCTCGGCGGTGAGCCGAGGGCGGTTGGCGTAACCGCGGGCCACTCCCGGTCCGCCGATGTACAGCTCGCCGGGCACGCCGACCGGCAAGGGCCGCAGGTAGGGGTCGAGCACGTAGGCCGTGGTGTTGGCGATGGGCCGGCCGATGGGCACCGTGGTCGCGTCGTCCGGGAGTTCCTCGATCGGATGGCACACCGCGAACGTCGTGGTCTCGGTGGGCCCGTAGCCGTTGAGCAGCCGGAGCGGGCGGTCGGTGGCGGGGGCGTCCAGCAGTTGCCGTATCCGGCTCACGTTCAGCACATCGCCGCCGACCAGCAGATGTGTCAACCCCGCGAAGGTGGCTGGGTTCTGGGTCATGACCTCGGTGAACAGCGCCGAGGTGAGGAACATGCTGGTGATGCGGTGCTCGCTCAGCGCCCGCGCAAGCCCGCCGGGAGTGAGGAGCTGATCGGTGTCGACCACGAACAGCGCGCCGCCGTGCAACAGCGCTCCCCACAGTTCGAAGGTGAGGGCGTCGAAGGAGGCGTCGGCGACCTGGGCGAATCGTTCGTCGGGCCCGAAGGAGACGTAGTCGGTGCCGCACACCAGCCTGAGGACCGAGCGGTGTTCGACCATCACGCCCTTGGGCCTGCCGGTGGAGCCGGAGGTGAACAGGATGTACGCGAGGCTGTCGGGTGCGGCCTGCGGGTCCGGCGCGTGGGCGGGGGCGGCGGCCAGTTCCTCGGCCACCTCGTCCAGGACCAGCGTCCGGGCCGCCCTCTGGGCCAGCCGCCCCCGCAGGTCCGAGCGCGTCACCACGAGCGGCGCGGCGACGTCGTCGAGCATCGCGGTGAGACGCTCCGCCGGATAGCCGGGGTCCAGCGGTACGTATCCCCCGCCGGCCTTCAGGACCGCCAGCAGCGCGATCACCATCTCGTCGCCGCGTTCGAGCAGTACGCCGACGGGCACGTCCCTGCCGACGCCGCGCGCCCGCAGCAGCTGGGCCAGGCGGTTGGCCCGCTCCTCCACCTCCGCGTAGGTGTGGGACGTCGCTCCGCTGACGAGCGCCGTCGCGTCCGGCCGGGCGGCCGCCCGCTCGGCGAAGAGCTCGGGGACGGTGCGGTCGTGCGGGAACGGCGTCGCCGCTCCCCGCGACATCCGGAGAACGTCGGCGAGTTCGTCGTCGGTGAGCAGCGGGAGCCGCTCGCAGGGGAGCGCGGGGGCGTCGACGGCCGCGTCGAGGAGGGTCGTGTAGTGCCGGACCATCCGGCGCATGGTCTCGGGGTCGAAGAGGCCGGTGGCGTACTCCCAGATCAGGGTGATGGCCGCGTCGTCGTCATCGACTCCGTGCCCGGCGCGCTGTTCGGCGCGCGGGATGACCACCACGTTGATGTCGGTCTTGGCGGAGTCGTTGTGCAGCTCCAGCACGGAGCCGCGGATGCCCAGGAAGTCCAGGTCCGGGATCTGCGAGTCGTGGAAGCTGAACATGACCTGGAACAGCGGGTTGCGGGCGGGGTCGCGGGGCAGGGCCAGCGCGTCGACGAGCCGGTCCAGCGGCACGTCCTGCCATTCGTGGGCCCGTCCCACGGTGTCGTGGACGCGCCGGACCAGCGCGTCGAAGTCCGGCCGCCCGGACAGATCGATGCGCAGCGGCACGGTGTTGACGACCATGCCCATCATCTGTTCGATCTCGGTGAGCCGCCGGTTGGCGACCCCGGTGCCGACGACCACGTCGTGCTGACGGCTGTAGCGCGACATCACCGCCGAGAACCCGGCGAGCATCGTGGAGTAGAGGGTGGTGCCGCGGGAGCGGCTGTAGGCGCGCAGCTTGCGGCACAGTTCCCCGGGCAGGTCAACGCGCACCGAGAAGCCCTCGAAGCCCTGGACGACCGGGCGCGGACGGTCCGTGGGCAGTTCCAACGCGGCCGGTATGCCATGCAGTTCCCTGGTCCAGTGCGCCAGGTACGCCTCCAGGGCGTCGCCGCGCAGCCACTCCCGCTGCCACAGCGCGAAGTCGGAGTAGCCGATGGCCGGCTCGGGCAGCGGCGACGGCTCGCTCCGCGCCAGACTCGGGTAGAGGTCCTGCAGTTCACGCAGGAAGAGCGCGTACGACCAGCCGTCGTGGACCAGATGGTGTTCGACGTGCACGAGCGTGTGGTCGTCCTCGCCGTGCCGGATCAGCGCCCAGCGGACCAGCGGCGGCGTGGCGAGGTCGAAGGGGGCCCGCACGGTCTCGCGGATGATGTCGGCGGCGCGTTTCTCGGCGTCGTCCAGGCCGGTCAGGTCGTGCAGCGGCAGCAGGACCGGTGCCGTCGGCTGCGGGAACTGCATGGGTTGGCCGTCGACCTCGCGGAAGGCGGTACGGAACACCTCGTGGCGGCGCACGATCTCGGTGAGGGTGGCGTGCAGCGCGTCGACGTCGAGCGGGCCGTGCAGCCGTATGGTGGCCTGGGCGTTGTACGCGAGGTTGCCGGGCGCGAGTTTCTCCAGGAACCAGATGCGTTCCTGAGGGAAGGACAGCGGCACGGGTGTGTCCCGGTCCGCGCGTGCCCCGGACCGGATCGGTGGCACGGCCGGTCCGGCGGCGGCCGAGTCGATCAGGCGGGCCATCTCCGCCACGGTGCGTGCCTCGAACAGACGGCGCAGGGGAAGCTCACGGCCGAGCTCCGAGCGCACCCGGGCGGCCAGTCGTCCCGCGAGCAGGGAGTGGCCGCCGAGGGCGAAGAAGTCGTCGTCGGCGCCGACGGAGTCGAGGGACAGCAGGTCGGCCAGCATGGCGGCGAGGGCCCGCTCGGTGGGGGTGCGGGGCTCCGCGCGGTCGGAGGGCGCGCGGGATCCGCTGGGAGGCGCGGGCAGCCGCTCCCGGTCGATCTTGCCGCTCGGTGTCAGCGGCATCCGCTCCAGGGGCACGACGACGGCCGGGACCATGTGTTCCGGGAGGCGCTCGGCGAGATGGGTCCGCAGCTCCGCGGGGTCCAGGCCGGTGCCCGTGGCGTAGGCGACGAGCCGTGGCCCGGCGCCGTCGTCGCGCGGGACCACCACGGCGTCGGTGACCCGGGCGTGCTCGGCCAGCCGCCGGGCGATCTCGTCCGGTTCGATGCGGAAGCCACGGATCTTGACCTGGTGGTCCAGGCGGCCCAGGAACTCCAGTGAGCCGTCCGCCCGCTCGAGCACGCGGTCACCTGTGCGGTAGAACCGGGCCCCGGGCTCGGCCGAGCCGGGGTCGGGGACGAACCGCTCCGCGGTCAGGCGCGGCCGGCCGAGGTAGCCCCGCGCCACGCCCGCGCCGCCGATGAGCAACTCGCCGGCCGTGCCCGGGGGCACCGGTCGCAGCGACTCGTCGACGACCAGGGTGCGGGCGCCGTGGATGGCCGTGCCGATGGAGGGCTTGCCACCGCCGGGAGTCAGCTCGGCGACCGTGGCCCAAACGGTCGTCTCGGTGGGCCCGTACGCGTTGAACATACGGCGTCCGGGCAGCCACTGCTCCACCAGGTGTTCCGGCAGCGCCTCCCCGGCGCACACCAGGACCGCCAGGTCGTCCAGCGTGGTCTCGGGCAGTGTGGCCAGCACGGAGGGCGGCAGCGTGAGATGGGTGATGCGGCGGTCGCGCAGGAAGTCCGCGAGGCCGGGGCCGGGCGCGATGTCGTCGCGCGGCGCCAGCACCAGGGTGGCGGACGCGTACAGGGCCATCGTCATCTCGAAGACCGAGGCGTCGAAGCTGGTCGGCGCGAACTGCAGCACCCGGCCGTCCGGTTCGACGCCGAAGGTGTCGACCTGCGCGCGGGCCAGATGGGCCAGTCCGCGATGGGTGAGGGCGACGCCCTTGGGACGGCCGGTGGACCCCGAGGTGTAGATCACGTAGGCGAGTTGGTCCGGTGTGGGCCGCGGCCACGGACGCCCGGCGCCGGGCGTCCTGGGCGCGGCCGGGCCCAGGTCGGGTCCGACGATCTCCAAACCGTCGTACGCCGGGACGCTCGCGGTGTCGGCGTCGGCGACGAGCAACCGGAGCCCGGAGTCGGCGATCATGTAGCGGAGCCGATCGGCCGGATAGGCGGGGTCGAGCGGGAGCCAGGCCGCACCGGCGCGCAGGATGCCGAGCACCGCCGTCGGCAGGTGGAGCGAGGGTCTCGCCGCGACCCCGACCACGGTGTCCCGGCCGACACCCCTGCCGATGAGCTCCGCGGCCAGCCGGGCCGATCTGTCGTCCAATTCACGGTACGACATGCACTGGTCACCGAACTCGACTGCGATGGCCTCCGGTGTCGCCGCAACATTCCGGTCGAATATCTCACTGAACAGCGGAGTCGTCTCAGGCATTTCTACTGGGCTCCCCGATAGCACTCGACCTGCCGTGACCGAATTGACCTTCCTGGCATATCCCGCGCAAGATCGCTCAGCGCGTCGGAGTGAAACTCCACCGCACGGTCTCCGCTGATTCGATGACCAGTCGCGAGGACTCGCCGAACCGGAATTCCCCGGGGATCGAGGGGTCGTACGCCTCAGGGTTCAGACCGATCTCGATTTCCTTTACGCGTTCCATACCGTCGCCGGTCTCCAACCGCACCGTGAGACCCGGGCCGCGCAGTTCCCGTAGCACTCCGGGAGCGGTTTCGGCGCCGACATAGCCGAAGACCGCGAGCACGTCGGCGAGGCGTCGGCCGCGCTCCGCGCCGACCGAGAGCGTCACCCCGGTGACGTCCCTCATCAGCCCCTTTCCGCCCGCCGCGGCCCCGAGCGCCGCGTCCAGGTAGCTCTTGCGGGACAGCCTCCCGTCCGGTTCGGGGCGTGCGCCGAGGGACTGGAAGTACTCGGGCGTCACCTCGTTGAGGAAGAGCAGCAGCGGGCTGGCCTCACCCAGGTCGACGCTGATCAGGTGGTACCAGGGCTGCTGCTCGTTGGTGCCCTCCACCGTGCGACGCACCAGGTCGTGGTGGTACCTGACCTCGCCCGCCGCGTCCAGCAGGGCGCGGGCACGCTCGGCCGAGCCCGGCTCCTCGAAGGAGAACACCAGGCCGCCGGTGAGCGGTGAGGCACTGGGCATGTCGCTGCCGAACAACTCGATCAAGGTGTTCTCGCCGGCCACTCCGAGGGTGGAGTACTGCCCGGCGACGGAGCTCTCGGCCTCCTTGCGCTTGATCCTCCCGAAGCGCTCCGCCAGGAATCCACTGGACGACACGTCGCGGTGCGCGGCGCCGTCGAGCAGCACCATGACGTGGTCGAGGCGAGGAACCGGCCTTCCACTCGCTGCGGATCCACTGGTCACGCGTATGCTCCGATCCCGTCCGAATTGGTTGTCCGACGAACAGAGGAACGTCGACGCGCATCGCATTAACGCGGTTGTCCTCGGCGGACTCCTGCGCCAGGAGTCTTGCACCCGCCGCCCCGGGTAAGGCACCAGGGGATTCCCTGGGCACCCTGAGGGAGTCCCTGGGGTACACCCTGTACCGCCCATATCTCCCTTGACACTCCGTCGGTCCCACGACAACCATTGGCATTCGAGCAATGTCATCAATGCGAGATCGCGGTTGCCGGCAATCGGAGTCCATTGCGATGCCGTCGGCAGGACGCCCGACGAGTCGAACTGACTTAGGAGTGTCGTGCACATCGAAATTCTTGGCACCGTCTGCGTCACGGTGGGCGGTCAGGAACGTGAAATCCGCTCGAACAAGGTACGTGCCATGTTCGCCACTCTGGCGCTGGAACCCGGTCGGGCGATCTCCCATCTCGAACTCGCCGACGAGCTGTGGTCCGGCCAGCCGCTCGGCAACGTGCACAACGCACTCCAGGCGCACGCCGCACGCCTGCGGAAGATCCTCGAGGGGCCCTCCCGGGGCCGCGCGGCCGGAACCGTGCTGCGTGCGGTGCACAACGGCTACGTACTGGACATCCCTCACGAGTCCGTGGACGGCAACCGATTCCTCGACCTCGCGGCACGGGGCTCGGCCGCCTTGCGCCACGACCCCTGCCAGGCGATCGAACTCCTGGAGTCGGGCCTGCGGTTGTGGCGTGGACCGGCTCTGCTGGACGCCGGGGACGGCCTGCGGTGCAAGGCGGCCGCCGCGCTGTTCGACGAGCGCCGGCTCACCCTGTGGGAAGACCTTGTCAGCGCCAGACTGGCCGTCGGCGATGTCCGCCAGGCAGCCGCCGAACTGCGCCCGCTCGTCGCCCAGCACCCCCTGAACGAACACCTCTGCGCCCAGCTGATGACCGCTCTGTACCGCTCGGGACGCCAGGGCGAGGCACTGACCCTCTACCACCGCACCCGTCGTCGGCTGGACGAGGACCTGGGTGTACAGCCGGGCCTGTTCCTGCAGCAGCGCTACGCCGAGATCCTCGCCCAGGACCCCGCGCTCACGCTGACCGGGATCACCGAGCCCTCGTCCATCGGCCGGATCGCATGACCAGGGTGAGCCCGCCGGGCATCCCCGACGTGCCGGCGGGCGGCCTCCGGTGACCCCGGCGGCGATACTCGCCGGCATCGGCGGCTGCCTGCCGCCCCGCGCGGTGTCCAACGACGAGATCGCCGCGGTGTCCGGTGGCTCCGACGAGTGGATACGATCCCGGACCGGCATCCGCCGGCGGTACTTCGCCGCGCCCGGAACGGCCACCTCCGACCTGGCGGTCGGGGCCGGTGAGCGGGCGCTCGCACACTCGGGCAACCCTCATGTGGACACCGTCGTCGTGGCGACGACCACGCCCGACCGGCTCTGTCCGGCGACCGCTCCCACGGTGGCGACCCGGCTCGGGCTGTCGGGCGCGGCGGCGTTCGACGTCGCCGCCGTGTGCACGGGTTTCGTCTACGGTCTCGCCACCGCCGCCGGACTGATCGCGTCCGGCGCGTCCACCCGCGCCCTGGTCATCGGGGCGGACACGTTCTCCAGCATTCTCGACCCGACGGACCGGACGACTTCGGCGATCTTCGGTGACGGCGCGGGCGCGGTCGTCCTGCGCGCCGGGGAGCCCGACGAACAGGGTGTCATCGGCCCGTTCGACCTCGGCAGCGACGGTGCCGGCCGCGATCTCATCACCGTGCGCGCCGACGGTTCGCAGCAGCGCCTGTCCGGGCTGCCCGCCGAGGCCGCGGACCGCTACTTCGCGATGGCCGGCAAGGAGGTCTTCCGGCACGCGGTGCAACGCATGGCCAAGTCCTCGACCACGGTGCTCGACCGGGCGGGCTGGCGCACCTCCGACATCGACTGGCTGGTCGCCCACCAGGCCAACGCGAGGATCCTCATCCGGCTCGCCGACGAACTCGACATCCCCGGCGAGCGCGCCGTCAGCAACATCGCCGAGGTCGGCAACACGGCGGCCGCGTCCATCCCGCTGGCCCTCCACCACGCGCACACCAGCGGCATGCTGCGCCCAGGTGACCAGGTCCTGCTCACCGCCTTCGGCGGGGGCCTCACCTGGGGCTCGTCCGTACTGACCTGGCCGGGCGACGGCCATGCATGACACGGGGTGCGGCGCCGGGCCGCCGGCCCGTGCCCACCATCGCAGGACACCACCGTTCGAAAGGGAATCGTCATGACAGCCATGTACGACAAGCTCGTCGACATTCTGGTCAACCGTTTCGAGGTCGAACGCTCGGAGATCAAACCGGATGCGACCTTCGAGGACCTGGAGATGGACTCGCTCTTCCTCGTGGAGCTGCTGCTGGTGGTGGAGAAGGACCTGGGCGTGAAGGTCAGCGACGACGCCGCGTCGCCCCGCGACACCATCGGGCGGGCGGCCGAGGTGATCGAGGAGCAGGCGGCCGCGGCGACGACGTCATGAGTTCTCCTCCCGTCGCCGTCACGGGGCTCGGCCTGGTCACCGCGGCGGGCATCGGCGCCGAGGCGAGCTGGCGAGGCGTGTGCGAGGCCCGGCCGACAGCCAGACGCGATCCCTCCCTCCAGGGCCTTCCGGTCGACATCTCCTCCACCGTCCCGGAGTTCAGCGCGGCCAAGCATGTCGGGCGCCGCAGCACCCTCGTGCACGACAGGTTCGTCCAGCTGGCCATCGTCGCCGCGCGGGAGGCCGTCGCCGACTCCGGGCTCGACCCGAAGACGTGGGACGGGGCGCGCGTCGGCGTCGTCGTGGGCTGCGGGCTCGGTGGCGTCTCGACCTGGGAGCGGCAGCACCGGACCCTGCTCTCCGAGGGGCCGGACTCGGTCTCCGCGCTGCTGATCCCCCTGCTGGTGCCGAACATGGTCGCGGGTCATCTCGCGATGGAGTTCGGTGCCCGCGGACCCAACTTCGTGACCGCGACGGCCTGCGCCTCCGGCGCAACCGCGATCGGGGTCGCGACCCAACTGCTCCACGACGACCAGTGCGACGTGGTGATCACCGGCGGCAGCGAGGCCGGGGTGAGTCCGCTGATCGTCACCGGATTCGCGCGGATGGGGGCGCTGTCCCGGCGGCTGGACGAACCGGCCACCGCGTCCCGCCCGTTCGACGTGGACCGCGACGGCTTCGTCATCGGGGAGGGAAGCGGCGTACTGGTCCTGGAACGGGAGGCGGACGCGCGGGCCCGCGGGGCGCGGGCCCGCGCCCGGATCGCGGGGTACGGGGCCTCGGCCGACGCCCATCACATGACGGCCCCGGATCCATCGGGTGTCAGCGCCCGCCGGGCCCTGGAGACGGCGCTGGCTTCGGCCGGCGTATCGCCGGGCGACGTCGACCACGTCAACGCGCACGGCACCTCGACACCGCTGAACGACGCGGCCGAGTCCAAGGTTGTGCGCGAACTGCTGGGCGCCCGTGCGACGGTGACGTCCGCGAAGGGCGTGGTCGGGCACTCCCTCGGTGCGGCGGGCGCGATCGAGGCGGCGCTGACCGTGCTCACCCTGGAGAACCAGACCGTGCCGCCGACGGCCAATCTGGAGAACCTGGACCCGGCGATCGAGCTGGACGTCGTCGCGAAGGCTCCTCGTGCCCAGCGTATCGAGGTGGCGGTGAGCAACTCGTTCGGCTTCGGCGGTCAGAACGCGGTACTCGTCCTCGCCTCGGTGTAGCAACAGCCCCCCTCTCACCTCTGTCCAACGCCCCGTCAACGGAGGTCGGCCCGTGGCCGAATCACTCAGCAACGGTCCCTTCGACATCATCGTCGTGGGCGCCGGCTCCGCCGGTTGCGTGGTAGCGCGACGCCTGGTGGACCAAGGCGCGAACGTCCTGCTCCTGGAAGCCGGCGGCCCGGCCACCAACCCGGCCATCGACGACCCGCTGCGCTTCGGCGAACTCTGGTTCGGCGAGCAGGACTGGGCGTACCTCACCACACCGCAGCAGCACGCGGCCGGCCGCAGACTGCACTGGCCACGCGGCCGGGTGCTGGGCGGGTCCAGCGCGCTCAACGCGTTGATCTACGCCCGGGGCGCGGCGCTGGACTACGACCACTGGGCCTACCTCGGCAATGACGGCTGGTCCTGGCGGGACGTGCTGCCGGTCTTCCGGAGCATCGAGGACTACGACACGGGGGCGGACGACCTGCACGGCTCGGGCGGCCCCCTGCCGGTGCTCACCAAGTACGAGGCCGACCCAATCCACGAGGCGCTGATCCAGGCGGCCCAGGAGACCGGCATCCCCTGTCAGGCGGACTACAACTCGGGTAGCCCCGAGGGCATTTCGAAGATCCAGTTCACCATTGCCGACGGCCGCCGGTGCAGCGCCGCCGCGGCCTATCTCGACCCGGTCGCCCATCTGCCCGGCCTCACCGTGGTCACCGGGGCCCGGGTGCGCCGCGTACTCCTCAGGGGCAGCCGGTGCGTGGGCGTGGAGTGGCTGCGGGAGGGGCACGCGGAGCAAGCCACCGCCGGGGCGGAGGTGGTGATCAGCGCGGGCGCGATCGAGTCGCCCCGGCTGCTGATGCTGTCCGGCATCGGCCCGACCGCCGAGTTGCGCTCCCTGGGAATCGACCCGGTCGCCCATCTCCCGGGCGTCGGCCAGAACCTGCACGACCACGTCCTGGCACCCGTCATCTTCGGCACGGAGCGCCCCGTGGGCCGGCCCTCGCCGGGCCTCGGCCCCGCTCAGACACATCTGTTCTGGCACAGTCGGCCCGGACTGCCGGTGCCGGACCTCCAGCCCCTGCACTTCCCGGTTCCGATGTACCAGCCGGGGATGACGGGGCCGCGCAACGGCTTCACCCTGCAGGCCGGGATCGTCCGGCCCACCGCGCGCGGGTCGATCCGGCTCACCGGTGCGCGACCGGAGGACGAGCTGCTCATCGACCCCGGCACCCTGCGTACGGGGGCGGACCTGGACAGTCTGGCGGCCGCCGCGGTGTTGTGCCGGAACATCGGACGCTCCTCGGTCCTGCGTGAGGAGTGGGGCGCCCTCGAGCTGTACCCGGGCCCCGACGTGGGCGAAGCGGCCGACGACACGGAGCTGCGCGACTATCTGCGGGCCACGGTGACGACGTATCACCACCCGTCGGGCACCTGCAAGATGGGGGTGACCGCCGACGCCGTCGTCGATCCGCGGCTGCGGGTGTACGGCATCGAGGGGCTTCGGGTCGCCGACGCCTCCGTCTTCCCGGCGATCACCACGGGCAACACCCATGCGCCGGCGCTGCTGGTCGGGGAGCAGATCTCCCGGTTCATCGCGGCCGACCACGGCACGGCCTGGGCCAACCGGGACGCTGGACCCGCCGCTTGACGCGCCGGTCCCGGAGCCGGGACGGCTCTCACCCGGGGCTTTCAGAGGTCTCCCGGGCCGGGGCCGCCCCGAGTTCGCGGGGCGCGTGCCGCTCCACGAACTCTTCGAGCTCTGCCGCCGTCAGCTCCATGGGCGGTACGACGACGAGCCGGTCCACGCCGAGTTCGGCGTAGGCCCTGACCGTGGCCACATCCAGCGGCCGGGCCGGGGCCACGGAGATCTTGAGCGGTCTGTCCTGCCGTCCGGCGCGGTCGGAGAGCTCCGTGAGCGTGCGCACCTGTTCCGCGGTGGAGCGCAGGCCGACGAGATAGCCGAACCATTCGTCGCCGTGAGCGACCGCGCGCCGATGCGCCGGGGCGCTGTGTCCGCCGATCACCAGCGGCACCCGGCGCTGCAGGGGCCGCGGGCGGGCGTCGATGTCCTCGAAGTCGGCGTGGGAGCCGTGGAAGACGGGCTTGTCCGAGTACCACAGCGCGCTGATGGCCCGGAGGTATTCGTCCGCCCGTGCGCCCCGCCCGGCCATGGGGACGCCCACCGCGCTCATCTCGGGCTCCAGATAGCCGACGCCGGCCCCGAAGAGCAGGCGGCCCCCGCTGATCACGTCCAGGCTGGCCAGTTGCTTGGCCAGAACGACCGGGTTCCGCTGGGGAAGGACGACGCAGCCGGTGCCGAGCCTGATCCGCTCCGTGTGGGAGGCCAGGTGCGTCAGGGCCACGACGGGATCGAGGAGCGGGGTGTCGGGCTCCAGCGGGGAGTCCTCGGTACGAGGGCGGGGCAGGACGACATGGTCGGCCACCCACAGCGATTCGTAGCCGAGTTCTTCGGCCCGCCGGGCGATGCGGGCCGAGACCGCCGGATCCGCCGCGGCGTTCATGTTCATCCCGAACAGGCCGACGGTCGGAGTGAGTGCTGCCATGCCGGTCATGTTAGCCATGCCCGGCGACCCCCGCCCTTTCGGCCGTCGCGCCGCTCTGCCGGGCGAGGAACCTCTCGACCACGGTGCGGAAACGGGTGGGTTCCTCGATGTGCGGCATATGGCTCGACTCCTCGAAGAGGACCCACTCGGCCCCGGGCACACCGCGTTGGATCTCCTCCACCGCGCGGGGCGTCACCTCGTCGTACCGCCCGGACACGAGCAGCACGGGGACCCGCACCCGGTCGAGCCGGTCACGGATGTCCCAGCTCCGCAGGGTTCCGGTCATGGTGAACTCGCTCGGCCCCATCATGGCCTCGTACACCGCGGGGTTGGTTCCCAAGTACTGCAGGGTGCGGAGGAGCTCGTCCGGCACGGGACGGGCGCGGCACACATGGCGTCCGTAGAAGGCCCGTACCGCCGTCTGGTACTCCGGTGAACCGGTGGTCCCGGCCGCCTCATGGCGCTCGATCGGCTCCCGTACGTCCGGGGGCAGTTCGCGCAGCAGCCGGGAGACCTCCTCACGGTAGGTCGACGAGGACGCGAATCCGTCGGCGACGACGATCGATCGCAGCCCCGGTTGCCGCAGGACGGCCAGTTCGAGCGCCAGCGTCCCGCCCCATGAATGCCCCAGTACGTGGTAGTCGTCGGCAATGCCCAAGTGGGCGACGAGCAGCCGGAGTTCGTCGAGGAACAGCTCGGGCGTCCAGAATTCGGCGGGCACTCCTGCGTGGTGCTCCGAGCGCCCGTTGCCGAGTTGGTCGTACAGCACGCAGGTCCACCCCGCACGCGCGAGGTCGGCGACCGAGGTGAGGTAGTCGTGGGTGAGGCCCGGACCGCCGTGGCAGATCACCAGCGGAGGCCGGCCGGAGCCGTGGCCGGGCGGGCCGACGACGCGGTACCACGTCCTGTGCCCCTGCCACTCCATCACACCCTCGGTCGCGGTCACGCCGTCCAGTGCCGTCAAAGCCGCCTCCAGGTCCTCGGATCACCGCCCCGCACCATCGGTGAGTGGGCACACGTGGCGCATGGTCGCCGTGCCGGCTGACGGCCCGCTGACACCTCACTGACCGCTCCCCGGAACGGGGCGGATTCCGGCCGCGGGTCAGCGTCCCGTCAGTCACCGGTCAGCGCACCCCGCCAGGCTGATCCCCGACCGGTGACAGGCAGCCCTCGCGCGCCAGGTCACGCGACACAGTGCGATGCCGTAGGAGGCAGACCCTTGAGCGATGTGCAACCGCCCCAGGCAACGGAGATCGCGGCGGCAGTCAGGCAGGTCCTCGGCGACTCGCTCGGCTACCTCTACCCCGCCGCACTGCGCGTGGCCCTGCGCCACGACATCGCCGACCACCTCACCGACGGACCCAAAACCAGCCAACAACTCGCCGAACTCACCGGCACCCACGCCCCCTCCCTCCACCGCATCCTCCGCTTCCTCGCCACCCGCGGCATCTTCGAAGAAGACGACAACGCCACCTTCCACCTCACCCCCGCCGCACACGTCCTGCGCACCGACGTCCCCTACTCCGTCCGCTCCACAGCCCTGCTGCTGACGGACGAGATGTACTGGCAGTCGACCGGACGCCTCGAAGACACCGTCCGCAACGGCACCACCGCCTTCAACGACATCTTCGGCGCGCCCCTCTTCGACTACCTCGACCAGAACGAGGAGAGCGCCCGAACCTTCCACACCGGCATCGCCGATCTGTCGACCATCGAGCAGGGCGGCATCGCGCAGAGCTACGACTTCCCCGAGACCGGCAAGATCGTCGACGTCGGCGGCGGCCCCGGCGGCTTCCTGCGCACGGTGCTCGCCGGCAACCCGGGTCTGCACGGTGTGTTGTACGAGCAGGACGCGGTGCTCCAGCAGCATCAACTCGACGACGAGGCGATCGAGGGGCGCTGGGAGACGGTCGAGGGGGACTTCTTCGACGTCGCGCCCGCCGGTGGCGACATCTACGTCCTCAAACGCGTTCTGCACGACTGGAGCGACGACGACAGCCTCCGGATCCTCCAGGCCGTCCGCAAGGCCATGTCCGACCAGGCCCGGCTCCTGGTCATCGACGCCGTGGTGCCGCCCGGCAACGAGCCGCACGCGGCCAAGCTGTACGACGTGGCGATGATGACCATCTTCGACGGCAAGGAGCGCACCGAGCCGGAGTTCAGGGGACTCCTCACCGCCGCCGGCCTCCGACTGGTCCGGATCATCCCGACTCCGGGCACGGTGTCCATCATCGAAGCCGTGACGGCCTGAGCGACCGTGAGCCACCTGCTCGTGAACAAGACACCGGGAGCCGAACCTTGAGCGATGCGCAACCGCCCCAGGCAACGGAGATCGCGGCGGCAGTCAGGCAGGTCCTCGGCGACTCGCTCGGCTACCTCTACCCCGCCGCACTGCGCGTGGCCCTGCGCCACGACATCGCCGACCACCTCACCGACGGACCCAAAACCAGCCAACAACTCGCCGAACTCACCGGCACCCACGCCCCCTCCCTCCACCGCATCCTCCGCTTCCTCGCCACCCGCGGCATCTTCGAAGAAGACGACAACGCCACCTTCCACCTCACCCCCGCCGCACACGTCCTGCGCACCGACGTCCCCTACTCCGTCCGCTCCACAGCCCTGCTGTTCACGGACGAGATGTACTGGCAGTCAGCCGGACGCCTCGAAGACACCGTCCGCAACGGCACCACCGCCTTCAACGACATCTTCGGCGCCCCCTTCTTCGACCACCTCCCGGGTGACGAGGAGCGCGAGCAGCTGTTCAGCGACGCCATGGACACCATGTCTGCGACGGAGCAGAACGGCATCGTCGCCAGTTACGGCTTCCCGGAGACGGGAACCGTCGTCGATCTCGCCGGCGGTCTGGGCGGCTTCCTCCGCACGGTGCTCGCCGGCAACCCCGGCCTGCACGGCATCCTCTTCGAACGTGAATCCGTCCTCCAGCGGCACAAGTTGGACGAGCCCGTGGTCGAGGGGCGCTGGGAGACCGCCGCGGGGGACTTCTTCGAGCACGTGCCGCCCGGTGCGGACTTCTACGTCCTCAAGCGCATCATCCATGACAAGAGCGACGCCGACGGTCTGCGCATTCTGCGCACCGTGCGCGCCGCCATGACCGAGCGGTCACGCCTCCTGGTCGTCGACCCGGTGCGGCCGCCCGCGGACGTCCCGCCGTCCGTCACCCTCTCCGACATGGTGATGCTGACCGTGTTCGAAGGACGCGAACGCACCGAGCAGGAACTCGAGGAGCTGCTCGCCGCCGCCGACCTCAAGTCGCTCAGGGTCATCCCCACGCCGGGAGCACTGTCCATCGTGGAAGTCGCACCGGTCTGACGTGGGAGTGGCCGATTCCCCCGCCGGGGATGATCTCCGCTGTTACCGTCCAGTGTCGGTTCGTCCCAGCACCTCTCGGAGGCAGGTATGACCCAAGGTGAGACCACGGTGGAGCGCGGCATCGTCGAACCCGGTTACACGCACTTCGACGAGCTCGATTCGATGGGTTTCGTGCACAACTCCCGCTACATGGTTCTCGTGGAGCGGGCGCTGACCACCTTCTGGGCCCGGAAGGGATTCGCGTACACCGACGGGAAGTTCACCCACCCCGACGTGTTCCTGGCCGTGGCCGAGTTCTCGATCAGCTACCGGGCGCCCATTCGCGGTACGGGTGAGATCGGTGTCCATCTCTGGATAGACACGCTCTCCGACTCCAGCGCGGTGTACGGCTTCCGTGTGCTGTCGGCGGACGGGAGCGTCGTGCATGCCGAAGGGCGGCGGGTGCACATCCGGCTCGACCCCAAGACGCTGCGCCCGACGTCCTGGAGCTCCGAGTTCCACGACGTCGCGAAGACCCTGCTCTGAGTCGGAGGACACTGCTCTGAGGCGGGTCGCCGGGTGCCTCGGGGCGAGGGGCGAACATCGGCGGACCTGTCACATCACGGCCCCGGGCTCATCGGCCCGGGGCCGTGGGCATGTCCGCGATGCGTCAGCGGGCCGGTGTCAACGCCGTGTCATCGTCCGGTCAGCCGCCCGGATCACACTGTCCGCGCAGGCTCCCCGGACCGAAGGGCCACGATGACCTCAGAAGCACGGTCCACCCCCGCCACGGCCCCTTCCACGGACGCGACGGACACGCCGGCCGAACCGGTCGCGCGGGTCGGACGCCGGTTCGTGGGCGGCATCGCGCTCGTCGGTCTGGGCATGTGGACGGCGTTGTACACCCCGGTACAGGTGTTACTCGCCCAGCAGTTGGAGACGATCGCCCCGGACGACAAGACGTCGGCACTCGGTCTGGTCACCGGGCTCGGCGGGGTGGTCGCACTGGTCGCCACCCCGCTCGCGGGCGCCCTGTCGGACCGCACCACCTCGCGTTTCGGCCGCCGCAAGCCCTGGCTGGCCGGTGGCGCGCTGGGCGCGGCGCTGGGCCTGGTGGTCCTCGTTCCGCAGACCACGGTGGCAGGCGTCGCCCTCGGCTGGTGTCTGGTGCAGCTGTCGCTCAGCGCGATGCTCGCGGGCCTGGTCGCCGAGGTGCCCGACCATGTCCCCGTCGGGCAGCGCGCCGTCGTGAGCGCGTGGGTGGGAGCCACTCAGCCCCTGGCCGTTGTGCTCGGTACGGTCCTGGTGACCGTCACCGTGAGCGGACCACGTGGCGGTTACCCGTTGGTCGCCGCCGTCGTAGTCCTGTTCGCCCTGCCGTTCGTGTGGTCGGTCGAGGACGCCCGGCTGCCGCGCTCCGCGGTGCCCGCCGTGAGCTGGTCGCGCTTCCTGGCCGGGTTCTGGATCAGCCCTCGTCGTCACCGGGACTTCGCCCTGGCGTGGCTGACGCGGCTGCTCGTGCAGCTCGGCAACGCCACCGGGACGCTGTACCTGCTCTACTTCCTCCGCGACGAGGTGCGCTACGAACAACGGTTTCCCGGGCGGAAAGCGGAACAGGGGCTGCTGACTCTCGTCGTCGTCTACACCATCGGCATCGTGCTCACCGCGTTCATCGGCGGTGTGGTGTCCGACCGGCTCGGCCGGCGCAGGTCGCTGGTCACGGCGTCCGGTGTGGTGATCGCGCTCGGCTCGGCCCTGCTGGCGATCTGGCCGACATGGCCGGCCGCGCTGATGGCCGCAGGCCTGATGGGCCTCGGTTACGGCGTCTACGTCTCGGTGGATCAGGCGCTGATCACCCAAGTGCTGCCCACCGCGAGCGATCGCGGACGGGACCTCGGCGTCATCAACATCGCGAACTCCATCCCGCATGTGCTGGCACCGGCCGTCGCCGCCGTACTGGTGACCCACCTCGGCGGCTACCGGTCACTTTTCGTCTTCACCTCCCTCCTCACCCTGGCCGGGGGCATCCTGGTGCAACGCATCCGCAGCGTGCCCTGACGAGCGGGCCCTTTCCAAGGCGGAGCCGCAGGTGGCGGCAGACGAGTCGGGCTGTACGCCGGGTGCAGTGCGAGCAGCCTTCGCTCGTGGCTCCCGCCGAAGGCCCGAATCCAGGCCAAGCCCTCGGCGTCACCCGAACGGCGCAACTGACTGCCGTGTCACTCCTTGTCGGGCGTCAGCCGCAAAGAGATCGAGTTGATGCAGTACCGCTGGTCGGTCGGGGTGG
Organism: Streptomyces sp. NPDC020801; assembly: GCF_044334385.1. Classification (NCBI taxonomy): domain Bacteria; kingdom Bacillati; phylum Actinomycetota; class Actinomycetes; order Kitasatosporales; family Streptomycetaceae; genus Streptomyces; species Streptomyces sp. NPDC020801. The sequence goes on from NZ_JBIRST010000003.1 coordinate 206,496, forward strand.
CATATCCCTCGCCCTCGAAGACGTGCCCGAGGTGCGACCCGCAGCGAGCACACCGCACCTCGGTGCGCACCATCCCGTGGGAGCGGTCCTGCAGCAACTCCACGGCGTCGGTGTCCTTGGGGTCGTAGAAGGACGGCCAGCCACAGTGCGACTCGAACTTGGTGTCGGAGGTGAACAGCTCGGCGCCGCAGGCCCGGCAGGAGTAGACGCCCCTGGTCCTGGTGCCGGTGTACTCACCGGTGAACGCGGGCTCCGTGGCGGCCTGACGCAGCACGGCGTACTCGGCCGGGTTCAGCTCCGCGCGCCACTGCTCGTCCGGCTTCTCGACGTCGTACGACATGAGCCCTCAGCCCCTCGCTCAGTTGTTCCGCAAACGGTCCAGGATGCGCGGTCCGAGGTCGGTGACGTCGCCCGCGCCCATGGTGAGAACGAGATCACCGGCCTTCGCCATTCCCGCGGCCACGTCCGGCACCTCCGCCTTGTCGTGGACCGCGGTGACGTCGGCGCCGGCGGCCCGGGCGGCCTCGATGATCAGCTCGCTGGTGACGCCGGGGATCGGGTCCTCGCGGGCCGGGTAGATGTCCAGGACGACGGAGGCGTCGGCGAGGGCCAGTGCCTGGCCCATCTCCTTGGCCAGCTCCTGGGTGCGGGAGAACAGATGCGGCTGGAAGACGACCAGGATCCGGGCGTCACCGGCGGCCGCGCGCATCGCCTCCAGATCGGCGGTCATCTCGGTGGGGTGGTGGGCGTAGGAGTCGATCACCTGGACACCGGCCGCCTCGCCCTTGAGCTGCAGGCGCCGCTTGACACCGGTGTAGGCGGCCAGGGCGCGGGCGAGCTCGGCGGCCGGGACGCCCAGGGCCACGCCGGCGGCCAGCGCGGCGACGGCGTTGTGCGCGTAGTGGCGGCCGGGGACGGAGACCTCGAAGGTGAGCTCCGTGCCGTCCAGCAGGACGGTGACCTGGCTCTTCAGGCCCTGCGGCACGACGGACAGGACCCGCACGTCGGCGTCGGGCGCGTCGCCGTACGTCACGGTCCGCACCGATCCGGCCAGCCGCCGGGTCAGCTCCCGCGCGCCCTCGTGGTCCGCCGAGATCACCAGCGTGCCGCCGGGGACGATCTTTCCGGCGAAGGCCTGGAAGGACTCGTAGATCTCGTCCATCGAGGCGTAGTTGGCATGGTGGTCGAGCTCGACGTTGAGGACGATGGCGACCTCGGGTGCGTACTTGTGGAAGCTGCGGTCCGATTCGTCCGCCTCGGCGACGAAGATGTCGCCCTCGCCGTGCAGCGCGTTGGAGCCGGGGGCGTCCAGGTCGCCGCCGATGGCGTACGAGGGCTTCAGGCCCAGCTCGGTGAGGGAGACGGCCAGCATCGAGGTGGTCGTGGTCTTGCCGTGGGTGCCGGCGACCGCGATCGGGCGCAGGCCCTCCATCAGGGCGGCCAGGGCGTCCGAGCGGTGTACGACCGGGATGCCCAGCTCGGCCGCGCGCACCAGCTCGGGGTTGTCCGCGCGGATCGCCGAGGAGACGACGACGCAGGTGGCGTCGTCGGCGAGGTGCCCGGCCGCGTGCCCGATGTGCACCGTGGCGCCCAGCGCGCGCAGCGCCCCGGCGGTGGCCGACTCCTTGGCGTCGCTGCCCGCCACCTGGGCGCCGCGCTGCGCGAGGATCTTCGCGATGCCCGACATCCCGGCGCCGCCGATGCCGATGAAGTGCGGTCGGTCCATGGCGGTAGGAAGGCCGGGTGCCATGCGCTTTTCTCCCAGGTGGTACGGCTGCGGTACGACGGTGCGCGCACCGCTGGCGCGGGGGCGCCGCCCAAGCCTATGCCTTGCTGTGGGAGAACAGCTTCAGGACCGGTACGCCGACCTTGTGACGGGCCCGCGAGGCCCAGTCGCGGTGGAAGAACTCCTCCACGTAGTGCGGGTCGGTCAGGACGATCACCTCGTCGGCATCGGTCTCGGCGACCAGGGCCTTCAGGGCGTCCAGCGGGTGGTCCTCGACCAGCCGCCCCTCGGCCTCGCTGCCCGCCGCGCGCAGGGCTCTGAGGGAGACGTCCAGGGCCTGCTCGCCCTCGCCCTTCGCGGCCTCGCCCTCGGGGGTCTCGCCCTCGCGCGCCGCCTCGTCGAGTTCGCCGAGCGCGATGTCGTCGATGGCCCGCAGCAGGCGGTCCGCCTGGTCGCCGCGCGGCTGGAGCAGCACATGGAAGAAGACCGGCTCCTCGCCGTGCAAGGTGGTGACGAACTCCACGTCGGCGGACGTCAGGGCCTTCTCGATCATCAATACGCTTGTGAACACCAGGCGCCCTTTCTCCTCCGAGGGCCGCGGCCCTCTCACTACCTCCGCGGGCCGTACCAGCCCCTGCGGAAACCATCCTGCCCCGTGATCTCACGGCTATCGCCGGATTTAGTGTGCCCACCCCACCTCAACCGGAATGACCAATTCCGGCAACGCAGGGACCACCGGCCACGAACCTGGGGCCCGGCAGCCACGAATCCCGGGCCCAGCGGCCGCGAATCGGGGCCGAGTGGCCGCCGCGTGCGGGCAGGACGGGCCACGATTCGCGGTGGCCCCGGGGATCCCGGGGAGGCGGGCCGCGCATCGCGGGAGGCAGGCCGTGAGTCGCGGGGAGGCGGGCCGCGCATCGCGGGCCGGGTGCCCGCCGATCCGGGGACGGGTGAAGCGCGGACCGGCGGTTCTCCGGCCGGGGACCCACCGGCCCGATGGGTGAGCCGCGGCTCCAGGAGGGCGACGGCGGTGGATCACGGGACGCGTGGCCGGGGAGATGACGCGTGGCCGGGGAGATGACGCGTGGCCGGGGAAATACGGGCAGGTACGCCGCGAACCCAGGGACGTCGACCGGCACGCCGGCCACGGACGGGTGAACCGCGGCTCCAGCAGGACGTCGGCCGTCGCCCGGGGAACGCGTTGCCGCGGTTCGCGGGCAGGTGCCGCGAACCCCGGTACGTCCACCCGCCCGCCGGACCCCGGGACGAGGGAGCCCCGAATCCCCGGCCGGGGACCCACCGGCCCCGGGGACGGGTGAGACCCGGCTTCAGGAGGACGGCAGCCGTCGCCCACGGGACGCCTGGCCGGGGATTTCGCAGACGGGGCCAAGCCGGAAGGCGGGACCGGGTTCGCGGGGCCGGTGGGGAGAGCGGTGCCGGTCACGCTCGGTGGTAACGGCTGAAGAGGAAGCCTTCCTCCTCCAGGAGGGAGGCCAGGGCGAAGTGCTGGGGGACCTTGATCGTGGGGCCGCCGGCGATGCGCTGGGCGTCGCCGGCGGTGAGCATCGGGGAGATGGTCAGGCACAGCTCGTCGAGGACGCCGGCGGAGACCAGCTGGCCGAGCAGGCGCGGGCCGCCCTCGGTCAGCAGGCGGGTGTGGCCGAGTCCGGCCAGGGCCTGGACGGCGCGGGCCGGGTCGATGCCGATGCCGTCGCCGGCGATCACCACCCGGGCGCCCGCCTTCTCAGCGGTGGCGATCCGGTCCGGGGCCGCCGCCGCGCCCGTGAGGATCAGGGTGGGCACCAGGGGCGAGGTGAACAGGGGCAGCGAGAAGTCCAGGTCCAGGCTCGCGGTGACGATCGCGATCGCAGGGGCCGGCCCCTGCCCCGCGGCCGCCCGCAGCGCCGCGAACTCCTCCCGCGCACGGGCCGGCCGGTACCCCTCCTGGCGTACCGTTTCCGCGCCCACCACCACCACGTCCGACAGCGCCCGCAGCGTGCCGAAGATCCGCATGTCGGTGGCGCTGGAGATGGGCTGCGAACGGCCCTCGTGCTGGGCGGCCCCGTCGAGCGTGGCGACCATGTTGGCCCGCAGCCACGGCTCCCGCCCCCCGGGACCGCGCTCGGGGTAGGCGTAGGCGGCGGCCAGCTCGGCGAGGGTCCACTCACGGTGCGCGGGGGCACCGGGCACGCTCGCACCACCGGCCCCGCGCGTCCCGCCCGGGGCCCGGGCTGCTGTTTCGTCGGTCACAGGGAACAGGCGTCGCATGCGGTGCAGTGTTCCACGCCGCTTACCATGGGGAACCGTGTCGTCCTCCACAGCCGCCTCCGGGCTCAGCCCCCTGACCGACGCGGCCCCGCCGTCCCTGTGCGCCCGCGAGCCGCACGTCCCCGCGGACCGGCTGGTCGCCGAGATGGTGCCGCCGCCGCGCTTCGACGCGGTGCGCTTCGCGACGTACCTCCCGGACCCCAAGCAGCCCAGCCAGACCGGGGCCGTGGGGTCGCTGGAGGACTTCGCGGCCGGGCTCGGCGGCGGGGCGCAGGCCGGCGGTTCCGGCAGGCGCGGCCTCTTCGGATTCGGCAAGGGCAGGGGCAAGGCCGCCAAGGCCCCGGCCGGCCCCCGCGGGGTCTACCTCGACGGCGGCTACGGCGTAGGCAAGACCCACCTGCTCGCCTCCCTCTGGCACGCCACGCCGGCCGAGCCCGAGCGCAAGGCGTTCGGCACGTTCGTGGAGCTGACCAACCTGGTCGGCGCCCTGGGCTTCCAGAAGACGGTCGAGACGCTCTCCGGCCACCGCCTGCTGTGCATCGACGAGTTCGAGCTGGACGACCCCGGCGACACCGTGCTCGTTTCCACCCTGCTCGGCAGGCTCGTCGAGGCGGGTGTGGCGCTCGCCGCCACCTCCAACACGCTGCCGGGCAAGCTCGGCGAGGGCCGGTTCGCGGCCGCCGACTTCCTGCGCGAGATCCAGGGCCTGTCCGCGCACTTCCGCGCGCTGCGCATCGACGGCGAGGACTACCGTCACCGCGGGCTGCCCGAGGCGCCGGCGCCGTACTCCGACGAGCAGGTGACGAAGACGGCGTACGCCACCGAGGGCGCCTCGCTCGACGACTTCCCGCACCTTCTCGACCACCTCGCGCGCGTCCACCCCAGCCGCTACGGCGCCCTGACCGACGGTCTGAAGGCGGTGTGCCTGACCGACGTGCGCCCGGTGCCCGACCAGTCGACGGCACTGCGGCTCGTCGTCCTCGCGGACCGGCTCTACGACCGTGAAGTGCCGGTGCTGGCCTCGGGGTTGCCCTTCGACCAGCTGTTCAGCCAGGAGATGCTGAACGGCGGCTACCGCAAGAAGTACTTCCGCGCGATATCCCGGCTCACCGCACTCGCCCGGGACGCCAAGGGACTCGTCGAGGCCCGCTGACCTCCCCACCCCGCCACTCCCCTCACCTCCCCTGACTGCCCCTCACATACCTGAGCACGCCGCCCCGGTCAAGGGCCGGTTCACGCCAACCCACCCGCATTTTTCACGCTCTCTTTGCCGTGAAACGTGGAGTTGACCCAGCAAACAACCTCGCAGGGTTACCGTATCTCTTGACGAGCCCTTGACCAGCCATTGGTCGGCACTGGAGACGCGAAGTCGACGGAGGGAGGCGCATGTTCCGAGGTACAGCGGCCCGGACCGTACTCGCACTCCTCGCCGCCGCCCTGCTGGCCCTCCCCTTCTTCGCACCGGCCACTTCCTTCGCATCCGCGCACACGTTCGGTCAGGCCGAGGCCAAGACCGCGACCGGAACCATGCGCTCCGGCGGGATGCCGCGCGATGAGCGCGCCACGGTCCGCGACTGCGGACCGACCGGGAACCCGACCGGTCCACTGCACAACCGCGACCGCCACCGCAGCGTCGACTCCGGCCCCGAGGCGCCCGAGCGCCCCGCGCCGGGTCAGGATTCCGAGGCCGCCCGCGAACCGGCCGCACCCGGTGCCGCGCACGCGCGCACTCCGAGACCCTCGGCCGGCCGCACCCCGGCCGCGCTCCAGGTCTTCCGCTGCTGAGCCACAGGGACACCCTGCCGAGCGGCACCACACTCCCGTGGCCGCCCGGCCACGCCGATCCCCGCCTGCGGACAGGCGGCTGAACGGCTGACCGGCTGAACCATCCAGCACCCGAGCGACCGATCACCCAAGCGCCCGAGCGGCGCTGCCCCGCGGCACAGCGCTTCCCCCCACCACTGTCGTGCAAGCCCGACGCGCCCCCACGACGCGCCAGGAGGTCACCACATGCAGCCCCTCATCGACAACGCCCGTACGTTCGGACAGCGCCCTGAGGAGTTCGCCGAACTCGCCGAAGGCCAGTCCCCCGAGGTCCTGTTCATCACCTGCTCCGACTCCCGGGTCGTCCCGGCCCTGATCACGGGCGCCCGCCCCGGCGAGCTCTTCGAGCTGCGAACCGCGGGCAACATCGTGCCCCCGTACGCCTCCGAGCACCCCACCAGCGAGGCGGCCACCATCGAGTACGCGGTGGAGGTGCTCGGCGTCCGTGACGTCGTCGTCTGCGGCCACTCGCACTGCGGCGCCGTCGGTGCCCTCGTCCGTGGCGACGACCTCGACGCCGTACCCGCCGTCCGCGACTGGCTGGCCGGTGCCACCCCCCGGCCCAAGGGCGCCGTGGAGGACCCCGCGGTCGCCGAGGGCGTCCAGGGGCACGTCCTGGCGCAGCTGCTGCGGCTGCGCTCGTACCCGTGCATCGCGGGGAAGCTGGCGGAGGGCCGGCTGAACCTGCACGCCTGGTACTACGAGGTGCACACCGGTGCCGTCCTCGCGCACCGCCCGCAGACCGACACCTTCACGGCCCTGTGAGCGCCGCCATGACGACCGCGACAGCCAGGTTCCCGTTCCTGAGGCAGGACTTCGCCGCCTCCCTCGTCGTCTTCCTGGTCGCGCTGCCGCTGTGCGTCGGCGTGGCCGTCGCCTCCGGCGTCCCGGCCGAACTCGGCCTGGTCACCGGCATCGTCGGCGGCATCGTCACGGGGCTGCTGCCCGGCAGCCGCCTGCAGGTGTCCGGCCCGGCCGCCGGACTGACGGTGCTGGTCCTCGAGGCCGTCCGGCAGTTCGGGCTGCCGGCGCTCGGCGTGCTGGTGCTGGCCACCGGGCTGCTCCAGCTCGCCATGGGCGCGCTGCGGCTGGGCCGCTGGTTCCGGGCGATCTCGGTGTCGGTGGTCGAGGGCATGCTGGCCGGCATCGGGCTCGTGATCATCGCGGGCCAGCTGTACGCGGCGGCCGGCCTGAGGGCCCCGGTGTCCGGGCTCGGCAAGATCGCGGGGATGCCGGCGGCGCTCGCCGACGTCCTCGGCAGCACCGAGGCCCTGGTCTCGCTGGGGGTCGGCGCGGGCACCATAGCCGTGCTCGTGCTGTGGAAGCGGCTGCCGAAGCGGGTACGGGCCGTACCGGGGGCGCTCACCGCGGTACTGCTGGCGACCCTGGCCTCCCTCGCCCTCGGTCTGCCGGTCGCCACGGTGGAGGTACAGGGCCTGCTCGGCGCGATCCAGCCGCCCGGCACGGACGCCCTCGGCAAGCTGGCGAACCCGGCGGTCTACGGCACGATCCTCGCCTTCACGCTCATCGCCTCGGCGGAGAGCCTGTTCAGCGCGGCGGCCGTGGACCGGCTGCACGACGGCCCGCGCACGCGGTACGACAAGGAGCTGATGGCCCAGGGCGCGGGCAACGCGGTGTGCGGTCTGGTCGGCGCGCTGCCGATGACCGCGGTGATCGTGCGCAGCTCCGCCAATGTCCACGCCGGCGCCCGCACCAAGGCCTCGCGAGTGCTGCACGGCGTGTGGCTGCTGCTGTTCGCCGCGCTGCTGCCGTCCGCGCTGGCGCTCATACCCCTGCCGGCCCTCGCCGGCATCCTCGTGCACGCCGGCTGGAAGCTGATCCCCTTCCGCCAGGTGGCGTCGCTGTGGCGCACATACCGGGGCGAGGCGCTGATCCTGGTGGTCACGGCCGTGTCCATCGTCGCGGTGAACATGTTCGAGGGCGTGCTGATCGGCCTGGCCCTGTCGGTGGCCAAGACCGCCTGGGAGGCCTCGCACGTGAAGCTGGAGGTGGTCGACAAGGGAGCGGGCCCGGTACGGGCGAATCTGTCGGGCAACGCGACCTTCCTGCGGCTGCCACGGATCCTGGACAGCCTGGAGGCGCTGCCCCAGGACCGGCCCGTGGAGCTGGACCTGGCCGGGCTGCACCATCTCGACCACGCCTGCCGTACGGCGCTGGAGAACTGGGCGGAGCGCCACAGCGCCGCCGGCACCGAACCGGTGAGGGTCACCAAGCCGATGGCGTGACCCCACGGCGTGACCGACAGCGCTGCCGGTCCAGGGCCCGCCCCCGGTCGCCCGGCCACGGTGACTCGGTCCCGGTCGCTCGACCGCGATCCCGTACCGGGCATATCGTTGCATCAAACCCATATGGGGCACGGACGGCTGGTATAGGAGTCGTCGTCATGGTGCAGGAAGTAGTGACCACAGTGATCGCCGCGGGCTGTGTGGGGCTCGTGTACCTCGCCGCCGCGGTGCGGGTCGTCAAGCAGTACGAGCGCGGAATCGTGTTCCGGCTCGGCCGGCTGGCCGGCGAGGCGCGCGCGCCCGGTCTGGCGTTGATCGTGCCGTTCGTGGACCGGATGTACAAGATCAACATGCAGATCGTCACGCTGCCGATCCCCGCCCAGGAGGGCATCACCCGGGACAACGTGACGGTGCGCGTGGACGCCGTCGTCTATTTCAAGGTGGTCGACGCGGCGAACGCGCTCATCCGCGTCGAGGACTACAAGTTCGCCGTCTCGCAGATGGCCCAGACGTCGCTGCGCTCGATCATCGGCAAGAGCGACCTCGACGACCTGCTGTCCAACCGCGAGAAGCTCAACCAGGGCCTGGAGCTGATGATCGACAGCCCGGCCGTGGGATGGGGCGTGCAGATCGACCGCGTCGAGATCAAGGACGTCTCCCTGCCCGAGTCGATGAAGCGGTCCATGGCCCGGCAGGCCGAGGCCGACCGGGAGCGGCGCGCCCGCATCATCAACGCGGACGCGGAGTTCCAGGCATCGAAGAAGCTGGCCGAGGCCGCCCAGCAGATGGCGGCCACACCGGCGGCCCTGCAACTGCGGCTGCTCCAGACCGTGGTCGCGGTCGCCGCCGAGAAGAACTCCACGCTCGTCCTGCCCTTCCCCGTAGAGCTCCTGCGCTTCCTGGAGCGGGCCCCGCAGCAGCCGGAACCGGAGCCACGGCGGCCGGCCGCCCGCGACACCGATGCGCCCCGGGAGGTCGAGCAGGCCACCGACCGCGCCGCCACCGGCCCCGAGGCGAACGGGTTCACCCCCGGCGATGCCGCCACCACCCCCGTCAGATCCACGGCCGACGCGGTCGCCTCCGACCCCGTCACCCAGTCCACCGAGGAGTGACTCCTCGGCCTCCGCCCCCGCCACTGCCTCTGCCCTTGCCCCCCTCTGCCCCCGCTACGACCCGCCCCGCTACGACCCGACCCCGACCCGCACCAGCAGAGCAGCCCGCCCACACGCCCGTGCCCCGCGCCGGGGGCGCCGGGAGCCGGTCGGTCGTCGCCGTGCGGTAGCGGTCGGTGCGGGGCGCGGATAGCGTGCCGGGCATGCGGAGCAGGGGTGTGTTGGGCGGCGCGGCGCTGACGCTGGCGCTGGTCTCGGCCTGCGGGGGCGGCGGAGGCGATCCGGCCGGCCCCACGCCCACCGCCGCACGGCGGATGACCGTCTCGAGCCCGGCCTTCGCCGACGGCCGCACCATCCCCCGCCGCTACACGTGCGCGGGCGAGAACGTCTCGCCGCCGCTGACGTTCTCCCGGATCCCGGCGCACACCGCCGGCCTCGCCCTGCTGGTCGAGGACCCCGACGCACCGCACGGCACGTACACGCACTGGCTGGTGTGGGACATAGACCCGCACACCACGCACCTGGACGCGGGCACGGCACCCCCAGGGGCCGCCGAGGGGCGCAACAGCTTCACGAAGAAGGGCTACAGCGGCCCCTGCCCGCCCCACGGCACACCGCACCACTACGTCTTCACGGTCTACGCCGCCGACCGGCACCTCGGCCTCGGCCCCCGGTCCACGGCCGGCGACGTGCGCCACGCCCTGACCGGCCACGCACTGGCCGTCGGTACCCTCACCGGCCGTTTCGGCCTCTGAGCACCCGTCCTCGCCCGCTGAACCGCTGAGCACCCGGCAGCAGGACTGCAGGACCGGTGCCCTCGGGCGGGTGATCCCGGCGACCGGGGACCACCGCGCGGGTGATCGCACGGCCGCGCTGCCGTTCATATGACCGGCAGGCGTCCTACTTTCGTCCGGTGATCCGACTTGTACGACGAATTACGGCCACCTGCGCCCTGAGCGCCGCCCTCGCCACCGCCCTCGCAGCCTGCGGCACCGCCCAGGCCCCCCAGGCCGGACGACCGGCCCCCTCGAAGTCCCCCGCCGCCACCGCGAGCACCGCGGCGCCCTCCCGGCCGCCGACCCTCACGTCCGGCCCCGGCGGCCTGACCCCCGTCTTCACCAACGGCCCGCGAACCAAGGGGAAGACGGTCGCCTTCACCTTCGACGCCGACATGACCGCCGACCAGGGACCGCGCGCGGCGGCGGGCGAGCACTTCGACAACCCGGCGCTCATCGCCGCGCTGCGCGCGCTGAAGGTGCCGGCCACGGTGTTCATGACGGGCCGCTGGGCCGAGGAGTACCCGGACGAGGCCCGGTCCATCGGCCACGACCCCCTCTTCGAGCTCGCCAACCACTCCTACAGCCATTACGCCTTCACCGGGGACTGCTACGGACTGCCGACGGTCTCCGCCGACCGGATGCGCTCGGACGTGGAGCGCGCGTACACGGCGTTCCGCAAGGCGGGCGTGGCGCACGCCATGCCGTACTTCCGCTTCCCCGGCGGCTGCTACGACAAGCAGGCGCTGCGGGCGCTCAGCGGTCTCGGCGTCACCGCCGTCCAGTGGGACGTGGTGAGCGGCGACGCCTTCGCGTCGGACGCGGACGCGGTGGCGCGGCAGGTGCTGGACGGGGTGAAGCCGGGCTCGGTCGTGGTCATGCACTGCACCCGCAGCGCCGCCCCGACGACCGAGCGGGTGGTGCGGGCGGTCGTGCCGGAGCTGCGCAAGAAGGGCTACCGCTTCGTGAAGGTGTCCGACCTGATCGGCGCCGCGACCGGCCGCTCCTGACCGTCCGGCCGTCCTACCCTGAAGTCATGAGTGACGACGGCTCCATCGACTACTGCCTGATCGACGCGGCCGGGCCGCCCAGGGCCGGCGGGCCGCCGTACGCGGAGTGCGTGCTGTGCCGGGAGCCGACGGAGTACCCGGAGTCGTACAAGGGGATCACCCTGTGCCCCGTCTGCGAGTGGCAGGAGGCGCAGCGTACGGCCTGCTCGGGATGACGGGACGGACGCGGGAGGGACGCGGGACGGACGCGGGAGGGACGCCGGGAGGGACACCGGACCGGGCACCTGGGCGGGTGCCGGGACCGGTGCCGCACCGGGTGCGGCACGGACCTGGTGCGCCTGGTGCGCCTGGGCGCTCTCCCATTCGGCGCAGTTCAGGACGGGGTGCCGGTGTGGACGTGGTGAGCCGGCAGGTCGCCGGCGGGCCGGGGGCGGCGCTGCCCGGCGGCGGCACGAGGCCGCCCCCGCCGGTGGGGCGGGGGCGGCCTCGGCCGATACGTGTGGGGCGGCCGGATGGGCAGGCGGCCGTCAGTGGTGCCGGTAGTGGCGCAGCAGCAGCACCGCCGTCACGAGAGTCGCGCCCGCCGCGCCCGCGATCATCAGCGGCCGCGGGTTGCGGCGGCACGCCTGCACCGCGGACTCCATGCTCCGCGGGACGGAGTGCTCGACCGTGTGGCCCGCCTGTACCGCCCGCTCCTGGACCGTGTGGCCCGCCTGTACCGCCCTTTCCTGGACCGTGTGGCCGGCATGGCTCGCCCGCTCCTGGGCCAGGTGCCCGGCGTGCACCGCCTTCTCCTGGGCCCGGTGCCCGGCCTGGGTCGCCGTTTCCTGGACCCGGTGCCCGGCCTGCGCGGCGGTGCTGCGCAACTGGACCGTCATCGCGCCGGCCTTGTCCCGCAGGTCGGCCGCGCGGGCCCTGGCCCGGCCCTTCACATCGGCCTTCGCGGCCAACTCCTCCACAGTGTCGCCCAGTTGACTCCTGGTCTGTGCTATCTGCTGCCTGAGCTCGTCGGGGCCCTTCGCGCCGGTGGCCCGCTCCGGCCCCCCGTCCGCCCCGTGCGTCATGTCCGTCATCGGTGGTGCGCCCTTTCCCTGATTTCCTCGACATCCGCCTTGACGCTGCCGAGCGTCTCCTCCGGTGTGGGCGGTGCGGCGCGCCGCAGCTGGGCGCGGCCGGCCAGCGCCAGCACACCCGCGACCGCGAACAGCACGGCCGTCACGATGAGCGCCGAGGCCCACACGGGCAGCGCCAGCGCGATCGCGGCGACGGCCGTGCCCGCCAGCGCGATCAGCCCGACATAGCCGATGGCGCCGGCGGCGCCGAGCAGCTCGCCGCCGCGGCTCATGCGCCGCCCCTTCTGGGCCAGCTCGACCCGGGCGAGGCTCATTTCCTGCCGTGCGAGCTGGGAGAGCTGTTCGGTCGCCTGCTGGACGAGTTCGCCCACCGAACGGTCGCCCACCGAACGGACGCCCGCCGAGTGGCCGACCACCGGGTGGTGCTCGTCGCGCACAGGCCTGGCATCGATGGTCCCGGTCACGGTGTCCCGCCTCCTCTCGGTCCGGAACCCCCGGGTACCCCCCTGGTGCCTCCGCTACCCCTGGCCCGCGCCGCCAGGCCCCCGCTCGCCGAGCCGGCCCAGCTGCGTCTGGAACCAGTCGAGCCGCGCCTGCAACAGTGCGGCCTCGGCGACGAGTTCCGGAACCCCGAGCCCTTCGGGCCCGCCCGGCCCCGCAAACCCGCCGGGCACCGCCGATCCGGCAGCCGATCCGGCAGCCGGACTCCCGGCCGGACCCGGGAGGCCGCCGCCGGCCACGACGCGCAGCCCGTCCCCGGCCAGCCGGGCGAAACCGGCGAGGGTCAGCGAAGTACGGCCCCGCGCACAGCCCGCGCACGCGGCGGCCAGGGCGTACCAGCCCGGTCTGCCCCAGCCGGCGTCGGCCAGCGCGCCGGCGGGCGCGCCACAGGCGCACGGCCCCACGATTGCCTCGCGCACCCGCTGGCGGGCGTAGCGGAAGCCGCGCTCGAAACGGATGTAGGCGCCGAGGACGGAGACCTCCAGCAGTACGGCCGCCCGGTGCTCGGCCGTGCACAGCAGCGCCTCGGCGGCCGCGCGTTCGTGCACGCAGTGGAAGCCGCAGTCGCACAGGCGCACGGGCGGCCGGTGCCGGCGGCCGTAGACGCAGGCCGCGTCGGCGACGACGCCGTACGGCAGCGCGCCGCCGAGCGACACACCGGTGAAGTGGGCCCGGGTGCCGTCCCTGGACAGCACCGGGTGGGCGATCTTGTATCCGGTCGGCGGCTCCGTCGGGCGTTCCGCGGGCAGCCGCAGCCTCATCGGGCGGCCGGGACCTCTTCGGGCGCGGCAGCCTGCGGCTCCGGCTGCCGGATCTGCTGGATCTGCTGGATGTCCTCTGGAAGTTCCAGCTCCTCGCCGGCGGCCCGCGGCCGCTCCTGAGCGACTCCGGTGGCCAGTGCCTTGCCGAGCTTCATGACGCCTCCCATGACCTGCCCGTCGGTGACCTCCTGCCATGGTGACCCATGACGGGCCATTTTGGACAGGGGACCATCTATCCAGCGATGCTTATCAATATCGCGTAGAAGAATTAAGTGGTGCTTCACGATCGGGCTGCCGACACTACCCCCATGACGATCGCAGCGACCCCAGATCCTCCCTTCGGCCGCGCCCTGTGCGCCATGATCACGCCCTTCACCACGTCGGGCACGCTCGACCTGGACGGCGCCCAGCGGCTCGCCGCCCGGCTGGTGGCCGAGGGGTGCGACGGTCTTGTGCTCAGCGGAACGACGGGCGAGTCCCCGACCACGACGGACGGCGAGAAGGCGGCCCTCGTCCGGGCGGTGCGCGAGGCGGTCGGGGACCGCGCCTCGATCGTCGCGGGCGTGGGTACCGCGGACACCCGGCACACCGTCGAGCTGGCGCTGGCGGCCGGGAAGGCGGGCGCCGACGCGGTACTGGTGGTGACGCCGTACTACAGCAGGCCGCCGCAGGACGCCGTCGAGGCGCACTTCCACGAGGTCGCGGACGCCTCCGCGGTGCCGGTCGTGCTGTACGACATCCCCGGCCGCACCGGCACCCGCATCGAGCCGGACACCATGCTCCGGCTGGCCGAACACCCGCGCGTCGTCGCGGTCAAGGACTGTTCCTACGACTTCCTCGGCGTCCAGAAGCTGCTGGCCCGCACGGAGTTGGCGTTCTACGCGGGCTGCGACGAGCACAACCTCGCCCTGTACGCCGTCGGCGGCGCCGGATACGTCAGCACGGTCGCCAACGCCACGCCACGCCAACTCCGCGCCGTTCTGGACGCGTTCGACGCGGGTGACACCACACGGGCGGCCCGGCTGCAGCAACAGGCCACCGAACTCATCGAGTTGATCATGTCTGCCGGCCTGCCCGGCACGGTCACCGTCAAGGGCCTGCTCGGCGCGCTCGGGCTGCCCGCGGGCCCGGTGCGCGCGCCGCTGCGGGCCGCCGGCCCGGAGACGGTCGACAGGCTGGTGACGGCGTACGAACGGCTGACGACGGCCCAAGGGCCGGTCACCGCGGACGAGCGCCCGGTGACGGCGGCCGAACCGGTGGTGACGGCGGCCGAACCGGTGCCGGTGCCGGCGGCCGAACGGCCGGTGGCGGAGTAGGAGGCCGCCGGACCGCGGACCGCGGATGGTCCGCCGGCCTCCTGCCCCGGTGTCGTACGGTGGCCCCGTGAGCCGCCCACTGCTGTTCCTCGACGTCGACGGCCCCCTCAACCCGTGGGCGGCCCAGCCGGAGCAGCCCGAGGGCTATACGACCATCACGGTGGCCCTGCACCCGGGCCGGGCGCTGCGGGTCCGGCTGAACCCCTCGCACGGCCCGGCGCTGCTGGCGCTCGGCTACGAGCTGTGCTGGGCCACCACGTGGATGGACTCGGCGAACCGCTGGATCGGCCCGGTCGTCGGCCTGCCCGAGCTGCCGTACGTCGACTTCGGCACGGGCCTGTTCGCCGTCCGGCCCGACGCGGTGCACTGGAAGACCGAGGCGATCGTGGCGTACGCCGCCGGGCGCCCCTTCGCCTGGGTGGACGACGAGCAGAGCCCCGCGGACACGGCCTACGTGGCCGCCGAGCATCCCGGGCCGGCGCTGCTGCACCTCGTCGACGCGGAGGCCGGACTGCGGCAGCCGGACTTCGCGACGCTTGCGGAGTTCGCCAACTCCCTGAAGCCGTAACGGGCACCGGCACGACGGCGCATCGCCGCTTCGGGTGAGCTGAGGTCCCAGCTGCCGCGGCGCGGACATCGGGTGTTCGCCACTCCGCACGCGACGGTGTTCGGCCTTCCGCCGGCGGTCTCCGCGATGCTGGAACACGCCGGGTCCTGGCCGAGCTGTGTGACACCCAGCCCGACCTGCCGTGTGTCGTGGGCTCCCCGGGCGTGGGACGTCCCGAGCGGGTGGGGCAGGTGGAGCTGTTCCCCCACGTGGCCGTGCAACGACCGTACGGCGCCGGACACGCAAGGCGCCCTCCCGGGCCGTCCTCGGGCCGTGGAAGGGCGCTCAGCGACGACCGACGCCGACGACTGCCGACAGCTCGGCAGCAGGTCAGGACGTCGATCGATGAGGCGGCCGCAGGTCACGGCCGCCGGTGGTCAGTTGTGGCTGTGCAGGATCTCGTTCAGGCCGCCCCAGACCGCGTTGTTCGGGCGGGCCTCGACCGCGCCGGTGACCGAGTTGCGGCGGAAGAGGATGTTGGAGGCACCGGAGAGCTCGCGGGCCTTGACGATCTGGCCGTCGGGCATGGTCACCCGGGTGCCGGCGGTGACGTAGAGGCCGGCCTCGACGACACACTCGTCGCCGAGGGCGATGCCCACGCCCGCCTCGGCGCCGACCAGGCAGCGCTCGCCGATGGAGATGATCACGTTGCCGCCGCCGGAGAGCGTGCCCATCGTGGAGGCGCCGCCGCCGATGTCCGAGCCGTCGCCGACCACGACGCCCGCGGAGATGCGGCCCTCGACCATGGAGGTGCCGAGGGTGCCCGCGTTGAAGTTCACGAAGCCCTCGTGCATCACGGTGGTGCCCTCGGCGAGGTGCGCGCCGAGGCGGACCCGGTCGGCGTCGGCGATGCGGACGCCCCTGGGGGCGACGTAGTCCGTCATGCGCGGGAACTTGTCGATGGAGGTCACCTGCAGGTGCAGGCCCTCGGCACGGGCGTTGAGGCGCACCTTTTCGACGTCGTCGACGGCGACCGGGCCGAGCGAGGTCCAGGCGACGTTGGCCAGGAAGCCGAACATGCCGTCCAGGCTCTGGCCGTGCGGCTTGACCAGGCGGTGCGAGAGCAGGTGCAGGCGCAGGTAGACGTCGTGCGCGTCGATCGGCTTCTCGTCGAGCGAGGCGACGACCGTGCGGACCGCGACCACTTCGACGCCCCGGCGGGCGTCCGGCCCGATCGCCGCGGTCGCGCCGCCGCCGAGCAGTTCCGCGGCCCGCTCGGCCGACAGCCGCTCGGTACCGGCCGGACCGGGCTCGTCCGTCAGCTCGGGCGCGGGGAACCAGGTGTCGAGAACGGTGCCGTCGGAGGCGATCGTGGCAAGTCCGGCGGCCACGGCGCCGGTGGTGCGGGGAGCAGTCGTGTCGGTCATAGAAGGAAACCTAACGTGAGGGCGAGCGCACCGGCCAACCGGTGCCGGACCCGTCTCACGTGCCGGTCGGCCCCGCCCACGGCGTTCCGGCCGGGGACGGACGGGCCGGGGACGGACGGCCCCGCACACGGGAAACGGCGAAGTCCGGGTGGACCTCGCCGTTTCCCGTGTGCTCGGCGGCAGCCGGTGGCTCTCAGACGTTGAAGCCGAGCGCCCGCAGCTGTTCGCGGCCGTCGTCGGTGATCTTGTCGGGGCCCCACGGCGGCATCCAGACCCAGTTGATGCGCAGCTCGTTGACGAGGCCGTCGGTGGCGGACTTGGCCTGGTCCTCGATGACGTCCGTCAGCGGGCAGGCCGCCGACGTCAGGGTCATGTCGACGGTCGCGATGTTCGCCTCGTCGACGTGGATGCCGTAGATCAGGCCCAGGTTGACGACGTCGATGCCCAGCTCGGGGTCGACGACGTCCATCAGGGCCTCGCGGAGCTCCTCCTCCGAGGCCGGCTTCATCTCCACGGTCTCGCTCATGCGGTCTTCCTTTCGGCGTCGGCGCCGTCCAGCGCCTGGGCCGTCGCGTCCTTCCAGGCCATCCAGCTGAGCAGGGCGCACTTGACCCGGGCCGGGTACTTGGACACCCCGGCGAACGCGACCGCGTCCTCCAGGACCTCCTCCATCGCCTCGTCGGGCTCGATCCTGCCCTTGGACTGCATCAGCTCCAGGAAGGTCTCCTGGATCTTCTGTGCCTCGGCCAGCTCCTTGCCGACCAGGAGTTCGTTCAGCACGGACGCCGAGGCCTGGCTGATGGAGCAGCCCTGGCCCTCGTAGGAGACGTCCTTGACCGTCGTGCCGTCGTACTTCACTCGGAGGGTGATCTCGTCGCCGCACGTCGGGTTCACGTGGTGCACCTCGGCGTCGCCATCCCGAAGACCACGCCCGTGCGGGTTCTTGTAGTGGTCCAGGATGACTTCCTGGTACATCGAGTCCAGCTTCATGCGATCGCTCGTCCCGTCCCGTCAGCCGAAGAAGTTCCGTACGTGCTCCAGGCCGTCGACCAGAGCATCGATCTCGGCCGGCGTGGAGTACAGATAGAACGACGCTCGCGTGGTCGCAGGAATTCCGTACCTGAGGCAGACCGGCCGCGCGCAGTGGTGGCCCACGCGCACCGCGATGCCCTGCTCGTCGAGAACCTGGCCCACGTCGTGCGGGTGGATGTCGCCCAGTGTGAAGGAGATCGCCGCGCCCCGGTCCTCGGCCGTGGTGGGGCCGATGATCCTGAGGTCGGGCACCTCCGCCAGCCGCTTCACCGCGTACTCGGTGAGGGCGTGCTCATGGGCGAGGATCTTGTCCATCCCGATCGCGTTCAGGTAGTCGATCGCCGCGCCCAGACCGATCGCCTGCGAGATCGGCGGGGTGCCCGCCTCGAACTTGTGCGGGGCGGGGGCGTATGTCGACGAGTGCATCGACACCGTCTCGATCATCTCGCCGCCGCCGAGGAACGGAGGCAGGTCCTCCAGCAGTTCCTGGCGGCCCCAGAGCACGCCGATGCCGGTCGGGCCGCACATCTTGTGGCCGGTGAAGGCCACGAAGTCGGCCTGCAGGGCCTGCACGTCCAGCGGCATGTGGGGGGCGGCCTGGGAGGCGTCGATGCAGACCAGGGCGCCGACTTCCTGAGCCCGGCGGACTATCGCCTCGACCGGGTTCACGGTGCCGAGGATGTTGGACACCAGCACGAAGGAGACGATCTTCGTCTTCTCCGTGATGATCTCGTCGATGTTCGACAGGTCGAGGCGGCCGTCGTCGGTCAGGCCGAACCACTTCAGCTTCGCGCCCGTGCGCTGCGCGAGCAGCTGCCAGGGGACGATGTTGGAGTGGTGCTCCATCTCCGTGATGACGATCTCGGTCTCGTGGTCCACGCGGTAGGGCTCGTCGGCCCAGCCGAGCATGTTCGCCACGAGGTTGAGCGACTCGGAGGCGTTCTTGGTGAAGATCACCTCGTCGCGGCTCGGCGCGTTGATGAACGCCGCGACCTTGTCGCGTGCGCCCTCGTACAGCGCCGTGGCCTCCTCGGCGAGCACGTGCACGCCGCGGTGGACGTTGGCGTTGTGCTGTTCGTAGTACTCGGCCAGCACGTCGAGCACCTGGCGCGGGGTCTGGGAGGTCGCCGCGTTGTCCAGGTAGACGAGCTTCTTGCCGTCGTGGACGACCCGGTCCAGGACGGGGAAGTCCTTGCGGATCGCCTCGGTGTCGAGGAGGCCCGGCAGCTGTGTCACGCGGATGCGCCACCCTTCGTGTACGCCTCGTAGCCCTCGTCCTCCAGCTTGTCGGCGAGCTCGGCACCGCCGGACTCGACGATCCGGCCGCCGGAGAAGACGTGGACGTAGTCGGGCTTGATGTAGCGCAGGATGCGCGTGTAGTGCGTGATCAGCAGGGTGCCGACCTCGCCGGTCCCGCGGACGCGGTTCACGCCCTCGGAGACGATCCGCAGGGCGTCGACGTCCAGGCCGGAGTCCGTCTCGTCGAGAATCGCGATCTTCGGCTTGAGCAGCTCCAGCTGGAGGATCTCGTGGCGCTTCTTCTCACCGCCGGAGAAGCCCTCGTTGACGTTGCGCTCGGCGAAGGAGGGGTCCATGTGGAGACGCTCCATGGTCTCCTTGACCTCCTTGACCCAGGTGCGCAGCTTGGGGGCCTCGCCGCGGATCGCGGTCGCGGACGTGCGCAGGAAGTTGGAGACCGAGACGCCGGGGACCTCCACCGGGTACTGCATCGCCAGGAACAGGCCCGCGCGGGCGCGCTCGTCGACGGACATCTCCAGGACGTCCTCGCCGTCGAGCAGCACGGTGCCGCCGGTGACCGTGTACTTGGGGTGACCCGCGAGCGAGTAGGCGAGGGTCGACTTGCCCGAGCCGTTGGGGCCCATGATGGCGTGCGTCTCCCCCTGCTTCACGGTGAGGTCGACGCCCTTGAGGATCTCCTTCGTGGCGTTGTCGGCCTCGACGGTGACGTGCAGGTCTCGGATTTCAAGCGTTGCCATGGGTGCCTCAGGACTCCTGGGTGAGGGAGACGAGCACGTCGTCCCCTTCGATCTTTACGGGGTATACGGGGACGGGGCGCGTCGCGGGAAGGCCGGACGGCTTGCCGGTGCGCAGGTCGAAGCTGGAGCCGTGCAGCCAGCACTCGATCTGGCAGTCCTCCACCTCGCCCTCGGCGAGCGAGACGTTCGCGTGCGAGCAGATGTCGAAGATGGCGAACACCTCCCCCTCGGTCTTCACGACCGAGACCGGCGTGCCGTCGAGTTCCACCCGCTTCGGGGTGTTCTCCTCCAGCTCGCTCAGCCCACAGGCGCGTACGAAGGTGGTCATGCGACCGACGCCTCCAGCTCCTGCTCGATCTTGGCGATGAGGCGCTCCTCGATGTCGGCGACACCGATCTGCTGGACCAGCTCGGCGAAGAAGCCGCGGACCACCAGGCGGCGGGCGTCGTGCTCCGGGATGCCGCGGGCCATCAGGTAGAAGAGCTGCTCGTCGTCGAAGCGGCCGGTGGCGGAGGCGTGGCCGGCGCCGACGATCTCGCCGGTCTCGATCTCCAGGTTCGGCACGGAGTCGACCCGGGCGCCGTCGGTCAGAACCAGGTTGCGGTTCATCTCGTAGGTGTCGGTGCCCTCGGCCTTGGCCTCGATCAGCACGTCGCCGATCCACACGGCGTGCGCGTTGTCGCCCTGGAGCGCGCCCTTGTAGGCGACGTTCGACTTGCAGTGCGGGGTGTTGTGGTCGACCAGGAGGCGGTGCTCCTGGTGCTGGCCCGCGTCGGTGAAGTAGAGCCCGAACAGCTCGGCCTCGCCTCCGGTGCCCGCGTACGACACTCGCGGGTGCAGTCGTACGAGGTCGCCGCCGAAGGTGACCACGACCGACTTGAAGGAGGCGTCGCGGCCGACCAGCGCGTTGTGCTGGCCGACGTGGACGGCCTTCTCGTCCCAGTCCTGGACCGACACGACGGTCAGCTTGGCGCCGTCGCCCAGCACGTAGTCGACGTTGGCGGCGAGCACCGCGTCACCGGTGTGGTCGATGACCACGACCGCCTCGGCGAAGGCGCCCAGCTCGATCACCTGGTGGCCGTAGGCGGTGCCGCCCTCGCCGTGCACGCCGATGCGGATCGGCTCGGTGAGGACGGTCTCCTTCGGCACGGTCACGACCGAGGCCTTCTCGAAGGCGGAGTACGCCTGGGCGGCGACGCGGTCCACCGGGGTGCCCGCCCTGCCGAGCCGGGCGTCGTCGCGGCCGACGGTCTCGACCCGCACGCCCTCGGGAGCCTCGACGACGACCTTCACGCCCTCGCCGGTCGCGACCGCGGTGCCGTCGTGCAGCCCGCGCAGGCGCTCCAGCGGAGTGAACCGCCACTCCTCCTCACGGCCGTGCGGGACCGGGAAGTCCGCCACGTCGAAGGAGGGCGGCGCGCTCATGCGCGTGGCGACGGTCGACTCGGCGGCGACCGCGATCTGGCCGGCGGTGGTGGAGCCCACCGGAATGTTCTGAGCCTCAGCCATGGCTGTCGTTGTGCTCTCTTCCTACGTCAAGAAATCTGCTGCTGCCTGCGGAGGACGGGGGTCAGCCGACCGCGCCTTCCATCTGCAGCTCGATCAGCCGGTTGAGCTCGAGGGCGTACTCCATGGGCAGCTCCTTGGCGATGGGCTCGACGAAGCCGCGCACGATCATCGCCATCGCCTCGAACTCGCTCAGACCGCGGCTCATCAGGTAGAAGAGCTGGTCCTCGGAGACCTTGGAGACGGTCGCCTCGTGGCCCATGGACACGTCGTCCTCACGGACGTCGACGTACGGGTACGTGTCGGAGCGGGAGATCGTGTCGACGAGCAGCGCGTCGCACAGCACGTTCGACTTCGACCCGGCGGCGCCCTCGCCGATCTCGACCAGTCCGCGGTAGGAGGTGCGGCCGCCGCCACGCGCCACCGACTTGGAGACGATGTTGGAGGAGGTGTTCGGCGCCATGTGGACCATCTTGGAACCGGCGTCCTGGTGCTGGCCCTCGCCCGCGAAGGCGATGGAGAGGGTCTCGCCCTTGGCGTGCTCGCCCATCAGGTAGACGGCCGGGTACTTCATCGTCACCTTGGAGCCGATGTTGCCGTCGATCCACTCCATGGTCGCGCCCTCGTAGGCCACGGCGCGCTTGGTGACCAGGTTGTAGACGTTGTTCGACCAGTTCTGGATGGTCGTGTAGCGGCAGCGGGCGTTCTTCTTGACGATGATCTCGACGACCGCGGAGTGCAGCGAGTCCGACTTGTAGATCGGGGCCGTACAGCCCTCGACGTAGTGCACGTAGGCACCCTCGTCGACGATGATCAGCGTGCGCTCGAACTGGCCCATGTTCTCCGTGTTGATGCGGAAGTAGGCCTGGAGCGGGATCTCCACGTGCACGCCCGGCGGGACGTAGATGAAGGAGCCGCCCGACCACACGGCGGTGTTCAGCGACGCGAACTTGTTGTCACCGGCCGGGATGACCGTGCCGAAGTACTCCTTGAAGAGCTCCGGGTGCTCCTTCAGCGCGGTGTCGGTGTCCAGGAAGATGACGCCCTGCTCCTCCAGGTCCTCGCGGATCTGGTGGTAGACGACCTCCGACTCGTACTGGGCGGCGACACCGGCGACGAGGCGCTGCTTCTCCGCCTCGGGGATGCCCAGCTTGTCGTAGGTGTTCTTGATGTCCTCGGGCAGGTCCTCCCAGGACTCCGCCTGCTTCTCCGTGGAGCGCACGAAGTACTTGATGTTGTCGAAGTCGATCCCCGACAGGTCCGAGCCCCAGTTCGGCATGGGCTTCTTCTCGAAGAGCCTCAGGCCCTTGAGACGGAGCTTGGTCATCCACTCCGGCTCGTTCTTCTTCGCGGAGATGTCCCGGACGACGTGCTCACTCAGACCGCGCTTGGCAGAGGCTCCGGCCTCGTCGGAGTCGGCCCAGCCGTATTCGTACTTGCCCAGGCCCTCGAGTTCGGGGTGGGCAGTCTCCGTGGGGAGAGTCATGCGGGGTTCCTCCCGGCCGTGCTAGCAGATGCGTCGTTGGAAATCTTGGGGATGAACGTGGTGCAGACGCCGTCGCCGTGGGCGATGGTCGCCAGTCGCTGGACGTGAGTACCCAGCAGTTCGGCGAAGATCTCCGTCTCCGCCTCGCACAGCTGGGGGAACTGCTCCGCGACATGGGCGACCGGGCAGTGGTGCTGACAGAGCTGCTCGCCGACCGGTGCGCTCCGCGCCGTAGCAGCGTACCCGTCTGCACTCAGGGCCTTGGCCAGCGCTTCGGCGCGCTTGTCGGGGGTGGCACCCTCGATGGCCTTGCGGTACGCGCTCGCCTGCGCGGCGATCCGGGCCCGGGCGAAGGCGGCGACCGCCTCCTGGCCGCCCTCCTGCCGGGCGATCCAGCGCAGCGCGTCCGCGGCGAGCGTGTCGTACGACTGGTCGAAGGCGTCCCGGCCGCAGTCGGTGAGCGCGAAGACCTTGGCGGGACGGCCGCGGGTACGCGCCCCGTACACCCGCTGTTCCCGGGCCTCGACGACGTCGTCGGCGACCAGGGCGTCCAGATGGCGCCGCACGGCGGCCTGGGTGAGCCCCAGCCGGCCGGCCAGTTCGGCGACGGTCGACGGGCCGTGGTCCAGGATGGACCGCGCGACCCGGTTGCGTGTCGAACGGTCCGAGCGCAACCCAGCCGCGAGCTCCTCCTGAGGGGCCCCCGTGGGGATCTCCCGAGCCTCGCCGACGTTTTTCACAACGCCATTGTTGCGTAATTCCTCGAGCCGTGACAAGCGGCGCTGGTCCGGGTGGACGGTGCCCTGTGTCACTTAGGTGAACCTAATCCGACCTGCGGAAACGGTCGGCGGCCCGGCGGTCGCCGGGGACGGCCCGATCACTTCGGTGGCGCCGGCGAGGGGCTTCGGCGACGCTCCACGACCCCGCCGACACCCCCTCCGACCGGGCCCTCTTGTGACCCGGGACACCGTCGCGGCCCAGCTGCGCGAGCCGGGTGTGCGCCCGGGCGGGATCCTTCCGGTGCACTCCTCGCCGAGTTCCCCCGGCCGGGTCTGCGGCGGAGCCGTCTCGGTCGTCCTGGGGCCCTCTGGGCCGGGGGTACCGCCCGCGCCGTCGAGGCGGTGGGGAACAGCCCGCCGGCCGGCCTGGAGGCCCTCGGCGCCCGGGTGCTCCTGCTGGGTTGCCGGGTACGCTCCTGCACCTGCTTCCATCTGGCCGGGTACCGGACACCGGCACCGCTGGCCGACGTGGGACGGCCCGGTCCGGGCGGGTGGGAGACCGTGACCGGGGTGTCGATCGCCTCCGTGCGGTTCGGCGGGCCCGGACACGACTTCGAACGGGACCGTGCGGTCGTCCGGGGAAAGGTGGGCGCCGCCGCGGCCGTTCGGCCTGGCCGGCGCGGTGGCCGACGCCGAGCGGTGGCCGCCGGTGCACCGGCCCCGTGAGGAGGAGTTCTGCCACCCGCCCGTCTGAGGCGCACGGCGCGTACCTAGACTCTGGACCCATGCGAAGTGAGCCCGTGGTCCAGGTTCAGGCCCTGGTGAAGCGGTACGGCACGAAGACCGCCGTGGACGGCCTCGACCTGACGGCCCAGGCGGGTGTGACCGCCGTGCTCGGTCCCAACGGTGCGGGCAAGACGACGACGGTCGAGACCTGCGAGGGGTACCGGAGGCCGGATGCCGGCACGGTGCGCGTCCTGGGCCTCGACCCGGTCGGACAGTCCGCCGAGCTGAGACCCCGGATCGGTGTGATGCTGCAGTCCGGGGGCGTCTACTCGGGCGCGCGGGCCGACGAGATGCTGCGCCATGTCGCCAGGCTGCACGCACAGCCCCTGGACGTGGACGCACTCATCGAGCGGCTCGGGCTCGGCAGCGGCGGCCGGACCAGCTACCGCAGGCTGTCCGGTGGACAGCAGCAGCGGCTCGCGCTCGCCATGGCCGTCGTGGGCCGGCCGGAGCTGGTGTTCCTCGACGAGCCGACCGCGGGACTCGACCCGCAGGCCCGCCGGGCCACCTGGGACCTGGTGCGCGACCTGCGCACGGACGGCGTGTCCGTGATCCTCACCACGCACTACATGGAGGAGGCCGAGCAGCTCGCCGACGACGTCGCGATCATCGACGCGGGCCGGGTCATCGCCCAGGGCTCCCCGGAGGAACTGTGCCGCGGCGGGGCGGAGAACACCCTGCGCTTCACCGGCCGGCCCGGTCTCGACGTCGGGTCCCTGCTCAAGGCACTGCCCGCCGACTGCTCCGCCGCCGAGCTGACACCGGGCGCGTACCGGGTCACCGGCAGGGTCGACCCGCAACTGCTCGCGACGGTGACGTCGTGGTGCGCCCAGCACGGGGTGATGCCGGAGAGGATCTCCGTGGAGCGGCACACTCTGGAGGACGTCTTCCTGGAGCTGACCGGCAAGGAGCTGCGCTCGTGACCACTGCCACCGGCCCCGCCACGGGCACGTACACCCCGAAGCCCGGCGCGGCCCCGCTGCCCCGCATGATCGCGGCGCAGGCGGTGCTGGAGACCAGGATGCTGCTGCGCAACGGCGAGCAGCTGCTGCTCACCGTGGTCATCCCCACGCTGCTGCTGGTGCTGTTCAGCTCCGTGGACATCGTGGACACCGGCGCGGGCAGGTCCGTGGACTTCCTCGCGCCCGGCGTCCTCGCCCTCGCCGTGATGTCGACGGCCTTCACCGGCCAGGCCATCGCGACCGGCTTCGAGCGGCGCTACGGCGTGCTGAAGCGGCTGGCCTCCACGCCGCTGCCCCGCTGGGGCCTGATGGCCGCCAAGACGGCGTCCGTGCTGGTCACGGAGGTCCTGCAGGTCGTTCTGCTGACCGTGATCGCCTTCGCGCTCGGCTGGTCGCCGCACGGCAACCCGCTCGCCGTGCTCCTGCTGCTCGTCCTCGGCACGGCCGCCTTCTCCGGGCTGGGCCTGCTGATGGCGGGGACGCTCAAGGCCGAGGCCACGCTGGCCGCCGGCAACCTGGTCTTCCTGCTGCTGCTCGTCGGCGGAGGGGTGGTCGTGCCGCTGGCCAAGTTCCCCTCCGGAGTCCAGCACGTGCTGCAGTTCCTGCCCATCTCCGCGCTCTCCGGCGGGCTGCGGGACGTGCTCCAGCACGGGGGCGGCATGCCCTGGGGCGACCTCGGCATCCTCGCCGCGTGGGCGGTCGTGGGGCTGGCGGCCGCCGGGAGGTTCTTCCGCTGGGAGTAGGGAGGCAGGGCATCCGGTGGACCCTCGTGAAAGCGTGCACAAGCAGCCGCCTACGATGGGACGCGTGCCAAATCTGACCCGCGCCGACGCCGTGGCCGCCGCGCGCAACCCGCTCGCCTTCATCGCCGCACGCTGGACCCCGCACCCGAGGACCGTCCAGCGGGCGGCTCTCGCCGCGCTCGCCATGGGCGTGATCATCGTCGTCACCGGTGGCGCCGTCCGGCTGACCGGCTCGGGCCTCGGCTGCCCGACCTGGCCCACCTGCACCGACGACTCGCTCACCACCACCCGGGCGATGGGTCTGCACGGCGTCATCGAGTTCGGCAACCGGATGCTGACGTACGTGCTGTGCGCGGCCGTCGGCTGGGCGATCATCGCCGCGCGCTCCCAGAAGCCGTGGCGGCGCAGTCTGACCCGGCTGGGCTGGGCGCAGTTCTGGGTCGTCATGGGCAACGCGGTGCTCGGCGGCGTCGTGGTGCTCGTCGGCCTGAACCCCTACACGGTCGCGGCGCACTTCCTGCTGTCCACGGCGCTGATCGCGGTCGCCACGGTGATGTGGCAGCGCACCCGCGAGGGTGACGCGGCGCCGCGTCCGCTGGTCGGCACGGCCGTGCGGCAGCTGGTGTGGTTCCTGGTCGCCGCGAGCGTGCTGCTGATCGCGGTGGGCACGGTGGTCACCGGCGCGGGTCCGCACGCGGGCGACTCCAAGGAGGTCGACCGGATCCCGATCGACTGGGAGACAGTCGCCAAGCTGCACGCGGTGCTCGCCTGGATCGTGGTGACGCTGACGTTCGCCCTGTGGTTCGTCCTCAAGGCCGTCGACGCCCCCAAGGGCCCACTGCACCGCACCCGGGACCTGTTCCTGATCCTGCTCGGTCAGGGCGTCATCGGCTACGTCCAGTACTTCACGCACCTGCCCGAAGTGCTGGTCGCGCTGCACATGCTGGGCTCGTGCCTGGTGTGGGTCGGGGTGCTGCTCGTGCTGCTGTCGCTGCGTCAGCGGCCGGAATCGGTGGCCGACCTGCCCGGTCCCTCCGCCGAGGCGACCCTGACGAAGGCCTAGGCACGGGCCCGCGGGCTCACCCCAGCCCGTACACGCGCCGCGCGTTGCCCGCCGCGACCATGGCGGCCACCCGCTGCGCGTCCCCCCGCGACCAGGCCCCCTCGGCGACCCAGCCGCCGAGCACCCGGCCCAGCGCCTGGGTGAACAGCCGGGCCCCCACCACGTGCAGTTCGGGCAGCCCGTGCGCGCCGCTGGAGAAGAGGATCTTGCCGAAGGGGGCCAGCTCCAGGATCTCGGCGAGGATCGTGGCGGCCCGGGCACCGGTGCGCACCAGGGCGGCGCCCGAGTCGGCGTACACATGCGGGAAGACGCCGGCGAGATGGGCGGCGTGGCGGTGGAAGGGATAGCCGTGCAGCAGCACGAGGTCCGTGCCCAGGCCCGCCGTCGCCCGTACGAAGTCCGTGAGCAGGACCGGATCGGTGCGGTCGATGCGCAGGCCGGGCTCCCCGAGGCCGGCGTGCAGCTGGAGCGGACGCCCCGAGGCGACCGCGATCCACAGCAGGTGCCGCAGCAGCACCGGATCGCTCAGCTCCCCGCCGACCCGCCGCCCGGCCAGCCAGCGGCCCGCCGCGCCCCGCACCTCCCCCGGTCCCGGCGGCTCGGGCGCGAGCGCCAGACCGTGCCGTACCCCGGCCACCGAGGTGAAGGCGACAACGTGCGCGGCGGCACCGTGCACCGACTCGGCGAGGTTGGCGAGGAAGGACTCGACGGTGCCGGAGGTGTCCGCCACCTGCTCCGCCAGGAGTTCCAGGCGCACGATCTCGTGGGCGGTGGCGTCTGCCGTGGACGCCATCTCGCCGGGCCCGGTGAGGTCTCCGGGCAGTCCCGTGTCGACGAGGTAGGTCGTGATGCCGCTGCCACGCAGCAGCCTGCGGCCGGCCTCCAGGACACCGAGCTCACGGCGCCGGGCGAGATAGCGCGCGGGCGGGCAGTGCGGCTCCAGACCGAGCAGCGGGGGGCACCAGCGGCGCACGGCGAAACCGGTCTGGGTGTCGAAGAGGGTGGTGCCCGGCGCGGGCGGGCCCTCGGTCCGGGCCAGCTGGGCCTCGAAGGTGCCGAGGCCCAGCTCCGTCCTCAGTACGCCGTGGCAGTACTGGTCCACGAGGGACGGCGTCTCGATCATCCGGAATCCCCCTGACTGGACCGTGTCCCCGGGCCGTTTCCTCGGTGGCCCCTACGGTCCTAACGGGTGAACCCGGTGTCAGGTGTTGCTCAGGAGTTGCTCGGGCCGCCGACCTGGATCCCCGCCATGCGGCTCCACTCGTACGGGCCCGTCCTGACCTTGGCCGCGAACTCGCCGTCGAACTCCGCGTGGACGGTGATTCCGGACTTCTCCACCGCCTTCTCGGCGATGGCGTAGGTGGGCGCCACGATGTCGCCCCAGGTGCCGTCCTCGCCGACGAGGACGATGCGGGCGCCGCGCTCCCCGATGTACGCGACCTGCCCCTCGGCCCCGCCGTGGGCCTTGGAGAAGGAGCCGATCCGCTGGGCGAGTCGGGTCGCCTTGCGCTCGGCCTTGGGGTCAACCTGCTGCGTGTCTGCCATGGTCAGGATGCTACCGACGGGTAGATCAAACGGCGACGGGATGGGTGCGTGGTTTTGACCACGCACCCCCGAGCGGGGTCATCGCAGGAAGGGGTCCACCGCCACCGCCACGAACAGCAGCGACACATAGGTGATGGACCAGTGGAACAGGCGCATCTCCTTGAGCTTTCCGCCGGTCGCCTCGGCCCTGGCCCGGTTCTGCAGCGCGTGCGCCTCCCACAGCCACCAGCCGCCCGCCGCGAGCGCCACCGCCGTGTAGAACCAGCCGGTGTAGCCGAGGGGCGTCAGCAGCAGCGAGACCCCCACCATCACCCAGCTGTAGATCACGATCTGCCGGGCGACGACCTTGTTGGAGGCGATGACCGGCAGCATCGGCACGCCCACGCGCGCGTAGTCGTCCTTCACCTTCATGGACAGCGGCCAGTAGTGCGGCGGCGTCCAGAAGAACATGACGAGGAAGAGGACGACCGGCGCCCAGGACATCGAGTTCGTGACCGAGGACCAGCCGATCAGCACCGGCATGCAGCCGGCGATGCCGCCCCAGACGATGTTCTGCGAGGTACGCCTTTTGAGGATCATCGTGTAGACGACGACGTAGAAGAGGAGCGCTCCGAGCGACAGCCACGCCGACAGCCAGTTGACGGTGAGTCCGAACAGCAGCGTCGAGACGACCGCAAGCGTGATGCCGAAGGCGAGGCACTCGCGCGGGCTGACCATGCCGGTCACCAGCGGCCGTTGCGAGGTGCGGTCCATGAGCGCGTCGATGTCCCGGTCGATGTACATGTTCAGCGCGTTCGCGCCGCCCGCCGACAGGTAGCCGCCGACGCAGGTGAGCAGGACCAGGCCCAGGTCGGGCACCCCCTGCTGCGCCAGGAACATCACCGGGACGGTGGTGATCAGCAGCAGCTCGATGATCCGCGGCTTGGTCAGCGCCACGAACGCCTTGACACGGGCCCCGAACGGCCGGTGGCTCGACTGGTGGCTCGCATCGAGCAGCCCCGCTGGACGGGATTCGACGGCCGTCACGCACACCCCTGACAGAGACATCCCAGCGAGCCCCCACCATGTGAACTCACGGTAAGGGCTCGCGCGTACCACGCCACTGTAGACGTTGCCCAGACCCGGACATTCGCGGGGGTGGGGTCGTGTTGGCGGACGTGCTTGGAGGTGCCTGCCGGAGGCCGTTCGGGCGACCGTCCGACGTGCGTGCGGGGGCTCGATTGAGCGATCGGATGAGCGGCCCCGTATTCATGTGCCGAACAGGGATACCAGCCAGTGGGGAGGCGGATCTCATGGAGTCCCCTCACTCTGGAATGACGCGGAAAAACGCACGTTCTTACGGGATAGGCTCGGCAGCGGCCGGCCGACGCCGAGAACGCCGGCAGCCGGTGCGCGGGCACGTACACCGGCATCCGACATGTGGAGAGGAGCCCTGACCCAGGGTGAGCACCAAGCCGACCACCACAGACCTCGAGTGGACCGAGTTGGACCAGCGCGCGGTGGACACCGCGCGCGTCCTGGCCGCCGATGCCGTACAGAAGGTCGGCAACGGCCATCCCGGCACGGCGATGAGCCTGGCTCCCGCCGCCTACACCCTCTTCCAGAAGGTGATGCGGCACGACCCGGCCGATCCGCAGTGGGTGGGGCGCGACCGCTTCGTGCTGTCCGCCGGCCACTCCTCGCTGACCCTCTACACCCAGCTGTACCTGGCCGGCTTCGGCCTGGAGCTGGACGACCTGAAGTCGTTCCGCACCTGGGGCTCCAAGACCCCGGGCCACCCGGAGTACGGGCACACCGCCGGCGTGGAGACCACGACCGGCCCGCTGGGCCAGGGCGTGGCCAACGCCGTGGGCATGGCGATGGCCGCCCGCTACGAGCGCGGCCTGTTCGACCCCGAGGCCCCGCAGGGCGAGTCCCCGTTCGACCACTTCATCTACTGCATCGCCGGTGACGGCTGTCTGCAGGAGGGCATCTCCGCCGAGGCCTCCTCGCTGGCCGGCCACCAGAAGCTCGGCAACCTGATCCTGCTGTGGGACGACAACCACATCTCGATCGAGGGTGACACCGAGACGGCCGTCTCCGAGGACACGGTGAAGCGCTACGAGGCCTACGGCTGGCACGTGCAGCGCGTCGAGCCCAAGGCGGACGGCGACCTGGACCCGCAGGCGATCTTCGCGGCGATCCAGGCGGCCAAGGCGGTCACCGACCGGCCGTCCTTCATCGCGATGCGCTCCATCATCGCCTGGCCGGCCCCGCACGCACAGAACACCGAGGCCGCACACGGCTCGGCGCTGGGCGAGGAGGAGGTCGCGGCCACCAAGCGCGTCCTCGGCTTCGACCCCGAGCGGCACTTCGAGGTCTCCGACGAGGTCCTGAACCACACCCGCGGCGCTCTCGAGCGGGGCCGCCAGGCCCGCTCCGAGTGGGAGAAGTCCTTCCAGGTGTGGCGGAACGGCAACGCCGAGCGGGCCGCCGAGTTCGACCGCATCGCCAAGGCCGAGCTGCCCACCGGCTGGGACGAGAAGATCCCGGTCTTCGAGACGGGCAAGGGCGTCGCCACGCGCGCCGCCTCCGGCAAGGTGCTCCAGGCGCTCGGCGAGGTGATCCCCGAGCTGTGGGGCGGCTCCGCCGACCTGGCCGGCTCGAACAACACCACGATCGACAAGACGTCGTCGTTCCTGCCCGAGGGCAACCCGCTGCCGGAGGCCGACCCGTACGGCCGCACCATCCACTTCGGCATCCGCGAGCACTCGATGGGCGCGGAGCTGAACGGCATCACGCTGCACGGCAACACCCGCGTCTACGGCGGCACCTTCCTGGTGTTCTCCGACTACATGCGCAACGCCGTGCGCCTGTCGGCCCTGATGCACCTGCCGGTGACGTACGTGTGGACGCACGACTCCATCGGCCTGGGCGAGGACGGCCCCACCCACCAGCCCGTCGAGCACCTCGCGTCGCTGCGCGCCATCCCGGGTCTGAACATCGTCCGCCCGGCCGACGCCAACGAGACCGCGATCGCCTGGCGCGAGATCCTCACCCGCTGGACCAAGGAGTACGGCAAGGGCGCGCCGCACGGCCTCGCGCTCACCCGCCAGGGCGTTCCGACGTACGAGCCCAACGACGACGCAGCCAAGGGCGGTTACGTCCTGTTCGAGGCCGAAGGGCCCGAGGGGCGGAACACCGAGCCGCAGGTGATCCTGATCGCCACCGGTTCCGAGGTGCACATCGCCGTCGAGGCGCGCGAGCAGCTCCAGGCCGACGGTGTGCCCACGCGGGTCGTGTCCATGCCGTCCGTGGAGTGGTTCGAGGAGCAGGACCAGGGGTACCGGGAGAGCGTGCTGCCCACGGCCGTGCGGGCGCGCGTCGCGGTCGAGGCGGGCGTCGGTCTCACCTGGCACAAGTACGTGGGAGACGCCGGGCGCATCGTTTCCCTGGAGCACTTCGGTGCTTCGGCCGACGGCAAGGTGCTCTTCCGGGAGTTCGGCTTCACTGCCGAGCACGTCGCCGCCGAGGCGAGGGAATCGATCGCCAAGGCCCGGGAATCCCTCGCCGCCGCCCAGCGCTGACGCTCACACACGACACGTAGGAGATGCAATTTCCATGACAGACGCACTGAAGCGCCTCTCCGATGAAGGCGTCGCGATCTGGCTGGACGACCTGTCGCGCAAGCGGATCACGTCCGGCAACCTCGCCGAGCTGATCGACCAGCAGCACGTCGTGGGCGTCACCACCAACCCGACGATCTTCCAGAAGGCGATCTCGCAGGGCGACGGCTACGACCAGCAGGTCGCGGACCTGGCTGCCCGCCGGGTCACCGTCGAAGAGGCCATCCGCATGATCACCACGGCGGACGTCCGGGACGCCGCCGACATCATGCGCCCGGTCTTCGACGCCACCGACGGCCAGGACGGCCGGGTCTCCATCGAGGTCGACCCGCGCCTGGCGCACAACGCCAGGGCGACGGTCGCCGAGGCGCGGCAGCTGGCCTGGCTGGTGGACCGCCCGAACACCCTCATCAAGATCCCTGCCACCGAGGCGGGCCTGCCGGCGATCGCCGAGACCATCGGCAACGGCATCAGCGTCAACGTCACGCTGATCTTCTCGCTGGAGCGCTACCGCAAGGTCATGGACGCCTACCTGACGGGCCTGGAGAGGGCCAGGGAGCGCGGCCTGGACCTGTCGAAGATCCACTCGGTGGCGTCCTTCTTCGTCTCCCGGGTGGACACCGAGATCGACCGGCGGATCGACGAAATGGGCACCGACGAGGCCAAGGCGCTGCGCGGCAAGGCGGGCGTGGCCAACGCGCGCCTGGCCTACCAGGCGTACGAGGAGGTATTCGCCTCGGACCGCTGGAGCGCACTGGAGAAGGCGGGCGCCAACCGGCAGCGTCCGCTGTGGGCCTCCACCGGGGTGAAGGACAAGGCGTACAAGGACACCATGTACGTCGAGGAGCTGGTCGCGCCGAACACGGTGAACACCATGCCGGAGGCAACCCTGGAGGCCACCGAGGAGCACGGCGAGATCCGCGGCGACGCGGTCACCGGCACCTACGAGCAGGCACGCGCGGACCTCGACGCGCTGGAGAAGATCGGGATCTCCTACGACGAGGTGGTCCAGGTCCTGGAGGACGAGGGCGTCGAGAAGTTCGAGGCCTCCTGGAACGACCTGCTGAAGTCGACCGAGGCGGAGCTGGAGCGCCTCGCCCCCTCGGAGGGCTGAGACCTTGGCCCCCCTCTCCGGCACCGGAGCGAACCCGCTCCGTGACCCTGCCGACCGACGGCTCCCGCGTGTCGCGGGGCCGTCGGGCCTGGTCATCTTCGGCGTCACGGGCGACCTGTCCCGCAAGAAGCTCATGCCCGCCGTGTACGACCTCGCCAACCGGGGTCTGCTGCCGCCGGGCTTCTCCCTGGTCGGCTTCGCCCGCCGCGACTGGGAGCACGAGGACTTCGCCCAGGTCGTGCATGACGCCGTCAAGGAGCACTCGCGCACGTCCTTCCGCGAGGAGGTCTGGCAGCAGCTCATCCAGGGCATGCGCTTCGTGCAGGGCACGTTCGACGACGACGACGCCTTCGAGCGGCTGCGCGGGACGATCGAGGAACTGGACAAGGCGCAGGGCACGGGCGGCAACTTCGCCTTCTACCTCTCCGTGCCGCCGAAGTCGTTCCCGCTGGTCATCCAGCAGCTGAAGAAGCACGGGCTGGCCGACCAGTCCGGCGGCTCCTGGCGGCGTGCGGTCATCGAGAAGCCGTTCGGCCACGACCTGAAGTCGGCCGAGGAGCTCAACAAGGTCGTGCACGAGGTGTTCGCCTCGGAACAGGTTTTCCGCATCGACCACTACCTGGGCAAGGAGACCGTCCAGAACATCCTGGCGCTGCGCTTCGCCAACCAGATGTACGAGCCGATCTGGAACCGGTCGTACGTGGACCATGTGCAGATCACCATGGCCGAGGACATCGGCATCGGCGGCCGGGCCGGCTACTACGACGGCATCGGTGCCGCCCGCGACGTCATCCAGAACCACCTGCTGCAGCTGATGGCGCTGACCGCCATGGAGGAGCCCGCCTCCTTCGGCGCGGCCGCGCTGGCCGCGGAGAAGGAGAAGGTGCTCGGCGCGGTCCGGCTGCCGAAGGACCTCGGCAAGTCCACCGTGCGCGGGCAGTACGCGGGCGGCTGGCAGGGCGGCGAGAGGGTCATCGGCTACCTCGAGGAAGAGGGCATCGACAAGAAGTCGAAGACCGACACCTACGCGGCGGTCAAGCTGGAGATCGACAACCGCCGCTGGGCGGGTG
The DNA here is from genome assembly GCF_044334385.1 of Streptomyces sp. NPDC020801. Lineage (NCBI taxonomy): Bacteria > Bacillati > Actinomycetota > Actinomycetes > Kitasatosporales > Streptomycetaceae > Streptomyces > Streptomyces sp. NPDC020801. The sequence continues at coordinate 240,711 of NZ_JBIRST010000003.1, forward strand.
TGCCGTTCTATCTGCGCACCGGCAAGCGGCTGGGCCGCCGGGTCACCGAGGTCGCGGTCGTCTTCCAGCGGGCCCCGCACTCCCCCTTCGACACGATGGCCACCGAGGAGCTGGGCCAGAACGCGATCGTCATCCGCGTCCAGCCCGACGAGGGCGTCACCGTCCGCTTCGGCTCCAAGGTGCCGGGCACGTCGATGGAGATCCGGGACGTGTCGATGGACTTCGCCTACGGCGAGTCCTTCACCGAGTCCAGCCCGGAGGCGTACGAGCGGCTCATCCTGGACGTGCTGCTGGGCGACTCCAACCTCTTCCCGCGCACCGAGGAGGTCGAGCTGTCCTGGAAGATCCTCGACCCGATCGAGGCGTACTGGGACAAGCACGGCAAGCCCGCGCAGTACCCGTCGGGGACGTGGGGGCCCGCCGAGGCGGACGAGATGCTCGCACGAGACGGACGGAGCTGGCGCCGGCCATGAAGATAGATCTGACCGACACCACGGCCGGCAAGATCAACAAGGCGCTGGTGAAGGGCCGCCGCGCCATCGGTACCCCGGCCGTCGGCATGGTGCTCACCCTGGTCGTCGTCACCGACGAGGAGAACGCCTACGACGCCCTGAAGGCGGCGAACGACGCCTCGCACGAGCACCCCTCGCGCACGCTGGTGGTCATCAGGCGCGTGTCGCGCACCCCGCGCGACCGCACGTCCTCGCGCCTGGACGCCGAGGTGCGGGTGGGCGCGGACGCGGGCACCGGCGAGACGGTGGTGCTGCGGCTGTACGGCGAGGTCGTCGAGCACGCCCAGTCGGTGGTCCTGCCGCTGCTGCTGCCGGACGCCCCCGTCGTCGTCTGGTGGGCGGTGAACGCCCCGCTGGACCCGGCGAACGACCCGCTGGGCGCCCTGGCCCAGCGCCGCGTCACCGACACCTACGCCTCCGCGGAGCCGGTGCGGGAACTGGCGGCACGGGCCGAGGCGTACAGCCCGGGCGACACGGACCTGTCGTGGACCCGCATCACGCCGTGGCGTTCGATGCTGGCGGCGGCCCTCGACCAGGTCACCTGCGAGGTCAGGGCCGTCGAGGTGGAGGGCGAGGAGTACAACCCCAGCTGCGAGCTGCTGGCGATGTGGCTCGCGGACCGGCTGGAGGTGCCGGTACGGCGCTCGCTGTCCACCGGGCCGGGTCTGACCGCGGTCCGCATGGACACCAGCTGCGGCCCGATCAAGCTGGACCGGGCCGACGGCAGGCTGGCGACGCTGTCCATCGAGGGTCAGCCGGAGCGTGCGGTGGCGCTGAAGCGCCGCGACACGGCCGAGCTGATCGCGGAGGAGCTGCGGCGGCTGGACCCCGACGACACCTACGCGTCGGCGCTGCGCTTCGGCGTGGACCGGCTGGCCGGCTCGCGGGCCCCGGCCGGTGAGCCGGTCGCGGTGCCCACGCCCGAGGAGGAGGCGGTGAAGGCCCCGGCGGGGCGGGCCGCCGCCAAGACGGCCCGCAAGGTCCCGGAGCGGAAGGCGGCGGCGAAGTGAGCACTCCACAGCTGGTCGTCCACCGCGACAAGGAACTGATGGCGCAGGCCGCCGCGGCCCGCCTGATCACGAAGATCGTGGACGCGCAGGCCTCCACGGGCTCGGCGAGCGTGGTCCTGACGGGCGGCCGCAACGGCAACGGCGTGCTGGCCGCGCTGGCGGCGGCGCCGGCGCGCGACGCGATCGACTGGGGCCGGCTCGACCTGTGGTGGGGCGACGAGCGGTTCCTCCCCGAGGGCGACCCCGAGCGCAACGTCACTCAGGCCCGCGAGGCGCTGCTGGACTCCGTGCCTCTGGACCCCAAGCGCGTGCACCCCATGCCCGCCTCGGACGGCCCCTGCGGCGCGGACGTCGAGGCGGCGGCGGAGGCGTACGCCGGGGAACTGGCCCGCGCGGCCGGTCCCGAGAACCACGGCGCGGTCCCGACCTTCGACGTCCTGATGCTGGGCGTCGGCCCGGACACCCACGTCGCCTCCCTCTTCCCGGAGCACCCGGGAGTGCGGGAGACCGAGCGCACGGTCGTCGGCGTCCACGGCTCCCCCAAGCCCCCGCCCACCCGCGTCTCCCTCACCCTGCCCGCCATCCGCTCGGCCCGCGAGGTCTGGCTCCTGGCGGCCGGCGAGGACAAGGCGAACGCGGTGGCGATCGCCCTCTCGGGCGCGGGCGAGATCCAGGCCCCGGCAGCGGGCGCCCAGGGCCGCGCCCGCACCCTGTGGCTCCTGGACACGGCGGCGGCCTCGCAGCTGCCGAGGTCGCTGTATCCGCCGGCTTCGGCGTAACGGGGGTGCGGCGGCGGTCCTCCCACCGCCGCGGCCCCCGTGTCCCGGCCGCCCGTCCGGGGGGTCCCCCTGCTCACAGAGCCTGCGGGAGACCGGGGACGAGGCCGTTGCGGCCGCGCCCCACCGCACCCTCACTTCACCGACCCCGCCATCACCCCCTGCACGAAGTGCCGCTGGAAGGCGAAGAAGACGACCACCGGCACGATCAGCGACAGGAAGGCTCCGGGTGCCAGCACGTCGATGTTGCTCCCGAACTGACGGATCTGGGACTGCAGTTCCACAGTGAGCGGCTGCGAGGAGCTGTCCGCGAACAGCAGCGCTACCAGCATGTCGTTCCACACCCACAGGAACTGGAAGATGGCGAGGCTGGCGATCGCGGGCCGGCCGACCGGCAGGACGAGCTGGACGAAGATGCGCCACTCGCTGCCCCCGTCCATCCGCGCCGCCTCCAGCATCTCCTTCGGCATCTCCGCGAAGTAGTTCCGCAACAGGAACACCGCGAACGGCAGTCCGTAGGCCACGTGGAAGAGAACGACCCCCGGAATCGTGCCGAACAGGCCCAGCGCGCCGAAGAGTTTGGCCACCGGCAGCAGACCGATCTGCACCGGCACCACCAGCAGGGCCACCACCAGCAGGAAGAGCGGCTCGCGGAGCGGGAAGTCCAGCCAGGCGAAGGCGTATCCGGCGAGCGCCGCGATGACGACGACGAGGACGGTCGCCGGCACCGAGATCAGCACCGTGTTCCAGAAGGCCTGGGTGATGCCCGCGTTCTTCAGCAGGGCCGAGTAGTTGCCGAAGGACAGCTGCCCGGGACTGGTCAGCGTCGTCCACCAGCCGCCCTTCGCGGTGTCCTGGGCCGACCGCAGCGAGGAGACGAACAGCCCCGCCAGCGGGGTCAGCCAGACCAGGCCGATCACCACGAGGAAGGCCTGCACCAGCCCGTTGCCCAGACCCCTCCTGACCGCGTTCATCGCTGACTCCTTCGGAAACGGCGGACGTTGAAGACCATCGCGGGGACCACCAGCAGCAGGAGCAGCACGCCGAGCGCGCTGCCGAGGCCCTGGTTGTTGCCACCGCCGAAGGACACCAGCCACATCTGGGTCGCCAGCACCGTCGCGTCCTCCTGCACCGGGCCGGGCGCGATGATGTAGACGAGGTCGAAGACCTTCATGACGTTGATGACGAGGGTGACGAAGACGACCGTGAGGACCGGCGCCAGCAGCGGCACCGTGATGCGGCGGAAGATCTGCCACTCGTTGGCCCCGTCCATCCGCGCCGCTTCCAGGGCGTCCCGCGGCAGCGTCGACAGACCGGCGCCGATCAGGACCATCGCGAAGCCGGTCCAGATCCACAGGTACGCCCCGATGATCGCCGGCGTGACGAGCGTCGGGCCGAGCCAGGAGATGCCCTGGTACGGCGGTGCGAAGTTGGATTCCGGCAGCTTCAGCGTGTACGAGCCCGCGTGCAGACCCGGGAAGCGGAAGGAGCCGTCGGAGGCCGTCGTGGTGCTGGAGACCGTGCGCCCGTCGCGCACCGCCTCGACCGTCATCCCGGGCAGCCCGCTCTCCCGCCGGTCGACCTTGCCCCGGGTGCCGCCCCCGCCGGGGGTGAAGTCCAGGTAGACGACACCGCGCACCTCGTCCGAGGCGGCCTTACGCCCCGCCGCCGGGTAGGCCGGCGCGGCACTCTTGGGCAGGTCCTTGGGCAGCACGCCGACCATCGGGAGCGTCACCGTGTCGCCCGGGGAGGCGCTCCGGGCCGTCAGGTACGAGCCGTCGCGGCCCTGGGTCAGCAGGCCCTGGCGGGCACGCGCCGTCGGATACGACGAGGTGCCGTTGAAGACGTCGTGGACCGAGACCGCGGCGGCGTTCAGCACGCCCTTGTTCGGGTCCTCGTCGTAGGCGAGGCGGAAGATGATCCCGGCGGCCAGGAAGGACACCGCCATCGGCATGAAGAGCAGCAGCTTGAACGCGGTCGCCCAGCGGACCTTCTCCACCAGGACGGCCAGGATCAGCCCGAGCCCGGTCAGCAGCGCCGGGGCCACCACCACCCAGATGGTGGTGTTGCGGATGGCCTTGAGCGTCGCCGGGTCGCGGAACATCTCGGTGTAGTTCTCACCGCCGACGAAGCGGGTGCCGGAGGCGTCGAAGAAGCTCCGGCCGACGGAGAACAGCACCGGGTAGACGACGAGCGCACCGAGCAGGAGCAGCGCGGGGAGGACGAACAGCAGGGCGACGATGCGCCCCCGCCGCCGCAGTCGCCTCGCCCGGTCGGCGAGCGATGCGGTCGGCGGGGGGCTCGCCCCCTTCTCCTTCGTGAGGGTGGTGGCGGTCATGACGGGTCAGCCCTGGTCCTGGTACGCCTTGGCCGCCGCGGCCTCCAGCTTTGCCGCGGTGTCCTTGGGGTTGGAGGGGTCGCGCAGGAAGTCCTGCAGCAGCTTCCACTCGCCCGCCCCCTTGGTGCCGCCGAAGGCCGCCGGGGCCTGGTCGGACATGTCGAAGCGGACCGAGTCGCCCGCGTCGACGAGGGACTTGGCGGTGGCGCGGGTGACGTCGTCGCTGTAGGAGGCGAGGTCGAGCTTCTTGTTCGGGGACAGGAAGCCGCCCGCCTTCGCCCACACGGCCGCGGCCTCGGGGGTGGCCAGGTACTCCAGGAGCTTCATGCCGGCCTTGGCGTTCTTGCCGTCCTTGAGCACGACGGCCGCGTCACCGCCGCTGACCACCGGCGCCTTGCCACCGTCGACCGCCGGGAACGGGAAGAAGTTCGCGTCCTTGCCGATGCTCTTGCCGAACTGGTCGTGGGCGACGCCGGCGACGAAGTCGCCCTCGAAGACCATGCCGGCCTGCGGCTTGGGCCCGAACACCTTCTCCACGGAGCCCGGGAAGTCGGTGTTGAGGGCCTCCTTCTGACCGCCCGCGATCAGCTGCTTGTCCTTGAACAGCTTGCCGAGCGTGCCGAGGGCCTTGACCACACTGGCGTCGGTCCACTTCAGCTTGTGCGCGGCGAGGGCGTCGTACTTCTCGGGGCCGGCCTGGGAGAGGTAGATGTTCTCGAACCAGTCGGTGAGGGTCCAGCCGTCCTGCCCGGCGACCGCGAAGGCGGCGAGCCCGGAGTCGGAGACGGTGTGCCCGGCCTTGAGCATCTGGTCGTACGTCGTGGGCGGCTTGACCCCGGCCTGGGTGAGCGCGTCGGGGCTGTACCAGACGGTCGACTTGTGGGCCGCCTTGAAGTAGAGGCCGTAGAGGGTGTCGCCGACGGTGCCGTACTTCTTCCACACCGGCGCGTAGCCGGAGTCCACCGCCTGCTGGGTGGTGGCCGACAGCGGCTTGAGCCAGCCCTTCTTCGCGAACTGCTGGAGCACGCCGACCTGCGGGACCATCACGACGTCGGGGGCGTTGCCGCCCTCGATCTTGCTGCCGACGACGGTGGAGACGTTGTCGCCGGTGGACACGAACTGCGTCTTGGCGCCGGTCTTCGCGGTGAACGCGTCCAGCACCTTCTGGAAGTTCTTCTGCTCGCTGCCGGACCAGACACCGGCCACGGTGACCGTCTGGCCGGTGAGCGGCTTGTCACCGCCGCCGGCGGAGACGGGGTCGCCGCCGCATGCGGTCGCGCCGAGCGCGAGGACGAGGGCGGTGCAGCCGGTGAGCAGGGTGGTGCGTCGTCGCATCATCGTTGATGTCCCTTCGGGGATGAGAACTGACGGCCGATCAGGTTGCCGTTGGAGGTTCGGGCGATTGCTGTCGGAGGTTCGGAGGTCGTGGGTCTCAGAGGTCGTGGGTCTCGTCGGTGATCCACCAGGCGGCCGTGGACCCGGAGAGCACTCCGGGCGGGCAGGGGCCGCTGGTCAGCAGGGGGGAGCCGGGAACCGGCGCGGGCGTGGGGGCCGTACCGAAGTTGACGGCGCAGACCAGGCCGTCGCCGCGGACGAAGCCGAGGACGCCGGGCGGGGTGTCCAGCCAGCGCAGTGTGCCCTCGCCCAACTGGGGCAGTGCGGCGCGCAGTTGCAGGCCGTCGCGGTAGAGGTGCCAGAAGGAGCGGGTGTCCGCGAGGGCCCGGTCGGTGGCGTGCTCGGCGAACCACTCGGGCTGCGGCAGCCACGGCTTGGCGCCCTCCGCGCCGGAGGTGAAGCCGAACGGGGACGCCTGGCCGGACCACGGCAGCGGCACCCGGCAGCCGTCGCGTATGCGGGCCCGGCTTCCGGTCCGGCGGAAGATCGGGTCGGTGAGCACGTCGTCGGGCAGGTCGACGACCTCGGGCAGGCCGAGCTCCTCGCCCTGGTAGATGTAAGCGGCTCCGGGCAGCGCCAGCATCAGCAGCGCGGCCGCGCGGGCGCGGGCGGCGCCGAGGCCGCTGCCCCCGGTGGCGGGCTCGCCGTAGCGGGTGACGGTGCGGACCTGGTCGTGGTTGTTGAGGACCCAGGTGACCGTGGAGCCGGTGCCGGCGATGTCCTGCATGGCCTCGGAGACGACCTTGCGGAAGGCGTCGGCGTCCCAGGAGGCGCTCAGCAGATCGAAGAAGAAGGCCTGGTGCAGCTCGTCCGGGCGGACGTACTGGGCGTGCTCGCGGGCGCTGGGCACGGAGACCTCGCCGACGAGCAGGCGCTCGCGGCCGTCGCGTGCGGTGTACTCCTCGCACACCGCCCGCCAGTGCCGCCACACGTCGTGCACCTCTGGCTGGTTCCAGGCGAGGGGGTTGACCGAGTCGCGGGTGCGGGCGTCGGCCTCGGGGTCGTCGGAGTCGGGCAGCTCGGGGTGCTTGTACAGGCCGGCGGCGACGTCGATGCGGAAGCCGTCGACGCCCCGGTCCAGCCAGAAGCGCAGGACGCGGTCGAACTCGGCGGCGACCTCGGGGGTGCGCCAGTTCCAGTCGGGCTGTTCGGGCGTGAACATGTGCAGGTACCACTGGCCGGGGCGGCCGTCCGCGTCGGTGACGCGGCTCCAGGCGGGGCCGCCGAACATGGCGTGCCAGTTGTTGGGCGGCTCGGCGCCGTCGGGGCCGCGGCCGTCGGCGAAGTGGAAGCGGGCGCGGGCCGGGCTGCCGGGCTCCGCGGCGAGCGCCTCGCGGAACCAGGGGTGCTCGCTGGAGCAGTGGTTGGGGACGATGTCGAGGAGCACCTTGACACCGAGCCGGCGGGCGGCCGCCATCAGCAGGTCGAACTCGGCGAGGTCGCCGAAGAGCGCATCGACGTCGCAGTAGTCGGCCACGTCGTAGCCGTGGTCGTGCTGCGGCGAGGGGTAGAAGGGGCTGAGCCAGATCCCGTCGACACCGAGCTTCTTCAGGTACGGCAGCCCGGCCCGGACCCCGGCCAGATCGCCGATGCCGTCGCCGGTGCTGTCCAGGAAGCTGCGGACGTACACCTGGTAGATCACCGCGTCGCGCCACCAACGATGCCTGTTCAACCCATTGCCCTGTCTCTGGTAAGCGGCTGTTATGCATGCATGTTAGGTAGCGGCTTCAGAGCGGTGTCAATGAAATGAACGCAAGCTACTGCACAGTTGACTTCGCGAATGCGGACTTAAAGGGACAAGCAGAGCAGAGTCGTGATGTCCGCGTTACCTAACAAGTAACTATCGACGGGCGATGGCGTCGAGCTCTCGCGCCAGCCGGCGCACGGCCTGCTCCGGCGTCTCGCGCCCGGTCAGCGCGTCGTGCACGACCGCCTGCACCACCAGGCTGACCTGGTCGTAGTGCGGGCTCTTGGGGCGCGGCGCGGCCGCGAGCACGGCGGCGCGCAGGGTCGGCAGATAAGGGAACTGCCGCATGAGGGCGGGGTCTTCGTAGAGCGCGGCGCGCACGGGCGGCAGCGCGCCCCTGGTGAGCACCTGGCGCTGGACGGGCGCGCTGGTGAGGTACGCGAGGAGGCGCGCGGCCGAGTCGGGATGCCGCGCGTGGGTGTTGACGGCCAGGTTGGAGCCGCCGAGGACGCTCGTCCCGGGACCGTGCGGCCCCGGCAGGGGGACGGCGCCGATCTTCCCGGCGACCTTCGAGCCCCTGGCGGAGGCGACGGCATAGGCGTAGGGCCAGTTGCGCAGGAAGAGGAGACGGCCGTCCTGGAAGGCCTGCTTGGACTCCTCCTCCTTGTACGTCAGCGCCGCCCTGGGTATCCAGCCCTCGCGAAAGCCGCGCGCCAGGAAGCCGATGCCCTCGCGGGCCGCGGCGGAGTTGACGGTGACCCGCTCACCCTCGTCGCCGAGGATCGTGCCGCCGGCCGAGTACACCGCCTCGGCCGCGTTGACGGTGAGGCCCTCGTAGGGCAGGAACTGACCCGCGTAGCCGTCGAGTCCGTACTTGGGCGCGATGGTCTTCGCATCGTGCTCCAGCTCGGCCCAGGTGTGCGGCGGCGGGACGCCCTCCTTGGCGAGGACGTCCTTGCGATACAGGAGCAACCCGGCATTCGTCACATACGGCACGGCGTACAGCTGTCCGTCGTAGGTCGCCGTGTCGACGACCGGCGGCAGGAAGGTCCTCAGCGGGAAACGGTCGCGCGGCAGCGGGCGGATCCAGCCGGCCGCTGCGAACTCGGACGTCCAGTTGACGTCGATGTTGAGCACGTCGAACCGGCTGCGGTCGCCGCCGCGCAGATCGGTGATCATCTGCGCGTGGGTCTCGTCGGCGGAGTCCGGCAGCTCGACCAGGGTGACCTTCTCGCCGGGGTGGGTGCGGTTCCAGCCCTGCAGAAGCGGGCTCAGATAGCCGGTGAGGTCCCCGGCGGTGGCCAGGGTGAGCGGCCCGCGCCCGCCGTCCGCCCCCTCGCCGGCGTGGGCGCCCGAGGCGACGTAGCCGGTCATGACCACGACCAGGACGAGAAGGCCCCTACCGGCGGCGCGCATCCACCGCATAGGTTCCTCCTTGCACACCGGCGCCGGGCTTCCTCGCCCGGAGTCAGAGGCCATGTATACCTGTTAGGTATGGGCGATACTAGGGCTTGGAGCACATTACGCACCCGCACATTACGCCCATGACGAGGACGCTAGGAGGACAGCACGAGTGCGCCTGCCCCTCCTGGCACTCCTCGCGCGCGGTCCCGCCCACGGGTACGAGCTGAAGCAGGACCTTGAGCAACTGCTGGGGTCCGCGTACCCTCAGCCGAACGTCGGCCAGATCTACGTGACCCTCGGCCGCCTCGAGAAGTCGGGACTGATCGAGGGCGAGGAGGTCGAACAGTCCAGCCGGCCCAACAAGAAGATCTACCACCTCACCGACGCCGGGCGGGAGGCGCTGCGCGCCTGGTTCGAGGAGCCCGAGGACGAGCCGCGGGTACGGGACGAGTTCTTCATGAAACTCGCACTCGCCCCGCAGACCGGTCTCGCCGACCAGATCGCCCTCATCAACCAGCAGCGGCGCCAGTACCTCAACACCATGCGCAATCTGTCGAAACTGGCCACCGCCGAGAACCGGGACAACCGCATAGCCCATCTGCTGATCGAGGGCGCCATGCTGCATCTCCAGGCCGACCTCGACTGGCTGGAGCGGTGCCAGGAGGAACTGGAGGAGCTGGAGTGAGTGACGCCCACCCTCCTGAGCCGCAGGCCGAGGGCGCTGCCCCGCCGCGGGCCGAGAGCCCTCCCGTGCTGCGCGCCGAGGGCCTCGTCAAGACCCACTACGGCGAGGGCGCGCCCGCGCGTGCCGTGCGCGGCGTGGATCTTTCCGTGACGCGCGGCGAGTTCGTCGCGGTCACCGGTCCCTCCGGGGCCGGCAAGTCGACACTGCTGCACCTGCTGGGCGGGCTGCAGCGGCCCGACGAGGGCAGCATCTGGCTGGACGGCCGGTGCACGGACGCCTACAGCGAGGCCCGCTGGGCCGAGGAGCGCCGCAGAGGGATCGGGATCGTCTTCCAGTTCTTCAACCTGGTCTCGAACCTGTCGGTCGCCGACAACGTCGAGCTGCCCGCGCTGCTCGCCGGCCGCTCGCCCAAACAGGCACGGGCGAAGCGGGAGGAACTGCTGGCCGAGCTGGGCCTTGAAGGCAAGGAGCGCAGCATGCCGGGCGAGCTGTCCGGCGGCGAGCAGCAGCGGGTCGCGCTCGCCCGCGCCCTGGTCAACCATCCGCCGCTGCTGCTCGCCGACGAGCCCGCCGGCAGCCTGGACAGCAAGGGCACCCGCGAGGTGATGCGGCTGCTGTCCCGCTTCCACCAGCGCGGCCAGACGATCGTGCTGGTCACCCATGACGCACGGCTGGCGAGCGCCGCGGACCGGGTGATCAGCTTCTTCGACGGCCGGATCGCCGACGACGCGGAACTGGGCGGGACGCCGCGGCGGGGCGCGGGGATCTCGGGTGTGCTGGAGCTGAGGGACTGAGTGCGGTGGACGACCGTCTGACCCGCCCGGAACCGCTGCCCGGGCCGAGAGGCTGAGGCCCGTGCGAGCCACGTTGCGCTGGGCGCACTCCGATCTGCGCGCCCACCGGGGGGAGGCGCTGTTCATCGTGCTGGCCACGGCCGGCATCGTCGCCTCGCTGCTGCTGGCCACCGCGCTGTTCGGGTACGCCACCAACCCCTGGCAGCGGATCTTCACCCAGTCCCGCGGCGCACATGTGTGGATCCACACCGTGAAGTCCGCCGACACCGGCCGGATCGCCGGGCTGGACGGGGTCGAGTCCGTCGCCGGTCCGTACGTCACCGAGTCCGCCACCGTCTCCTCGCGCGGCACGCGCGCGACCGTCGAACTGCGCGGCACTGCGTCCCGGCCCTCCGTGGGCCGCCCGCTGCTCACCGCCGGCCACTGGCTCGACGCCCGGGACCCGGACGGCGTGGTCCTGGAGAGCCGGCTCGCCCGCGCCCTGCTGGCCGAGCCCGGGGACACACTCACCCTGCCCGGCACCACCCGCACGCTGACGGTCGTGGGCGTCGCCGACAGCGCCGAACCCCGCTACCGCCCGGGGGAACAACCGGGGCTGGTGTGGGCGCCGCCGTCCGCCGTGCGCGACCCCGGCGGCCGGGTGATCGGACTGCGCCTGACCGATCCGGGCGACACCGACTACGCCGTCCAGCGGGCCGTCACCGTACTGGGCGCCGGCGCGGTGGGCGAGGTGTCCACCTGGCAGCAGGCGCGGGCCGAGGCGCAGGGCGACAACCGGCTGCTGGGCCAGGTGCTGGGTCTCTTCGGGCTGGGCGCGCTGGTGGCCGCGGGTCTCGCGGTGCACGGCGCGATCGGCACCCGCATCCGCGGCCATCTGCGGGACATCTCCGTCCTGAAGGCGATCGGCTTCACACCCGGCCAGGTGGTCCGGATCTTCCTGCTCCAGCATGTGGCGTACGCCCTGCTCGGCGCCGCGGTCGCGGCCGCGCTGACCCAGGGGCTGGGCGCGCGGACCCCCGGTCGGCTGGGCGACGCGATCGGGGTGTGGCAGGGCCTGCCGGGACACACGATCGCGCTGTTCGCGGTGCCGGTGGGCGCGGTGCTGTTCATCGGGGCGGTCACCGGGCTCGCGGCCTGGCGGGCGGGGCGGGTGCCCCCGGTGCCGGTGCCGCGCCGCGCGGTGGCGCCCGGCGGGCGGCTGACCGGCGTGGCGCGCCGGGCCCTCGGCCTGCGCCTGTCGCCCGCGCTGGTCCTGGGCTGGCACAAGGCCTTCACCCGCCGCCCGCGCACCCTGGCCACGGTGGGGCGGCTGGCGCTGCCGCTGCTGCTGATCGTGGTGGCGATGAGCGCCTGGACCACGATCGACCGCTTCCACAGCAGGCCCGAGGAGCTGGGCCTGCCGACCGCACTCACCGTCCGCGCGGACAGCGGTCTGGGTGACGGCGGGACACGGGCCCTGCTGGCCCGGGAACCCCAGGTCGCCGCCGTCTACCCGGGCGTGGAGGTGGCCGCCCTGGTCCCCGGCCAGACCGCCACGATCGCCCTCCGGGGCCTGGGCACCCACCAGGACCCCTACCCGTACACCCTCGCCGAGGGCCGCCCCGCGCACGGCCCCGACGAGGCGGTGGCCGGGCAGGGACTGCTCGATCTGCTGGACGTGCACGTGGGCGACTGGGTCCGCATGACCGTCGGCGACCAGCCGCAGATCCTGCACATCGTGGGCCGCAGCATCGAGCCGGAGAACGCGGGCCGGGTCATCTCCACGTCCCTGGACACCCTGCGCGAGAACGACCCGCACCTGGCCCCCACCCTCTACCAGCTCCGCCTGCGCCCCGGCGCCGACCCGCGCCAGGTCGCCACCGCCCTGGCCACGGCGGGCCGCGGTCACCTGGACGTGCACACGGTGACCAACCCCGCCGACGGCCTCTCCCCGCTGCGCGCGGTGGTCGCCGGCCTGATCTGCGTGCTTGCGCTGATCGGGCTGATCGAGCTGCTGACCATGATCGGCGGCACCGTCCGCGAGGGCGAGCGGGACCTGCTGGCACTGAAGGCGATCGGGCTCTCCCCACGCCAGATCACCGCGATCACGGTGACGGCGACCTGCTGCACGGCCCTGGCGGCGGTCGTGGTCGCCACGGCCGTCGGTCTCCCCCTCGCCCACTGGCTGATCAACACCCAGGGCCGCTCCAGTGGCATAGGCGCCGGCATAGCCGAGGGCCCCTCCCCCCTGCTCCTGCTCCTGTTCGGCACCGCCGCGGTGGCCGGCGCCACGGCCCTCGCCGCCCTCCCCGCCTCCCGCGCAGCCCGACGCCGCCTCGCGGACACACTGAGCGCGGCGGCATAGACGACGAGACCGGGGGCCTGCGCGGGACGGCTTGAGGGCGGGACAGGCAAGACCGGGGCGAAACGGCCCGGGGGCAGGGGCGGGACGGACTCGGGCGCGGGCAGCCCGACGGCGAGCACGGCCCGGGCACGGGCAGCCCAAGGGCGGAAACCATCAGGAGAGCGGGCGGCCCGAGGGCGGGGACGACCCGGGCACAGGCCACCCGAGGGCGGGGACGACCCGAGGGGGGACGTCCCGAGGGCGAGGACGACGACCTCGGGGAGGGGCGACGCGCCCCGGGACACGGGACCCCCGCCCCCGGGAGAGGCGACGCACACGGGAAGGGCGACACCCCCGGGCCGCAGGCGCGACAACCGCGGAAGGCGGCACGGCAATACGGGGGTGCAGGGGGCGGAGCCCCCGCCCGCCCGGCCCGGGGAGGCGCCCGGGGCCGGGCGGGCACCTCACCGCACCGAGACGGGCAGGCGGGCAGGCGGGTGGGCAACGTCCGCCGAGGCTCGGGGCGGAGGCCCGCGGACGACCGGCAGACGGGCGGACAACGCCCACCGAGGCCCGAAGGCGCAGCCCCGAACAGCAGGGCCCCCTCACCCCGCCTAGACGGGTGGGTGGGCGAGTGCCGTCAACGCCCCCGCAGCGCCCGGTACTTGGTGACCAGCGCCTTCGTCGACGGATCCAGGCCCTCCACCTCCGCTCCTTCCGTCAGCGCGCGCTCGATCCGCTTGGCCAGCACCTTGCCGAGCTCGACGCCCCACTGGTCGAAGGAGTCGATGTTCCACACCGCGCCCTGCACGAACACCTTGTGTTCGTAGAGCGCGATCAGCTGCCCCAGGACCGACGGAGTCAGCTCGCGCGCGAGGATCGTGGTCGTCGGATGGTCGCCCCGGAACGTCTTGTGCGCCACCAGCTCCTCCGGCACCCCCTCGGCCCGCACCTCCTCCGGCGTCTTGCCGAAGGCCAGCGCCTGCGTCTGCGCGAAGAAGTTGGCCATCAGCAGGTCGTGCTGCGCCCTGAGTTCACCGCTCAGCTCGCCGACCGGCTCGGCGAAGCCGATGAAGTCGGCCGGGATCAGCTTCGTACCCTGGTGGATGAGCTGGTAGTAGGCGTGCTGGCCGTTGGTGCCGGGCGTGCCCCAGACCACCGGTCCGGTCTGCCATTCGACGGGCTCGCCGTCGCGCTGCACCGACTTGCCGTTGGACTCCATGTCCAGCTGCTGCAGATAGGCGGTGAACTTCGACAGGTAGTGCGAGTACGGCAGCACCGCGTGCGACTGCGCGTCGTGGAAGTTGCCGTACCAGATGCCGAGCAGTCCGAGCAGCAGTGGCACGTTGGACTCGGCGGGCGCGGTGCGAAAGTGCTCGTCGACGATCCGGAACCCGTCCAGCATCTCCCGGAACCGGTCCGCACCGATCGCGATCATCAGCGACAGGCCGATCGCGGAGTCGTACGAGTACCGCCCACCGACCCAGTCCCAGAACTCGAACATGTTGTCCACGTCGATGCCGAACCCGGTGACCTTCTCCGCGTTCGTCGACAGCGCCACGAAGTGCTTCGCCACCGCCTCCGGGCCCGCGCCCAGCTCCGTCAGCAGCCACTCGCGCGCCGAGGTCGCGTTGGTGATCGTCTCGATCGTGGTGAACGTCTTGGACGCGATGACGAACAGCGTCTCCGCCGCGTCCAGGTCCCGGGTCGCCTCGTGCAGATCCGCACCGTCGACATTGGACACGAACCGGACCACCAGATCACGGTCGGTGTAGGCGCGCAGCACCTCGTACGCCATCGCCGGGCCGAGGTCCGAGCCACCGATGCCGACGTTGACCACGTTGCGGATCCGCCGGCCGGTGTGGCCCGTCCACTCCCCCGACCGCACCCGCTCGGCGAAGCCGGCCATCTTGTCGAGCACCGCGTGCACGCCCGGCACGACGTTCTCGCCGTCGACCTCGATCACCGCGTCCCGCGGGGCGCGCAGCGCGGTGTGCAGGACCGCACGGTTCTCGGTGACATTGATCCTCTCGCCCCGGAACATGGCGTCGCGCAGGCCGAACACGTCCGTCGCGGTGGCAAGATCGCGCAGCAGCCGCAGCGTCTCGTCGGTGACGAGGTGCTTGGAGTAGTCGATGTACAGATCGCCGACCTGGAGCGTGTAGCCGTCGCCGCGCCCCGGGTCGGCCGCGAACAGATCCCTCAGACCGGTGCCGGCGAGCTCCTCACGGTGCTTGGCGAGAGCGGTCCACTCGGGCGTCTGGTTGAGCCCGCCACGGACATATGTGTTCATTTCGGACTTCAGCCTTCTTTCCTTGCTGTCCTGCCGTGTCCCTGCCCCGCTGCCGGTCCAACCTAGTTGATCAGCGCGGAACGTGAGCTGTCGTCACGCCGTCGTCCGGCGCAACAACAGGTACGTCGTCCTTGCGCGCGGGTGTCAACGCGGTGACCGCGAGGGCGAAGAGCACGGCCGCCAGCAACGCGGGCGCGTTCAGACCGCCGGACCGCGCCACGGCTCCGCCGAGCAGGGCGCCGAGCGGAGCGCCGGCTGTCGAGGCCGTGCGGAAGGCCGAGGCCATGCGGCCCACCATGGACTCGGGGCTGCGGTGCTGCATCAGCGTGACCTGGTTGACGTTCCACACCATGTTCATGGAGCCGAGCAGCAGCATCCCCAGCAGCAGGGCACCGAGGTGACGGACACAACCGATGATCAGCAGGGAGACCGTCTGCACACTGCCGGCCACGAGCAGCGCGCGCAGGCGTCCCGTGCGGCGCGCGATCCGCTGGGCGACGAAGCCGCCGGCCAGGCTCCCGGCCGAGTACACCGTCATCGCGGCCACGTATCCGGCGTTGCCGGCGTGCAGCCACCGCGTGACGTGCAGGACCAGCGTGGCGATCAGGGCACCCATGCCGATGTTGCACAGCAGTGTGGCCAGGCAGATCGCCCGCAGTGCCCGGTCGCGCCACAGCGCGCGCAGGCCTTCGCCGATCTCGGCCCGCAGCGTGCTGCCGGCCGGGCGCGGCTCGCGCTCCGGCGGCCGTATCCGCAGACGGGCCACGAGGGCCGCGGCCAGGAGGTAGGTGCAGGCGTCGGCAGCGAACGGGGCGAACGCACCGGCCGCCAGGAGCAGCGGCACGAACGGGCCGGCCAGCAGTCCGCCCGCGAGCTGCTGGCCGGTCATCAGCCGGGCATTGGCACCGCCCAGGGCCTCGCGGGCCACCAAGGAGGGCAGCAGGGCCGTGGCGGCGTTGTCGAAGAGCGTCTGCAGGGTGGTGAGCGAGAAGGCGAGCGCCAGCAGCAGCGGGACGGAGGCGTGTCCGAGCCCCACCGCGAGCGCGAAGCAGGCGACGAGCAGTCCGCGCACGGTGTCGAGCGCCCACATCGCCCGGCGCTGGTCCACCCGGTCCGCCACGGCCCCGCCGAGCAGTCCGAACAGGAGCCACGGCACATAGCCGCAGGCGGTGACGGAGGCGACGGCGAGCGGTTCGTCGGTGAGTCCCACGGCGATCAGGGGCAGCGCGGCCGCGCGCAGGCCGTCTCCGAACCGGGAGACCACGGCCGCACTCCACAGCCGCCCGAATCCCCCGCGCCACGCAGGCCGCCTCACGACCTGGGCCGCCTCGACCGTCGTCATCGTCCCCCCTCACGATTCGCCGATACACAAACCGTAGAGGGCACCACTGACAATCGGTCCGCGGCTGGTGGCCGGCCGGGGAACGAAACAGGTCCGGCCCCGTGCCCGCGGGCACCCGGCCGGACGTAAACTCCTAGATCTCGCCGCGCAGTTTGGCGAGCGCCTCGGCGAGGATCGCCTCGCCGTCCGCGTCGCTGCGCCGCTCCCGTACGTACGCGAGATGCGTCTTGTACGGCTCGGTTCGCGGCGGGTCCGGCGGGTTGTCCCGGTCCTGACCGGCCGGGAAGCCGCAGCGCGGGCAGTCCCAGGTGTCGGGAACCTGCGCGTCACTGGCGAAGCTGGGCTGCGTCTCGTGCCCGTTGGAGCACCAGAAGGAGATGCGCAGACGCGGCGCGGACTCGCCGCGCTCGGCCTCGCCCATCGGCCCCGCCCCGACCCGGCTTCCTCGGATCGCGTTGCCACTTGCCACGGTCGTAACTCCCTGCGTGATGGTGCCGCGAAGCGAGTCGGCGTTTCGCTTCGCTGCGAGCGCCTCAGTCTACGTAAGGCCCAACGCGCGTCCAGTGATGGGAGTTACCGACCCCATCCACAGACGCAAGCCCCATGATAGGCCGCGCACAGGAGCGCGTACCGACCATGGGGCTTTACGTACGGAATGTGCGGTCCATACCGCCCGGCGTCCGTTCGTTCGTCAGCTGGTCGTCTTCATCAGGATGCCGAGCACGATGATGCACGCGAGCCAGAGCAGGCCGATCACCAGGGTGATGCGGTCGAGGTTGCGCTCGGCGACCGAGGAGCCGCCGACGGACGACTGCATGCCGCCACCGAACATGTCGGAGAGGCCGCCGCCCTTCCCCTTGTGCATCAGCACCAGCAGCATCAGCAGCAGGCTGAAGACGATCAGGGCGATCGAGAACCCCAAAACCACGGCTGGACCAACTTCCTCGGATTCGGATGGACGACGGGGGCACGGCAGGTGCCATGCGGCGAGAGCCGCACATCGACACAGTCACCATGCCCCCGCAAGGGTACGACGGATCGCCGCTACCGCATACTCACAGCTCGGCTCGCCGCCCGGCGTGCGCCCGGCTCACTGCTCGCGGAAGCGCACGATCTTGACGAACTCGTCCGCGTCCAGCGAGGCCCCGCCGACCAGGGCGCCGTCGATGTCGGCCTGCGCCATGATCTCGGCGACGTTGCCCGACTTCACGGAGCCGCCGTACTGGATGCGGACCTGGTCGGCCAGCTCCTGCGAGTACAGCTCGGCGATCTTGCCGCGGATGGCGGCGCAGACCTCCTGCGCGTCCTCGGCGCCGCAGACCTTGCCGGTGCCGATGGCCCACACGGGCTCGTAGGCGATCACGACCGTCTCGGCCTGCTCGGCCGGGAGGTCCTTCAGACCGCCCTCGACCTGGGCGAGGGTGTGGGCGACGTGGTTGCCCGCCTCGCGGACCTCCAGCTCCTCGCCGACGCACAGGATCGGGGTCAGACCGTGCTTGTAGGCGGCCTTGACCTTGGCGTTCACCAGCTCGTCGGTCTCGTTGTGGTACTGGCGCCGCTCGGAGTGGCCGATCGCCACGAAGGTGCACTTGAGCTTGGCCAGCATCGGGCCGGAGATCTCACCGGTGTAGGCGCCGGAGTCGTGCTGCGAGATGTCCTGGGCGCCGTACTTGATCCTCAGCTTGTCGCCGTCGACCAGGGTCTGCACGGAGCGCAGGTCGGTGAAGGGCGGCAGGACGGCGACCTCGACGGCCTCGTAGTCCTTGTCGGCCAGGGCGAAGGCGAGCTTCTGGACGTGTGCGATGGCCTCGAGGTGGTTGAGGTTCATCTTCCAGTTGCCCGCCATCAGCGGCGTGCGCGTGCTCATGCGGTTTCAGTCCTCCAGTGCGGCGAGGCCGGGGAGCGTCTTGCCCTCGAGGTATTCGAGGGAGGCGCCGCCACCGGTCGAGATGTGGCCGAATGCCGACTCGTCGAAGCCCAGCGTACGGACGGCGGCGGCGGAGTCGCCGCCGCCGACCACGGTGAAGCCGTCCGAGTCGACCAGAGCCTGGGCGACCGCCTTGGTGCCCTCGGCGAAGTCGGGGTGCTCGAAGACGCCCATCGGGCCGTTCCAGAAGACGGTGGCCGCGTCGGCGAGCTTCGAGGCGTACAGCTTGCGGGTCTCAGGACCGATGTCCAGGCCCTCCTGGTCGGCCGGGATGGCGTCCGCGGCGACGGCGGTGGGGTTGGCCGGGGCCTTGGTCTTCAGGTCCGGGAATTCGGGCGAGACCAGGGTGTCCACCGGCAGCACCAGCTCGACACCGATCTTCTCGGCCCGCTCGAGGTACTCCTGGACGGCCGGGACCTGGTCCTCCTGCAGGAGGGACTTGCCGACCTCGTAGCCCTTGGCCTTGAGGAAGGTGTACGCCATGCCGCCGCCGATGAGCAGCCGGTCGGCCTTGCCGAGCAGCTGGTCGATGACGGCGAGCTTGTCGGAGACCTTGGCGCCGCCGAGCGCGACGACGTAGGGCCGCCGGACGTCCTCGGTGAGCTTCTTCAGGACGCCGACCTCGGTGGCGATGAGGTAACCGGCGTAGTGCGGCAGGCGGGCCGGCAGGTCGTAGACCGAGGCGTGCTTGCGGTGCACCGCGCCGAAGCCGTCGCCGACGTAGACGTCCGCGAGGGCTGCGAGGGCGTCGGCGAACCCGCCGCGCTCGGTGTCGTCCTTGGAGGTCTCGCCGGCGTTGAAGCGCAGGTTCTCGATGACCGCGACCTGGCCGGGCTGGAGGCCGTCCACGGCGTCGTGGGCGGCGGGGCCGACGGTGTCCTGGGCGAACGCCACCGGGGCGCCGAGCAGTTCACCCAGGCGCTCGGCGGCGGGCAGCAGCGAGAAGGCCGGGTCCGGGGCGCCCTTGGGGCGGCCCAGGTGGGAGGCGACGACCACCTTGGCGCCGGCCTCGGCCAGGGCCTTGACGGTGGGCAGGACGGCACGGATGCGGCCGTCGTCGGTGATGACGCCGTCGGCCAGCGGCACGTTGAGGTCGGCGCGGACGAAGACCCGCTTGCCGTCCACGCCTTCGGCGAGAAGTTCGTCGATCGTCTTCATGGATGGGACTCCTGGAGAGAGGGCTCTTGATCGTACGAGGGCTGATCGATCCGTACGCGAGCCGGGGCCCGCTGTACGTGCGTCAGGGCTCGGGCGGCGCGACCACGCGCTGCCCGAGCCCTGATCTCACATCGAGGTGCCTGCTCTGTCGATCAGAGCTGGTTGCCCACGAAGACCGTCAGGTCGACGAGACGGTTGGAGTAGCCCCACTCGTTGTCGTACCAGCCGATGACCTTCACGTTCTTGCCCTCCTGGACCATGGTCAGGGAGGAGTCGAAGGTGCAGGACGCCGGGGCGTTGACGATGTCGGAGGAGACGATCGGGTCCTCGGTGTACTCGAGGATGCCCTTCAGCTCGCCCTCGGCGGCCTTCTGGAAGGCGGCGTTGACCTCTTCCTTGGTGACCTCGCGGGAGAGCTCGATGACGAGGTCGGTGACCGAGCCGGTGGGGACCGGGACGCGCATGGCCATGCCGTCCAGCTTGCCCTTGAGCTGCGGCAGCACCAGGGCGGTGGCCTTGGCGGCACCGGTGGTGGTCGGGATGATGTTCTCGGCGGCGGCGCGGGCGCGGCGCAGGTCCTTGTGCGGGAAGTCCAGGATGCGCTGGTCGTTGGTGTACGCGTGCACCGTGGTCATCAGACCCTTGACGATGCCGAAGTTCTCGTCGAGGACCTTCGCCATCGGCGCCACACAGTTGGTGGTGCAGGAGGCGTTGGAGATGACGTGGTGGTTGGCCGCGTCGTACTTGTCGTGGTTGACGCCCATCACGATGGTGACGTCTTCGTTCTTCGCCGGGGCGGAGATGATGACCTTCTTGGCGCCGCCCGCGATGTGCTTCTCGGCGTCTTCCTTCTTGGTGAAGATGCCGGTGGACTCGATGACGATGTCCACGCCCAGTTCGCCCCACGGGATGTCGGCGGGGTTGCGCTCGGAGAGGACCTTGATGGTCCTGCCGTCCACGGTGATGGTGTCCTCGGTGTGCGAGACCTCCTGCTTGAGGCGGCCGAGGATGGTGTCGTACTTCAGCAGGTGGGCGGTGGTCGCGGTGTCACCCAGGTCGTTGACAGCCACGATCTCGATGTCTGCACCCTGCTCCAGCAGCGCGCGGAAGTAGTTACGACCGATGCGGCCAAAGCCGTTGATGCCTACGCGGATCGTCACGAACCGATCTCCTCGTTGGTACGCCGGTTTCGACGCCGGCGAGCTGTATGGGATGTCCCCGACCACCCCCGACCCTACCTCTCTGAGGCCTCCGAAGTGACATTCGGCCGCCCCGGAAAAGGCACGGCGGTCCGTACCCGTCAGTAGGCGTACGGACCGCCTGGACACGGGGTCCTGTTCACTCCATTTCAGTATGGAATGTCAGTGCATGTTGACCACATTCATCACTCTTTCGTGCAGGCCCCGGCTCACTTGTCGAGTGCCGCGATCGAGCGCTTCATCAGGGCCGCCCGGTCGGCGGCCGACGGGAGGTGTTCCAGGCCGAAGCCGAACAGCACGGACCGGTTCGTCGTGACCGCTCCGTACGTCTTGAAGAGGGTCCCGGTGCGCACCCAGTCCTTGAGGACGGCCGGGCTGCCCGGAGGTGGTCCGGGCACGCTCCAGGGACCCAGGGACGTCTCGAACCCCTCGGTCTCCTTCGCCGTGCCACCGATGACGAGCGAGGTGTCGTCGGCGAGGACGCCGTGGCCGCCGGTGCCGGGGTCGGTGACGTAGGTGAGGGAGACCTCGACGGACTTGCCGGCGTACGCGCTCAGGTCGAAGCTCACCTGCTGCCAGCCGCTGGAGGACCCGGTGAAGCTGTTCCACGAGCCGCTGGTGCCGTGCCCGGCGCAACCGCCGGAACCCAGGGTCAGGTAGTGCCTGAGCCAGGGGTGCTCGTTGACGAGGAACCCGGCCCCGCACTCGGCGGGCACGGCCGCGCTGGTCCCGCCGCCCGTCTCGGGAAGCGTCGTCCAGTCGTCGGCGCCGGTGGTGTGGATCTCCAGGAGGGCGTGGTCGTAGCCGGGCTCGGTGTCCCAGAGCAGCCGCGTGCGCAGCGTCGGCTTGTCGGCGGCGCCGACACCCGTGAGGTCGATGGTGCGGGTCAGTCGCTTGTAGGCGTCGTCGGTGTGCACAGCGGCCGCCATGTACGAACCCGTGTACGGCCCGTACGGGTTGACGGTTCCGGCGAAGCTGCCGGCGCCGGCGCTGGCGAACTGCGGGTGGGTGGCCACCGGCAGTTCCTCGGAGGTCACCCCGTAGGTGCCGGCCTTGTCCAGTGGGTCGCCCGGCGCGTCACCGAGCGCGCCGCTGAAGCCGGCGAGCTTGCCGGAGCCGGTGAATCCGGAGGCGCCGGACGTCGAGGTGCGCGAGTAGGCGCCCAGGTAGTACTGGCTGAAGTCGTCCGAGAGGGTGCCGCCGCCGAGGTCCACACTGCCGCCGGCCTGCTCCCCCGCCTCGATCAGCCTGCCGCCCGCGTTGAGGTGGGCGCGCAACTGGAGCTGGGTGGCGTTGCCCGGCCCCTTGGGTCCCGAGTAGTGCACGACCGTACGGAAGTGCTTGAGCACGCCGAGCGCGTCGGGCACGCCCTGGGTGGCGACGTCCCAGACGATCGCCCTGCGGCCGTTCGCCTTCAGCGCGTCCACGTACTTCTGCGCCTGTGTGGCGGCCGAGCCCTCCTCGGCGACCACCAGGGTGTCGGCCCGGGGCCGCCGGGCCACGGTGTAGGTGAAGTGCCGGCTCGCCGTCTTCTTCCCGCTTCTCGTCCGGCCGGTGAACCACACGTCGACCCTGTCGCCCGGGCCGGCACCGTGGACCTTGGCCCGGTACTCGTCGAAGTAGAGGTGGTCCGCGCCGCCGTAGGTCTCGCCGCCCTTCCAGGGCCGCAGTGCCTTGACGTACGTACGGCCGCCGTCGACCCGGTACCGCAGCTCCTTGTCGCGCACGGACCTGCGTACGACGACCGAGACCTCCTGGTCGGCGCCGCGGGCGTACGACGTCGGGAAGGCTGCCGGGGTGAAGTCCGCGGCGCTCAGGCCCACCGGCGAACTCGGCCGGTCGGGATGGGGGGCCGTCTCGGCGACGGAGAGCGCGAACGGGATGTTCTTGACGAACTCCTGCTCGATGAGCTTCTCGTCGTCGGGGAAGTTGAAGACCGAGCGGCAGTCGGCCGCGTTCCAGGCGTCGTTCGGGTCGGCGTTGGACGCGGTCTGGCAGGTCGACATCTCGGGGGTGAACATCGCCATGCCGTTGACGTTGCCCGCGTGGCCGTCCGCCTCGCCGTTGGTGGTGTACAGCTCCGAGGAGACCTGCGAACGGTATCCGGGGATCGCCGGGTTGTCCGGGGTCCCGGCGAGCGCCTTGTAGAGCACGTCGTCCGGGGTCGGTGTGGCCACCTGCCAGCCGACGCCGTAGAGGAGGAGCTGGGCGGCCGAGTGGTAGTTGATGCCGTAGGTGAAGTGGATGCGCTTTTCGAACCGGTCGAGGGCCTGGGTCTCGGGCTCCGAGCCGGGGGCCGCGCCGCGGTAGGTCTCACTGGTGGGGTTGGGGGACGAACCCTCGTCGTCATATCCCCACTTGTAGGGGAAGTTGCGGTTGAGGTCGACGCCGTCGCCGGTGGAGATGACTCCGTCGCCGTTGACGTCCCGCAGGTTCTTGCGCCACAGACGGGTGCTGGAGTCCTTGAACGTGTAGTCGTAGCCGTCGGGGTTGGCGGAGATGAGGAACCACAGCTCGGTGGAGTCGACGATCTTCCTGATCCGCTTGTCCGTCCCGTAGTGGTCCAGGTAGTAGTGCATCAGCCGGCGGGTCATCTCCGGCGTGATCCACTCGCGGGCGTGCTGGTTGGACATGTAGAGCACGGAGGGCTTGGAGCCGTCGCGGGACTTCCTGGCGTTCCGGGTGAGCTTGAGGGCGAGGATGTCCTGTCCGTTGACGGTCTTCCCGATGGACACGACCTTGGTGAGGCCGGGGTGGGCCTGCCCGGTCCGGACGATCTCCTCCTCCAGGCCGCCCTTGCCGCTGTAGGGGCGGAACACGCCCTGGGCGGCGCCCACCACCCGGTTCTCCGCCTTGACCGACAGCGTGCGCTCGGTGAGGTGGACGCCCTGCTTCTGGAGCGCCCTCGCCTGTTTGCCGGTGAGGTACAGCTCCACGGTGGTCCGGCCCTTGCCGGTCACCTGTTCGCCGAGCTCGTGGCCGTCCTGACCGGCCTTCAGCAGCAGGGGTACCTGCTGCCGACTGACGTCGGCGCGGAAGACCCTCACCTCGTCCGGATCCGGCCGGGGTGAAGTGCCGTTCTGCGCCTGGGCGACGGGTGCTAAGCCCGCTCCGCCGAGCAGGAGCGCGCCGACAGCGAGGATCGATCTCGCTCTTTGTCTCATGAAACCCCCTGGCGGTGGTCCGCCGCAGCGGCGAACAGCTGCCAGGTTCATGTCACTTCTTGATCGAGTCAAGGGTGCCTCAAAGACAGGGAAACGACGATGCCTTCGGCCCCCAACGGGGCTTCCACACCGGCGTGTTGGCCTACAGGGACATGGATGGGCGGGATGGACGGAAGTGGTCGGAGGTGGATGGAGATGGATGGAGATGGATGGATTGGACGGAGGTGGACGGAGGTGAACACGGGCGCCGCGCTCATGGCCGGCGCCCGGCCACCGAAACGGACAGTGACGGGGACAGGAACAGGGCCCCGGACAGACAGGGGCTCGGGCACGGACACGGACCGGGCGCAGGAGGCCGGGTACGGAACGTGACGCGTGGGGGGGGTGGGTGCGGGCGGCGCCGGGCGGCGCGCCCGCGACCGGCGGCGCGGGCCCGACGGTCCGCGCGTTTTGGCCGACGGCGCGAGGCCGGGCCCGGACTCCGGCCCGGGCGCGGTCGAGGCCGATCGCGCCCGGCCGCCGCCGGTGTGCGCGGTCAGCCGGCGAGGTTGTCGGCCAGTTCCTCGGTGAGGTTGGCCTCCGTGCCCGGGATGCCCAGGTCGGAGGCGCGCTTGTCGGCCATGGCCAGCAGCCGGCGGATACGGCCGGCGACGGCGTCCTTGGTCAGCGGCGGGTCGGCGAGCGCGCCCAGCTCCTCCAGGGAGGCCTGCTTGTGCTCCATGCGCAGCCGGCCCGCGGCAGCGAGGTGCTCGGGCACGTCGTCGCCGAGGATCTCCAGGGCGCGCTGGACCCGGGCGCCGGCGGCGACGGCCGCGCGGGCCGAGCGGCGCAGGTTGGCGTCGTCGAAGTTGGCGAGGCGGTTGGCCGTGGCACGGACCTCGCGGCGCATCCGCCGCTCCTCCCAGGCCAGCACGGCCTCGTGGGCGCCGAGGCGGGTCAGCAGCGCACCGATGGCGTCACCGTCACGGACGACGACCCGGTCCACGCCGCGCACCTCGCGGGCCTTGGCGCCGATGGACAGCCGGCGGGCGGCGCCGACCAGGGCGAGTGCCGCCTCCGGGCCGGGGCAGGTCACCTCCAGCGAGGAGGAGCGGCCGGGCTCGGTGAGCGAACCGTGCGCCAGGAAGGCACCGCGCCAGGCGGCCTCGGCGTCGCAGGTGGCCCCCGAGACCACCTGTGGAGGCAGCCCGCGGATCGGGCGGCCCCGCCCGTCGACGAGACCCGTCTGGCGGGCCAGCTGGTCGCCGCCCGCGACCACGCGGACGACATAGCGCGAGCCGCGGCGCAGGCCGCCGGGGGCCATCACGATCAGCTCGGAACTGTGGCCGAAGATCTCCAGGATGTCCCGCTTCAGGCGCCGGGCCGCCATGGCGGTGTCCAGCTCCGCCTCGATCACGATGCGCCCGCTGACCAGGTGGAGGCCGCCGGCGAACCGCAGAATGGCGGAGACCTCCGCCTTCCTGCAGCAGGTCCGGGTGACGGGGAGCCGGGAGATCTCGTCCTTCACCGCTGCCGTCATCGCCATGGGCCGATCCTTCCATGCATCCGAAAAATACGGTCGTACGCGGCGGCCAGCAGCTCCGGGTCGTGCCGAGGGGTTCCGTCTCTCCGGGCCACCGGCGCCAGCTCGACCGCGGCGCCGAACCGCTTGGCGGCCTCGGTGAGCACTTCGCGGTCGGGCACGGCGGCCTCGTCGGCCAGCACCACGTCCAGGGCGAGTTTAGGGGCGTGTCGTCCCAAAACCTCCAAATGACGCTGCGGGGAGAAGCCGTCGGTTTCTCCCGGCTGCGGGGCGAGGTTCAAAGACAGTACCCGGCGGGCCTTGGTGGCCGTGAGCGCGTCCAGCAGTTCGGGAACCAGCAGGTGGGGGATGACCGAGGAGAACCAGGAGCCGGGGCCGAGCACCACCCAGTCCGCGTCCAGGACCGCGGCGACGGCCTCGGGGACGGCGGGCGGGTCGTGCGGCACCAGGTGCACGGACTGCACCTCGCCGGGGGTGAGTGCGACGGTCGCCTGGCCGCGGACGGTGTCGACGTCCTCCGGCCGGTCCGGGTCGTGCCCTTTGACCAGGGCCTGGAGCTCCAGGGGCACCGCGGACATGGGCAGCACGCGCCCGTGTGCGCCCAGCAGCTTGCCGACCAGGTCCAGGGCCTGGACATGGTCGCCGAGCTGCTCCCACAGGGCGACGATCAGCAGGTTGCCGACCGCGTGGTCGTGCAGGTCGCCCTGGGAGGTGAAGCGGTGCTGGATGACTCGGGCCCAGGTCTGGCCCCAGTCGTCGTCGCCGCACAGCGCGGCCAGCGCCTTGCGCAGGTCGCCGGGCGGCAGCACGCCCAGCTCGTCGCGCAGGCGCCCGCTGGAGCCGCCGTCGTCGGCCACGGTGACGACGGCGGTGAGGTCGCCGGTGATCCGGCGCAGTGCGGCGAGCGAGGCGGACAGGCCCATGCCGCCGCCGAGTGCGACCACCTTGGGCTGGGCGCCCCGGCGGCGCGGCCGGGCGCCCCGGGCCTCGGCGGGACGGCCCGCGCGCCCTTCGGTCGCCTGGCGGCCCGCACGTCCCTCCGGCACCACCCGGCGCAGCCTGCTCAGCCGCGGAGTACGTCCGGTCACTCGCGCCCCATGTCCCGGTGGACGACGACGGTCTCCACACCCTCGGCCGCGAGCCGCGCGGCGAGCTTCTCCGACATGGCGACCGAGCGATGCTTGCCGCCGGTGCAGCCGATGGCGATGGTCACATAGCGCTTGCCCTCGCGGCGGTAGCCGGCCGCGACGAGC
Source organism: Streptomyces sp. NPDC020801 (assembly GCF_044334385.1). Lineage (NCBI taxonomy): Bacteria > Bacillati > Actinomycetota > Actinomycetes > Kitasatosporales > Streptomycetaceae > Streptomyces > Streptomyces sp. NPDC020801. Next base: position 267,493 of record NZ_JBIRST010000003.1, read on the forward strand.
CGCAGCAGCTCCGCATAGCGGTCGAGGAACTCCTTGGCGCCGGGCTGGTTGAAGACGTACGCGGCGACCTCGTCGTTGAGGCCGGTGTATGGGCGCAGCTCCGGGACCCAATGCGGGTTGGGCAGGAACCGCATGTCCGCGACCAGGTCGGCGTCGACCGGGAGGCCGTACTTGAAGCCGAAGGACATCACGGTGGCCCGCAGCTCGGGCTCCTCGTCACCGGCGAACTGGGCGTCCATCTTGGCGCGCAGCTCGTGCACGTTGAGGCTGGAGGTGTCGATCACCAGGTCGGCGTCGCCGCGCAGCTCGCGCAGCAGCTCCCGCTCGGCGGCGATGCCGTCGACGATACGGCCGTCACCCTGCAGGGGGTGGGGCCGGCGCACCGACTCGAACCGGCGCACCAGAGCCTCGTCGGAGGACTCCAGGAAGACGATCCGCCGGGTGACGTTCTTGGCCTCCAGGTCCGCAAGGGACTCGCGCAGGTTGTCGAAGAAGCGGCGGCCGCGGACGTCGACGACGACCGCGATGCGCGCGACGTTGCCCTGCGAGCGGGCACCGAGCTCCACCATGGTGGGGATCAGCGCGGGCGGCAGGTTGTCGACGACGAACCAGCCGAGGTCCTCCAGACACTTGGCGGCCGTGGACCGCCCCGCCCCGGACATGCCGGAGATGATCACCAGCTCGGGAATGGCCGCGTCGGGGACGCCGGCCACGTCGATACCCGTACTCACCTGTGCCCCGTCTTTCTGGACCGCGTGCTGCCGCTGGTCCTCGGGTGTTTCCTCGCGAGCCTGATCTCGCTTCGCTGTGGGCTGCTTCTCGTGCTCGGTCATGTCTCCTGCCCCCGTCGTTCGTCCGGGGCGCCCGCGGACACGGGCTCCCCTGCGTCACCCGCCGTCGTCCCGGGTGCCGTCTCTTCCACGTCTTCCATGATCTCTCCAGTCGCCGTGTTCACGGCGGGTGCGGCCGGGGCTGCCCGGGCGAGGGCCGCGGCGATCGTCTCGGCCGTCTTGCGGCCTATGCCGGGCACCTCGCGGATCTGGTCGATTGTTGCGGACCGCAGCTTCTTCACCGAGCCGAAATGCTTGATGAGCGCCTGTTTGCGCGTCTCGCCGAGGCCCGGCACCTCGTCCAGGGCTCCGGCGCGGAAGCGCTTGGCCCGCCTGGTGCGCTGATACGTGATCGCGAACCGGTGTGCCTCGTCGCGGATGCGCTGCAGCAGGTACAGGCCCTCGCTGCTACGGGGCAGGACCACCGGGTCGTCCTCGCCCGGCACCCAGACCTCCTCCAGTCGCTTGGCCAGACCGCACACGGCGATGTCGTCGATGCCGAGGTCGTCCAGCGCCCGCCGGGCGGCCGCGACCTGGGGCTGCCCGCCGTCGACGACGACGAGCTGCGGCGGGTAGGCGAAGCGCTTGGGGCGGCCGTCGTCCTCGGTGAGGGCGGCGGGACCGCTGGGAAAACCGTCGGGCGACGCGCCGGCGCCGGACGCTTCGTCGGTCGCGATCTCCTCGCCGTCGGCCCACTCGCCGGTCCTCTCCTTCTCGGCGAGGTAGCGCCTGAAGCGGCGGGTGATCACCTCGTGCATGGAGCGGACGTCGTCCTGGCCCTCGAAGCCCTTGATCTGGAAGCGGCGGTACTCGCTCTTGCGCTGCAGACCGTCCTCGAAGACGACCATGGAGGCCACCACGTCGTCACCCTGGAGGTGGGAGATGTCGTAGCACTCGATCCGCAGGGGCGCGCTGTCCAGGTCGAGGGCCTCGGCGATCTCCTCCAGCGCGCGCGAGCGGGTGGTCAGGTCAGAGGCGCGCCTGGTCTTGTGCAGCACGAGCGCCTGCTGGGCGTTGCGCTCCACGGTCTCCATCAGCGCCTTTTTGTCGCCGCGCTGCGGGATGCGCAGGGACACGCCGGAGCCGCGGCGGTCGGTGAGCCACTGCTGGACCGGCCCGACCGGATCGGGCAGGGCCGGGACGAGGACCTCCTTGGGGACGGCGTCCCCGCTCTCCTCGCCGTAGAGCTGCTGCAGGGCGTGCTCGACGAGGGCGCCGGTGGTCACGTCCTCGACCTTGTCGGTCACCCAGCCGCGCTGGCCGCGCACACGGCCGCCGCGGACGTGGAAGATCTGTACGGCCGCCTCCAGCTCGTCCTCGGCGACGGCGATGAGGTCGGCGTCGGTCGCGTCGGCGAGCACGACGGCGTTCTTCTCCATGGCCTTCTTCAGGGCCTCGATGTCGTCGCGCAGGCGGGCGGCCCGCTCGTACTCCATCTCCTCGGCCGCCTCCATCATCTGCTTCTCCAGGCGGCGCAGGTACGCACCCGTGCGTCCGGCCATGAAGTCGCTGAACTCCTCGGCCAGTTCACGGTGGCCCTCGGCGGTGACGCGGCCGACGCAGGGCGCCGAGCACTTGCCGATGTAGCCCAGCAGGCAGGGGCGGCCGGTGCGGGCGGCGTTCTTGAAGACGCCGGCCGAGCAGGTGCGCACGGGGAAGACACGCAGCAGCAGGTCGACGGTGTCGCGGATGGCCCACGCGTGCGCGTACGGCCCGAAGTAGCGCACGCCCTTCTTCTTGTGGCCTCGCATCACCTGCACGCGCGGGAACTCCTCGTTCATCGTCACCGCGAGGTACGGGTAGCTCTTGTCGTCGCGGTACTTGACGTTGAACCGGGGGTCGAACTCCTTGATCCAGGAGTACTCCAGCTGCAGGGCCTCGACCTCCGTGGACACCACGGTCCACTCCACGGACGCCGCCGTGGTGACCATGGTGCGGGTGCGCGGGTGGAGGTTCGCCAGGTCCTGGAAGTAGTTCGCCAGGCGCTGGCGCAGGCTCTTGGCCTTTCCGACGTAGATCACCCGGCGGTGCTCGTCACGGAACCTGTAGACCCCGGGAGAGTCCGGGATGTCTCCCGGCTTGGGGCGGTAGCTGGAGGGGTCGGCCATGTCTCACACCCTACTGGCGAGGGCTGACAGGACGCTGAGCCTGTGGACAACACGGGCCACGCCGCACCGCCTGGCGCACCCGGGTTCGGCCACGCGGTGTGACCAGGTCTCTTCGCCCCGTACAGCGCCCCCGTCCGGGCGCCCCGCGCCACCGGGGCCGGGGGTGCGGACTCGGCCAGGAGGGCGGCTGTGTCGGGTCTCAGGTGTTGTCGGGACTTGGTCAACACGCTTCAATGCGGGGGAACTCGGGGCCGCGAACGACGGCGTACGGATGTGAAGAAGCCCTGCTGGCACGCCGGGGCGGCCCCGACGGCACGCGTGAACGGTCCGACCAGCCGTCCGCACCTTCACAGAAAGGCCCGTGCATGCCGTACGCCCCAGAGCAGGCGGACGTCGCCACCGCGGAACTGGACACGGCTCTGCGGGGTGGCCCCTTCCATGTGGCGTTGCGCGCCGCGATCGCCGCCCGCGGACTGCCGTTGCAGCGTGTGCAGCACCATCTGACGCGCTACGGGGTAAGGGTCGGGGTCACCAGTCTGAGCTACTGGCAGCAGGGTGCCCGGCGCCCGCAGCGCCCCGAGTCGCTGCGCGCCGTACGGGCCCTGGAGGAGATCCTGCAGCTGCCGGACGAGTCGCTGATCCGTCTGCTGGCCGAGACCGGGGAGCGCTCCGCCGCCCGGCGCCCCGCGGCCCGCTCCTACCGCTCGCTCCTGGAGGCGTCGGACGTCTCGCAGCGGCTGCTGGCCGAGCTGGACTCCCCGCTCGACGGCGGGCTGCACGCCCTCGGGCACCACGAGCGCGTGCGGATCGGGGCCCGCCGTGAGCTCGCGGGGCGCGAGTCGCAGCACATCGTGCGCGCCCACCGGCACGGCGTGGACCGCTTCATGGCCGTCCACCACGGCGACCCCGGGTGCGTGCCGGAGCGGATGACCGTACATGCCCTGGAGAACTGCCGCACCGGACGCGTGCGTTGGCACCACGACACCGGGGTGCTCGTGGCCGAGCTGCTCTTCGACACCCGGCTGCGGGCCGGCGACACGTTCCTCTTCCGCTACGGCGTCGAGGACGGCACGGCCGCGTTGTCACGCGAGTACGCCCGCGCCTTCGGCTCGGCGGGCGGACAGTACGCCCTGCAGGTGCGGTTCGACGCGGGCGTCCTGCCGGTGCGCTGCCACCGGTTCACCCAGCACTCGGCGGCGGCCCCGCGCAGCGGCCGCCAGGAGCTGCCGGTGAGCGAACGGCACCGCTCGGTCCACCTGGTCGAGCCGCGCGTGCGGTCGGGGATCGTGGGAATCGGCTGGGACTGGGACTGAGCCGTTCGGCCGGAGCGGCCCCCGCCGTCAGGCGCCGGGGCCCGCGACGACCTTGCCGCCCTGCGCGCGTACCGGCAGTTCGGACAGCGGCTGGGTGGCGGGGGACTGCACCACCTTGCCGGTCGTGGCGTCGAACTCGCTGCCGTGGCAGGGGCAGATCAGTGTCGTGCCCTGGAGCTTGTTGATGGGGCACCCCGCGTGGGTGCAGATCGTGCTGAACGCCTTCAGGGCGCCGTTGGCGTCCCGGCTGACGACCACGTTGTGGTCCCGGTACAGCCTGGCACCGCCTTTGGGGATCTCGTTCTCGGCGCCGAGGTCGACGGGCGCCGTGGGGGTCGCGGGGGCCGAGGCGCTGCCGCCGCCCGGTCCGCAGGCGGCTAGCCCGAGTCCGGCGACGGGTGTGAGAGCTGCTCCCCGCAGGACGGTACGACGGCTCGCGGAGGGACGGCCGGACATGAGGATCTCCACTGGTCGGAAGGGTTCTGCGAGGCGACCATACCGCCGCCGGTCCGGCCGGTTACCGGCGGGGCGGTGGGACGTAAACGCTTGCGCAAGCGTTTACGTGGAGGCGCCGAATGAGATACCTTCCCGGCCACGAGGAACGGAGGAGGGGAGCGCGATGCCCACCATGGCCGATGTCGCACGGAGCGCGGGAGTCTCCGTGGCAACCGTCTCGCACGTGCTGAACGGAACCCGGCCCGTGCTGCCGCACACCCGGCAGGCGGTGCTCGACGCCGTCGAGGCGCTCGGCTACACGCCCAACGGCCTCGCCCGCTCCCTGGTCACCTCCCGCACCCGGTCCATCGGCCTCGCCGTGTCCGCCATCAGCAACCCGTACTTCACGGAGATCCTCCAGGGGGTCGAGGCGAGCGCCCTGGAACACGGCTACAGCCTGCTCATCGCCGACCCGCACGACGACCCGGCGCACGAACGCAAGGTCGTACAGCTGCTGCACGAGCGGCGCGTGGACGGCATGATCGTCGCCCCCTCCGCCGAACCGCACGAGCTCGTCGCCTACCTCACGCGGCACGCCGTGCCGACCGTGTTCCTCGACCGGCTCGTCGACACCGCGGCACTCACCGCGGGGCCTACCGAGGTGCACACCACGCCGGAGGGCACGCCGGTCTTCGACCAGGTCTGCGCCGACAGCGCCGAGCCGACGGCCCGTCTCGTCACCCATCTCGCCGCCCTCGGCCACCGTCGCATCGGCCTGGTCGCGGGCCTGCCCGGCCTCAGCACGACCCGGGAACGGATCGCGGGTCACCGCCATGGCCTGGCCGCCGCGGGACTCGCCCACGACGAACGGCTCGTGGTGCACGGCGACTCCAGCTCCGACGGCGCCGAACGCGCCACCACGGCCCTGCTGTCCCTCGCCGCACCGCCCACCGCACTGGTCACCGCGAACAACGCGATGACCATCGGCGCCCTGCGCGCCCTGCGCGAGCTCGGTCTGTCCGTGCCTGACGACATCGCGCTGTGCTGCTTCGACGACTTCGCCTGGGCCGACCTGTTCTCGCCGCGGCTGACCGCGATCGCCCAGCCCAGCAAGGAGCTCGGCGCCCAGGCAGTCCGGGTCCTGCTGGACCGCCTCGCCACTCCGGACCGGCCGGCCCGGACCGTGCGCCTGCCCTGCACCTTCGTCCACCGCACGTCCTGCGGTTGCCCAGAGCAGCCCGAGAAAGGAATCCAGTCGTGATCGTCGTCGCCGGTGAGGCCCTGATCGATCTGGTACCGCAGGGCAGGGGTGCCCTCGCGGACCTCAAGCCCGCGCTCGGCGGCGGTCCCTACAACACGGCCGTCGCGCTCGGCCGCCTCGGCTCCCCCACGGCCTTCTGCTCCCGCACCTCCCGCGACGCCTTCGGGCAGGCCCTGCTCGACGGACTGCGGCAGGCCGGGGTGGACGTCTCGGGCGTGCAGCGCGGCGGCGAGCCGACCACGCTGGCGGTCGCCACGGTCGGCGCCGACGGCTCCGCCGCGTACTCCTTCTACGTCGACGGCACCGCCGACCGCCTGTTCACGGCGCCCGCCGGGCTCCCGGCCGGGACCCGCGCGGTGTCCTTCGGCACCTGTTCGCTGGTGCTGGAGCCGGGCGCGAGCGCCTACGAGGAGTTGATGCGGACCGCGGCCGCGCAGGGGGTGTTCACCGCGCTCGACCCGAACATCCGGGCGGGGCTGATCGCCGACGCGGAAGCCTATCGGGCGCGCTTTCGCAGCTGGCTGCCCTCGGTGTCGCTGCTGAAGCTCTCCGAGGAGGACGCGCGATGGCTGGGCGGCACCCCGCGCGAGTGGCTGGCCGCCGGTCCCTCGGCGGTCGTGATCACCCATGGGGGCGACGGGCTCACCGCCCACACCCGGGACGGCGCGGAGCACTCCGTTCCGGGCGAGAAGGTCGACGTCGTGGACACCATCGGCGCGGGCGACACCGTGAACGCCGCGCTGCTGCACGGTCTGTCCGTCCGCGGCGTCCTCTCCCCCGAGGGTCTCGCGGGTCTCGGCGCCGCGGGCTGGACGGGCCTGCTGCGGTTCGCGGCCCGCGCGGCGGCGGTCACCTGTTCGCGCGCGGGCGCGGAGCCGCCGTACGCCTCGGAGGTGGGTGAGCCGTAGCAGCGCTTCGGCCCTTGTCCCGAACGCGTTCGGCGGCCCGTGGGGATCCCACGGGCCGCCGTGCGCGCTGCGCGTGTCCGGTCAGGCCTTGCGGGTCCGCGCGGTCTTCTTCGCCGGCGTGGTCTTCTTCGCGGGCGTGGCCTTCTTGCCGGCGGTGTTGTTCACCGTCCTGGCCGTGGCCGTCTTCCGTGCCGCCGAGGTGGCCGCGACCGCCTTCTTGGCAGCCGCCTTGCGCGGGGCCTTCACCGGCTCGGCGTCGCTGATCCGGTCTGCGCCGAGGATCTCGCGCAGGAACTTTCCGGTGTGGCTGGCCGGGACGCCCGCGACCTGCTCGGGCGTGCCCTCGGCGACGACCAGACCGCCGCCGGCGCCGCCCTCCGGGCCCATGTCGACGACCCAGTCGGCGGTCTTGATCACGTCCAGGTTGTGCTCGATGACGATGACCGTGTTGCCCTTGTCGACCAGGCCGGACAGGACCTTCAGGAGCTTGCTGATGTCCTCGAAGTGCAGACCGGTGGTCGGCTCGTCCAGGACGTAGACGGTGCGTCCGGTGGAGCGGCGCTGCAGCTCGCTGGCGAGCTTCACACGCTGCGCCTCGCCGCCGGACAGAGTGGTCGCGGACTGCCCCAGCCGGACGTAGCCCAGGCCCACGTCCTTGAGGGTCGTGAGGTGGCGGGAGATCGCCGGAACCGCCTCGAAGAAGTCGGTCGCCTCCTCGATCGGCATGTTCAGCACGTCGGCGATGGACTTGCCCTTGTAGTGGACCTCCAGGGTCTCCCGGTTGTACCGGGCACCGTGGCAGACCTCGCACGGGACGTAGACGTCCGGGAGGAAGTTCATCTCGATCTTGATGGTGCCGTCGCCCGCGCAGTTCTCGCAGCGGCCGCCCTTGACGTTGAAGGAGAAGCGGCCGGGCTGGTAGCCGCGGACCTTCGCCTCGGTGGTCTCGGCGAACAGCTTGCGGACGTGGTCGAAGACGCCGGTGTACGTCGCCGGGTTCGACCGCGGGGTGCGGCCGATGGGCGACTGGTCGACGTGCACGACCTTGTCGACCAGGTCGTCGCCGTCCACGCGCGTGTGCCGCCCCGGTACGTTCCGCGCGCCGTTCAGCTCGCGGGCCAGGTGCGTGTACAGGATGTCGTTGACCAGCGTCGACTTGCCGGAGCCGGACACACCGGTGACGGCCGTGAAGACGCCCAGCGGGAAGGAGACGTCGATGTCCTGGAGGTTGTTCTCCCTCGCGCCGTGCACGGTGAGCCGCCGGGCGGGGTCGAGCGGGCGCCGGATGTCGGGCAGCGGGATCGACTTCCTGCCGGACAAGTACTGACCGGTCTGCGACTCGGCGTTGGTGAGCAGTTCCTTCATGGAGCCGCTGTGCACGACCTTGCCGCCGTGCTCGCCCGCGCCGGGGCCGATGTCGACGACCCAGTCGGCGACCTTGATGGTGTCCTCGTCGTGCTCGACGACGATGAGCGTGTTGCCCATGTCGCGCAGTCGCACCAGGGTTTCGATCAGCCGGTGGTTGTCGCGCTGGTGCAGGCCGATGGACGGCTCGTCGAGGACGTAGAGAACCCCGACGAGGCCGGAGCCGATCTGCGTGGCCAGGCGGATGCGCTGGGCCTCGCCACCGGAGAGCGTGCCGGCCGCGCGGTTCAGCGAGAGGTAGTCGAGGCCGACGTCGACCAGGAACCGCAGCCGCTCGTTGACCTCCTTCAGCACGCGCTCGGCGATCTTCTTGTCACGGGCGGTGAGCTTCAGCTCGCCGAGGAAGTCCGCGCAGTCGCTGATCGACATCGCGGAGACCTCGGCGATGGACCTGCCCATGACCGTGACCGCGAGAACGACCGGCTTGAGACGGGTGCCCTGACAGCCGGGGCAGGGCACCTCGCGCATATAGCCCTCGAAGCGCTCGCGGCTGGCGTCGCTCTCGGCCTCGCTGTGCCGGCGCTTGACGAAGGGCACGGCGCCCTCGAAGGGGGTGGTGTACACGCGCTCGCGCCCGTACCGGTTGCGGTAGCGCACCTCGATCTGGGTCTTGTGCCCGTGCAGCAGCGCCTTCTTGGCGCGCTGCGGCAGGCCGGCGAAGGGGATGTCGGTCCTGAAGCCCAGCGCGTCGGCGAGGGCGCCGATCAGGCGGCCGAAGTAGTCCTTGGTGTGCCCGTGCGACCAGGGGTGGATGGCGCCCTCGTCGAGGGACTTCTCCTCGTCCGGGACGATCAGCTCCGGGTCGACCTCCATGCGCGTGCCGATACCGGTGCACTCGGGGCAGGCGCCGAAGGGCGAGTTGAAGGAGAAGGAGCGCGGCTCCAGCTCCTCGAAGGACAGGTCGTCGTAGGGGCAGTACAGGTGCTCGGAGTACATGCGCTCGCGCTCGGGGTCGCCCTCGGGGAGGTCGACGAAGTCGAGCACGACCATGCCGCCGGACAGTCCGAGGGCGGTCTCGACGGAGTCGGTCAGGCGGCGCTTGGCTGATTCCTTCACGGTGAGACGGTCGACGACCACCTCGATGGTGTGCTTCTCCTGCTTCTTCAGCGTCGGGGGGCTGGACAGCTGGATGGTCTCGCCGTCCACGCGCGCGCGGCTGTAGCCCTTGGTCTGAAGGTCGGCGAAGAGGTCGACGAACTCGCCCTTGCGCTCACGCACCAGCGGCGAGAGCACCTGGAAGCGGCTCCCCTCCGGCAACTCCAGGACCCTGTCGACGATGGCCTGCGGCGACTGGCGCGAGATCGGACGGCCGCACTCGGGGCAGTGCGGCTTGCCGATACGGGCGAAGAGCAGGCGCAGATAGTCGTAGACCTCGGTGATGGTGCCGACCGTCGAACGCGGGTTGCGCGAGGTCGACTTCTGGTCGATGGAGACCGCCGGGGAGAGGCCTTCGATGAAGTCCACGTCCGGCTTGTCCATCTGGCCGAGGAACTGCCGGGCGTAGGAGGAGAGCGACTCCACGTAGCGCCGCTGGCCCTCGGCGAAGATCGTGTCGAAGGCCAGGGAGGACTTGCCCGACCCGGACAGGCCCGTGAAGACGATGAGCGAGTCCCGAGGCAGGTCGAGCGAGACGTTCTTCAGGTTGTGCTCGCGCGCGCCACGGACGATGAGACGGTCGGCCACGCCGGTCCGCACCTTTCTTGAGAGAAGTGACAGGGGCGGGGCCCCCGTGCTTTCTCAGACTAGGGGGAGCCACTGACAACGCCGGGTGGGATTCCCGGATGTGCCCGGTTACTCAACAATCCCCGGCTCTCCAGCATGCCCGACGCCGCACCCGACCATATAGCACGCGCATTCGATTTGCGGGCCCGGTTCGCCGCCTTCACCCGAAGGGGTGGCGCCGCTAGGGTCGGCGCCATGATTGATCATGCGCGCGACCTGCAGTCTGTACAAGACGCGACCGAACGACTGCTCACCGCAGCCGCCAAACTGGACAACGCGGCTGTGACGGACCAGTCACGGCTGCCCGGCTGGACCCGCGGCCATGTCCTCGCCCACCTCGCCCGCAACGCGGACGCCCTGGTGAACGTCCTGGAAGGGCGTCCGATGTACGCCTCCGCCCAGGCCCGCGACGCCGACATCGAGCGGGACGCCCAGCGTCCCCTCGACGTCCAGCTCGCCGACATGCGCGAGAGCGCGGCCCGCTTCCAGGAGACGGGGGCCGCTCCCGCGGACTGGTCGCGGACCGTGGAACTGCGCAACCAGGTCACCGACTCCGCGTCACGGGTGCCGTTCAGGCGCTGGGTCGAGGTCGAACTGCACCACGTGGACCTCGGGATCGGCTACGAGCTGGAGGACCTGCCGGCCGAGTTCACGGAGCGGGAGATCGACTTCCTCGCCCGGCGGTTCTCGGGGCATCCCGACGTGCCCGCGACCCGGCTGACGGACGGCACGTGCACGTGGCACACGGGCCGGGAGGCGGCCGAGCCGTTGGTCACCGTCACGGGAGCCCGCGCGGACCTGCTCGGCTGGCTCGCCGGGCGGCGCGACGGCGCGGCCCTGACGGCGCAGGGCGGCGCGCTTCCGGCACTCCCCCCGCTGTAGTTCGTGAGCGGTCCCCGGGCCGCTCCCCGCTATAGGCTGACGGCCATGACGTACAGCGGAGAGGTGACGGTCGGCGGCCCGGCGGACGTGCACGAGCTGAAGGACCTGATGATCACCAAGATCGCGGTCGGCCCGATGGACAACAACACCTATCTGCTGCGCTGCCGGGCCACGGACGAGCAGTTGCTGATCGACGCGGCCAACGACGCGCACACGCTGCTCGGCATGATCGGTGACGACGGCATCGCCTCCGTCGTCACCACCCACCGGCACGGCGACCACTGGCAGGCGCTGGCGGAGGTGGCGGCGGCCACGCGCGCGCGTACGTACGCGGGGAGGGACGACGCCGAGGGCATCCCCGTGCCGACCGACGTCCTCGTCGACGACGGCGACATGATCCGGGTGGGCCGGGTGGAGCTCACCGCGCGCCACCTCGTCGGCCACACGCCGGGCTCGATCGCGCTGGTCTACGACGATCCGCACGGGCATCCGCACGTGTTCACGGGCGACTGCCTCTTCCCCGGCGGCGTGGGCAACACCCACAAGGACCCGAAGGCGTTCGCCAGCCTGATCCACGACGTGGAGACGAAGATCTTCGGCGTGCTGCCGGACGAGACCTGGGTGTATCCCGGCCACGGCAACGACACCACGCTGGGCGCGGAGCGCCCGCATCTGCCTGAGTGGCACGCGCGCGGGTGGTGAGCCGCCGCACGGACGCCGCGCGCCCCGTGTGAACCCTTCGCACGCGCCGGTGGCACACGCGCGCTCCCCGCTCACCTCGGTGCGCAGTCAACTGGTAGCAGCCCCGCACAGGATGACGGCTCCTGCGCGGTACGGGCCGCCGGCCTGCAATCCCCGCCCTCGGCCGGCGGCCCCGGCTGCGCACGACGCGCCCGCGACCGGGCTCTCGTCCGTCAGTCGCTACGCGTCCGCCTGCGCCGCGCCGGCCAGCGCGGCGACCCGTTCCACCGCGAAGGCGTACCCCTGCACACCGCACCCGGCGATCACGCCGTCGGCGCGCAGCGACACATAGGAGTGGTGCCGGAACTGTTCGCGCTGGTGGATGTTGGAGATGTGGACCTCCACGACCGGCAGCCCGTCGCAGGTGTTGAGGGCATCCAGGATGGCGACCGAGGTGTGCGAGTAGGCGGCCGGATTGATCACGATCCCGCAGTGGTTCAGCCGTGCCTCGTGGATCCAGTCGACGAGCTCGCCCTCGTGGTTGGACTGCCGGAAGTCCACCGTGCCGCCGTGCGCGGCCGCCGCCTCGGCACACAGGGCCTCGACGTCCGCGAGCGTGCCGGAGCCGTAGATCTCCGGCTGCCGCTGCCCGAGGAGGTTCAGGTTGGGGCCGTTGAGAATCATGATCGGGGCGTTGGCCAGGGTGCGGGGCACGGTTCCTCCGGTCCGTTCGTGGTGCGGCGGTCCACTGACGACCACCGCTCGGACCGGTTTATCACGGCGCACCCGACGTGCCTTCCGGCGCCGGACGCGCCTCCGTGCGCCCCGTAACCCTTGATCACCGCGGGTGGTTGACGCGGCATGCACCCTGTACGCACCGTGAGGGCACCGTCGATGTTGCGGCTCGCCGCCGCCTCACTCGCCGGGACCGCGATCGAGTTCTACGACTTCTTCGTCTACGGCACCGCGGCGGCCCTGGTCCTGGGGCCGCTGTTCTTCCCGACGTTCTCACCGGCGGCGGGAACGCTGGCCGCGTTCGGCACCTTCGGAGTGGGGTTCGTGGCCCGGCCGCTCGGCTCGGTGCTGTTCGGGCACATCGGGGACCGGCACGGACGGCGGCCGGTGCTCGTCGCCTCGCTGCTGCTGACCGGTGCGTCGACGGTGGCGGTCGGGTGCGTGCCGACGTACGGCACGATCGGGGTGGCCGCTCCGGTGCTGCTGCTCGTCCTGCGCTTTCTGCAAGGGCTGGGGCTGGGCGGGGAGTGGGGCGGGGCGGTGCTGCTGACGGCGGAGCACGCGCCCGCCGAACGGCGTGGGCTGTGGGCGAGCTTCCCGCAGGTGGGCCCGTCGCTGGGGTTCGTCCTCGCCAACGGGGTGATGCTGACGCTGTCGGCGGTGCTCTCCGACGCCCAGTTCGCCCACTGGGGATGGCGGGTGCCGTTCTGGGCGGCCGGCGTACTGGCCGTGGCCGGGCTGTGGCTGCGGTCGTCGCTCGCGGAGAGTCCCCGCTTCCTGGAGATCGACGTCCATGCGCGCGTGCCGCTCGTCGACATCGCGCGCCACCACTGGCGGCTGGTACTGCTGACGGCGGGCGCCCTCGCGGTCGGATACGCCGTCTTCTACGCGGTGACGACCTGGTCCCTTGCCTATGCGACGGAACGGCTCGGGGTGAGCCGTACGGTCATGCTGGGCTGCGTCATGGCCGCGGTGGTGGTGAAGGGTGCCTTCACCCCGCTGGCGGCGCTGCTCGGCGACCGTTACGGGCGCCGGCCGCTGTGCCTGGTGGGCTGCGCGGCGACCGCCCTGTGGATGTTCCCGATGGTGGCACTGCTGGCGACCGGGTCGCCCTTGCCGATGTTCCTGGGCATCCTCGGGGCGCTGCTCGCGTTCGTCACGATGTTCGCCGTGATCGGCGCGTATCTGCCGGAGCTCTACGAGCCCCGGGTTCGCTGCACGGGCGCCGCGGTGGGCTACAACCTCGGCGGGGTGCTGGGTGGCGCCCTCACCCCGATCGTGGCGACGGCGCTCGCCGAGCACGGTGGCCGCGTGCCCTGGGGCGTCGGCGCGTATCTGACCGGCATCGCGCTGCTCAGCCTGGGGTGTTTCGCGCTGCTGCCCGAGACGCGGCCGGTCACGGTGTCCGTGCCCACGCTCCCCCGCCCCGTGCCGCCGCGCCCTAGGGGTTGATCGCCAGCTCCAGGTAGGCCGCGAAGATCACCAGGTGGACACCGCCCTGGAGGGGAGTGGCCCGTCCCGGCACCACGGTCAGCGAGCTGACCACCACGGTGAGCAGGAGCAGCAGCATGTCGGTGGGGCCAAGGCCCAGGACGAGCGGCCCGGAGAGCCACACGGAGGCCAGGGCGACGGCCGGGATGGTCAGGCCGATGCTGGCCATCGCCGATCCGAGCGCGAGGTTGAGGCTGGTCTGCACCCGGTCCCGACGGGCGGAGCGCAGCGCGGCGATGGTCTCCGGCAGCAGCACCAGCAGCGCGATGATCACACCGACGACCGCGTGGTGCAGTCCGGCGGCGTCCACCGCGGACTCGATGGTGGGGGACACTGCCTTGGCCAGTCCGACCACGCCGACCAGGGCGAGAGCGAGCAGGCCCAGGCTGGTCCCGGCGGTCCGGGCGGAGGGCCGTTCCGCGTGGTCGTCGGAGGTCATGACCTCGCCCTGCCGGGTGATCGGCAGGAAGTAGTCGCGGTGCCGGACGGTCTGGGTGGCCACGAACAGGCCGTACAGGATCAGCGAGGACAGCGCCGCGAAGGTGAGCTGCACGCCGGAGAACTCCGGGCCCGGCTTGCTGGTGGTGAACGTCGGCAGCACCAGGCTGAGTGTGGCCAGGGTCGCCACCGTGGCGAGGGCGGCGCCGGTGCCCTCGGCGTTGAAGACGGCCGTGCCGTGCCGGAGTGAGGCGGCCAGGAGACACAGCCCGACGATGCCGTTGCAGGTGATCATCACGGCCGCGAACACGGTGTCCCTGGCCAGGGTCGCGCTCTTGCCGCCGCCGTCGACCATCAGTGTCACGATGAGAGCGACCTCGATGACGGTGACGGCGATGGCGAGCACCAGCGAGCCGAAGGGTTCACCGACGCGGTGCGCGACCACCTCGGCATGGTGGACCGCGGCCAGGACCGCGCCGGCGAGGACCACCGTCACCAGCACGACGACGGTGATGGGCAGTTCACGCCCCCAGGTGAGGAGCAGCAGGACCACCGCGAGCACCGGCAGGAGGGTCGTCCAAGCCGCCGCGAGCGCCCTGAGCCGCGTGATCATGCTGCGATCGTCGCAGAGGCCCACCGGGTTCGCATTCCGGTTCGCCCGCGGCCGGACGGCCCCTGCACCGCTCCGGGGCGGCGACTCATGTCCGGCCATGGTGCGGGGGCGCGTTCCTGCCTCGCGGTCAGGCATCGACGCTGTCCTTCGGAGCGCCGCCGCCCTGTTCCCGCACCTCCTCCACCGCGGCCTGCTTCCTGGTGGTCAGCAGACTGGTGACCGTGGTGACGGCCAGGACCGCACAGATCACGCCGAGGGAGACCGGGATGCTGACTTCCGGGACATGGACCCCGGACTCGTGCAGCGCGTGCAGCACCAGCTTGACGCCGATGAAGCCGAGGACGACCGACAGACCGTAGGAGAGGTGGACCAGCTTCTTCAGCAGGCCGCCTATCAGGAAGTACAGCTGCCTGAGGCCCATCAGCGCGAAGGCGTTGGCGGTGAAGACGATGTACGGGTCCTGGGTCAGGCCGAAGATCGCGGGGATCGAGTCGAGGGCGAACAGGACGTCGGTGGTGCCGATCGCGAGCATCACGACCAGCATCGGCGTCATGACGCGCCTGCCGTTCTGCCGGATCCACAGCTTGGTGCCGTGGTAGCGGTCGGCCACGCCGAAGCGGCGCTCGGCGGCCTTCAGCAGTCTGTTCTCCTCGTAGGCCTCGTCCTCCTCGTCGGACCGGGCCTCCTGGATGAGCTTCCAGGCCGTCCAGATCAGGAAGGCACCGAAGAGGTAGAACACCCACGAGAAGCTCGCGAGGACCGCGGCACCGGCGGCGATGAAGACGGCCCGCAGCACCAGGGCCATGAGGACGCCGACCAGCAGCACCCGCTGCTGGTACTGGGACGGCACTGCGAACTTCGCCATGATCAGTACGAAGACGAAGAGGTTGTCGACGCTCAGCGACTTCTCGGTGATGAAGCCCGCGAAGAACTCACCGGCCGGCTCACCGCCACCGAAGACGAGCAGGCCGAGCCCGAAGAAACAGGCCAGCACGATCCAGACCGCGGTCCAGATCCCGGCTTCCTTGATCGACACATCATGGGGCTTGCGTCCGATGAAGAAGTCGACCGTGATCAGGGCGGCGAGGCCCACGACGGTCAGGGCCCACAGGGTCATGGAAACTTCCACTGCGCCTCCGGCAGGTGCGTCACGGCAAATGAGTCAGCGTCATCGCTGCCGGAGGTCTCTTCCACCCGGGGCGGGCCGGCGCCCCGGGATCTGGCCTGGCCTGAACCGTATTGACGGGTGCGCCGCAGCAGTCGGGGAATACTCCCCTCCGTACGGAAAACAGTACCCGAATCACCAAGGGAAGGTAAAGGGATAGGCAAAGAAAACGCCAAATGCGCTGGTCACGTTACTTTACGTATCCCTGGCGCGCTGGTCCGCGCGGTCATCCGTTCCAGTCGCGGCGGGCGGTCGCTACCTGGGTGAGCACATGCTGGAGCACCTGGCTGCCCGGCGGCACCCGTGGCGGCTCGTAGGTCCAGGCGTGCCCCACCCAGGGGTCGGCGAGGTGGTCGTCGGGGACCGGCGTGAGTCGCAGCAGCGAACGCCACAGCGGATCGAGCAACGGGCCGTAGGCGGCGGCGTCCTCCCGGTCGGCGACCATCATCAGGTGGACACCGGCGGCCGGTCCCTCGTCCGCGAGGTAGCGCAGCTGGGTCACGGCCCGGTCGTCGAAGCCGTGCGGGAAGTCGTTGACGATCAGCAATTGCCCGGAGGTGTCGAAGCCCGGCGGCAGTGCGTCGGGGGCACCGCCGCGCACGGCCATCTGCACCAGGTCCACCCGCTGGGTGAGCCGGCCCAGGACGTCCGCGACCCCCGCTGCGCCGCTCGCGGGCGGGCCCGCGAGCACACCGGTCCGCACCAGCGGGTCGAGCGCCCGTGCCGCGGACCCGGCCGGGTCGACGATGTGCACGCCGAACTCGCCCGCCGGATGGGCGGCCAGCAGCCGGGCCGTGTGCACCACGGCCGTCTCCATCGCCAGCCGCCGCAGCTCCTCCTCGTCGGTGAACGCGTCGTCGGACTGCACCGGGCGTCCGCTGTCGATCCACAGACCGCGCTCCAGCGGCAGCCGGACCAGCATGGGGATGCGCAGGGACGGGGTCTCGGGCAGGTTGAGGTCGCCGAGGCGTACCGCCATGGGAATCTCCATCGGCACCCGGTAGCCGTGCCAGACCGGGTTGTCCCAGCCCGCGTACGCCGGTGGCAGCGCGGGCTCGACGACCTCGGACTCGGCGGTGAGCTGGGCGAGGTCGCGGTCGAGTACCGCTCGGGCCTGGTCGACGAGCTGCGCGTGTCTGGCGTGCGCCGCCTCCCGTGCGGCATCGCCGTGTCCGCCGAGCCGGCTGCGTGGATCGGACAGGACCTGGTCGAGTTCCTTCTCCCTGCGGGAGTCGGCGAAGTCGACGGCGCTGCGATAGGCGGCCATGGTACGGGCCAGGTCTTCGAACATGCCCCAGACCTGGTTGTAGAGCCGCTCCTCCATGGACCAGCCGGTGGCGTCCCCCGCGACGGGCTGCGCGGGCCGGCCGGGCGCGGCCGCGGGAGCGGTCGGCGCGGGCGGCGGAGGGGCCGCGGTCTGCCGCCGCGGGTGGCTGTAGTCGATGGGGCTGCCGGCGGGTGCCGGCGGCTGGGGGCCGGCCGTGGGGTCCGGCGTTCCGGGCCCGCCGGGGTACGGCGGCTGTGGCGCCCCGCCTTCAGGGTGCGGCGAAAGCGATGCAGGCTGCCCGGACGGACTGGAGGCGTGGCTGCCGTACGGGGCGGCGGGCTGGGTCGGCATGGTGCCCGGGGCGGCCTGGGACGACGCCGGATCGCCCTGGTCCGGCCCGTGTGCCGGAGCGGCCGCAAGCCGGGAGCGGCCACCGTCCGCCGAACGCGGCGGAGGGGACGCCACTGAGCGGGCCAGGCCCCGGGCCACCGCCTCGTCGACGGTACGCGCCAGGTGCTGCGCCTGGGGCAGTGCCTGGTCGGCGAGGAGTTCGGCGAGGCCGCCCGCGTATCCCTGGCCGACGGCGCGGACCTTCCAGGCGTCCTGTCGGCGGTAGAGCTCCAGGGCGATCACGGCGGTCTCGGCATCCAGGCCGGTGATGGTGTAGCTGGCGAGCTCGCCGCCGTCGACGCCGGTCACCGCGACGAAGGGGGCGGCGACCGCGCCGAACCGGGCCGGGCCCGCGGCCGTGGCGGGCAGGGCGAGCAGCACGGCGACGCGGTGCACGGCGGCCGGCACCGCGTCCAAGTCGACGGCGAGCCGGTGGCCGGCGGCCGCCTGCCGGGACACCTCGAGCCCGGGCAGGACGGGAGCGCCGGGGTGGACCACCCCTTCGGTGCCCCGGACCCTGCCGTGCTCGTCGCCGAGCGTGGCCGCGGCGATGAGCGGTGTGCCGGCCGAGATCCTGATCTCCAGACGAACCTCGGAGAGCGGGTGGTTCTGCCCCCGCACCAGCTCGGCCGTCATCGCCTTCGTCCCCCTGTGTCGCGTGGTATGTCGCGGGCCGTTCGCCGGCCCGTCCTACAGGTGCGGCAGGACCGTGGGCATCAGGTCCTGGAAGGTGCGGCCGTTGGCCGGGACACCGAGGGCCGTCATGGTCCAGCCGGCGCCCGCGCGGTGCACCTTCGCCATGATCTGGGCGGTGTAGTTGCCACCGCCCGCGAGGGTGTAGCGCGCGAGCTCCTGGCCGTTGGTCTCGTCGACCAGGCGGCAGAAGGCGTTCTGCACCTCCTGGAAGGTCTGGCCGGTGAAGGAGTTCACGGTGAAGACGATCTGGTCGACGTGGACCGGGACGCGCTGCAGGTCCACGAGGATCGCCTCGTCGTCGCCGCCCTGGCCCGCACCGCCGACGAGGTTGTCACCGGTGTGACGCACGGAGCCGTCGTCGCTCACCAGATGGCGGAAGAAGACGACGTCGACCGGCTGCTTGTCGGCGAACAGCACGGCGGAGGCGTCGAGGTCGATCTCGCGCGTACGCGAGCCGAACAGGCCTCGGCGGGGGGCCGCCTGCCAGCCGAGACCCATGCGGACCGCGGTCAGGCTGCCCCCGTCGTTCTTCTGCAGACTGATGGCCTGACCCTTGGCCATGTTGACGGTCACGGCTGATTCCCCTCTCGAACTGCTCCCCTGTTGCCGCCTATTGCGCGGTTGCCAAGAACCCTACGCAGAGGCACTGACATCGCCGCACACCGGTCCGCACTTTGTGTCGGTCTTGCAACACAGCGCATGCGGAGGGCGCCCGGCCCGCTCCGGCCCACTCGGGACGGGACGGGCCGGAGCATCTCGGGCGAGCTCAGGCCAGGCCCGCTTCGCGCATCTGGCGCAGTTCCTTCTTCATCTCGGAGACCTCGTCGCGCAGCCGGGCCGCGACCTCGAACTGCAGGTCGGCCGCGGCGGCACGCATCCGGGCCGTCATGTCCTCGATCTGTTCGGCGAGCTGGGCCGCGGGCCGGTCGGTCGGCACCGTCTCCTGCGCCTTGCCCTTGGCGGACTTGGCGGCCTTCGTCGCCCTGGCGCCCTTGGCCGCCTTGTCGCCGAGGGAGGGCACCGGGGCCTTGGCACCCTTGCCGTCCTTCGTCCTGCGGTAGCCGGAGCCGAGCAGTTGCTCGGTGTCCACCTCTTCGCGGGCGATCTGCGCGACGATGTCGTTGATCTTCTTGCGCAGGGGCTGCGGGTCGATGCCGTTCGCCGTGTTGTAGGCGATCTGCTTCTCCCGGCGCCGGTTGGTCTCCTCGATGGCCTTCTCCATCGCCGGGGTGATCTTGTCGGCGTACATGTGGACCTGGCCGGAGACGTTGCGCGCCGCGCGGCCGATGGTCTGGATGAGCGAGGTGCCGGAGCGCAGGAAGCCCTCCTTGTCGGCGTCGAGGATCGCCACCAGGGACACCTCGGGCAGGTCCAGGCCCTCACGCAGCAGGTTGATGCCGACCAGGACGTCGAACTCGCCGGAGCGCAGCTCGCGCAGCAGCTCGACGCGGCGCAGGGTGTCGACGTCGCTGTGCAGATAGCGCACCTGGATGCCGAGTTCGAGGAAGTAGTCCGTGAGGTCCTCGGCCATCTTCTTGGTGAGCGTGGTGACCAGGACGCGCTCGTCCTTCCCCACCCGCTCCCGGATCTCGTGCACCAGGTCGTCGATCTGCCCCTCGGTGGGCTTGACGACGACCTGGGGGTCGACGAGGCCAGTGGGGCGGATGATCTGCTCGACCTGACTGTCCGAGCGCGAGAGCTCGTACTGCCCCGGGGTCGCCGACAGGTACACCGTCTGGCCGATGCGCTTTTGGAACTCCTCCCACTTCAGCGGGCGGTTGTCGAGGGCGGAGGGCAGGCGGAAGCCGTGCTCCACGAGGGTGCGCTTGCGGGAGGCGTCGCCCTCGTACATGGCGCCGATCTGGGGCACGGTGACGTGCGACTCGTCGATGACGAGCAGGAAGTCGTCCGGGAAGTAGTCCAGCAGCGTGTTGGGCGGGGTGCCGGGGGCGCGGTCGTCGAAGTGCATGGAGTAGTTCTCCACGCCGGAGCAGGTGCCGATCTGGCGGAGCATCTCGATGTCGTAGGTGGTGCGCATCCGCAGCCGCTGGGCCTCCAGGAGCTTGCCCTGCTTCTCCAGCTCGGTGAGGCGCTCGGCCAGCTCCTTCTCGATGCCGTTGACGGCCCGCTCCATGCGCTCCGGGCCCGCGATGTAGTGCGAGGCGGGGAACACGTAGAGCTGCTGGTCGTCGCTGATGATCTCGCCGGTGAGCGGATGCAGGGTGGACAGCGCCTCGATCTCGTCGCCGAACATCTCGATGCGGACGGCCAGCTCCTCGTAGACCGGGAAGATCTCGACGGTGTCCCCGCGCACCCGGAAGGTGCCGCGGGTGAAGGCCATGTCGTTGCGCGTGTACTGGATGTCCACGAAGCGGCGCAGCAGCTGGTCCCGGTCGATCTCGTCGCCGACCCGGAGGGGAACCATGCGGTCCACGTACTCCTGCGGTGTCCCGAGGCCGTAGATGCACGAGACCGAGGCGACCACGATGACGTCGCGGCGGGTGAGCAGCGAGTTGGTCGCGGAGTGGCGCAGCCGCTCGACCTCCTCGTTGATGGAGGAGTCCTTCTCGATGTACGTGTCCGACTGCGGGACGTAGGCCTCGGGCTGGTAGTAGTCGTAGTACGAGACGAAGTACTCGACGGCGTTGTTGGGCAGGAGCTCCCGGAACTCGTTCGCCAGCTGGGCGGCCAGTGTCTTGTTCGGCGCCATCACGAGCGTCGGGCGCTGGAGCTTCTCGATCATCCACGCCGTGGTGGCGGACTTGCCGGTGCCGGTGGCACCGAGCAGGACGACGTCCTTCTCGCCTGCCTCGATGCGCCGGGCGAGCTCGGCGATGGCCTGCGGCTGGTCGCCGCTGGGCTGGTAGGGACTGACGACCTCGAAGGGCGCCACCGTGCGTTCGATGTGAGAGACGGGCCGCATGCCATCCACCGTACGACCCGCCACTGACAACGGGCCCGGATCACCGGTTCTGCGGGGCTCGGGGGCCCTGCCGGCCCTCGGGCCGGCGGGAGCGGACCGCGGGGCGGCGGGCGGAGTGCGCGACCAGTTCGCGCGCCGGTACGCCCGGCTTGTGCTCGACGGGGGTCCAGTCCGGCTTGCCCATGACCATCAGCGGGTCGAACATCACGACGACGCCGGCGAGGAGCAGGAAGGCGAGCGGGCCGACCAGCGTGGGTGCGAGCAGCGCGGCCGGTGAGTCGCCGCCGGTGGGCGTCGCTCCGGTGCGGTGCAGGTGGACGGTGAGCGCGGCCATGCCCACGTAGTGCATGCCGCTGACGGCCAGTCCCATCACGAGGCTCGCGCCCACGCTCCACAGGAACCCACGGACCCGGCCGGCCGCCCACAGCGCCGCGGTCGCGGCGACGACGGCTATGACGACGGAGGCGGCCACGGTGAGCGTGTTGTACTCGAACCTGCCGTCGAGCCGCATCCCGGCCATTCCCAGGTAGTGCATCGAGGCGACGCCCAGGCCGGTGATGGTGCCCCCGGTGAACAGCGCGGAGCCGGTAGCGCCCTTGTAGCCGACGATGAAGATCCCCACGCCGACCATGACGACGGCGACCGCCAGGCTGGCGTACGTGGTCGGCCGGTCGTAGTGGATGGGCGCCTCCTTGACCGTGAAGCCCATCATCGCGACGAAGTGCATGGTCCAGATGCCGGAGCCGATCGCGGCCGCGCCGAGCGCCAGCCAGCCGGGGCGCCAGGAGTGGGCGACAAGCAGGGCACGGGTGGTGCAGCGCAGGCCGAGGGCCCCGCCCAGGCAGGCCATGAGGTAGGCCACCAGCGGGGTGACGAGGCCGTAGCTGAATCCGTCGACCGTGCCTTGCATGCGCGGTTGCCCTTCCGCCCTCTTGCGTCCCGGAATGCCGTGAAGTGTGCCCCCGCCCCAGAACCGCGCACACGGTCCGGGTGACGCAGAGAGTATGACCCCCACCGGAATGGTCGAACGATTTTCCGGCAAAGAAACACGTCCTTGCCGCAGATGTGCGGCATCGGTGAGCGGACTTGGGCAACTCCATTCGATCCGTGGCCGTCCTGCACCCACCGTCGTTGACTCTCTGCTGTCAGTCTTGTACTTTCCGTTACCGATCAATGCGAGGAGTACGCATGCACGCGTGCGCAGTCGCCGCCACGACCACCGCGCTCCTGGGGATCACCCTGCTCTCCCCCGCCTCCGGAGTCCGGGTGGCCGGCACCTACGCGCGGCCCCTGGTCGTCGCGCACCGGGGCGCCTCCGCCTACGCCCCCGAGAACACCCTTCCCGCGATCGACAAGGCGGCCGCGCTCGGCTTCTCCTGGGTGGAGAACGACGTGCAGCGCACCAAGGACGGGGAGCTCGTCGTCATCCACGACGACGGCCTCCAGCGGACCACGAACGTCGAGCAGGTATTCCCGGGCCGGGCGCCCTGGAAGGTGAAGGACTTCACCGCCGCGGAGATCGCGCGGCTGGACGCGGGCAGCTGGTTCGGCCCGGCGTACGCCGGCACGCGGGTGCCCACACTGATGCAGTACATGCGCCGGGTGGAGCACAACCACGAGAAGCTGCTTCTGGAGATCAAGAACCCCGAGCTCTATCCGGGCATCGAGCGGCAGACCCTGAAGCTGCTGGGCAACGAGGGCTGGCTCGACCACCGCCATCTGGCGAACCGCCTGATCGTGCAGAGCTTCAGCGCCGACAGCGTGCGCATCGTGCACGACCTCAAGCCCGCTGTCCGAACCGCCTTCCTCGGCCGGCCGGCGGTGGCGGACCTGCACCGGTACGCGGGCTTCGTGGACCTGATCAATCCGTCCTACGGCACGCTCTCCGCCGGTTACGTCTCGACCGTCCACGCGCATCCGGGGCCGCACGGCGACCCGCTGAAGGTCTTCGCCTGGACCGTGAACGACGCCCCCCACGCCCGGACGGTCGCCGGCTACGGCGTCGACGGCATCATCACCAACAAGCCGGACCTGGTGCGCGCGGCGCTGGACGCCTCCTGAACCCCGGCTCCGGGTCCCCCGCACTCCTACGGCTCCCATCCGCCGACCGGCCGACCGGCCGAGGCCGCGGCGCAGGTCACCGGGCGCTGTCAGTGGCGGCCCGTACGGTGGTCGCATGGACAGCCACGAGCAGGACGTTCAGGGCGAGCACCGCGTGCACGACGAGCAGGGTGAGCAGCAGGTCGTGTGGGCCGTGGTGGGCACCGGCATCGGTCCGCTGCTGCTGGCCGCGACACCCGGCGGCCTGGTCAACGTCGTGTTCCACGCCACCGGCGAGGTGCGCGACCGGGCACTGGCCCGACTGGCGTCCAGGCTGGGCACCGAGCCGGTCCAGGCGCCCGGCTCCCCGCTGCTGGCGGAGGCGATACGCCAGCTGGAGGCGTACTTCGCGGGCGAGCGGCGGGACTTCGAGCTGCCACTGGACTGGTCCTTGATCTCGGGCTTCAACCGGCAGGTGCTGCGCGCCCTGGCGTCCGGCGTCCCGTACGGCACGGTTGTCGGGTACGGAGATCTCGCCGGCCGGGTCGGCCAGCCGGGCGCGGCCCAGGCGGTGGGCGTGGCGATGGGTTCCAACCCGCTGCCCGTCGTCGTGCCGTGCCATCGGGTCGTCGAGAGCGACGGAGGCATCGGGGGTTTCGGCGGCGGCCTGGAGACCAAGCGCAGGCTGCTGGCCCTGGAGGGGGTGCTGCCCGAGCCGCTGTTCTGAGGCAGGGCGACGGCTCCGGCCCGTGTGGGCGGGCTACTCGTAGTGCCGGGCCTCGAAGACGTTCCCGTCCGGGTCGCGGAAGTAGAAGCTGCGCACGGCCTTTCCACGGGCGCCGAAGGAGCCGTACGAGAAGCCGGACACGGGGACGGCGTGGTCCTCCAGCCGCGCGCGCAGCGCGTCGAACTCGTGGGCCGGCAGGGACAGACAGACGTGGTTGACCGGGTGCCCCGCGCTGTCGACGGCGCCGGGGAGCATGTTCATGTACTGCGCCAGGCCGAGCGGCGCGAGGTCGAGGATCGTCTCCTCGTTGAGGCGTACGGAGGGGAAGGACGCCTCTCCCGCGACGAACTCGGCCACCCTGACCGGCTCCAGGCCGACCGTCCTGTCGTAGAAGCCGGCCGCGGCGACCGGGTCGCGCACCCAGAGGACGACGTGGTCGAGACGCCTCGTGTGGTCCGTCATGTGTTCCAGGCTGGTGCCGCGCCGCATTGCCCGCAAGGGTTTGGCCGGGGTCGCGGCCCGCCAGAGATGAGGGGGAGAGCGACAGACGGGAGGCAGGCGCGTGCTGGTGGTGTCCGAAGAGGTACGGGAGGCGCTCGCCGCGCGCCGTCCGGTGGTGGCCCTGGAGTCCACGATCATCGCCCATGGGCTGCCGCGCCCGCGCAATCTCCAGGTGGCGCTCGAACTGGAGGACGCGGTGCGGCAGGAGGGGGCCGTCCCCGCGACGATCGCGGTGCTGGACGGGCACCCGCACATCGGTCTGGACAAGCAGCAGCTGGAGCGGGTCGCGAACGAGGAGGGGATTCGCAAGCTCGGCCACCGCGACCTGCCGCTCGCCATGGCGGCGGGCGCGAGCGGGGCGACCACGGTGTCGGCGACCGCGCTGCTGGCGGCCCTGGCTGGTGTCCGGGTGTTCGCGACGGGCGGGCTCGGCGGGGTGCACCGGGAGTGGACGGTGACCCAGGACGAGTCCGCCGACCTGGGGTTGCTGGCGCGTACCCGGATCACGGTCGTGTGTGCCGGGGTGAAGTCGATCCTGGACGTGCCGGCGACGCTGCAGCGGCTGGAGACGCTGGGGGTGGCCGTGGCCGGTTACGGCACGGACCGCTTCCCCGGCTTCTATCTCTCCGACTCCGGTCATCCGGTCGACTGGACGCTGCGGACACCCGAGGAGGTGGCCGAGGTCATGCGGGCACAGAACGCGCTGAGGGCCCCCGAGTCGGCGCTGATCGTCGCCAACCCCGTACCCGAGGAGGAGCAGCTCGATCCCGGACTGCACGCGCGCGTGCTCGCCGACGCGCTGCACGCGTGCGCGCAGCAGGGCGTCGCAGGTCAGGCGGTCACGCCGTTTCTGCTCGACTACCTGGTGCGGCACACGGACGGCGCCTCGCTGCGCGCCAATCTGGCTGCCGTGCGCGGCAACGTACGGCTGGCGGGACGGATCGCGGCGGCCTGGACGCGCGTGTGACGGCGGGGGGTGAGGGGTCCCCGGAAGCGGACGGGACGGAAGCGGGCTGGACACGCGCGGGCGGGACGCGGGCGGGTGGTGCCGGGTGCGGGGCGGCCACGTCCAGGAGCAGCGCGCTGCTGGTGGTCGGCGACGTCGTGACGGATGTCGTCGCACGGCATGAGGGGCCGCTCGCGCCCGGCACCGACACCGCCGCCGCGATCCGGACGGTGCCGGGCGGCGCGGGAGCCAACGTGGCCTGCTGGGCGGCCCACCGGGGGTGCCCCGAGGTGCGGCTGCTCGGGCGGGTCGGTGCGGACGCAGCCGCCTGGCACGAGCGGGAGCTGATCGCCGCGGGGGTGCGTCCCCGGCTCGTGGTCGACCCGGAGGCGCCGACCGGGACGGTGATCTGCCTGGTCGACAAGGCGTCCGCCGCCGAGCGTACGTTCCTCACCGACAGCGGGGCGTCTTTGCGACTGGAGCCCGGGGACTGGTCGGAGTCGCTGCTCGACGGGGTGGCCCGGCTGCACCTGTCGGGCTATCTGCTCTTCTCCGAGCCGAGCCGGGCACTGGTGACCGTCGCCGTCGCATCGGCTCGCGCGCGTGGTGTACCGGTGAGCCTGGATCCGGCGTCGGCGGGTTTCCTCGTCGCGCTGGGCGTGGACCGGTTCCTGGCGCTCGTCGAAGGGGTGGACGTGCTGTTGCCCAGCCGCGACGAGGCGTGCCTGCTGACGGGGTTGCCCGATCCGGTGGACGCGGTGGCCAAGCTGAGCCGGCACATCCCGCTGGTGGTGGCCAAGCAGGGTGCCGACGGAGCGCTGGTGGCCCGCTCGGGCGCCGTGTGCGCCCGCGTGCCCGCCGTTCCCGCGGCGCTCCGGGACACCACGGGCGCCGGCGACGCCTTCACGGGAGCGTTCCTCGCCGCGCTGCTCACGGGCGCCGGGCCCGAGGCCGCCGCGGCGGAGGGCTGCCGGGCCGGTGCGCTGGCGGTGGCACGGGTGGGCGGGAGGCCTCCCTGCCGCCGCTGAGCGAAGGAGCCGGCCGGCCAGGCGATCTGCGGTGTGCTCTACGCCTTGCAGCCCCACGCCGAGATCATCGGGGCCGTCGTCAGGTCCATGGTGCCGGAGGCCACGTTGGCCAGGTGGCGGTCGATCTCCTCGTCGGTCGCCAGGCCCGCGGCGACGAGCCGGTGGCGGATCTGGCGGACCGTGGCGGACTCCAGGGCGGCGCAGGCGGGCGAGGTGACCGGGAAGTACGCATCGGCCTCCACCTGACGCAGCCCCGCCTCGCGCAGCAGGCGTGGCAGCCTGCGTCCGTACGACAGGTCGGCCCCGCGGTCGGCGAGCAGCCGGCGGAAGCCGTGCCGCAGCCGGTTGGCCAGTTCCTGCTCCGGGCCGTGTTCGTCGGGGCAGAGCAGGGGCTGCAGCGCCGGGTCGGCGTCCTCCAGCAGGAGCCGCCCACCGGGGCGCAGCGCCTCGATCATGGACCGCAGAGCCCGTTCCCGGTCCCGGACGTGGACCAGCACGAGCCGGGCGTGCACCAGGTCGAAGTCCTTCCCCGGCGGTTCTTCGGCGCCCACGTCGTGGACCAGCACCTCGACCGGCGGCCGGCCGGCCGTGGCGACCTCAGAGGTGTCGATGTCGGTCGCGACGACCCTGCCGCCGGGACCGACCCGCCCGGCGAGCCAGGAGACGACGGATGTGCCGCCGACGCCGACCTCCCAGCACCGCCATCCGGGTCCGACACCGAGAGCGTCGAGATGGCGGAACGTCGTGGGGTCGAAGAGGGAGGAGAAGGCGTCGAAGCGCTCACCCGCCTCGGTCTGCCGGTTGTCGAGCAGATATCCGTCGCTGTGGCTCATGCCGGGATCATCCCAGTCGCCCGGTGCCGGATCGGTGACGGCAGCCGAGCGGGGGCACCCGCAGGCGCGGCGTCGGCCCCTCCGCAGGCATGGCACCGGCGCCGTCCAGCAGCGCGACACCGATGCGTCGACGGGCGCGACGCCGGACCTTCCGGCGGGCGCAACACCCGTCCGTCCACAGGCGGGAACAAAGCGGAATGTCCCGTTTCCACAGGCTTACCCGCCGCCCGCCGCGGCCTGGCAGACTGGCGCGCCAGGGCGCAGGAGTGCGGCGCGGGGAGATCCACGCAAGGAGGTCCACACGCAAGGAGATCCAAAGGAGATCCAGATGTCCATGGCAGGGAATCTGCGGAAGGTCACGGGCCTCGACAGGGTCGGCGGCCTCCGAAAGGTGGCGCGGCCGGCCCGGCGGCGCCACCGGGCCGATCCGAGCCATCACGGCCGGCTGTGAACGCGGTCGCCGCTCAGCTCCGCCAGGCCGGACGGCGTGGGTCGGCGGCGCGCACCAGGACGTCGGCCGTGGCGGCCGGGTCGGTCTCGGCCTCGTAGCGCTCGAAGGCGGGCAGCGTCCAGTGCTCCGCCTCGGGGGTACGGCGGCGAAGGGCGCCCGGGGAGAGGAGGACGTGGACGCTCAGGTCGAAGGGGAACCAGTGCCGCAGGAGGAGGGGGCCGTGCAGCAACAGCAGGCCGCCGGACGGGAGGTGGACGTAGGGGCTGCGGGTGGCGCGGTCGGTGGCCGGGTCCCACAGGTCGGGCAGGACACGGCCGTTGCCGCCGGGTTCGAGCGGCCCGAAGACCTCGCGCCACAGGGCTCCGGTGTCGAGCCAGCCGCCGTAGTACGACTCCGGGTCCCGGTGGCCGTGTTCCAGCCGGAGGGAGGCCGGGCGCAGAAAGCCCTCGGCCGCCACGACCAGCGAGGGACGGCCGCGTAGCCGCAGCGCCTGCGAGACACGCTCGGCCAGCTCGCCCGGGCGGGCGGCGGGGGCGCCGTCGAAGGCGACGCGCGGCCAGGGGCTGCCGTCGCCGGCCTTCAGGTCGAGCAGACGCCCCGCGAGGAGGTCGGCGAGCCGTTCCCAGGTGATCGCTTCGAGTCGCACACGGCCCATGATGCGTCAGGAGCGGACCCGGGTGCGCCGGGGTGAGCGCCGGGGAATGAACCCCGCATGGCACCCCGCACGCATCCTGCCCCGGCTCCCCCGTCGCCGACTCCCCTGCCCCGCAACGGACTTGTCGTCGTCCAGCCGCTGCGGCGCAAGCACTGCGCCCAGTGCCGTCGTGGGCCGCAGCCCCTGCTCGTCCTGGAGGAGGGCGTGCCCCGCTGCATGGACTGCGCGGACCTCGGGCACCTGGTGTTCCTGCCGCGCGGCGACGCCGCGCTGACGCGCAGGTCGCGGGAGGAGAGCACGCTGTCCGCGGTGGTGCTGCGGTTCAACCGGCGCAGAAGCCGTTACGAGCGGCAGGGGGTCCTGGTGGAGGAGGCGGCGCTCGCCCGGGCCGAGGAGCGGTGTCTGGCAGACGCCGAGGCCCGGCGCCGGCGGCGGGCGCGGGACGCCCGGCGGCGGGCGGCGCAGGACGTGCGGTTCACGGACGTCTTCGCGGCGAAGATCCGGCAGCTGTACCCCGGCTGCCCGGCCGACCGTGCCCGGGCCATCGCGGGGCACGCCTCGGCGCGCGGCAGCGGGCGGGTAGGGCGCAGCGCGGCGGGACGGGCGCTGTCCGAGGGGGCGGTCACCTCGGCCGTCGCGGCGTCCGTACGGCATCTGGACACGCCGTACGACCAGCTTCTGATGGCCGGGGTGGCGCGGCCCGAGGCGCGGCGCCGGATCGCGCCGGGTGTGCAGTCGGTGCTGCGGGCGTGGCGGGAGCCGGAGGCGGGGACCGGCTGAGACGCGGGCCGGCGCGCCCCGCCTGGAGAAAGCGCTGTCGGCACACTCTGCGCGTGGGACCGGTGGGACGTATCGTGGCCGAAAGAGTGCCGCCCGATGTCGCACGGCCTCGTCGCACGCGTACGCGAGGGAGACGGCCATGGCCGATCCCAAGGGTTTCATGACCACACCCCGCCGGGAGTGGCCCCGCAGGCCCGTCGAGGAGCGGGTCCGGGACTGGAACGAGGTCTATGTTCCCGGAGCCCTGCTGCCGATCATCAGCAAGCAGGCCGACCGGTGCATGGACTGCGGCGTCCCGTTCTGCCACGACGCCTGCCCGCTGGGAAATCTCATCCCCGAGTGGAACGACCTGGTCTCCCGGGAGGACTGGCGGGCGGCGAGCGACCGCCTGCACGCCACCAACAACTTTCCCGAGTTCACGGGCCGGTTGTGTCCGGCGCCGTGCGAGGCCGGATGCGTGCTCGCGATCAACCAGCCTGCCGTCACCATCAAGAACGTCGAGTGCGCCATCGCCGACCGGGCCTGGGAGGAGGGGTTCACCCCGCCGAGTCCGCCGGACCGGCTGTCCGGGCGGACCGTGGCGGTGATCGGTTCGGGGCCGACCGGGCTCGCCGCGGCCCAGCAGCTGACCCGCGCGGGACACACGGTCGCCGTGTACGAGAAGGACGACAGGCTCGGCGGCCTGATGCGGTACGGCATCCCCGCCTTCAAGATGGAGAAGCACCACCTGGAGCGGCGGCTGGAGCAGATGCGGGCGGAGGGGACCAAGTTCCGTACGTCCACCACTGTCGGGAGGGACGTGGGAGCCGCGGAGCTGCGTGCGCGCTACGACGCCGTGGTGATCGCCACCGGAGCCACGGCGTGGCGGGAACTCCCCGTGGCCGGACGGGAGTTGGCCGGCATACACCAGGCGATGGAGTATCTGCCACTGGCCAACCGGGTGTGCGCGGGCGACATCGAGGCGTCGCCCCTGTCCGCGGCGGGCAGGCACGTCGTCATCGTCGGCGGCGGCGACACGGGGGCCGACTGCCTGGGCACGGCGGTGCGGGAGGGGGCGGCGTCCGTGACCCAGCTGGACATCTACGCCCAGCCGGGTGCGGAGCGCGACGAGGACGTCGAGCCATGGCCCACGTATCCGAAGATCTACCGCCTGTCGGCCGCGCACCAGGAGGCCGGTGACCTGCGGACGGCGCCCGCCGCGGACGCCGACGCACGGCTGTTCGCGGCGTCGACGCTCCGCCTCACCGGTGACGCGGACGGGCATGTGCGCTCACTGCACCTGGTGGAGGTGGACGCGCAGCGGCGTCCGCTGCCGGGCACGGGCCGGACACTCCCGGCGGACCTGGTGCTGCTCGCGCTCGGCTTCTCGGGGCCGGACCGGGCGGACGGGCTCATGGACCAGCTGGGACTGGAGCTCACACCGCGCGGCACGATCGCGCGGGACGCCGGCTTCGCGACGAACGTCCCCGGCGTGTTCGCGGCCGGGGACGCCGCGCGCGGCCAGTCGCTGATCGTGTGGGCGATCGCGGAGGGCCGGGCGGTGGCGGCGGCCGTCGACCGCCACCTGACCGGCAGTTCGAGGCTTCCGGCACCGATCGGGCCGTACGACAGGCCGATGACTGTCTAGCCGTCACGGCTCCGGCGGGGAGGCCGGGCCTCGCCGTCAGGACACCGGCAGGAAGGCCGGGCACGGCCCTCGCCGTCAGGATCGGGGCACCGGCCGAGGGGCCGGGCCTCGCAGTCAGGGCCAGGCCGCCGGCTGGGGGCCGGTCTCGCGGTCAGGGTTTGCGGGCCACCGCGCCGTAGCCCGGGATGACCCCGTCGTCCTGGCCGGGCACCGGCTCGCCCAGCTCGGGGTGCCACTTGTGTACCACCTCGACGCCGGGCTCGACGAGTTCCAGCCCGTCGAAGAAGCGGGTGAACTCCTCGCGGGAGCGCAGTGCCAGGGTGACCCCGGCCGCCTTCAGCTTCTCGGTGGCCGCAGCCGATTCCTCGGGGGTGAAGTCTGCGGTGGCGTGGGTCATCATCAGGTGGCTGCCGGAGGGGAGTTCGGCGAGCAGCCGGCTCACCAGCTCGTGCGCGCCGTCCTCGTCCGGCACGAAGTGCAGCAGGGCGACCAGCGACAGGGCCACCGGACGGCGGAAGTCCAGGACCTTCCTGGCCCCTTCGACGATGGTCGCCGGGTCGCGGACGTCCGCCTGCAGGTACTCCGTCACGCCCTCGGGTGTGCTGCGCAGCAGGGCGGCCGCGTGCGCGAGGACGATCGGGTCGTTGTCGCAGTAGACGACGCGTGCGTCGGGCGCGACCCGCTGGGCGACCTGGTGCAGGTTCGGCTCGGTCGGGATGCCGGTGCCGATGTCCAGAAACTGCCGTACGCCGTCCCTGGCGAGCCAGCGGGTGGCCCGGTGCATGAAGGCGCGGTTGACCCGGGCCATCACCGGCACGCGCGGGTCGAGAGCCAGCATCTGACGCCCCATCGCCTCGTCGACGGGGTAGTTGTCCTTGCCGCCGAGGTACCAGTCGTACATCCGGGCGGGATGGGGCTTGCCGGTGTCGATCCCGGCGGCGCCGGTGGGGTCGGGCCCGGTCGTGCCGGTCGCGGCAGTCGCGGCAGTCGTGCCGGTCGTGCCGGTCGTCGCGGTCATGAGGCACTCCGTGGGCGTCTGAATGAAACGATGATCAAGTCGGTACCAGCATAAGGAGGTTGAGCCAATGAAAAGGAACCGCGTTCAGGACAGGAGGAAGTCGGCCTCCCCCGCCTTCGCGCCCTCGATGAAGGCGGTCATCTCGTCGGTCGTGTAGATGAGGGCCGGTCCGTCCGGGTCGGTGGACTGGCGCACCGCGATCCGGCCGTCGGCCAGCTTCATCGCCTCCAGGCAGTTGCCTCCGTTGCCACCGCTCCACGGTTTGTGCCAGCCCTCGCTGCCCAGCTCCCGCGCGGGCATGCCGTTGTAGATCCGCTCGCCGCGGAGGTGCGGCTTGGGCTGGGACGTGATGCGATCCATTCACAGCTCCTTGCGGAGATCCCGGAGGATCTCCTTCGTGCGATGTGCCGTAGCGGCCTTCGCCGCCATGCGGTCCATGACCTCGAGGTGGGCCGCCACCTCGCTGCGCGCGTCCAGGTAGACGGCGCCGGTCAGGTACTCGCTGTAGACCATGTCCGGCAGTTCGGGCATGGCGAATCGGAACAGCACGAAGGGCCCGTACGTGCCGGGGTGCGGCCCCGAGGAGAACCGGGCGACCTGCAGCGTCACGTTGGGCAGCTTCGTGGCCTCGAGCAGTCTGCCGATCTGAGCACGCATCACCTCCGGGCCGCCGACCGGGCGGCGGAGTACGGTCTCGTCCAGCACCGCCCAGAACCTGGGGGCGTCGGGACGGGTGAGCAGTTCCTGGCGTTCCATGCGCAGCGCGACATGCCGCTCGATGTCCTCGGGGCTGGTCTGACCGATGGCACCGGACCGGAGCACCCCGCGCGCGTAGTCCTCGGTCTGCAGCAGTCCGGGCACGAAGTGGGGCTCGTAGGACCGGATGAGGGCGGCGGCGCCCTCCAGGCTGACGTACATCGAGAACCAGCCCGGCAGGATGTCGTGGAACCGCTGCCACCAGCCCGGGCGGTTGGCGTCCTCGGCCAGTTGCACGAAGGCGTCGGCCTCGTCGTCACAGACGCCGTACGCCTTCAGCAGCAGCTGGAGGTAGGGGATTTTGAAGGCGACCTCGGCCATCTCCATGCGGCGGACCGTGGCGGGGGCGACACGCAGGATGCGGGCGGCCTCCTCGCGCTTGAGTCCCGCGCGTTCCCGGAGGTCGAGCAGGCGCCGGCCGAGCACGACCTGCCCGACGGTCGGCGCGGACCGCGGCTCGCTCACGCTCCCACCTCCAACAAGGGTGCTGCTACGACAAGAAGTCCTGCTCCGGCACGGATACCGCACCCACGAGGCACCCTGACGGTCCTGCACGGTCACACACGGTCCTGCACAGCCCTGCGGCGCCATTCGAAGACCTATTCGAAGACCCGGCGGATCCTCGGCGATCCCAACTGGCGCCGCGCGACGTGCTGTTGCGAGCAGTGTGCCACGGCCTCTCACCGCGTCACACAGCACTCTGCATTTTTCACAGTGACACTTGCCAAGTGTTCACGCCGGGGCGATAGTGGCAAGCGTGATTCCGTCCCCGCCCTTAGGAACAGACGCCGCCGCGGGCCTCGTCGGCCCCGGTGCCACCACGGGAGCGGGCCCCGGCGGGGCCGTTGCCGAGCGCAAGTTCCGCTTCGAACTGGCCGCGCACCCCGGTTCTCCCGCACAGGCCAGACGCCTGGCCCGGGCCCGGCTGACCGGCTGGGCGGTGTGCGAGGACACCTGCGACACCGCGGCCCTGGTCGTCTCCGAGCTGGTCACCAACGCCATCGTGCACACCGCGAGCAGCCGTGTCGTCTGCGAGCTGCGCGACGGCGGCGAGCTGGTCCGCATAGCCGTGCATGACGAGGGATGCGCACCGGGTGAGCCGCACCCGTCCCCTCAGCGACCCGAGGAGGAGCACGGGAGGGGACTGCTCCTCGTCGACGCCCTCTGCCGCGCCTGGGGCGCGCAGGAGGACGGCCCGGGGCTGGTGGTGTGGGCCGAGCTCGCCCGCGGGGCCGCCGCCCCTCGCAACGCGCACGGGGTGGCGAACGACCGACGGGAGCCGTACGGGACCCACGAATACGACGACCGGCCGGGCTCGCACAAGGCCCGTGACGGACAGCAGGACCCGTACGAGGCCAGGGGCGACCTGGGCTGGGGCGCCCGCCCGAAGCCGGGACCGCCCCGCGCGCCGAGCGACGAGGACGCCACGCAGGCCCACCACCGGGCCGCGGTCGCGGTCGGGCACCAGGCGCACCGCAGCGACACAGGCACCCAGCAGGCGCACCACGGCGACGCGGGCATCCTGCACGCCCTCCACGGCAACACCGGCACTCCGCACCCGCACCCGCACTTGCACCCGCACCACGGCAGCGCCGGCACTCCGCACCCGCACCCCACCGACCAGGGCGATCCGCAGGCGCACCAGGGAACGGGGGCCGTATGGCAGTGAGCGGTGTCTCCGGCACCGGTCAGGTGATCAGTCTGGACACGCTCGTACGCCTGGGCCGCGGCCTGCGCACGCCCGGCCGGCCCGGCGCGTTCGGCACCACCCGGCGGCTGTCCCTGCCCGAGGGAATGACGGCCCCGCTGGGCTGCGACGCGGTGGTGGTGCCCGCGCACTTCGGCCCCCTGCTGATGCCCCGGCTGCCCCGTGTGGGGTGCGTCTACGCCGACGAGGCGCACTGGTGGTGGATCGTCCCCGCCGACTCCGACTACGCCCTCAGATGGCCCGCCCCCGCGCACTACGCCACCGGCGCAGTGCTCCCCGGCGCCCCGCGGGCCCCGCTCCCCGGCCTCGTCCACCGCCCGGAGGGAGCGGTGCCGTACACCCCGCCGATCCCCCTGTACCTGGCGCTGTGCCGGGTGACCGGGACGACCCCGGCGTGGTCCCGCACGATCAGCGCGTGAGTCACCGGCCCACGTTCTCCTTCCCTCCCGTCCCCCACCGCGCGCCCGCGCGCTTCGCCCGGCCGGCCGTGCGCCCTGCCCCGCGGGATCCCGCCCGGCGATAGTGACCGTTCGTCGGACGATCGGGGGAGGCCGTCGGTGAGGATGAGACACGGGTCCGGAAACGAGGCGACGGGGCCCGAGGTGTCGGAGTCGGAGCGACTGCTCTTCGGCGGCCCACTGCGCTACGACACCGGCTGGAGCCAGCACCACGACGCCTTCCTGGAGCTGAACTTCCGGGGCATGCTGCGCCGGCTGCCCGGCCTGCTCGCCTCCAGTTTCCGGCTCGCCCGGCAGGCCGACCGGCAGGCCACCCGCACCGTGCTGGCCGCCGAGGCGGTCCGGGGCGTCGCACAGGCGGTGAGCCTGCTCGCGGTGAACAGCGTGCTGGGCCGTCTGATCAACGGCGGCACGCTGCACGACCGGCTGCGCGGCGCCGTCCCCGCGCTGGTCACCATGGCGGCGGTGATGCTGGCCGGCGCGCTGCTGCGAGCCGCGTCGACATACGCGACCGGGCGGCTGGAGCCCAAGGTGGAGCGGGTGGCCACCGAGCTGTACCTGGAGCGGGCGGCGGCGGTGGAACTGGCCGCGATCGAGGACCACGCGTTCCACAAGCTGCTGGACACCGCGCAGTACGGCGCAGCCTCCGCCCGCCGGATGATCATGTACGGCACGCGTGTGGTGAACGCGATGATCTCGCTGGTCGCGGCGGCGGGTGTACTGACCGTGCTGCATCCGGTGCTGCTGCCGCTGCTGGCGACCATGACGCTGCCGAGCGCGTGGAGCGCGCTGACCAACGCGCGGCGCCGTTACGAGTCCTTCCACACCTGGGTGCAGCACGCCCGCGCGGGACACCTGCTCAGCGGGCTGCTCACCGAGCCGGCGGCCGCGCCGGAGATCCGCTTGCACGGTGTGGCCCCGTTCCTGCTGCGCCACTACCGGGCGATGTCGGAGACCGCGGAGGCGGAGCAGGCCCGGCTGGCCCGGCTGGCGGCCCGTACGGGTCTGTTCGCGGCGACCTGGACGGGGCTGGCGACCGTGGCGACGTATGCGACGCTCGGCGCTCTGCTGCTGGCCGGGGCGATGGCGCTGTCCGTGGCCGGTACGGCGGTGATCGCGATCCGCACCGGTTCCGCGAGCCTGGACACCCTCGTCCTGGAGGTCAACCAGCTGCACGAGGAGGCCCTCTTCGTGGGCGATCTGCAGCGTCTGTACGCCGAGGCGGCCGAGCGGGCGATCCCGGTCGGCGGGCAGCCGCTACCGGAGAACCCGCGCGAGATCCGCTTCGAGAACGTCACGTTCGGCTACCCGGGCGAGGCGGCGCGCCCGGCCCTCGACGACGTCACCCTGACCATCCCGCTCGGGCGGATCGTGGCGCTGGTCGGCGAGAACGGCTCCGGAAAGACGACCCTGGTCAAGCTGCTGGCCGGCCTGTACACCCCGGACCGGGGCCGCATTCTGTGGGACGGCGTGGACGCGGCGACGGCCGACCGGCACGCGCTCGCGGAGCGCATCGCGATGGTGGCGCAGGACTTCAAGCGCTGGCCGTTCACGGCCCGGGTCAACGTGGCGGTGGGCCGTTCCTCGGCGCCGCTCACCGAGGAACGGCTGGCCGCCGCGGTCGCCGACGCGGGCGCGGAGGAGGTGGTCGCGGACCTGCCGCGGGGCCTGGACACCCTGCTGGCGCGCAACTTCAGCGGCGGGCACGAGATGTCCGGCGGCCAGTGGCAGCGGCTGGGCATCGCGCGGGCCGCCTACCGGCGCGGCCGCATCCTGATCGTCGACGAGCCGACGGCCGCGCTGGACGCCCGCGCCGAGCTGGAGGTCTTCGAGCGGATCCGGCGGCTGGCCGACGGCGGCCAGACGGTCGTTCTGATCACCCACCGGCTGGCGTCCGTGCGCCACGCCGATCTGGTGCACGTACTCGACCAGGGCCGGCTCGTGGAGTCCGGCCCACCGGACGAGCTGCTGGCCACCGGCGGCCTCTACGCGGAGCTGTACGCGCTGCAGGCGGAGCAGTTCACGGCGAAGGCGCCGGCCGAGCGGTGCACGGCGAAGGTGCCCGCCCCGGAGGCGGGCTGACGGTACAGGCCGGGCTGGCGCCCCGGGCCGGGCTGACGCCCAGGGCCGGGGCGACGGCACAGGTCGGGCGCAGGCCGGGCCGACGGCACGGGTCGGACGGCAGCTTCACGACTTCACGCGCGCGTGGGTCAGGCGGTCGCGTCACCGCCGGCCTCGCCGCCCCGGACGATCACCAGGAAGGTGTCCGTGGCGAGATCCATCACGACCTCGGCGGGCAGGCCTTCCAGACGCCGCGCATGCGCGAACTCCTCCGCCGGCCACGACCCGCGCGGTCCGCCGGCGGGAAAGCGCTCGAGCACCGTTCGCCCGTTCACCCTGCACCTCCATGTAGCGCTGTACTCGTAGAGTTAAACGCCAAGCATGGGGTGAACGCCTCGGGCGGTGACGGTACTGAGACGTACTTGACACGTGTTCCACGCCAAAAGTGGGTTCCACCTCACACTTTCGGCTCAGTTGATCACTTTGCGCGTCAACTCGCGCACACCTCGTGTTCACTCTCCCGTGGTCGCGACGCGGCCTGTTCGCGCCCACGCTCCAGCTCGCCGAGGAGCTCGCCGAGGAGCTCGGCGAGGAGCTCGGTGTGCCGCGGGGTGAGCCGGCCTGTGTGGTCGAGGTGGACGGCGCAGGCGGTGGTCGTGTCGACGAGGCGCTCCAGGGTGACGGCGATCCGGTCCGTTCCCTCCGCGTGCCGCAGCAACTCCGCGGCGGTCCACGAACGGGTGTGCAGCGCCTGCCGGCCGGTACGGAAGCCGGCGGGCGGCTCATCGCGCACGGCACCCGAGCGCGCCGCACGTGCGGGTGGTCCTCGGTTCCGGCCCCGCCGAAGACCTCCGCCGCCCGGAGCAGGGCGTCGTCGAGGGCGCGCAGCGCCGGTTCGGAACGGCCGGGCGCGGGCAGCGGACCGGTGGGCGTGCCGCCACGCACGGCGGCGGCCAGGCGCCGGGGCGCGGCGCAGGCGCGCCCGGCGACCGCGTCCCCGGCCCAGGCGCGCCCGGCGACCGCGTCCCCGGCCCAGGCCAGCGCCGTCGCCGCCTCGGCGAGCGGCAGCGCGGCGGCGTACTGCGCATGCAGCCGGCGTTCGGCCGCGGAGCTCGCGGGCGCCGCAGCCGCGGCCCGTCGAGGGAGTCCTGGGCGTGGTCGAGGGCGGCGGTGAGTGCGGCGCGGCGCGCGGTGGCCAGGTGGGTCCCGGCGGCATCGAGAAGGTCGGCGACCGCGTCGCACACCCCCGCGACCGCGTGCCGCTCCCCGTCGAACCGGAAGTCCCCGGCCGGCGCGCCCGGCGTGGGCAGCGCCAGCCGCAGCCCGAGCAGCCACCCGGCTCCGGCGAGGAAGGCGAGCGCCCGCTGCCAGCCGGACTCGGGCAGCGGCATCCCCGCGCCCACGGCGGCGGTGACGAGCAGTTGCGTACCGGCTCCGGAGGCGACGGGCCCGGCGGCGCTGAGGCTCCCGGCGACCAGCCCGAGCAGGGTGAGCGCCAGCGTCAGTGGTACGGCGGGCGGCCACTGGCCGCCGTACGTCCCGACGGCCAGCCCGAGCGCCCCGGCCAGGGCCGGCACCCCGATCCGCCGGATCGAGGCGCGCCGGCTGCCGGGCCGGTCGTTGATGCCGGCGAGCATGGCGGCGATGGCGGCGAGGACGCCGGGAGAGGTGCGGCCGGATGCCACGGCGGCGAGCAGCAGGGGCCCGGCGGCCAGCGCGCCGCGCACCACCGCGCTCCGGGGAACGGGCCCGCGCTGGG
Organism: Streptomyces sp. NPDC020801; assembly: GCF_044334385.1. NCBI lineage: Bacteria > Bacillati > Actinomycetota > Actinomycetes > Kitasatosporales > Streptomycetaceae > Streptomyces > Streptomyces sp. NPDC020801. The sequence goes on from NZ_JBIRST010000003.1 coordinate 306,124, forward strand.
CGCGCAGCGCGTGGGCGAGCCACGGCGGCGCGGCGCCGACGGTGACGCGCACGGAAGCGCGGGCCGAGGTACGGGTCGCGGTGAGGGCCGAGATGCGGGACGGGTTCGACGTATGAGGCAAGGCGCGGGCGGGGAAAGGGACCTCGGTACGGGCCGGGTCACAGGTGGTGCGGCGGGACACAGGGCTCCTGTCCGGACGAGGGCGGGGAGGCCTTCGGGCGACGGTGGCCGGGCTGTGGGGTGTGGTGTGCTGCCCACCGTAGATCGCGCATGTGGAAGGAAGTGGAGGGAAGTGGAGGGAAGTGGAAGAAAAGGGAAGGAAGGGGACGGCCGTGTTTCCGGCGGGTGACGATCCGCCGGGAAGACTCCCCGGACTTCCCCCACCTCCTTCCCGGCTGTTCCCGGAAGGGTCCGCCGACGACAACTCGGGCTCATGAGGCGGCCGTTGCCATACCGTGGAGCCATGGGGCTGCATCACCACAGGGAAGACCCGTGGCGGGTGAGGGTGGACGACGAGCGGGGAACGCCCTGCGGTGCCGGGGTGCTGCTCGACGACCGGCATGTTCTGACCTGCGCACACGTCGTCCGCTACGCCGGGGCCGCCCCCGGGGGCACGGCGGCCCGGGTGCGGATCACCAGCGTGGCGTGCCGCCCCGAGTGGACGGCCACCGCCTGCGTGCCGCCGGAGTCGTGGGTGCACGAGGAGGGCACCCGGAGGGGCGACGTGGCCCTGCTCGAACTGGACGAGCCCGCGCCGTGCGGCACCCGGACCACCCTGTGGAAGGTGCCGATCTCCGGGGGCCGGGTGGGCGTGTACGGCTTCCCGCAGGTCGAGCCGTACGGCATCTGGACGGACGCCGAACTGGCGGGCGCCGGCGGCCGTGAGGGCGAGTGGGGTCTGCTGCGGCAGTTGCGCGTGGGCGATCCGTGGATCGAGAAGGGCTATTCGGGCGCCGGAGTGGTGGCGCGGGACGGCGAGTTCAGGGACCGCGTCATCGGGATGGTGGTGGCCGACTACGTCAACGGTGACGCCAGGGCGGCCTGGATGCTGCCGACGGAGACGGTGCTGACGTATCTGCCGCGGATCAGGGAGTTCACCGACGGTGACCGCACCGACGAACTCGGTCCGCCGGGCGGGGAGTTGCCCCGCGATGTGCTCGGCGACCCGCTGCGGCTGGCCCTGACCCAGGAACTCACGCGGCTGCTGCACGGCGGCTGGTCGGGCACCGTCGTGGTGGGAACCGGCGGTACGACCGGGGTGGGCTCCTCGTGGCTGGTGCGGCTGGTGCGCACGGCCGATCCGGCGGCCCGGGCGGCCGTCTCCGGCGACGAGCTCAGCGGGGCCCCCGGGGACACGGTCCTCGGGCTCGGTTCCATCGACGCGGCCTACGACGCCCGCGGCCGCTCCGTGGCCGAGGTGCGTGACTACCTGGCCGGCCGGTTCGGGCTCGGCACCGGGTCCCAGGTCAGGGAGGTGGTGCGCCGGCTGCTGCGCCGCCGGCCGCCCGCCTGTCTGGTGGTGGGCGGCGTCGACCGGGCGCAGGACCCCGACGCGCTCGTGCGGGAACTGCTGGGGCCGCTGGCCGTGCGCGCCCGGTCACGCGGGATGCGCCTGGTGCTGGGCTTCGTGGACCGGCCGCCGGGCGATCTGCCCTACGACGTGTCCCTCGACCCGGAGCCGCTGCACGGGGCCACTCCGAGACGGGTGACCTCCGCGGAGACGCAGGCGGTGGTCGGGCAGTTGGCCGCCGCGGAGGAGGCGTCGGCCCGGCTGCACGAGGACTGGGGCGCGCAGTTCTTCGGCGCGCCCCGGTTGCCGCACGCGGCCGCGCCGCGGCTGCGGGTCCGGCTCGCCGTCGCCCGCACCACGGAGCCCAACCCCGAACTCGCCGCCCTGCACGACGACGCGGTCCGGGCCCGTGCCGGGACCGAACGCCACGACAACGCCCTGCGGCGCATGGTCAGAACCCATCAGGACCTCGCCACGAGCCTGGAGCTGCACCGCGTACGGGCCGCCCGCTTCTTCGGCGACGAGGACCGCACGCTCGGCGAGCTGCACGCTCCGGCGTCCCGTGCGCTGCAGACCGTACCGATCGATCTCGCCGCCGCCCGCACGCTGGTCGGTCGCTACACCGACGAGGTCAACCGCCGGATCGAGGAAGGGTGACGCCGTGGACGCCGTGGAGATGTGCACTCGCCCCGACTGCGGCCGCGGCGAGATCGACGAGAGCGGGTTCTGCACCGAGTGCGACCGGGAGCCGCTGCCGCCGGACCGTGCCGGTACCGCCGGTACCGGGTCCGCCGGTACCGGGTCCGCCGGTACCGGGTCCGGCCCGGCCGGTGGTGCGAGCGTGGGCGTGGCGCCCGTGCGCCCCGATCCCTGGTACGGCCTGGAACTGGCCGGTGACGGTCACGTGCCCGGCCTCCCGGACGCGCCGCCGCAGTCGGCGGGGCCCGTCGCCGAGGAGCACCGCTTCTGCCCCAACCCCGGCTGCGGGCGGCCGGTCGGACGCGGTCAGGACGGCGAACCGGGCCGGACCGCGGGCTTCTGCGCCCACTGCGGCACCCGGTACGACTTCGCCCAGCCGCACGGCCTGACCATAGCCGGGCGCTACGCCGTCGAGCGCGTCCTCGGCTCGGGAGCCTACGGGGCGGCGTATCTCGCGCACGACCGCAACCTGGAGACGCGCGTGGTCCTCAAGGCGCTGAACAGGTCGGTGGCCACGACCGCCGAACACGAGCGGGACGTGCTGGTGGGCCTGCGGCACGACAGCATCGTTCGCATCCTGGGCTACGAGCCCCAGGGACCGCACCTGGTACTCGAGTACGTGCCGGGTGATCCGCTCTCGGCGCGGGACGGCGACCGGCTCGAGACCCTGCTGGCGCACGGCATCCGCGTTCTCCAGGCGCTCGACTACCTGCACGCCAGAGGGCTGCTGCACTGCGACGTCAAACCCCTGAACATCATCCGGTACCGGGAGGAGGGGGCCGCCGGGCCGCTCGACCGGGTCCGGCTCATCGACTTCGGCGCGGTGCGCTCCCGGGAGAAGGACACCGGTCCGGTCGTGGCGTACACCAGGGCGTACGCGCCCCCGGAGGGCGATCCCGAGCACATACGGCCCACCGGCGGCTTCGACCTGTACGGACTCGGGATGACGCTGCGGGAGGTGTGCCGCGCGCACCGGAGCGACCGCGCGGCACCCGGTGTGGACTCGCTGATGCTGCTGCTGGACCGTGCCACGGACACCACGGTGCCGGGGCGGCGATTCGTTACGGCTCGGCAGTTCGGGGAGCAGCTCAGCGGGGTGGTCCGGCAGATCGTGGCCGCCTCACCGACGGGCCGTCAGGTGACCCGGCCCTCGGCGTTGTTCGGCTCGATGACGGACCCGCTGCACGGCGGCCTCGGCGCCGCGCGCCCGCTCGGCCACTGGGTCCGGGCGACGCCGGACGACGGGGCCCTGCTGTCGATGGACGCCCCCTTCTGCGCGCCGCGGCCCCTCGACATCGCGGCCGCGCTGCCCGCCCCCCTCTCCGACCCCGACGATCCGGTGCCCGACGCGGCCGGGAACGCGCTGGCCGAGAGCAGGCTCGCACTGCGCAGACGCGACGTCGCGGCGGCCGAGCAGGCGCTCACGCGCGCGGATCTGCCCGAGTGGCACTGGCTGCGCTCCTGGTATTCGGGGCTGGTCGCGCTCGCACGCGAGGACGCCGCAAGAGCCACCGTCCACTTCACCGACGTACGAAGAGCGCTTCCGGGTGAACTGGTCCCGCAGCTCGCGCTCGGCCTGTGCGCCGAACTGCGCGGCGAACGCGACGACCTGGAGGTCGCCCGCTCCCACTACGGCACGGTCTTCGACACCACGCCGGCGCTCGGCGCGGCGGGTTTCGGCCTGGCCCGCGTGCACCTGCTGGCCGGCCGGCGCGCGGAGGCGGTCGCCACGGCGGAGCGGCTGGCCCAGGAGTTCCGCTACGAGCGCGAGGCGCGCGTCGCCGCCGTACGTCTGCTCGTCACGGTGTTCGCGCAGCCGGTTCCCGCCCCGCCGGCCGAGGAGGACCTGAGGCGGGCCCGCGAGGCGGCTGCCGCCCTCGACGTGGACGACGCCTCGGCCGACGGGCTGCGGGCCGAGATCCAGTACGCGCGGTTCCTGCACAGCCGTGACCGGCTGCGGCTGTCGGAGGCGGTACGCGGACTGGGCGCGCACGCCGCCACCGAACGCGAGTACGTCGCACTGGTCGACCTGGCGAACCGGCTGCGCCCCCCGCTGCAGGGGCGATGGCCGTGGCGGCGCGGCGGAGCCCGTCAGTCCCGTTTCGGACGAACACCGGACACGCTAAGCTTCTGAAGCGTTACGCAGGGGATGCGGGCGCGCAGGGGATGCGGGCGCGCAGGGGATGCATCCGGAGAAGACGAAGACACACAGGGACACGCAGCGACGCGGTCAGGGTGGTGCCGGTGGGGGACAGGTCGCCCTTGGGACTCGGTTTTGCCGTTGAGTTGGACGCGCCCGCGGACCTCGCCCACGACGCGTCACGCGCGGACGCGCTCGTCACCGTCAGGGCGCGGCCGGCCGGGGAGGCGGCCCCGCAGGCGCCGACCGCCGAGATCCTCATCATGGACCGGTCGCTGTCCATGGCCGGCCGGGGCAAGCTGGACGAGGCCAAACGCGCGATGTGCGCGGCCATCGACACCTTGCGGGACGGCACGCACCTCGGGATCGTCTCGGGCAACCACAGGGCCGAGGTGATCTTCCCGCCCGACGGCGGCCTCGCCCGCGTCGACGCCGCCGCCCGGGAGACGGCCAAGGCACGGGTGGTGAGCCAGCTGGCCGAGGGCGGTACGGCGATCGGACAGTGGCTGGCCTGCGCCGACCGGCTCTTCGCCACCGTGTCCGCCCCCGGGAGCGTGCGCCACGCGGTGCTCTACACCGACGGCAAGGACGAGCACGAGACGCCCGAGCAACTGGGCGCCGTGCTGGCGGCGTGCACCGACCGGTTCGTGTGCGACGCCCGCGGTCTCGGCGAGGACTGGAACTACGCGGAGCTGCTGCGCATCACCGAGGCACTGCACGGCGGCGCCGAGGCCGTCGTCACCATCTCCGACCTCACCGAGGACTTCACCCGGCTCATGCGGCAGGCGCAGAGCATCGTCGTGGCCCGGGTGTACCTGGGGCTGCGCCTCAACGAGCGGTTCAGGCTGGACTTCGTCCGCCAGACGCGGCCCGTCGAGGCCGAACTGACGGCCCGGCAGCCCCACGACGGCGAGACCCACGTGCCGCTCGGCTCCTGGTCACCGGACGAAGCCCGCCAGTACCAGGTGTCCTTACGCTTCGAACCCGCGTCGCTGACCGTCGACGAGAACCTGCGCGCCGCCCGCCTCACCCTGCACGCGGAGGGCGCGGACGGAGCGCGCGGGCCGTGTTCCGAGACCCGTTCCATGGTCGTACGGCGGCGGGCCGCGGCCGGGTTCGGCATTCCGCGCTCCCCCAACCTGACCCGGGTGGAGAACGAGCGCGAGCTCGGCATGGCGATGCGGGCCTGCGCCGACGCCCAGCAGCGGGGAGACGGGGAACGGGCGGACCGGGAACTGCGCATCGCGGTGGGTCTGGCCGAGGAACTCCGGGACACCGCAAGGCTGCGGCTGCTGCGCTCGGTGTCGGTGACCGGTCCCGACGGGCGGCTGCAGGTGCGCCGCGACGCCTCGCGCGGGCAGATGCAGCGGCTCGGGCTGGAGTCGACCAGAACCGCCGCACCACCTGCCGGCGCGGTCGAACTGCCCTCGCTCGACGGTACGTTGCGGCGAGTCTGCTCGCGCTGCGGTACGCCGGCCTCGGTGGGCACCGCCAAGTTCTGCGAGGAGTGCGGCCACCGCTTCGGCGACGGGCCGGCGAACGACGCGCCGGTGGACGCCCCGTGACCGGGTCCGCGGCCGCGACGGCCCGGCGGTCCTGGTCGGACACGGCCGCGGGGTGGCCGAAGCGGCTGCGTGCGGTCCACCCGACCACGGTGCTGCGCTGGCTCCGGGCGGGCGTACTGGCGATGGTGCTCGCCACCGCCCTGCTCTACCTGCTGGTGTCGGCACAGGCCGGCCGCCAGATAACCGCCGCCAAGCGCACCGACACGGCCATCCGGAACCTGGACGACGCCCGCGCCGAGGCCGCGAAGGCGAACACCGCGCTCAAGAACGCCGCGGGCACCGGGGAGGTCGCCCTGATCGGCACGGGCACGGAGTTCGCCAACGCCACCGCCCGCGTGAACTCCCTGGTCACCTCGGCCACCGAGGGCAACGCGGACGGGCGGCAGGGGCTGATCCAGATCCAGTTCGTCCAGGGCCAGTTGACCACCTGTGTGCAGCTGGCCAACACCGCGGTCCGCGACTACGACCGCAGCGGCCCGGCCGGGCTGGAGGCCGCCCGCCAGGCGCTGACCGCGCCGCGGCAGCGGGACCGCGAGACGAAGGACGACATCCCCTACACGGGCGGTCTGCTGACCTCGCTCGCCGATCTCGAACGGCAGCAGCGCGACGCACTGGGCAGACAGCAGAACTCGAACTGGCTGGACCCCGCCCACGTCTGGTCCCTCCTCGTCGGGCCGACGGTCCTCATGCTCGGCTGCGTGCTGGCCACCGCCTCCGTGGTGGCGCGCCACTTCCGGCGCTACGTCAGCCCGCGTCTGTTGCTCGCGCTGCTGATCACCGCGGCGGTCGGCGTCACCACCAGCGTCCTGTGCCGGTACGCCGCGGGGCGGCTGACCGGGCACACACCGTTCGCGGACCCCTTGACCACGGCGCTCGCGCTGGTCCTCCTCGTGGCCGCCGGTGTCCTCGCCTGGCTGGGCTACCGCCCCCGGCTCGCCGAGTACCGGTTCCCGCGGTCATGACAGCGGCCACGGGAGCGGTCCTGAGAGCGCTGATCCCCCGCCTCGCGCGCTGCGTCCTGGCCCTCGCCGTGCTCCTGGCCGCGGCCGGGTGCGGCGGTGACCGGCGCGGCGGCAGCGTGACGATCATGGTTCCCTGGTCCGGCGACGAGTTCGCGGCCTTCCACGCGGTGGTCCGCACCTTCGAACGGGACACCGGCGTTCATGTGAACGTGCAGGTCACCCGAGCCCTGACCCAGCAACTCGACGCCGCGGTCGGGGCCGGCGCGCCGCCCGACCTCGCGATCCTGCCGAGCGTGGGAGCGATCTACACCTACGCGGACCACGACAAGGGTCTCAAGCCGCTCGGCAGGACCACGGACAGCTTCCTCCAGCCCTTCCAGGGCCTGACGAGGATGGGAGACAAGACCTACGCACTTCCGGTCAAGGTGGACGTCAAGAGCCTGGTCTGGTTCAGGGTGGCGCCGGTCGGGCCGGCGCCGGACCCGGCCGGTCTGCAGTCCTTCGCGAAGGCGCATCCGGGCGCCTGGTGCCTCGGCCTGGAGTCCGGCCCGACCTCCGGCTGGCCGGGCGCCGACTGGATCGCCGACCTCGTCCTCGCCCAGCAGGGCGCCGGAGCATACGAGCAGTGGCTTTCGGGCGGGCGGCCCTGGAAGCAGGTGGGCGAGGCATGGAGCGGCTGGCGCAACCAGGCCGGCACCGGCGTGAAGAACGCCTCCACGCAGATGTTCAGCGAGGCCGCCCGCGGCATGACCGCGAAGCCGCCCAAGTGCTCCCTCGCCCACGGCGCCCTGTCCGCGATGGGCTTTCCCGCCGCCGACGTCCAGAAGGGGCGTTACGGCTTCGTGCCGTCGTCCGCGACGCACCGGCTCGAGGTCTCGGCGGACTTCGTCGGCAAGTTCACCACGGACAACCCCGACGCCGACGCGCTCGCCGCCTACCTCGCGGGCAGCGAAGCCCAGCAGTCCTGGGTGGACCAGCCGGGAGGCTACGCGTTCTCCGCCAACACCCGGGTGACGCGGTACCGCAACGGCGGCGTCCAGCAGCGGATAGCCGAGATGCTGCGGCCACGCTCCGGCTACACCCTCTGCTTCGGCGCCGCCGACGCGATGACGCCGGACGTCTCAGCCGCCTTCTACCGCGCCGTCCTCACCTACGCGGCCCAGGGCGGCACGGACCCGTCGGCACTCCTCACCAAACTCGACCAGCTCCAGCGCAAGCTGGGGGCGTCGGGAAAGTCCCCGGTCCCCACGGACCGGCTCTGCGCCGCCCCTTGACCCCGCACCGGCCCCGCCCTACTCGTCCCCGCCTCCAGACCTCGCCCCAGGCCGCCCGCCCCGCCCGCCCCGCCCCGCCCCGCCCCGCCCCGAGGAGCCCCATGCCGGACGCAGTCCAGTTCACCCTCACCGACGGAACCGTCGTCCTCGTGGCCCCGCCCGCCCGGGCCGGCACCGGAGCCGTCGGCCTCGGCACCCGCCTGGAGACCGCGGAGCGGACCCTGCGCCAGGCGCTCAGGCCGATCACATCGGCCGCCGCCGAGGTCATCGGCGAGTTCCGCTCCCTGGCGCACCGGCCCGAGGAGGTGGAGGTCACCTTCGGCGTGGTCCTGGACGCCAAACTGGGCGCGCTCATCGCCGGCGCCAAGACCGGCGCCCACCTCGACGTCAGCCTGCGGTGGAGCGGTTCGCAGCAGCGGCCGGGCCCGGGACACGCGGACGGCGGGCACGCGGACTCCGGACGCGGGGACGGCGGGGGCGGCGGTGACGGCGGAGACGGCGGAGACGGCGGTGACACGGACACCGGGGACGGGGGCGGCGGAGACGGCGGGGACACGGACACCGGGTGCCGGGACGGTGGAGACGCGGACCCCGGGGACGCGGAGTCCCGCTGAATCAGGTGCGCCCCGTCTTGGGGCGACCTCGGTGTCAGGGTGACATCCGGGCCTCGAAGAGCGTCTCGGCGGCGAGGACGGCCTCGGCCAGCGCGGCCGGGGACGCCCGGCGGGGCAGTGCGGTGACGATGTCGTCGACGTCCCGCAGGGCCGCCCGCTCCAGGAGCCGCTTCTCGTTCGTGACCCACTCGCCGCGCGCGGCGAGAACGGCGTGCGCGGTCTGCGCCGCGACGGTGGCGATGGCGCCGGTGACTTCGGTGACACGGCCCGCAGGAGCGTGGTTGGCCTTCGCGTAGCAGACAGTGGCGCGGGCAGTGCCGTACCAGCGTTCGCGAGCGGTACGGCGCAGCTCGGGCGGATAGGCAGCGGGCCGTGGGAGCTCTCCGCGCAGCACTCGGTTCACCGCCAGCTCCGCGACCACCAAGTAGCTGGGGATTCCCGCGAGATGGAACAGCAACGGCTCCACGCGGAAGCGCCCCGCCTCCGCCTCCGCCAGCTCGTGCTCGACGACATCGAGATCGCGGTAGTGCACGTCGGCGCGCCGTCCCTCGATGGTCAGCCAGGCGCCCCCGTTGAACACGCCGCCGCCCCATCCGCCGATCTCGGACACCTCGCCCTCCCAGCCGACGGCGCGCAGATCGGCGGGATCGAAGCGGCCACGGTAGTAGACGGCCAGGTCCCAGTCGCTGCCGGACGTGTGGGTGCCCTGGGCTCGGGAGCCGCCCAGGGCCACCGCGCGGACTCCGGGGAGCGCTGCGAGCCGGTCGGCGGTGGTGTCGAGGAAGGTCTCGTCGCCGGAGCCGGCGAGGGCGGGCATGGGTCGGCTCCCGAAGGTCGGCTTGGGGTCGGCTTGGGGTCGGTTCTGGGTCGGTCAAGTCAGCTGGCGGAGTACTTGTCCGTCGCCGCCACCAGCGCGTCCACCGCCTCGGGCACGGACGGACCGTGTCCGGCCTGGTCGACGACCACCAACTCGCTGTCCGGCCAGGCGTGGTGGAGCCTCCAGACGGTGCCGAGGAGGTTGCCGAGGTCGAGAGAGCCCTGGACGAGGGTGCCGGGGATGCCCTTGAGCAGGTGCGCGTCGCGCAGTACCACGCCCTCGTCGTTGCCCTCGCCGAGGAAGTGGTCGTTGCCGAAGTAGTGGGTGACGGTGCGGGCGAAGGCCATGCGGAACACCGGGTCCTCGTAGCGTTCGACGGAGCGCGGCGGTGCGGGGGTGATCGCCGTCTCCCAGTCGGTCCAGGCACGCGCGGCCCGTCCCCGTACCGCCGGGTCGGGCGACTCGATCAGCCGGTTGTACGCGGCCGCCAGGTTGCCGTGGCGGTCGTGCCCGGGCAGCTCGGCCAGGAAACGTTCGAAGGCCTCCGGGAAGATCTTCCCCAGGCCGTGGGTCAGCAGGGTCACCTCGGGGTTCGAGCCGGTCGCGACGCCCGTCAGCACCAGCTCCGAGACGGCGCCCGGGTGCGCCTGGGCGTACCGCAGCGCCAGCACCGAGCCCCACGACACGCCCCACACCAGCCACCGCTCGATCCCGAGGTGCCGTCGCAGCAGCTCCAGGTCGGCCATCACATGCGCCGTCGTGTTGACGCTCATGTCGGTGTCGTGGGCGCTTGCGTGCGGCGTCGAACGCCCGCAGCCCCGCTGGTCGAGCAGCACGATCCGGTACGCGGCCGCGTCGCAGTAGCGCCGGTGGCGGGGTGTGCAGCCGGACCCCGGCCCGCCGTGCAGCATCACCGCCGGCTTGCCGTCCGGGTTGCCGCAGACCTCCCAGTGCACGCGGTTGCCGTCACCGACATCGAGCATGCCCCGGTCGTACGGTTCGATCTCCGGATAAAGGCCCATCGGGGCACCGTAACCGCCCGGCGACGGCCCGTCACACTATTTCCCGTGGTGGCGTTCCCCGTGGTGGCCATGCGGCGACCGCTGCCGCCCCGGCGGTCCGGGCAGCACCGGCAGCCCCGCCGCCTCCGCCGCCGTTCGCAGCACCTCCCGGAGCATCGCCGGGGTGAGCCTGCCGGTGAAGGTGTTGCGCTGGCTGACGTGGAAGCAGCCGAAGAGGTCGATGCCGTCGAGCGCCACCCGGGTTCCGTGGGCGAAGACGGGGCGGGGGCGGGGCACCGTCCAGCCCGCCTCGGCGAACGCGGGCAGCGCGGCCTGCCAGCCGAAGGCGCCCAGCGCCACGACCGCCCGCAAAGTGGGCCGCAGCAGTCCCAGCTCCCGGACCAGCCAGGGCCGGCAGGTGTCCCGCTCGCCGGGCGTGGGCTTGTTGACGGGCGGGGCGCAGTGCACCGGCGAGGTGATCCGCACGCCGTACAGCTCCAGCCCGTCGTCCGCGGAGACGGACACGGGCTGGGAGGCGAGCCCCACCTCGTGCAGCGCCTGGAACAGCACGTCACCGGAACGGTCCCCGGTGAACATGCGGCCGGTGCGATTGCCGCCGTGCGCGGCCGGGGCGAGTCCGACGATCAGCAGCCGGGCGTCCGGCGGCCCGACGCCCGGCACCGGCCGGCCCCAGTACGTCCAGTCGGCGAACGCGGCCCGCTTGGTTCGGGCCACCTCCTCCCGCCAGGCGACCAGCCGCGGGCAGGCCCGGCAGTCCGCGATCCGCCGGTCGAGGGCGGCGAGGCTGCTGATGTCCATGTCCCCACCGTAGAACCACCGGGAAGGGAGGAAATTCGCGCGGAACGGTGGGCGGGGGCGGCTATGGTCGATGGCATGGCTTCCGAGGACGACATGGACCGTGACCAGGGCAGGAGCAAACGCGGCGGCGAGCGCGGACGCGGACGCGGCGGCTCCGCCGAGGCGGCAGACGCGGCGGTCGGCCCACAGGCCACGGCCGTCGGCCCCGGGGCCACGGCCGTGGAGTCGGAGGCCGGCCCCGCCGACAGGACCGATGGGACCGATGGGACGGCAACCGTCGTCGATCCCAAGACCGCCGCCGCCATCGCCGCCGCCGAGGCGGCCGCTCCGGCGAGCGGTGAGAACGTACGGATCGACAGCTGGATCTGGGCCGTGCGCCTGGTCAAGACGCGGTCCGTCGGAGCCACCGCCTGCCGGGGCGGGCATGTCCGGGTGAACGGGGAGCGCGTGAAGCCCGCCCACTCCGTCCGCGCCGGCGACGAGGTGCGTCTGCGGCACGAGGGCCGCGAACGCGTCGTCGTCGTCAAGCGCCTGATCCGCAAGCGCGTCGGCGCTCCCGTGGCCGTCCAGTGCTACGTCGACAACTCCCCGCCGCCCCCGCCCCGCGAGGCCGTCGCCCCCATCGGCATCCGCGACCGCGGCACGGGCCGCCCCACCAAGCGCGACCGCCGCGAGCTGGAACGCCTGCGCGACCTGGAGCGCCTGCGCGACGCGGGCGGCCTGGGCGGCCCCCCGCGGGGACGGTGACCGCCGGACGGTCTCACCCCCGCCGCCGCACCAGCCGCAGCAACTCCGCGTTGTGGTCCCGCCGTGCCCAGGCGACGAGGCCGAGCGGCAGGATCAGGATCAGCGGGGTCGCCGCGTACTGCCCGTCGAAGACGGTGAGCTGGACGATGAACGCACCCACCATCAGCGCGCTCAGCGCCATCGCCGCCAACGACTGCAGCACCGGGACCAGAAGCGCGACGGCTCCGGCCAGTTCCAGGGCGCCGATGGTGTACATGCCCGCGCTGCCCCAGCCGATCCTGTCGAAGGACTCCACGGCCGACGGATGCGCGATGAGCTTGGGCAGAGCGCTCGCGAACCCGTAGAACAGCGCGAGGAGCACCTGTACGGCGCGCAGGGCGACGCGGGCCGCGCGGCGGGCGCGGGAGGGCGCGGCCGACGTGACGGAGTCGGCGGCGACCGACGGGACGGGAGCGGTGGTCTCGGACACGGCGGTCTCCTGCGGGAAGCGGCGGGTGGTGCTTTCGCGGAGGTAGACCGGCCCGTGCCGCGCGACTCATCGCTGTCCGGCGAGATTCACAGGACCCTTTCCCGTGTTCTCCATTCCTCTGTTCCCTACGTCCTCTGTTCCCTGCGTTCCCTGCGTCCTCTGTTCCCTGCGTTCCCTGCGTCCTCTGTTCCCTGCGTTCCCTGCGTCCTCTGTTCCCTGCGTCTTCTGTTCGCTGTGTCCCCTTCAGTCCATCGGCACCGCCCTCACCCACACCCCGTCCTCGGTCAGATACGTGTCGACCCGCAGTCCCGCCTCCGCCAGCGCCTCCTCGAACTGCTCCGTCGTGAGCGGCCGGGCCAGGAACGTCTGTGTCCAGGTGGCGTCCGGGAACGCGTACTCCGCGCGCACCGAGTTCACCCCGTCCCCGACCGGCTCGGACGACCTGATCCGCACGGTGAAGCCGGCCGGGTCGACTCTCTCGCGCGGCAGATCGGTGTGGTAGTCCGCGCCCTCTCGCTGGATCAGCACGCAGCCGCCCTCCGTAACGTGCCGTGCGCAGGTGCGCAGCAGTCCTCGCCGTACCTCTGTGTCGCCGGTGTGCACGAGGAACGACGCGAGCATCACCACGTCGAAGGTCTCCCCCGCGTCGAGGTGCTCGATCGGGCTGCATATGGTCCGCGCACCGCGCACCCGCCGAAGCATCTCGGGAGACTCGTCCACCGCCGTCACGGTGAATCCCCGCTCCAGCAGCGGGTGGGTCACGCGGCCCACCCCGCAGCCGAGCTCCAGGATGCGCGCGCCCGTGGGCACGGCCGCCGCGATGATGTCCGGCTCGGTGCCTGCGGGCAACCGCGAGTACAGCTCCACCGCGCAGCCGTCCGGCGTGATCGCCCCCGGTCCCGTCCCCTGATACCCCGCACGCGTTTTCCGCTCCATGCCCGTCCAACGGTCCGCCTCCCCAAAGCCGTTCCCGCCCCCGATCGGTTCACTCGTACGTGTGATCGGCGCGTGCGAACGGGTATGTGACAGGGAGGAACGGTGATCGGCGATGCGTACCGGCAGTGAACCGACGACCGCGCGCAGTGCTCTGCGTGCGCGGTTCTGGCTGAGTGTGTGGGGGCTGATCTGGGCGGTCTTCGGCACGGTCGTGTTCGTGCTGGTCGGACGGCCCGGATGGGCGGCGGCCTGCGCGGTGCTGTGGCTGGTGATCGCGGTCGACCTCACGATGATCGTCCGGCACATGCGGCAAGGCCCGCATTATCAGCCGGGACGCGACGTCCCTCCGTACCTGCCGCCCGAGAGCCGGCATCGGTAGCGCCGGCATCGCCGGCCGGGGCGGCGGCCGACACACCCTGCCGAAGGCGGAAGGCGGGCGCTCAGCTGTCGAACTCGGCCCGCTTCAGGTATTGGGGGTTGGGGTCCAGTGCGGCGGCCAGCCGGAAGTGGCGCTTGGCCTGGTCGGGACGGCCCTGCCGCTCGTAGGTGCGGGCGAGCGCGAAGTGCGCGAACGCGTTGTCCGGCTCACGCTCCAGGACGATGGTGAATTCCAGCTCGGCGGGCCGCAGTTGCGCGGCCGCGAAGAAGGCACGCGCGCGCAGCAGTCGGGCGGCCGTGTTGTCCGGGTGCGCGGCGATGACCCGGTCGAGCAGCTTCACCGCGCCCCGCGGATCCCGCGCGGCGAGCAGCTGCTCGGCGGCGCGGAAGTCGATGACATGCGTCTCCGGAGTACGTCCGGTCGAACCGCTGGTTTCGGGCACGGCAAAGTCCTTCCCTTACTAGAAGGGTTCAACGCCCCGTCCGGACACCCCTATTCCTGGGAGTCCGCGCGCGGGGCGCGGGCCTCGGCCCTGCGGACGAGTTCGGCCCAGACCTCCCTGACCCGCCGCTGAAGCCGCTCCAGGGGTACGTCGTTGTCGATGACGATGTCCGCGATTTCCAGGCGCTTGTCCCGTGTGGCCTGGGCGGCCATGCGCGCGCGGGCGTCCTCCTCGGTCATGCCGCGCAGCCGTACCAGCCGGTCGAGCTGGGTTTCCGGGCTCGCGTCGACGACGATCACGAGGTCGTACAGCGGGGCCAGGCCGTTCTCGGTGAGCAGCGGGACGTCGTGGACCACGACGGCGTCCTCGGCGGCGGCCTCCTCCAGCTCGCGCGATCGTGCGCCCACCAGCGGGTGCACGATCGAGTTCAGGACGGCGAGCTTGCCGGGGTCGGCGAAGACGATGGAGCCCAGTCCGGGCCGGTCCAGGCTGCCGTCGTCGGCGAGCACCTCACGGCCGAAGGCCTCGACGACCGCCGCGAGGCCGGGCGTGCCCGGAGCGACGACCTCGCGCGCGATGCGGTCGGCGTCGATCAGCACGGCCCCGCACTCCACGAGCAGCCGCGACACCTCGCTCTTGCCGGCTCCGATCCCGCCGGTCAGGCCCACCTTCAGCATGAGCGGAAGCTTAGGCCCTGCCGTCGGCTGCGCGTCCGACGGCCCGGTCCCCGGCAACCCCGTCCCCGAGGGCCTTGTGCACGACGGCCTTGTGTACGACCGCCTGGCGCCCGACCGTCTGGCGCCCGACCGTCTGGCGCCCGGGGGTCCTGCCACCGGCGGCGCGCCCGGCCCGCGTCAGTTGTCGCCCTCCCGCTCCGCCAGGAAGCGTTCGAACTCGCGGCCGATCTCGTCCGCCGAGGGGATCTCGACGGGTTCGGCGAGCATGTTGCCCCGGGTCTGAGCGCCCGCCGCGGCGTCGTACTGGTGCTCCAGGCCCTGGACGAGGGAGGTGAGTTCCTCGTCGCCCTCGCGGATCTGCCGGTCGATCTCCGTCTGCGTGCGGTGGGCGTCGTTGCGCAGCGCGTGCGCGAGGCCCGGGAGGACCAGCCCGGTGGCCGCGGTGATGGCCTCCAGGACGGTGAGGGCGGCGTCGGGGTACGGGGAGCGCGCGATGTAGTGCGGCACGTGCGCGGCCACGCCCAGCACGTCGTGCCCGGCCTCCATCAGGCGGTACTCCAGGAGTGCTTCCGCGCTGCCCGGCACCTGGGCCTCCTCGAAGGGGCTGCGGTGGCCCGGCACGAGGTCGCTGCGGTTGCCGTGCGGGGTCAGGCCCACCGGTCGGGTGTGCGGGACGCCCATGGGAATGCCGTGGAAGTTCACCGACAGTCGCACGCCGAGCCGCTCCACGATCTGCCGTACGGCCGCCGCGAAGCGCTCCCACTCCACGTCCGGCTCGGGACCGGACAGCAGCAGGAACGGCGCGCCCGTGGCGTCCTGCACGACACGCACCTCGATGGCGGGCTCCTCGTACTCGGTCCAGCGGTCGCGCTTGAAGGTCAGCAGCGGGCGGCGGGCCCGGTAGTCGACGAGCCGGTCGTGGTCGAAGCGCGCCACGACCTGGTGGGGCAGTGAGTCGAGGAGCCCGCCGACGAGCTGGTCGCCGGTCTCACCGGCGTCGATGTATCCGTCGAAGTGGTAGAGCATGACAAGACCGGCCGACTCCTGGGCGAGCGCCAGGTCGACGGCGGCCAGTCCCTTCGGTTCCCATGCGTACAAACCCTGCGGATCAAGCACTGTGACCGCCCCTCCTCGTATTCAAAGGTCACAACGAGGCACGGGACGACGGCATTCCCCGTCCGGCTCCGGAATGCGGGCAGTCTTGACGCGCCCATGACCATCCCCTAGGTTCTCGAAGCAAGCCGCCGTTCACACTTACACCCATCGGTCACATACAGGAACAATAAGCGGCGGCCGACCTACGGGACCCAGGAAGGCACCCCATGCGCAGACACAGCCGTACGCTGCTCACCTCCCTGCTCACCGCGACCACGGCCGCCACCGGGCTCGTCCTCGCGTCCACCGCGGCCCCGGCAGCGCCCCGTGCCACCGGCGCCACGGTAATCGAGGTCTCCACGTCATCCCAGCTCAAGTCGGCCCTGGCGGCGGCCACGCCCGGCGACACGATCCATCTCGCCGACGGCACGTACACCGGCAACTTCAAGGCGACCAGGGCAGCCACCGCCGGCTCCCGGATCACGCTCACCGGATCGGCCGGGGCGGTACTCACCGCAAGCGGCGGCTACGGCCTGCACCTTAACGGCGCGTCGTACTGGACGGTCAGTGGGCTGACCGTGACCGGCGGCCAGAAGGGCATCATGATCGACTCCGCGAAGGGCGTCGTGGTGGACGGTGTGACCGTGCACGACCTCGACATGGAGGGCGTCCACTTCCGCAACTCCAGCACGGACGGCGTGATCAGGAACTCGCGGATCTACGACACCGGGAACGACGGCCAGGGCATGGGCGAGGGCGTGTACGTCGGGACCGCGAACACGCTCTCCGACCGGAGCGACAACATCCAGATCCTCGGCAACACCATAGGGCCGGGCGTCGGCGGAGAGAACGTCGACATCAAGGAGGGCACGACCGGCGCGCGGATCGCCGGCAACACCTTCGACGGCAGCGGGCTCACGGGCGCCAACTACGACGACTCCTGGGTCGACGTGAAGGGCAACGGCGTCCTGGTGGAGAACAACACCGGCAAGAACACCACCAACGACGGCTACCAGACCCACACCCAGCAGTCGGGCTGGGGCTGCGGCACGGTGTTCCGGGGCAACAAGTCGATATTGACGGGTGCGACCGGTCCGACCCGGCTCGCGATCGACGTCACCAACTACGGCCCGGGCTGCGGGACGACGGTCTACGGCAGCAACACGGTCACGGGCGGCAGCGGGCTGACGAACATCGCGGTGACGCCCTGACGGATGCCCCTCCGGCGAGGGAGCCCCGGACCCTCGGATCCGACCGCCGGGCCGACCGCCGGGCCACCCGCCGGACACGACCGCCGGACACGACTGCGGGCCCGCACCTCGAAAGGTGCGGGCCCGCGGTTACCGGCCGATGCCTAGCGGTGAGCCGTTCAGCTCTGGCCGCCGGCCAGCTTCTCGCGCAGGGCGGCCAGCGCCTCGTCCGACGCCAGGGCGCCGGAGTTGTCGCCGCCCTCGGAGGAGTACGAACCGCCGGACGCGGCCGGAGCGGCGGCCTCGCCACCCTCGGCAGCGGCAGCGGCGTCCGCCTCGCGGGACTTGATGACCTGCGCCTGGTGCTGCTCGAAGCGCTGCTGCGCCTCGGCGTACTGGTGCTCCCACGCCTCGCGCTGGGTCTCGTAGCCCTCGAGCCAGTCGTTGGTCTCCGGGTCGAAGCCCTCGGGGTAGATGTAGTTGCCCTGGTCGTCGTAGGACGCGGCCATGCCGTACAGGGTCGGGTCGAACTCGACCGAGGCCGGGTCGGCACCGAAGGACTCGTTGGCCTGCTTCAGCGAGAGGCTGATGCGACGGCGCTCGAGGTCGATGTCGATGACCTTGACGAAGATCTCGTCGTTGACCTGGACGACCTGCTCCGGGATCTCCACGTGGCGCTCGGCCAGCTCGGAGATGTGGACCAGGCCCTCGATGCCCTCGTCCACGCGGACGAACGCACCGAACGGAACCAGCTTCGTGACCTTGCCGGGCACGACCTGGCCGATCTGGTGGGTGCGGGCGAACTGCTGCCACGGGTCTTCCTGGGTCGCCTTCAGCGACAGGGAGACGCGCTCGCGGTCCATGTCGACGTCGAGGACCTCGACGGTGACCTCCTGGCCGACCTCGACGACCTCGGAGGGGTGGTCGATGTGCTTCCAGGACAGCTCGGAGACGTGGACCAGACCGTCGACGCCACCCAGGTCCACGAAGGCACCGAAGTTGACGATCGAGGAGACCACACCGGAACGGACCTGACCCTTCTGCAGGGTCGTGAGGAACGTCTGGCGGACCTCGGACTGGGTCTGCTCCAGCCAGGCACGGCGGGACAGGACCACGTTGTTGCGGTTCTTGTCCAGCTCGATGATCTTCGCCTCGAGCTCCTTGCCGACGTACGGCTGGAGGTCGCGGACCCGGCGCATCTCGACCAGGGAGGCCGGAAGGAAGCCGCGGAGGCCGATGTCGAGGATGAGACCACCCTTGACGACCTCGATGACGGTACCGGTGACGATGCCGTCCTCTTCCTTGATCTTCTCGATGGTGCCCCAGGCACGCTCGTACTGGGCGCGCTTCTTCGAGAGGATCAGGCGGCCTTCCTTGTCCTCCTTCTGGAGGACAAGGGCCTCGATCTCGTCACCGACGGCGACGACCTCGTTGGGGTCGACGTCGTGCTTGATCGAGAGCTCTCGGCTCGGGATGACACCTTCGGTCTTGTAACCGATGTCGAGCAGGACCTCGTCCCGGTCGACCTTCACGATGACGCCGTCGACGATGTCGCCGTCGTTGAAGTACTTGATCGTCTCGTCGATCGCGGCGAGGAAGGCTTCCTCGTTACCGATGTCGTTGACCGCTACCTGCGGGGTGGTGGCGGTGGTCTCGGTGCTGCTCGTCATGTGGGAAAGGGCTCCGGTACGGACATTGAAGTCGTAGGCACTGCTTACGCCGGGAGCCCGTTTCGCTCTGCAGAAGCCGGACAGCCAAGGAAGCGCCACATGATGAGCACACAGGTGCCCGGTGGCGCCTCGACAACCGAGGGGACATACAACAGATGCGAGCGCAGCCTGCTACGTCTGAGGTGCGCAGGCCCGCAGCGCAACTTGTAGCATACGGGGGCAGCCGGACAGGGTCAATGCGCGAAGCCGCCCACCCGGGGCGGATCGCCCCATACCCGGCACAAAACCTGTCTCCCGAGGCCATGCCGACCCCGGGACGCGTCGGTGGTGACACCACCGATGCGGGTTGGACGGAAGAGTACGACGAGGGAGCCGATCATCCAAGAGCCCGAACCGTTCGAACCGGAAGCCACCCGGCGCGCGGCCGGTGTCGCGGAGAGCGCCCGGGCCAACCGGGGCTGGTGGGACCGCAACGCGGACGAGTACCAGATCGAGCACGGCACGTTCCTCGGCGACGACCGCTTCGTCTGGTGCCCCGAGGGCCTGGACGAGATGGAGGCGGAGCTGCTCGGCCCGCCGGAGGAGCTGAAGGGCAGGGACGTCCTGGAGATCGGCGCCGGCGCGGCGCAGTGCTCGCGCTGGCTGGCCGCCCAGGGCGCGCGCCCGGTCGCCCTGGATCTCTCCCACCGCCAGCTCCAGCACGCGCTGCGCATCGGCGGATCGTTCCCGCTGGTGTGCGCCGACGCCGGCGCGCTGCCCTTCGCGGACGGCTCCTTCGACCTGGCGTGCTCGGCGTACGGGGCACTGCCGTTCGTCGCCGATCCGCGGCTGGTGCTGCGCGAGGTGCACCGGGTACTGCGGCCGGGCGGGCGGTTCGTCTTCTCGGTGACGCATCCGGTCCGCTGGGCGTTTCCCGACGAGCCCGGGCCGGAGGGGCTGAGCGTCTCCGGGTCGTACTTCGACCGGACGCCGTACGTGGAGCAGGACGAGGACGGCCGCGCGGTGTACGTGGAGCACCATCGCACCATCGGCGACCGGGTCCGGGACGTCGTGGCGGCGGGCTTCCGCCTGGTGGACCTGGTCGAGCCGGAGTGGCCGGCCTGGAACACCTCCGAGTGGGGCGGCTGGTCACCGCTGCGCGGCAGCCTGATCCCCGGGACGGCGATCTTCGTCTGCGTACGGGACTGAGTGCGTGATCCGTTACGACGCCCTGGAAGCACTGCCGGTGAACGGCGCCCTGCCCGCCCTGGAGGACGCCCTGGAGGGGCACGGAACCGCCGTCCTGGTGGCGCCGCCCGGCACCGGCAAGACGACGCTGGTGCCCCTGGCCCTGGCCGGGCTGCTGGGCGAGGGACCGGCGCGTCGGGTCGTCGTGGCGGAGCCGCGGCGGATCGCGGCGCGGGCGGCCGCGCGGCGGATGGCGTGGCTGCTGGGCGAGACGGCCGGCCGGAGCGTCGGCTACACCGTGCGCGGGGAACGGGTCGTCGGGCACCACGCGCGCGTGGAGGTCGTCACGACCGGTGTGCTGCTGCAGCGGCTGCAGCGCGACCAGGAGCTGGCGGGGGTCGACGTGGTGGTGCTCGACGAGTGCCACGAGCGGCATCTGGACGCCGACACGGCGGCGGCGTTCCTGTGGGACGTGCGCGGGACGCTGCGGCCGGAGCTGCGGCTGGTGGCCGCGTCGGCGACCACGGACGCCAAGGGGTGGGCCCGGCTGCTGGGCGGCGCCCCGGTGGTCGAGGCCGAGGGCGTGTCGCATCCGGTGGAGGTCGTGTGGGCACCGCCCGCGCGTCCCGTACGGCCGCCGCACGGGATGCGGGTGGACCCCGCGCTGCTGACGCACGTGGCGTCCGTGGTGCGCCGGGCGCTCGCCGAGCGGCCGGGGGACGTGCTGTGCTTCCTGCCGGGCGTGGGCGAGATCGGGCGTGTCGCGGGACAGCTGGGTGAGCTCGGCGACGTAGAAGTGCTTCAGGTGCACGGCCGGGCGCCGGCGGCCGTGCAGGACGCGGCGCTGACGCCCGGGCGGCGGCGCCGGGTGGTCCTCGCGACCGCCGTGGCCGAGTCCTCGCTGACGGTGCCCGGGGTGCGGGTGGTGGTCGATGCGGGGCTCGCGCGGGAGCCGCGCGTGGACCACGCGCGCGGGTTGAGCGCGCTGACGACGGTACGGGCCTCGCAGGCGGCCGGGCGGCAGCGGGCCGGGCGCGCCGGGCGTGAGGCGCCGGGCGCGGTGTACCGGTGCTGGGCGGAGGCGGAGGACGCGCGTCTGCCACGGTTCCCGGCGCCGGAGATCAAGGTGGCCGACCTGACGGCGTTCGCCCTTCAGGCGGCCTGCTGGGGCGATCCGGAGGCCTCCGGGCTGGCGCTGCTGGACCCTCCGCCGGGCGGTGCGATGGCGGCGGCGCGGGAGGTGCTGACGGCCGTGGGCGCCGTGGACGCCCTCGGGCGGGCCACGCAGCGGGGACTGCGGCTGGCGCGGCTGGGGCTGCATCCCCGGCTGGGGCGTGCGCTGCTCGACGCGGCGCCGTCGGCGGGCGTGGAGCGCGTCGCGGAGGTCGTCGCGCTGCTCAGTGAGGAGGTGCCGCGGGAGTACGGCGATGATCTCGCCGCCGCCTTGCGGGGTGCCCGGCGTGGGGGTGACGCCTATGCGGCGCGGTGGCGCGCGGAGGTACGGCGGCTGCGGGCCGCCGCCACGGACGTTTCCCATCCGCCCGCGCGTGACTCCCGTTCCCCGGTGGACGCCGGGGTGGGACCCCGTACCGAGCGCCGGACGGGCGCGCGGGAGGACGGCGTCGTCGGGCTCGTTGCCGCTCTGGCCTTCCCCGAGCGGGTCGCCGGACTCGACGGCGGGTCGTACCTCATGGCCTCCGGTACCCGCGCCGAGCTTTCCGAGGGGTCCTCGCTGCGCGGCTCGCCCTGGATCGCCGTCGCCGCGGCCGACCGGCCCGTGGGCAGGCGGCACGCGCGCGTGCAGCTCGGCGCGGCGATCGACGAAGAGGCCGCCCGGCAGGCGGCCGGCGCGTTGCGCGAGGAGCGGGACGAGGTCCGCTGGGCGGACGGGGACGTCCTTGCGCGGCGGGTGGAGCGGCTCGGCGCGATCGAGCTCGCGGCGCGGCCGCTGACCGACGCCGACCCCGCTCTCGTACGCGAGGCGCTCCTGGACGGGCTGCGGCGGGAGGGGTTCGGGCTGCTGCGGTGGACGCCGGAGGCCGGGGTGCTGCGGCAGCGGCTCGCGTTCCTGCGCCGGCAACTCGGCGAGCCCTGGCCCGACATGTGCGACGACGCGCTGCACGCGCGCGTGGAGGAGTGGCTGGAGCCGGAGCTCGGGCGCGCCCGGCGGCGCGGGGACCTGGCGCGGATCGACGCCGGACAGGCACTGGCCCGGCTGCTGCCCTGGGCCTCCGGTGACGCCGCGCACCTGGACGAGCTCGCCCCGGAGCGGATCACGGTGCCCAGCGGCTCCCGGATCCGGATCGACTACGCGGACCCCGAGCGGCCTGTGCTCGCGGTGAAGTTGCAGGAGATGTTCGGGCTGGAGAAGTCGCCCTTGGTCGCCGGGGTCCGGGTCGTGGTGCACCTGCTCTCGCCCGCCGGGCGGCCGGCCGCCGTCACGGCCGACCTCGCCTCGTTCTGGCGGGACGGCTACCGGGGCGTGCGGGCGGAGCTGCGCGGGCGGTACCCCAGGCATCCCTGGCCCGAGGACCCGGCGACCGCGGAGCCGACCCGGCACACCGGCACCCGGCTCAGGCGCTGACCGGTTCGATGTCCGTGGTCGGCTCAGGCACCGACCGGTTCGATGTCCGTGGTCGGCTCAGGCACCGGGCCGGCCGGGCGCCTCGCGCGCGCCTCCAGGCAGAGGGAGAGCGCCAGCAGCGACAGGCCCAGGGCCAGGAAGCCCCACGGCAGGTACGAGGTCAGCAGCAGCACCAGCCGGCGCTGGGACTTGACCAGGTTCACCGTGTGCCGGATGTAGTCCTCGCGCATCTGCACGTGCCCGGCGAACGCGGTCACCTTGTCCCGGCCGCCGAGCAGGGTGCCCCCGCGCAGCTCCTCCTGGTGGATCTCCTCGCCGTAGACGGGGGCGCCGGTGACGGGCTCGACCCAGAACCTGCGCACCGTGGTGTACCAGCGGGTGGTGCCCGTCCGGGCGACCGACTCGGGGGTGATGCCCTGGACGGGCATGGTCCTCGGGAAGGGCACCCTGGTCCAGGGGATGGTCTGCTCGAAGTAGTAGACGCTCAGCCCGCGGAAGTTCCGGGTGCCCCTGTAGTGGATGGGGGCGGTGACGCGCGCCTGGGCGTCGAAGTACTCGTAGTCCCGCTTCTGCGTCAGGAAGGGCCACTTGAACTCGATGCCCTGCCGGCGCACCGGGTCGCCGTCGACCATCTCGCCGGTGGCGTGCACCGGTTCCTGGGTGTGGGCGTCGAAGATGTACCGCTCGGGGATCCTGGAGACCATCTTGCCGTCGGGGCCCTGGACGTAGGACAGGCCGTCCCAGACGACCACGTCCCGGCCCGCCGTCCGCTCGATCCGCCTCGAGGCCTCCACATCGCCCTTGAGGGTCTGCACGATGGTGACCTCGGGGACGGTGCGGGCCTTCATGGTGCCGTAGTCGAGGAGGGTGGCGTTCCGCGCCTGCAGGACCATGTCCTGGTACTCGTTCGCGGGCACCTTGGCCAGGCGCGGGAAGGCGTACCAGCGCAGCAGCGGGGACAGCGCCGCGAAGAACACGGCGAAGGCGAGCAGGAACAGACTGGCCTTGCGGCGCATCTCGGCCTCCCTCCCGGACGGGCGCGGCTCAGGGGTGTGCGGGCACCGTCGTCAGCAGCGGCTTGGGGGACGTGCTGCCCTCCGGCGCGCCCACGGCGGTGATCGTCAGCACCAGGGCGAGCGCGACGGCGAGACCGGTCGCGGCGGCGATCAGGGCGCGCATACGGGCCTCCCGGCGGACGTGACGGCAGCGAGAACTGATGCTTCGTCAGTTTCCGCACGGTAGCAACGGGCGGGCCAGATGAGAACACGTCGCACGCACGCACGAGGGCGCCCCCGCGCCGGCGACGGCGAAGGGGCGCCCTGGTGGTGCCGGTACTACGAGGAGGCGCTGGGGCTGGGGGACGGACTGGCCGGGGTGTCGGCCGCCGCCACCTTCAGCTCCACGGTCAGGGTGGCGCCGCCGGTGGACGTGATCCGCAGCAGGAAGGTGCCGGTGGCGTCGTCCGCGTACAGCTTCGGCAGCTTCAGCAGGCCCTTGGCGTCCGTCCGGAGGTCCTTCAGGGTGCGGACGGGCTTGCCGTCGGCGTCCTTGAAGTAGGGGCCCTTGTCGTTCTCGCTGGGGTCGTCGGCCGACTTGACGAGGGTGGCGGTGGTCGCGACCTTGTCCGCGACGGCGCCCTTGTAGGTGGCCCTGACCTCGACCTGGTCGGCGAACTCGCCGCCCGGGGTGCAGGTCAGCGGGGTGTCGCTGGTGCGGGTGAGGGTGTCGGCGGCGCGCTCGGTGACGGTGGCGGTGTAGTCGAGGGCGGTGATCGTACGGCCCACGACCAGGGCGCGGACGGTGAAGTCGCCCGTCTTCTCGCCCGCCTGGAGCGCGGGCGCGACGGCCGTGCCCGAGCTGTCGGTGACGACCGTGGCGACCTTCTCGCCGCCGGTGAAGGTGGCGTCGGTGTCGCCGACGACCATGAACCGGACCCTGACCTTGGCGACCGGCTTGCCGGCCTTGGTCTCGGCGCGGGTACCGATCCTCTCGGTGAACGCGTCGCCGGCCATGGCGGTCAGCCTGCCGGTGTCCGCGTCCTTGAGGTGGTCCACGGTGTCGGTGCGGGTGGGAGGTGTGGAAGGGGGCTTGCCCGGGGTGCTGGGCGTGCCGGGGGTGCTGGGCGTGCCGGGCTTGCCCGGGGCCGACGGGTGCGGGCTCGGGCTCGGGCTGTCGTGGCTGCCGCCCGGCCTGCCGCTCCTGCCCGGCCCGGGGCCCGTCCTCGGCGTGGACGGCTGCGACGGCGAGGGCCCGGGGCCGCGGCCGGTCGTGGAGTCGCTGCGGCCGGAGGGCAGCGTGCCGGTGCCGTCCGGCACCGAGTGGGTGCCGTTGCGGTAGTACTCCAGCCACATCAGGACGGTGTTCAGATAGTCCTGCGAGTCGTTGTAGCTGAGGATCGCCCGCCGGACGTCGGCGTCGGCGGACAGGTCCCAGCCGTTGCGGCACAGGTAGTGGCCGGCGGCGAGGGCGGCGTCGTAGACGTTGTTGGGGTCCTTCTTGCCGTCGGCGTTGCCGTCGCGGCCGGCCCAGGCCCAGGTGGAGGGTATGAACTGCATGGGGCCGACCGCGCGGTCGTATCTGCTGTCGCCGTCGTAGGCGCCGTGGTCGGTGTCGCCGATGTGGGCGAAGCCGTTGCCGTCGAGGACCGGGCCGAGGATCGGCGAGAGCGTGGTGCCGTCGGCGTCGACGCGGCCGCCGCGGGCCTGCCCGGACTCGACCTTGCCGATGGCGGCGAGCAGCTGCCAGGGCAGGTTGCAGCCCGGCTTGGACTCGTGCAGCTCGGCCTCGGCCTTCTTGTAGGCGTCGAGCACGGTGGCGGGGATGCCCGCCTCGGACGGGCCCCGGGATGCGGGCGTACCGATGGTGGGCGCCGGGCTGGGGCTGTGCAGCGGCGGCAGGTCGGTGTAGTACGGCGAGTTGCCGGTCGCGCTGCCGTCGGCGGTCACGTCGGGAGCGCTCGTCGCGCCGGCGGCGGCGGCCTGTCTGCCGTGGTCGTCGACCGCTGCGTCCGGAGCCTGGGAGGCGGACAGGGCCGCGACCGCCGCCGCGGCCACGGCCGTGGTTGCCGCCCCCTTGCGCAGCCTCCTGCCGAAATGCGCCGCCATAGAGTGAACCCCTCCCGTGGACGCCCGAGCGTCCGTCTGTGTCTGTCTGTTCGCCCTGTTGTGACGGTTGACCCGTGGTACTGGTTGCCCTCGTGGAGCCGTTCGGTTGTGCGACCCAGGTGACACTACGACAACTTCCTTTGTGCCGGGACCTGTTCGTGCCCGATTTTCACCGCTTGTCCATGTGCTGTTGTACGGAATGCCGCACGGACGTGTCCCCCATACTGGACACCGGTGATCACCAGGGTCGGCGTGCCGGTCAACAGCCCTCAGGAGGACTCCCGTTGCCGTTCACTCTCAGTCATGCGGCGGCCGTGCTGCCCGCGGTGCGCGGGGACGGCTCGGGGCGGGGCCGGCTGGTGCCGGCGGTGCTCGTGGCGGGCTCGTTCTCCCCCGACATGACCTATTACGCGGCGGGCGCAGTGCCCGGCGGGATGGAGTTCGGCGTGGTCACGCACTCCTTTCCCGGGGTCTTCACCCTCGATGTGCTCGTCGCCTGGGCGCTGGTGGGGCTGTGGCTGCTGGTCCGCGAGCCGCTCGTGGCGCTGCTGCCGCGATCCCGTCAGGGGCCTGTGGCCGCGCTGTCGCGGTGCGGGGCCCCACGCGCGCGGGTGCGGCCGTCCGCACCGCCGTGGTGGCACCTCGTGCTGTGGTGGTACGTCTCCGCGGCGCTGGGCGCGCTGACGCATGTGGTGTGGGACGCCTTCACCCACCCGGGCCGGTGGGGGATGCGGCTGTTCCCGGTGCTGGGGCGGCAACTGGCGGGCGTGCCGGTCTACTGGTACCTGCAGTACGGCAGTTCGGCGGTGGCGGCCGTGGTGATCGCCGGGTTCCTGGTCCACGCGCTGCGGCGGGCTGCGACCGCGCCGGCGGCCGGCCCCACGGGAGTTCCCGCGGGGGTTGCCGCGTTGTCGGTACGGGACCGGTGGTGGGCGGCGGCGGTGATCGCCGGCTGCGCGGCGGCCGGTGCCGTGCAGCGGACCGCTCACGACTGGGCCGCCGTGCGTGGGCCCCGGGCCGGCTTCTGGGATCTGGTGCCGACGCTGTGCTTCGGTGCGGGCTCCGGGCTGGTGGTGGGACTGCCGATGTACGCCGCGGGGGTCAGGGCGTGGCGGGCGGCTCGGGTTGCTGACGGAGGCGCCGGGGTGACGGCGGTGGCCGGCGACGCTGGTGATGCCGGGCGGTCCGGCGGCTCTGGCCGGCCGGAAGGCCCTGGGCGCAACGGTGGGTCCGGCCGAACGGACATTTCTGGCCGGTCCGGCGGCTCCGCCGGGGTGGCGGGTTCCGGCGGGGTGGCGGGTTCCGGCGGGGTGGCGGGTTCCGGCGGGGTGGCGGGTTCCGGCGGGGACGGCGGTTCTGCCGGGGTGACGGGCCGTGCTGCCGGGGCGGCTAGCCGTCCTGCCGGGGTGGTGGGCCCTGACGGCGCCGATGGGGCCGGTGTGGAGGCGGGCCGCCCGGCCGGTCGCTGACAGTGGTCGCGGTGGCGACGAAGACGGTGACGGTGCGCACCGGGCCCGGCCGTGGGAGCCGGGCGAGGAGAAGCGCGAGGTAACCGCGGGCCACGTCGGTCCACGGGCGCCAGGGGGGTGTGTCCCCGGGACCGCCCACCGCGACGGGGGCGAGCCGGTGGCCAAGGTCGGTCGCGGCACGGCGCAGGGGGGTCGCTAGGCCGGTGGGGATGCGGGCGGTGCTTGCGCCGGCCGAGAAGGCCGGGACCGGCGGCAACGACGCGGCGGGGGCCACGTCGACAGCTGTCCGGTGGACCGCCGGCCGGTGGTTCAGCATGCGTATACCCATGCCCGCATCTTGGCGGGCGGGGGTGTCGGGTGCGTTTCTGCGGGGGCCACGTGAGTGACGGCGGACATGAGTGGCGGGGACACCCCAGCGGTGGGAACCCCGGGCGCCACGACCCCGCGCCCGCCCCCGTCCCCGGCGCGCCCGCCACGCGGTGGAGAGCTCTCGCGACGACCGATGCCGGCCGGAGCTCCCCACCTCCCCGCCTCAGGCCCGCGGCTCCACACCTCAGGCCCGCGGCTCCACACCTCAGGCCCGCGGCTCCACACCTCAGGCCCGCGGCTCCACACCTCAGGCCCGCGGCGGCACCACGGCGCCACCGCGGGCCAGGGACTCTAGTGCGCCGCCGACTCCCAGTCCGGGCCCACGCCCACGGAGACGTCCAGCGGGGCCCTGAGCCGCACCGCGCCGGACATCTCACGGCGGACGATCTCCTCCGCGGCCGCGCGTTCGCCGGGGGCGATCTCCAGGACGATTTCGTCGTGGACCTGGAGGAGCATCCGGGAGGTGAGGCCGGCCTCGCGCAGCGCCCGGTCCACATTCAGCATGGCGATCTTGACGATGTCGGCCGCCGTGCCCTGGATCGGCGCGTTGAGGGCCATCCGCTCTGCCATCTCGCGGCGCTGGCGGTTGTCGCTGTTCAGGTCCGGCAGGTAGCGGCGGCGGCCGAGGAGGGTCTCCGTGTAGCCGGTCGCCCGCGCCTCGTCGACCACCCGGCGCAGATAGTCCCGCACGCCGCCGAAGCGCTCGAAGTAGGCGTCCATCAGGGCGCGGGCCTCGGCCGCCTCGATGTTCAGCTGCTGGGAGAGGCCGAAGGCCGAAAGCCCGTACGCCAGGCCGTAGGACATGGCCTTGATCTTGCGGCGCATCTCCGCGTCGACCGCCGAGCGCTCGACCGCGAAGACCTGGGAGGCGGCCGTGGTGTGCAGGTCCTCGCCGGAGGTGAACGCCTCGATCAGCCCCGCGTCCTCGGAGAGGTGGGCCATCACGCGCAGTTCGATCTGGCTGTAGTCGGCCGTCATCAGCGACTCGAAGCCCTCGCCGACCACGAAGCCGCGGCGGATAGCCCGGCCCTCGTCGGTGCGCACGGGGATGTTCTGCAGGTTCGGGTCGGTGGAGGAAAGCCGGCCGGTCGCGGCGACCGTCTGGTTGAAAGTGGTGTGGATGCGGCCGTCCGCCGCGATCGTCTTGATCAGGCCCTCGACGGTGACACGGAGCTTGGCCTGCTCGCGGTGGCGGAGCATGATCACCGGCAGTTCGTTGTCCGTCTGGGTGGCCAGCCATGCCAGGGCGTCGGCGTCGGTCGTGTAGCCCGTCTTGGTCTTCTTCGTCCTGGGCAGGGCGAGCTCGCCGAAGAGGACCTCCTGGAGCTGCTTGGGCGAGCCGAGGTTGAACTCGTGCCCGGCCGCCGCGTGCGCCTCCTTCACGGCCTGCTGCACCGCGCCCGCGAACATCTGTTCCATGGCTTCGAGGTGGGCGCGGTCCGCGGCGATGCCGTGCCGCTCCATGCGGGCAAGCAGCGCGGAGGTGGGCAGCTCCACATCGCGCAGCAGGTCCGCCGCGCCGACCTCCTGAAGGCGGCCCTCGAAGGCCGCGCCGAGGTCGAGGATCGCGCGGGCCTGGATCATCAGGGCCTCGGCCTCGGCGCCGTCGTCCGCGCCGAAGGCCAGCTGGCCGTCGGCCTGAGCGGCGGGGGCCAGCTCCCGGTGCAGGTACTCCAGGGACAGCGCGTCCAGGGCGAAGGAGCGGCGGCCGGGCTTGACCAGGTAGGCGGCGAGCGCGGTGTCCATGCGCACACCCTCGACGCGCCAGCCGTGCTCCGCGAAGACCCGCATGGCGCCCTTGGCGTTGTGGAAGACCTTGGGCCGGCCGGCGTCGGCCAGCCAGCCGGCGAACGCCCGCTCGTCGGCCTCGTCCAGCTGGGACGGGTCGAACCAGGCGGCCGCGCCGCCGGACGCGGCGAGCGCGACCTCGGCGACGGAGCCCGCGCCCAGCGCCCAGGCGTCGACCGTGGCGACACCGAGGACCTCCGTGCCGTGCGCGTCGAGCCAGCCGGCCAGCTCGCCGGTGCCGAGCACGGTGCCGTCCAGCTCCACGCCGTCCGCGGCGATCGGCGTCGTCTCGGCCTCCTCGGCGCCCGGGTCGACGGCGAACAGCCGCTCGCGCAGCGACGGGTTGCGGATCTCCAGGGTGTCAAGGACCATCGCGACGGCCTTGCGGTCGTACGGTGCCCGGGCGAGATCGGCGACCGCCTTCGGCAGCTCCACGCCGCGCTCCAGCTCGGTGAGCCTGCGGTTGAGCTTGACGGCCTCGAGGTGGTCGCGCAGGTTCTGCCCGGCCTTGCCCTTGACCTCCTCGACACGCTCGGCGAGCTCCGCGAAGGAACCGAACTGGTTGATCCACTTCGCGGCCGTCTTCTCGCCGACGCCCGGGATGCCCGGCAGGTTGTCGGACGGGTCGCCGCGCAGCGCGGCGAAGTCCGGGTACTGGGCCGGCGTCAACCCGTACTTCTCGACGACCTTCTCCGGGGTGAACCGGGTCAGCTCGGAGACGCCCTTCGTGGGATACAGCACCGTCGTGTGCTCGGAGACGAGCTGGAAGGAGTCGCGGTCGCCGGTGACGATCAGCACCTCGAAGCCCTCGGCCTCGGCCTCGGTGGCGAGGGTGGCGATGACGTCGTCCGCCTCGTAACCCTCGACCGCGAAGCGCTGGGCGTGCATGGCGTCCAGCAGCTCGCCGATCAGCTCGACCTGGCCCTTGAACTCGTCAGGGGTCTTGGAGCGGTTCGCCTTGTACTCGGTGAACTCCGCCGAGCGCCAGGTCTTGCGGGAGACGTCGAAGGCGACCGCGAAGTGCGTGGGCGCCTCGTCACGCAGGGTGTTGGCCAGCATCGACGCGAAGCCGTAGATCGCGTTGGTCGGCTGGCCCGTCGCGGTGGTGAAGTTCTCCGCGGGCAGCGCGAAGAACGCGCGGTAGGCCAGCGAGTGCCCGTCCATGAGCATGAGCCGCGGACGGGTACCGCCGGGGGCGGTGTCGGTCTTCTTCGATGCTGTCTCTGCCACGCCCCCGATCCTGCCACGTGCCACTGACAGCCGGGTGCGAGGTCGGTCCGGCACCGGTGGCGGCGCCATGGGCGGGAAGCGGGCCGCGGGCGGAGCACGTGCGATGCGCGAGTGGGGCCGCGCGCAACCTTCACTCCCGCCCCTTCCCTGTCCCCGTCCCCGTCCCCGTCCCCGGCCCCGTCCCCGTCCCCGGCCCCGGCCGGGATCATTGTCACTGTCCCGTGCGAGGATCGGATGGCGTCGGGGGGTCCGCGCGACCCCGGGCAACACGCCTCCGCGCACACACCGCACATACAGCACATTCAGCACATACACACCACACCCGCAGCACACACGCAGTCGAAGGGACCGTGCGATGGCCACGAAGCCGCCCAAGGGCGACCCGGTTCAGGACGCGCCGCAGGTCGCCGAGCCGAAGCACGCGGCGGCGGGGTTGCCGGCCATCGGGCACACGCTGCGCATCGCCCAGCAGCAGATGGGGGTCAAGCGCACCGCCCTTACCCTGCTGCGGGTCAACCAGAAGGACGGCTTCGACTGCCCGGGCTGCGCCTGGCCGGAGCCGGAGCACCGGCACAGGGCGGAGTTCTGCGAGAACGGCGCGAAGGCGGTCGCCGAGGAGGCCACCCTGCGCCGGGTCACCCCGGAGTTCTTCGCCGCGCACTCGGTGGCCGACCTCGCGACCCGCAGTGGTTACTGGCTGGGCCAGCAGGGGCGGCTCACCCACCCCATGTACCTGCCCGAGGGCGCCGATCACTACGAGCCCATCACCTGGGAGCGCGCCTTCGGCATCGTCGCCGAGGAGATCGCCGCGCTCTCCTCCCCCGACGAGGCCGTCTTCTACACCTCCGGCCGCACCAGCAACGAGGCGGCCTTCCTCTATCAGCTGTTCGCGCGGGAGCTCGGCACCAACAACCTGCCCGACTGCTCCAACATGTGCCACGAGTCCTCCGGCTCGGCCCTGTCGGAGACCATCGGCATCGGCAAGGGCAGCGTCCTGCTGGAGGACCTCCACCAGGCCGACCTGATCATCGTGGCCGGTCAGAACCCGGGCACGAACCACCCCCGTATGCTCGCCGCCCTGGAGCAGGCGAAGGCGGGCGGCGCGAAGATCATCAGCGTCAATCCGCTGCCCGAGGCCGGCCTGGAGCGCTTCAAGAACCCGCAGACCCCCAAGGGCCTGACGTCCGGCGCCGCGCTCACCGACCTGTTCCTGCAGATCCGCATCGGCGGCGACCAGGCCCTCTTCCGCCTCCTCAACAAGCTGATCCTGCAGACCGAGGGGGCGGTCGACGAGGACTTCGTCCGCGAACACACCCATGGCTACGAGGAGTTCGCGGCGGCCGCCCGGGCCGCCGACTGGGACGAGACGCTCACCGCGACCGGCCTGGAGCGCACGGACATCGACCGCGCACTGGAGATGGTCCTGGCCTCCCGGCGCACCATCGTGTGCTGGGCGATGGGCCTGACCCAGCACAAGCACTCCGTGCCCACCATCCGCGAGGTGGTCAACTTCCTGCTGCTGCGCGGCAACATCGGCCGACCTGGCGCCGGCGTGTGCCCGGTGCGCGGCCACTCCAATGTGCAGGGCGACCGCACCATGGGCATCTTCGAGCGGCCCGCCCCGGCCTTCCTGGACGCCCTGGAGAAGGAGTTCGGCTTCGCCCCGCCGCGCGCGCACGGCTACGACGTCGTCCGGGCCATCCGCGCCCTGCGCGACGGCGAGGCGAAGGTCTTCTTCGCCATGGGCGGCAACTTCGTCTCGGCCTCCCCCGACACCGAGGTGACCGAGGCGGCCATGCGCCGGGCGAGGCTGACCGTGCACGTGTCGACCAAGCTCAACCGCTCGCACGTCGTCACGGGCGCGCGTGCCCTGATCCTGCCCACCCTCGGCCGCACCGAACGTGATCTTCAGGGCAGCGGCGAGCAGTTCGTCACCGTCGAGGACTCCATGGGCATGGTGCACGCCTCCAGGGGCCGGCTGGAGCCCGCCGGGGCGCACCTGAGGTCCGAGCCGGCCATCGTGTGCGCGCTGGCACGCCGGGTGCTGGGCGAGGACAGCGTGGTGCCGTGGGAGGAGTTCGAGAAGGACTACGCCACGATCCGCGACCGGATCGCGCGCGTGGTCCCCGGCTTCGAGGACTTCAACGCGCGCGTGGCCCGCCCCGGCGGCTTCGCGCTGCCCCACGCCCCGCGCGACGAGCGCCGCTTCCCGACCGCCACCGGCAAGGCCAACTTCACCGCCGCGCCCGTGGAGTACCCCGAGCTGCCCGAGGGCCGGCTGCTGCTGCAGACGCTGCGCTCGCACGACCAGTACAACACCACGATCTACGGCCTCGACGACCGCTACCGGGGAATCAGGAACGGCCGGCGGGTGGTGCTGGTCAACCCCGAGGACGCGCGCAGGCTCGAGATCGCCGACGGGTCGTACGTCGATCTGGTCGGCGAGTGGAAGGACGGGGTGGAACGGCGGGCGCCGGGCTTCCGGGTCGTGCACTATCCGACGGCCCGGGGGTGCGCGGCCTCGTACTACCCGGAGACGAACGTTCTGGTACCGCTGGACGCCACCGCGGACACCAGCAACACCCCGGCCAGCAAGTCCGTGGTGGTGCGTCTGGAACAATCGGCGACCGACTGAGCGTTTGCTCAGGAAAGCACCAGGCCGATCGAGGACGAACGGAGCCGGACCCCATGGGCGAGCAGCAGCACGTGAAGTTTCCGCAGGAGGTCATCGACGAGTACGCCACGCTCGGCGTCGACCTGCCCGCCCTGTTCTCCGCCGGACACCTCGGCACCCGGATGGGCGTGCAGATCGTCGAGGCGTCCGCCGAGCGCGTCGTCGGCACCATGCCGGTGGAGGGCAACACCCAGCCCTACGGGCTGCTGCACGGCGGCGCCTCCGCCGTGCTCGCCGAGACCCTCGGCTCCGTCGGCTCCATGCTGCACGGTGGCAGCTCGAAGATCGCCGTCGGCGTGGACCTGAACTGCACGCACCACCGCGGGGCCCGCTCCGGCCTGGTCACCGGAGTGGCCACCCCCCTCCACCGGGGACGCTCGACGGCGACGTACGAGATCGTGATCAGCGACGAGGAGGGCAGGCGGGTGTGCAGCGCCCGGCTGACCTGCCTGCTGCGCGACGTGAGGCCCGGCGACGGCGACCGGGTGCCCGCGGCCGGCTGAGCCGCTTACCGGCGCCCGCAGCGCCGTTGCCGCCCGGGCACCCCACGTCCTAGCGTCATGGCATGGCAACGCAGAGAGCCCCGCTGCCGGGGGCGCGGGCGCTGAAATCCTGGCTCGGACCGGTGCTCCTGGCGGGCGCGCTGACGGCCGGCTGCGGCGACGCGACGGGCACCGGGCCCAGTGCCTCACCCACGGTGCCGCCGCGGGCCACGCCCGAGACGGAACTGTGCGCCCGCCTCGTCGCCCACTGGTCACGCAAGGTGCTCGACGGCGACACCTACGGGGACTACCAGTCGATGGGGCTGTCGAACGGGCAGTACGAGATCCTGCGCAAGGTCGTGGACGACGCACGGGCCGCGAAGAAGCGCCAAGGCGCCCGAGCGGCGGACGAGTTGATCGACCGCCGGGCCCGGGAGGGCTGCGCCGCCTGGTACCGCGGCGGCGGACCGGGCAAGGGGCCGTGGAGTTGAGCGGCGTCGGACCCGTCGAGCCGGGCGAGGGCACACGCGCGTGGGACACCCCGGACCCCGCCGAACCGCTCCTGCCCGGCCCCCGCCCCGGGCGGCTCGCCCGGCTCTACGACCGGCACCGCCGCGCCGCCCTCATCACCGCGGCCGCCACCCTCCTGCTCGCGGGCGGCGGTTACCTCTACGCCACCCGGCAGCACCAACCGCCGCCCCCCGCACCGCCGTTCCCCTCCCAAGCGGTGGACGTCACCTACCTGGACCCGGCGACCACACCCCGCCATGCCGCACCCAGGAGCTTCAGCCTCGCGGTGCTGGTGAGCGTGCAGACCGGGCCGCCGGTCACGGTCACCCGGATCAGCCAGCCCTACGCCGGCCTGACGCTGACCTCGGCGCCCCCGGCACCTTTCCGGACCGCCGCGGGCTCCGCCCGGAAGATCGTCATCACCATGCATGTGACGGAATGCGGAAAAGTGCCGGAGAACGCCGGACTGCCTTTCCTGGACGTAACTCTGCGTAATGCGCGCGCGATCGAAGTTCACAGTTTCATCCTCGGGACACGCTATGCACACGCCCTGTCCGACGCCCTGCAGGTCGCCTGCGGCAACAGCTTTCGGTAATCAGCAAAACAGCCGAGACTCCTGAACACAGCTCCGCGCGTCCTGCAGGTTCTCAATATGCGGACAGGGCGAATCGGCCTGAATTCCACTGATCCACCCTTCCAGTACCGCTCTGCATTACGTCGTGTCATAACAAGAGAGTCACAGCCTTGGTCAGACCCTCCTCCACGTTCCCTGCACACGCCTAGAGTCACCGCCAGTCACCGCGCGGTCGGAAAGTCACTTCGGCCCAGCGCTCGACTCGGCCACTTCCAGCGGGGAGGGCCGTGCCAGGGAAAGGACTGATCGTGCGTCAACGTTCGCTCATCGCCATCACCGCCGCGCTGGCGGCGGGAGCACTCACCCTCACCGCCTGCGGTTCACGTGGCGGCGACAAGGGCTCGGACTCCGGCAACGGTGGCACCACAGTGACCATCGGCGTCGACGCCCCGCTGACCGGCGACCTGTCCGCGCTCGGCCTGGGCATCAAGAACTCGGCCGACCTCGCCGCCAAGAACGCCAACAAGAAGAACTACGTCAAGGGCATCACCTTCAAGATCGAGGCCCGCGACGACCAGGCGCAGCCCTCCTCGGGCCAGCAGAACGCCACCGCCCTCGTCGCCGACAAGGACGTCCTCGGCGTCGTCGGCCCGCTCAACTCCTCCGTCGCCGAGTCCATGCAGAAGGTCTTCGACGACGCCAAACTCGTCGAGGTCTCCCCCGCCAACACCGGCCCCGCCCTCACCCAGGGACCCGACTGGCAGACCAAGAAGGTCCGCCAGTTCAAGTCGTACTTCCGCACCGCGACCACGGACGCCATCCAGGGCCCGTTCGCCGCGCAGTACCTCTACAACGACGCCAAGAAGAAGAAGGTCTTCGTCATCGACGACAAGAAGACCTACGGCGCGGGCCTCGCCGGCACCTTCACCGACGAGTTCAAGAAGCTCGGCGGCAAGATCGTCGGCACCGAGCACATCAACCCCGACACCAAGGACTTCTCCGCGGTCGCCACCAAGGTGAAGGACTCCGGCGCCGACGTCGTCTACTACGGCGGCGAGTACCCCCAGGCCGGCCCGCTCAGCAAGCAGATCAAGGCCGCCGGCGCCAAGATCCCGCTGGTCGGCGGCGACGGCATCTACGACCCGACCTTCATCAAGCTCGCCGGCAGCGACTCCACCGGCGACCTCGCCACCTCCGTCGGCGCCCCGGTCGAGACCCTGCCCTCCGCCAAGCAGTTCGTCGCCGACTACAAGGCGGCCGGCTACAAGGAGGAGTACGCGGCCTACGGCGGTTACTCCTACGACTCCACCTGGGCGATCATCGAGGCCGTCAAGAAGGTCGTCGACGACAACGGCGGCAAGCTCCCCTCCGACGCCCGCGCCAAGGTCACCGCGGCCATGCAGAACGTCTCCTTCGACGGTGTGACCGGCAAGGTCTCCTTCGACGAGTTCGGTGACGCCACCAACAAGCAGCTCACCGTGTACGCCGTGAAGAGCGGTGCCTGGGCGGCCAAGAAGTCCGGTACCTACACCGGCTGACCCCTCCCGCACCAACCAACAGCCGCGCGGGGCGCTGTTCCACAGGCGCCCCGCGCGGACTCGCATCCGGTCACATCCGTCGAACATCCGAAAGTCTCGGAGGACATGCGGTGAACGAACTGCCGCAGCAGCTGGTCAACGGCCTGCTACTAGGATCCATGTACGGGCTGGTCGCCATCGGCTACACAATGGTCTACGGCATCGTCCAGCTCATCAACTTCGCACACGGCGAGATCTTCATGACCGGCGCCTTCGGCGCCCTCACGATCTACGTGTACGTCCTGCCCGACGGCACCTCCATGTGGGTTGCCCTCCCCCTCATGCTGATCGGCGCCATCATCGTCGCCGTCCTCGTCGCCATGGGGGCGGAACGGTTCGCCTACCGGCCACTGCGCACCGCCCCGCGCCTCGCGCCACTCATCACCGCCATCGGACTCTCCCTCGCGCTGCAGCAGGCGGTCTGGGCCTGGTACCCCGAAGCCAAGTCCGCCCGCACCTTCCCGCAGATCCCCGGCGGCCCCTTCCACCTGGGCAACGTCACCATCCAGACCGGCGACATCTTCCTCCTCATCGCCGCCCCCATCAGCATGGCCGTCCTCGCCTACTTCGTCATGAAGACCCGCACCGGACGCGGCATGCAGGCCACCGCCCAGGACCCCGACACCGCCAAGCTCATGGGCATCAACACCGACCGCATCATCGTGGTCGCCTTCGCCCTCGGCGCAGCCTTCGCCGCCGTCGGCGGTGTCGCCTACGGCCTCAAGTACGGCCAGATCGACTTCCGCATGGGCTTCATCCTCGGCCTCAAGGCCTTCACCGCGGCCGTCCTCGGCGGCATCGGCAACATCTACGGAGCCATGATCGGCGGCGTCGTCCTCGGCATCGCCGAAACCCTGGCCACCGCCTACATCGCCGACCTCCCCGGGATGGAGAAGTTCGGCAGCCAGTCCTGGGCAGACGTCTGGGCGTTCGTACTCCTCATCCTCGTGCTCCTGTTCAGGCCACAGGGCCTGCTCGGCGAGCGCGTGGCGGACAGGGCGTGACACCGATGACCACACAGACCACCGCACCCGAAACCCCGAGCGCCCCCACCACCGGCGCGGCGCCCTCCGGCCTGTTCGGCATCCCCGCGCACATCGGCCGCGCCCTCGCCACCGGCGGCAGCGTGCTCACCATCGTCGCCACCTTCCTCGCCTGGACCTGGACCGCCGCATTCCCCGGCGACCTCACCGTCTACGGCTACCCGGGCGGCCTGCAGGTCCTCGTCCTGATCGGCGCCACCCTCACCACCCTCCTCGCCCTCGCCTCCTACGGCGTCAAGGGCCTGCACTGGCTCACCCCCGCCGGCGCCGACGCGGCCATCAAACTCGCCGCCCTCGCCACCTTCGCCACCACCTGGTACACCGTCCTCGCCATCAGCGTCGAACTCGGCGGCCTGGTCAACCTCGAACCCGGCGGCTACATCGTCGCCCTCACCAGCCTCGCCACCCTCATCGGCGCCCTCGCACTGCCCTTCGAACGGCCCGAGCCCGACCCGATCGACCCCGAGGCCACCGGCGCCGAACGCCTCCGGCACCGCCTCGCCCACGGCTGGAGCACCACCAAGGCCACCTTCGCCTCCTCCAGCCCACGACCCGTCGGCAAGCTCCCCTCGTACGCCGAAATCCTCATCATCGTCGCCGTCCTCGCGCTCGGCCTCACCGTCTTCACCTACGGCATCGGCACCGAATACGACGAACTCTTCGTCGGCTTCCTCATCCTCGCCGGCCTCGGCTTCGCCGCCCTCAACAAGGCCGGCCTCATCGCCCACGCCTCCCAGATCACCGCCCGGCACCAGAGCACCACCGTCTTCGGCGCCTTCATCGCGGCAGCACTCTTCCCCTTCACCCAGACCGACGACCAGTACGCCACCCTCGGCGTCTACATCCTCATCTTCGCCACCGTCGCCCTGGGCCTGAACATCGTCGTCGGCCTCGCCGGACTGCTCGACCTCGGCTACGTCGCCTTCCTCGGCGTCGGCGCCTACGCCGCCTCACTCGTCTCCGGCTCCCCCAACTCGCCGTTCCACGTCCACTTCCCCTTCTGGGCCGCCGTCCTCATCGGCGCCCTCGCCTCGCTCGTCTTCGGCGTTCTCATCGGCGCCCCCACCCTCCGACTGCGCGGCGACTACCTCGCCATCGTCACCCTCGGCTTCGGAGAGATCTTCCGCATCACCGCCAACAACCTCGACGGCACCTCCGGACCCGACCTCACCAACGGCTCCAACGGCATCGCCTCCATCCCGAACCTCGACATCCTCGGGTTCGACTTCGGCGCCCAGCACGACATCGCCGGATTCTCCATCGGACGCTTCGCCAACTACTTCTTCCTGATGCTGATCATCACCGCCGTCGTCGTCCTCGTCTTCCGACGCAGCGGCAACTCACGCATCGGCCGCGCCTGGGTCGCCATCCGCGAGGACGAGACCGCCGCCCTCGCCATGG
Organism: Streptomyces sp. NPDC020801; assembly: GCF_044334385.1. NCBI lineage: Bacteria > Bacillati > Actinomycetota > Actinomycetes > Kitasatosporales > Streptomycetaceae > Streptomyces > Streptomyces sp. NPDC020801. Next base: position 345,102 of record NZ_JBIRST010000003.1, read on the forward strand.
GCATCAACGGCTTCCGGGTCAAGCTCATCGCCTTCGCCGTCGGCGCCTCCCTCGCCGGCCTCGCCGGCACCGTCCAGGCACACGTGACCTACACCGTCACCCCCGAGCAGTACCTCTTCGCCGGACCCATCCCGCCCAACTCCGCCTTCCTGCTCGCCGCAGTCGTCCTCGGCGGCATGGGCACCATCGCAGGCCCCCTCATCGGCGCCGCACTGCTCTTCCTCATCCCCAACAAGCTCCAGTTCCTCGGCGACTACCAGCTCTTCGCCTTCGGTGTCGCGCTCATCCTGCTGATGCGGTTCCGCCCGGAGGGCCTCATCCCCAACCGGCGCCGTCAGCTCGAATTCCACGAAGAGGCCGAAGCGCCCACGGTCCTCAGCGAGACAGGGGCGTGACCACCATGACCACCGACACCACCACCAAGGACACCGCACCCGCCGCCGGCGCCCCCGGCCAGACCGTCCTCGACGCACGCGGCGTCACCATGCGCTTCGGCGGCCTCACCGCCGTACGCGACGTCAACCTCACCGTCAACAGCGGCGAGATCGTCGGACTCATCGGCCCCAACGGCGCCGGCAAGACCACCTTCTTCAACTGCCTCACCGGCCTCTACATCCCCACCGAAGGAGAGGTCCGCTACAAAGGCAACGTCCTGCCGCCCAAGTCCTTCAAGGTCACCGCGGCCGGCATCGCCCGCACCTTCCAGAACATCCGCCTGTTCTCCAACATGACGGTCCTGGAAAACGTCCTCGTCGGCCGCCACACCCGCACCAAGGAAGGCTTCTGGTCCGCCGTCCTGCGCGGCCCCGGCTTCCACAAGGCCGAATCAGCCTCCCGGGCACGAGCCATGGAACTCCTCGAGTTCGTCGGCCTCGCCGCCAAGGCCGAACACCTCTCCCGCAACCTCCCCTACGGCGAACAGCGCAAGCTCGAAATCGCCCGCGCCCTCGCCAGCGAACCCGGCCTGCTCCTCCTGGACGAGCCCACCGCCGGCATGAACCCCCAGGAGACCCGCGCCACCGAGGAACTCGTCTTCGCCATCCGCGACATGGGCATCGCCGTCCTCGTCATCGAGCACGACATGCGGTTCATCTTCAACCTCTGCGACCGCGTGGCCGTCCTCGTCCAAGGCGAGAAACTCATCGAAGGCGACAGCGCCACCGTCCAGGGTGACGAACGCGTCATCGCCGCCTACCTCGGCGAACCCTTCGAAGGCGCCCCCGGCGACGAAGAAGCCGCCGAAGTCGAAAACGCCGAGGCCCACGCCGACACCACGACGGACGCCGCGCCCGGCAAGGAGAACGACCGATGACCGCACTGCTCGAAGTCGAGGACCTCCGCGTCGCCTACGGCAAGATCGAAGCCGTCAAAGGCATCTCCTTCAAGGTCGACGCCGGCGAAGTCGTCACCCTCATCGGCACCAACGGCGCCGGCAAGACCACCACCCTGCGAACCCTCTCCGGCCTCCTCAAGCCCGTCGGCGGCCAGATGAAGTTCAACGGCAAATCCCTCAAGAAGGTCCCCGCCCACGAGATCGTCTCCCTCGGCCTCGCCCACTCCCCCGAGGGGCGGCACATCTTCCCCCGCATGACCATCGAGGACAACCTCCGCCTCGGCGCCTTCCTCCGCAAGGACCGCGAAGGCATCGAAAAGGACATCCAGCGCGCCTACGACCTCTTCCCCATCCTCGGGGAGCGCAGGAAGCAGGCGGCGGGCACCCTCTCCGGCGGCGAACAGCAGATGCTCGCCATGGGCCGCGCCCTCATGTCCCGGCCCAAACTCCTCATGCTCGACGAGCCCTCGATGGGCCTCTCCCCGATCATGATGCAGAAGATCATGGCCACCATCGCGGAACTCAAGTCCCAGGGCACGACGATCCTGCTCGTCGAACAGAACGCCCAGGCGGCGCTCTCACTCGCCGACCACGGACACGTCATGGAGGTCGGCAACATCGTCCTCTCCGGCACCGGACAGGACCTGCTGCACGACGAGTCCGTACGGAAGGCATACCTCGGCGAGGACTAGACCCCTCCCCGGAACACGACAGGGCCCGCGCCCCTCGGGGGACGCGGGCCCAGTCATGCCCGAAGACAAGTCTCGAAAGCTCAAAAACCCGGAAACCCGGAAACCCTGACACTCCGGGACTCGGAGACTCAGGCAGCCATTCAGCCACTCAGTCCTTGTCGGACTTCGCGCCACCCTTCGCGGCCTTCTTCTCGTCGCTGTCCTGAATGACCGCCTCCGCGACCTGCTGCATCGACATACGACGGTCCATCGACGTCTTCTGGATCCAGCGGAACGCGGCCGGCTCCGTCAGCCCGTACTCCGTCTGCAGGATCGACTTCGCACGATCCACCAGCTTCCGGGTCTCCAGCCGCTGTGTGAGGTCCGCGACCTCCCTCTCCAGCTCCTTCAGCTCCGTGAACCGCGAAACGGCCATTTCGATCGCGGGCACGACGTCACTCTTGCTGAACGGCTTCACGAGATACGCCATCGCCCCGGCGTCCCGGGCCCGCTCGACCAGATCGCGCTGCGAGAACGCGGTGAGCATGAGAACCGGGGCGATCCGCTCCTCGGCGATCTTCTCCGCCGCCGAGATACCGTCCAGCTTCGGCATCTTCACATCGAGAATCACCAGGTCGGGCCTGTGCTCCCGAGCCAGCTCCACGGCCTGCTCACCGTCCCCGGCCTCACCGACGACGGAGTACCCCTCCTCCTCCAGCATCTCTTTGAGATCCAGCCGGATCAGCGCCTCGTCCTCCGCGATGACGACACGGGTCGTCAGGGGAGGCACGTGCGACTTGTCGTCGTCGGGCACGTCTACGGGCTGGGGCGACTCGGCGGTCACGGGGGCGCTCCTTGTTCCGGGGCGGGGCAGGTAGTGCTCCCAAGAGCGTACCTAGCTGCGGTAAGGTGGGGGCACGGCGGGTGACCGCCAGCCTTTGTTTTAGAGGAAGCCCCGGTAGTCCAGCGGTAGAGACACGGTGCTCAAACCACCGACAGCGTGGGTTCGAATCCCACCCGGGGCACTTTTCCTTCAATTCGAAGGTCACCACTGGAAGCGGATGTTCACGTTCTCATGAACATCCGCTTTTTGCTGCGTGTCGACACTGCCACTCTCCGAGAGTGTGCACATGTACGACCTCGGCACACGTATATGCCGGAAGATCTCGCCGCTTACGCCTACCTGCTGGGTCTATACCTGGGCGACGGCTACATCATCTTCAAGCCGAGGCAGCGCTACCTCATGGTCACATGTACCGCTTCATGGCCCGGGCTGGTCGAACTCGCCGAAGACGCCATGCGCAAAGTCCTGCCCCGGCCCAGCGTGAGCCGCCTGCAGCGTGCAGGCTGCATTGACGTGGACGACTCTGGCTCGCGGCAGCGATCCCTTCAACATCTCCATCGCCCGCAAAGCCTCCGTGGCCCTGATGGACGCCCATGTCGGCCCCAAGCACTGGAGACGTGAAGTCGCGCTACTTGGGAATGTCGTCCTCGCCGATGTGGTGCACCCGGACCAGGTTGGTCGAGCCCGGGACGCTGGGCGGGGAGCCCGCAGTGATCACGACCACGTCGCCCTTCTGGCAGCGGCCGTACCGCAGCAGCAGTTCGTCGACCTGGGCGACCATGGCGTCGGTCGAGTTCACGCGCGGTCCCAGGAAGGTCTCCACGCCCCAGGTCGCGCTGAGCTGGGAGCGGGTGGCCGGTTCCGGGGTGAAGGCCAGCAGGGGGATGGGCGAGCGGTAGCGGGAGAGGCGCCGGGCGGTGTCGCCCGACTGGGTGAAGGCGACCAGGAACTTGGCGCCGAGGAAGTCGCCGATCTCCGCCGCCGCGCGGGCGACCGCGCCGCCCTGGGTGCGGGGCTTGTTCCGGTCGGTGAGGGGTGCGAGGCCCTTGGCGAGGAGGTCCTCCTCGGCGGCGGCGACGATGCGGGACATGGTCCGGACCGTTTCGACCGGGTACTTGCCGACGCTGGTCTCTCCGGAGAGCATCACCGCGTCCGTGCCGTCGATGACGGCGTTGGCCACGTCGCTCGCCTCGGCCCTGGTGGGGCGGGAGTTGTCGATCATGGAGTCGAGCATCTGGGTGGCGACGATCACCGGTTTGGCGTTGCGCCTGGCCAGTTTGATGGCGCGTTTCTGGACGATGGGGACGTGTTCCAGGGGCATCTCGACGCCGAGGTCGCCGCGGGCGACCATGATGCCGTCGAAGGCGGCGACGATGTCGTCGATGGCCTCGACCGCCTGCGGTTTCTCGATCTTGGCGATGACGGGGAGGCGGCGGCCCTCGTCGTCCATGATGCGGTGGACGTCGAGGACGTCGCGGCCGGTGCGTACGAACGACAGTGCGGTGATGTCGAAGCCGGTGTGCAGCGCCCAGCGCAGGTCGTCCTCGTCCTTCTTGGACAGGGCGGGGACGGAGACGGCGACGCCGGGGAGGTTGAGGCCCTTGTGGTCGGAGATCATTCCTCCTTCGCGGACCCTCGTCCGTACGCGGGGGCCGTCGACGGCGGTGACTTCGAGGGCGACCTTGCCGTCGTCGACGAGGATGCGTTCGCCTGGGGTGACGTCCTCGGCGAGGCCGGCGTAGGTGGTTCCGCAGATGTGGCGGTCGCCTTCGATGCCTTCTTCGACGGTGATGGTGAAGGTGTCGCCGCGTTCAAGGAGTACGGGTCCTTCGCGGAAGCGGCCGAGCCGGATCTTCGGGCCTTGAAGGTCGGCGAGGATTCCGACGCTGCGGCCGGTCTCGTCGGCGGCCTTGCGGACGCGCTGGTACCGCTCCTCGTGTTCGGCGTGGGTGCCGTGGCTGAGGTTGAAGCGGGCGACGTCCATTCCGGCGTCGACCAGGGCCTTGATCTGGTCGTACGTGTCAGTGGCGGGCCCCAGAGTACAAACGATCTTTGCTCGGCGCATGATGTGAGCCTAGGCCTTACCGGTCGGTAGAGACTTGGTGCTGGATGACTACTCAACAACCTTTAGGTGAAGGGTTATTGACAACTGTTGAATTGTGCGAAGCGGTGCTCCGATGAGCATTCGGCGTATTCACCGGATCTTGACGGACCTGACGTAATTACAGTTTGGGCGGTGCCATGGTGAATCGCGCGTTGAGTTGCGCGTAGACGTGCTGCCGTTGCGGTTCGAGGTCCAGGGGTGCCGCGGCGTCCTCCTGTGCCGACGCTCCGTAGGCCGCCATGGATCGCATGCGCCCCGGGGCGGGCGGGTAGGGCTGGGTGTTCTCCGCGCCGATGTCGGCGATTTCGACGAGGGCGGCGAGGGTGCTGCCGAGTGCTTCGGCGTATTCCCTGGCGCGCTGGACGGCCTCGTGCACGGCCTGCCGGCGGGCCTGCCGGTGGGCGGGCGAGTCGGGGCGCAGGGACCACCAGGGGCCGTCCACCCGGGTGAGTTCCAAGTCGGCCAGTCGGGTGGTGAGTTCTCCAAGGGCGGTGAAGTCGGAGAGTTCGGCGGTGAGGTGGACGGTGCCCTGGTAGGTGCGGATGCGTTCGCCGCGGCCGTGCCGGGTGAGTTCGGGGGTGATGGAGAAGGCGCCGGTTTCGAGGCGTTCGACGGCCGGTCCGTAGGTTTTGACGAGGTCGATGACGCCGTTGTTGCGGCGGGTGAGGTCGTCGAGGGCGGAACGGCGGTCCTTGCCGCGGGCGGTGACGGTGATGCCGATGCGGGCTATCTCGGGGTCGACTTCGAGGTGGGCTTCGCCGCGGACGGCGATGCGGGGGGCGTCGGGGGTGCCGTAGGGGACGGGCGGCTGCGGGTCCTGGGCTGAGGTCATACGTCCCACTCTGTCACCGGCGGCCGGTTTCCCGCTTCTGCTGGTCACGGAATCGCAACCTGCGAGGTCTGTTGCGGTTGGTCATGAGCGGGTCAGAATCTACGCGCGTTGTTGACTCTTTCCCGAGGAGAAGCAGACATGCCGTTGAACCGCCGGAAGTTCCTGAAGGAGTCCGCCGTGACGGGGGCGGGTGTCGCGCTGGCCGGCGCGGCGGCGGCTCCGGCGGCGCGGGCCGCCGAGGCGGGGACGCCCACGCGGCCCGGCGGGCCGGCCAGGCGGTACTCGCTCACCGTGATGGGCACGACGGACCTGCACGGGCACGTCTTCAACTGGGACTACTTCAAGGACGCGGAGTACTCCGACAAGGCGGGCAACGCGCAGGGCCTGTCGCGGATCTCGACTCTGGTGAACCAGGTCAGACAGGAGAAGGGCCGGTGCAACACCCTCCTCCTCGACGCGGGTGACACGATCCAGGGCACCCCTTTGGCGTACTACTACGCGAAGGTGGACCCGATCACCGCCAAGGGCGGCCCGGTGCATCCGATGGCGCAGGCGATGAACGCGATCGGGTACGACGCGGCGGCGCTCGGAAACCACGAGTTCAACTACGGCATCGAGACCCTGCGCCGGTTCGAGGAGCAGTGCCGCTTCCCGCTGCTCGGCGCGAACGCGCTGGACGCGAAGACGCAGAGGCCGGCCTTCCCGCCGTACTTCATCAAGAAGTTCCACGTGCACGGCGCTCCGCCGGTGAAGGTGGCGGTGCTGGGGCTGACCAACCCGGGCGTCGCGATCTGGGACAAGGCCTATGTGCAGGGGAAGTTGACCTTCCCGGGTCTGGAGGAGCAGGCGGCGAAGTGGGTGCCGAAGCTGCGTTCGATGGGTGCGGACGTGGTGGTGGTGTCGGCGCACTCGGGTACGTCGGGCAAGTCGTCGTACGGCGATCAGCTGCCCTGGGTGGAGGACGCGGCGGCGAACGTCGCGAGGCAGGTGCCGGGCATCGACGCGATCCTGGTGGGGCACGCGCATCTGGAGATTCCGGAGCTGCGGGTCACCAATGAGCAGACGGGCCGGACGGTCGTGCTGTCGGAGCCGTTGTGCTACGCCGAGCGGCTGACCCTGATCGACTTCGAGCTGGTGTTCGCCAAGGGCCGGTGGGAGGTCGAGTCGGTTTCCGCCTCGCTGCGCAACTCCGGCTCCGTCGCGGACGACCCGGAGATCACCAGGCTGCTGACAAACGAGCACGAGAAGGTCGTCGCCTACGTCAACCAGGTTGTCGGCCGGGCGACCGAGACCCTGACGACGGTGGAGGCGCGTTACAAGGACGCCCCGATCATCGACCTGATCACCAGGGTGCAGGAGGACGTGGTGAAGGCCGCGCTGGCGGGCTCGCAGTACGCCGCGCTGCCGGTCATCGCGCAGGCGTCCCCCTTCTCGCGGACCTCGGAGATCCCGGCGGGCGATGTGACGATCCGGGACCTGTCGAGCCTGTACGTGTACGACAACACGCTGGTCGCCAAGCTGATGACGGGTGCGCAGGTGCGGGCCTACCTGGAGTACTCGGCGGAGTACTTCGTGCAGACGGCGGCGGACGCTGCCGTGGACGTGGAGAAGCTGACGAACGCGAACAACCGTCCGGACTACAACTACGACTATGTGTCCGGCCTGGCGTACGACATCGACATCGCCCAGCCGGCCGGTTCGCGGATCAGGAACCTCACCTTCAACGGTGCGGCGCTGGATGACGCGCAGCGGTTCGTGCTGGCGGCGAACAACTACCGGGCCAACGGCGGCGGTGCCTTCCCGTATGTCGCCTCGGCGCAGGAGTTGTGGTCGGAGTCGACGGAGATCCGTACCCGGATCGCGGAGTGGGTGACCGCGAAGGGTGTGCTGGACCCGAAGGACTTCGCGTCGGTGGACTGGAGGCTGACGCGGAACGGCGCGCCGGTGTTCTAGCGGATCGGCAGGGCGAGCAGGGCGGCCTCAGCTCCCGTCCGCCAGCGGTGTCAGTGCTTTGAGCCGGCGGGTGGGCGGGATCCGGGGCTTTTGTCGTTCGAGGCCGAAGATGGTGAAGGCGGTGCGGGTGGGCAGTGGGTAGGTCTCGGTTGCGGTCACCGAGTTGAGGATGGTGGCGCTGCGCCAGGCGGCGAGGCCGAGGTCGGGGCTGCCGACGCCGTGGGTGTGGAGTCCGGCGTTCTGGATGTGGACGTGGCAGCCGGTGGTGGTGATGGCGGGGTCGAGGGCGAGGCGGAACTGGTCGTCGATGCGGGGGCGGCCGGCGCTGTCGCGACGCAGATAGGGCTCGAGGGCGGTGAGCAGGGGGGACAGGGGGCGTTCGCGGTAGCCGGTGGCGAGGACGACGGCGTCGGTGGTGAGGCGGGTGCGGGTGTTCTGCTGCTGGTGTTCGAGGTGGAGTTCGACCTGGGTGGTGGCGACGCGGCCGGCGGTGCGGACGCGGACGCCCGGGGTGAGGACGGCGTCGGGCCAGCCGCCGTGCAGGGTGCGGCGGTAGAGCTCGTCGTAAATGGCGGCGAGGGTGCCGGTGTCGATGCCCTTGTGGAGTTGCCACTGGACGGGGATGAGCCGGTCGCGGACGGGTTCGGGCAGGGCGTGGAAGTAACGCGTGTAGTCGGGGGTGAAGTGTTCCAGGCCGAGCTTGGAGTACTCCATGGGGGCGAAGGCCTCGGTACGGCCGATCCAGTGGAGTCGTTCCTTGCCCGGGGGGCGGTGGCGGAGCAGGTCGAGGAAGATCTCGGCGCCCGACTGCCCGGAGCCGACGACGGTGACGTGGCCGGCGGCGAGGAGGGCGTCGCGGTGGTCGAGGTAGTCGGCTGCGTGCCAGACGGGGACGCCGGGGGTGTGGGCGAGGGGTCTGAGGGGCTCGGGGACGTGGGGCTGGGTGCCGATGCCGAGGACGATGTTCCTGGTGTGGGTGCGGCCGAGGGCTTGGGCTTCGCCTTGGGTGTCGAGCTGGGTGAAGTCGACTTCGAAGACGTCGCGTTCGGGGTTCCAGCGGACGGCGTCGACCTGGTGGCCGAAGTGCAGTGCGGGGAGGTTGTCGGACACCCAGCGGCAGTAGGCGTCGTATTCGGCGCGCTGGATGTGGAAGCGCTCGGCGAAGTAGAAGGGGAAGAGCCGCTCGCGTGTCTTGAGGTAGTTGAGGAAGGACCAGGGGTTTGCGGGGTCGGCGAGGGTGACCAGGTCGGCGAGGAAGGGGACCTGGATGCGGGCGCCGTCGATGAGCAGGCCGGGATGCCAGGTGAAGCCGGGGCGCTGTTCGTAGAAGACGGCGTCGAGCCCGGTGAGCGGGTGGGCGAGGGCGGCGAGGGAGAGGTTGAACGGCCCGATGCCGATGCCGACCAGGTCGCGGGGTGTTTCGGGGGCCTGGAGTGGGGGGTGGGGGGTCGGGCTCATCGGGGGGTGCTTCCTTCCACCAGTTTCAGGAGGGCGGCCAGGTCGTCGGGCCGGATGTCGGGGTTGAGGAGGGTGGCTTTGAGCCAGAGCCGGTCGTGGAGGCGGGCACGGCCGAGGACGGCGCGGCCTTCGGTGAGGAGTTTGCGGCGTACGGCGGCGACGGCGTCGTCGGTGGTGTCGGTGGGCCGGAAGAGGACGGTGCTGATGGTGGGCCGGTCGTGGAGCTCGAAGCCGGGATGGTCGCGGATGAGGTCGGCGAATTCGCGGGCGCGGGCGCAGACCTGGTCGACGAGGGCGCCGAGGCCGGTGCGGCCGAGGGTCTTCAGGGTGACGGCGATCTTGAGGATGTCGGGGCGGCGGCTGGTGCGCAGGGAGCGGCCGAGGAGGTCGGGCAGGCCTGCTTCGGTGTCGTCGTCGGCGTTGAGGTAGTCGACGCGCTGGTGCAGGACGGAGAGGTCGCGGGGGTGGCGGACGGCGAGGAGTCCGGCGGCGACCGGCTGCCAGCCGAGTTTGTGCAGGTCGAGGGTGACGGTGTGGGCGGCTTCGAGTCCGGTGAGTTTGTCGCGGTGGCGGTCGCTGAAGAGGAGGCCGCCGCCGTGGGCGGCGTCGACGTGGAGGCGGGCGCCGTGGGCGGCGCACAGTCCGGCGATCTCGGGGAGGGGGTCGATGAGTCCGGCGTCGGTGGTGCCGGCGGTGGCGGCGACGAGGAGGGAGCCGCGGGGGCCGGAGATGTCGGTGAGGGCGCCGTGGAGGGCGGCGAGGTCGATCGTGCCGGAGGGGGCGGGGACGATCACGGGTTCGGGCAGGCCGAGCAGCCAGGCGGCGCGGGGCAGGGAGTGGTGGGCGTTGGCGCCGCAGACCAGGCGGACGCCGCCGTGGGTCTCGCGGGCGAGCAGCAGGGCGAGTTGGTTGGATTCGGTGCCGCCGGTGGTGACCACGGCGTCGGCGAGGCCGGTGGCGTGGGCGAGTTCGCGGGTGACGAGGGCTTCGAGTTCGGCGGCGGCGGGCGCCTGGTCCCAGGAGTCGAGGGAGGGGTTGAGGGTGCTGACGGCAAGGTCGGCGGCGGTGGCGACGGCCAGTGGCGGGCAGTGCAGGTGGGCGGTGCACAGCGGGTCGGCGGGGTCGGCGGCGCCCTCGGCGAGGGCGTGGACGAGGGCACGCAGGGCGTCGGGGTCGCCGTGGTCGGGCAGGACGTCTGCGACGGCGTCGCGCATGCGGGCGGCGACCGCTTCCGGTCCCCCGGTGGGCAGGGGTCCGCCGCGGGCGCGCCGGCCGGTGTCGAGTGCGTCGAGGACGGTGTCGAGCAGGGGGCGCAGGGCGCGGGGGCCTTCGGGGCCGGAGGCGAGGCGGGCGGTGGTGGGGCGGCCGGGGTCGTCCGGGGGTGGGGTGCTCATGGGCTGTCCTCCGTGGCGCGGGGGCAGGGATTTCCAGCTTGGACGCAAGGAGGCCCGACGCGCCCGGAAGGTCGGCGATCGGAACCCGAAAGTGGGTACTGCCGTGCGGGGAAAAGGTGTTGGGGCCGGTGGGCGGGGCCGGTGGGTGCCGAGGTGGGCAACCGGCGGGCGGGTCCGCGGGAAGGGGCGGTGCGGCGGGCGGAGTTGCGGCGGGGCGCGGACGGGTGGGGGCCCGGCGCCGGGTGAGCGCCGGGCCTCGTCCGGCGGTGGGCCCGGGCCCGGATGTCGCCGGTGCGGTCCTCGGCCGGCGCACGCCGCACGGCCGCCGACGCCCGCCGCATGGCCGCCGACGCCCGCCGTAAGGCCGCCGACGCCCGCCGTATGGCGGTCGGGGCCCGCGACATGGCCGCCAGGCGCCGGCCGTGCCTGGTTTCACGCCATGTGGCTGCTACTCCTGCCGTACGCGCAACGCCCGTGCCAGGTCGTCGAGTTGGTCGATGAGCTTGCGGCGCAGGGCCGGGATCGGGTCGCCGTCCTGCAGGCAGGCCCGGCCCAGGTGCAGGTGGTCGGCGTCGATGGTGTGGGCGGGGAAGGCCCAGCGGCCGGCGGCCTCGGCGATGGCGGGGCCGCGGCGGGCGGCGAGGGCGACCGCGTCCTCGTAGTAGCGCGGCACGTAGTCCCTTACGAGATCGGCCTGTTCGGGCTGCCAGAAGCCCTGGGCGGTGGCCGTGAAGAGGTAGTTCGACAGGTCGGTGCTCTCGTCGGTGGCGAACATCGACTCCCAGGCGTGGCGCTTGGCCTCGGGGTCGGGCAGGGCGGCGCGGCAGCGGGCGGCGCCCTCCTGGCCGGTGGCGGAGGGATCGCGGTCGAGTTCGGCGGCGATGGCGGCCTCGTCGGTGGCGCCGAGCACGGCGAGCCGGGACAGCACGCGCCAGCGCAGTTCGGGGTCGAGTTCGGGCCCGCCGGGCACGATGCCGTCGGCGAGCCAGGCGGCGATGGTGTCGGGGTGGGCGGCGACGTCGATGAACTGGCGTACGGCGATCAGCCGCAGGCCGGGGTTGTCGCCGTCCTCGGTGCGGCGGATGAGGTCGCGGCACAGGTTGGTGAGGGTGGCCAGGGCGGCGGGGCGGGCCTCGGGGGTGAGGTAGCGGTCGGCGACCTGGGCGTGGGCGAAGGTGAGGACGGCCTCGACGAGGGCGAGGTCGGTCTCGTGGGGCAGGTGGGTGCGGGCCGTCTCCAGGTAGGCGGTGGCGGGCAGTTCACCGTCGCGGACGGCGTCCCGCAGCGCGTTCCACACCACCGCGCGGGTCAGGGGATCGGGCAGGCCGGACAGGCCGGCGCGGACCGTCCGGAAGGACTCGGTGTCGAAGCGGACCTTGGCGTAGGTGAGGTCGCCGTCGTTGAGCAGGAGCAGCGCGGGGCGCCTGCCGATGGGGTGGGCCTCGGGCTGCGGGATGTCGAGTTCGAGGCGGGCGCGCAGGGTGAGGCGTCCCTCGTCGGTGAGGTCCTGGTCGTACAGGCCGGCGGTGATGCGGTGCGGGCGGCTGCCGTGGTGGTCGACGGTGAGGGTGCAGGTGCCGTCGGCGGCGGGTGCGATGCGCGGGGTGAGGGTGTCGACGCCGGTGGTGCGCAGCCAGGCATCGGCCCAGGCGTGGACGTCGCGGTCGGTGGCGGAGGCGAGGGAGTCGATGAAGTCGGCGAGGGTGGCGTTGGCGAACCTGTGCCGTTTGAAGTGGGTGTTGATACCGGCGAGGAAGTCCTTGTCGCCGAGCCAGGCCACCAGCTGCCGCAGGGCGGAGGCGCCCTTGGCGTAGGAGATGCCGTCGAAGTTGAGCAGGGCGGAGGCGGTGTCGTCGACGGCGTCGGGGGCGACGGGGTGGGTGGAGGGGCGTTGGTCGGCGTCGTAGCCCCAGGTCTTGCGGGCGATGCCGAAGTCGGTCCAGGTGTCGGTGAAGCGGGTGGCCTCGGTGAGGGTCTGGTAGCCCATGTACTCGGCGAAGGACTCGTTGAGCCAGATGTCGTCCCACCACTTGAGGGTGACGAGGTCTCCGAACCACATGTGGGCCATCTCGTGGGCGATGACCATGGCTCGGGTCTGCCGCTCGGTGTCGGTGACTGCGGAGCGGTAGACGAACTCGTCGCGGAAGGTGACCAGTCCCGGGTTCTCCATGGCGCCCGCGTTGAACTCGGGGACGAACGCCTGGTCGTAGGAGTCGAAGGGGTAGGGCTCGTCGAACTTCTCGTGGTAGCGGTCGAAGCACGCGCGCGTGATGTCGAGGATCTCGTCGGCGTCCACGTCCAGGTGGGGGGCGAGCGAGCGGCGGCAGTGGATGCCGAAGGGCAGGCCGCGGTGCTCGGTGCGTACGGAGTGCCAGGGGCCGGCGGCGACGGCGACCAGGTAGGTGGAGATCCGCGGGGTGGGGGCGGCCTTCCATACGCCGTCGCCGGTGTGCTCGGTGACGCCGTTGGCGAGCACCGTCCAGTCCTCGGGGGCCTTCACCGTGAGCTCGAAGACGGCCTTGAGGTCGGGCTGGTCGAAGGCGGCGAAGACGCGCTGGACGTCCTCCATGAACAGCTGTGTGTAGACGTAGGTCTCGCCGTCGGAGGGGTCCGTGAAGCGGTGCATGCCCTCGCCGGTGCGGGAGTAGCGCATGGCGGCGTCGATGCGCAGCTCGTGCTCGCCGGGGGCGAGGTTCTTCAGCGGCAGCCGGTTCTCGTCGAGGCTGTCGGGGTCGAGGGGCTGTCCGTCGAGGGTGGCGGAGCGCAGCTGGGCGGGCTTGAGCTCGACGAAGGTGCCCGTGACGTCCTGGCCTGTGCGTACGGTGAACCGGATGACGGTCAGGGAGTCGAAGGTGTCGTCCCCACCGGTCAGGTCGAGGTCGACGGTGCAGCGGTGGACGTCGAGAAGCTGGGCACGGGTCTGCGCTTCGTCGCGCGTGAGTACGGACATGGACGCCATGCTGCCTGATGGCACCGACAGGGCACGAGAGGGTTTCACCTACAGGAGAGCCCGGGTGTACTCCTGCGCGGCACGGTCCGCTCCGGCGCACGCCGGTGCGGCTCCCGCGTGCGCGAGCGCCACTCCCACCCGCCGCCTCACGCCGTTCGGCCCGGGGTCCGGTCCGGTGTGTGCGGCAGCCCGGATCGGTGTGGGCGGGAGCCCGGACCGGTGTGCGCGGGAGCCCGGACCGGTCTGCGCGGCAGTCCGGACCGGTCTGCGCGGGACCGGTGGTGCCGGGGTCCGCTTCGCCCGCCTTCGGCACGGGACGACGGCTGCGCCCGCGCCCGGTGCGTCCGCTGCCGTGCCCTGCGCCCGCCCCGGCGCACCCCGCCGGTGGCGGGGTCCGGGACGGTGCCGACGGAACGTGTTTCTCTGCTGACCCACGGTGTGTCCGGCGCGTGGCGGCCCGTGCGGCCGCGTGCGGTGCACGGCACGGCGTACCCCTTCAGGTTCCCGCTGTCCCGCCCCGGTGCGGATCGGCCGGGGTCAGTTCGCCGCCGTGGGGCTGCCGTTGGCGGAGTCCTCGGCGATGCGCTCGTGGTGGCGGATCACCTCGGCGATGATGAAGTTCAGGAACTTCTCGGCGAACCCGGGGTCCAGTTTGGCGTCCTCGGCCAGGGCGCGCAGGCGGGCGATCTGGCGGGCCTCGCGGGCCGGATCGGCGGGCGGCAGCTGGTGGGCGGCCTTGAGGTGGCCGACCTGCTGGGTCGCCTTGAACCGCTCGGCGAGCATGTGGACGACGGCCGCGTCGATGTTGTCGATGCTGTCGCGCAGCCGCGCGAGCTCCTCGCGGACGGCGGGGTCGACGTCACCGTTACCGGTGCTGCTGGTGGTCATGGGCGCCAACCCTACGGGGTGGGCGCAGGTTCGATCATGGTCGGTGTGCGGGATACGGGGTGCCGCCGCTGCGGTCGGAGGGAATCGGCGGGCCTGCGCATACAGTGGGAAGGAGTTCAGGGCGTCTTTGGGGGTACGGACGTGGCGAACGACGGACCGGTCGAGCACGGCTACCCACATCTGGAGACGGTGCGGGCCTCGATCACAGCGCTGTACAAGCGGCTGTCGTACGACACCGTCCAGACGTTCGCGACCAGCGTGGCCCCCGCCGACGTGGCCTTCTGCGACACCGACGACCTGTATCTGGGCGCCCAGCGCGTGGCCCGGGAACTGGTGCGCCACTACCGGCTGCCGGACGCCCGGCTGATCGTCGGCTTCCGTGAGATGAAGCATGCGGCGAACGTCGAACTGGCGGCGGGCCCGGAGTACTTCGTCGAGCTGAACGACCGCTTCCGCACCCACCGCCGGGACATCGGCGCGGCTCTCGCGCACGAGGTGACGCACGTGTATCTGCACCGCCTGGATCTGTCCTTCCCCGGCACCCGTGACAACGAGATCCTCACGGACACCACGGCGGCGTATCTGGGTGCGGGCTGGCTGCTGCTGGACGCTTTCCGGGAGCACGGCGCGGCCTCGCAGAAGCTCGGCTATCTCACGCCGGAGGAGTTCGGCTATGTCCTGGCCAAGCGGGCGCTGCTCTTCGGTGAGGACCCCTCGACCTGGTTCACCAGTCCGCAGGCCTACGAGGCGTACGTCAGGGGGATGGCCCAGGCCCACCAGGACGGGCAGCAGCCGCCGCTGACGGCGGCGGGCTGGGCGGGCCGCCGCCGCTACGCCCGCGACCGGCGGCACGCCCAGGCCCACGGGCCGTTCGCGCATCCGGGCGTGCCCTACTCCTTCACCACGGCCGGGCAGGAGCCGTTGCGGGTGTCGTTCCCCTGCCCGACCTGCCGGCAGCGGATCAGGGTGCCGGTGCGGGGCCGGATGCGGGCGCGGTGCGCGTTGTGCCGGACGGTGCTGGAGTGCGACACATGACCGGCCGGCCGTCTCACGTCCCGTAGACCTGCCCGGGCGTCGCCGCCTCCGCCAGCAGTTTCAGGGCCGTCTGCCCCGCCTCGGCCGGGGTCCACCGCGCCTGCTTGTCGGCGGTGGGGCCGGGGCGCCAGCCCTCCATGACGGTGATGCGGCCGGCCTCCGCCTCGAAGACGCGGCCGGTGACACCGGCGCTCGCCGGGGAGCCGAGCCAGACGACCAGCGGGGAGACGTTCTGCGGGGCCATGGCGTCGAAGCCGGTGGCGGGTGCCGCCATGGTGCCGGCGAAGGCGCGTTCCGTCATCCGGGTGCGGGCCGCCGGGGCGATCGCGTTGACCTGGACGCCGTACCGGGCGAGCTCGGCCGCCGCGACCAGCGTCAGACCGAGGATCCCGGCCTTGGCGGCGCTGTAGTTGCCCTGCCCGACCGAGCCCAGCAGCCCGGCCCCACTGCTGGTGTTGACGATCCGGGCCGCCGGTCCGCGCCCGGCCCTGGCCTCGGCCCGCCAGTGCGCGGCCGCGTGCCTGAGCGGCAGGAAGTGGCCCTTGAGGTGGACGCGGACCACGGCGTCCCAGTCGTCCTCGTCGAGGTTGACCAGCATGCGGTCGCGCAGGAAACCGGCGTTGTTGACGAGGGTGTCGAGCCGGCCGTACGTCTTCAGGGCGGTACGGATGAGTGCGGCGGCTCCCCGGGGTGTGGCGATGTCGCCGAAGTGCGGCACCGCCTCGCCACCGGCGGCGCGGATCTCGTCGGCCACCTGTGCGGCGGGGCTGTCCGGGGCGGGCGGGCCGCCGGGGCGGCCGTCGAGGCCGACGCCGAGGTCGTTGACGACCAGCCGGGCGCCCTCGGCGGCGAAGGCGAGGGCATGGGCCCGGCCGAGCCCGCGGCCGGCGCCGGTGACGACGACGACTCGGCCGTCGCAGATTCCGCTCATGTCAGTCTCTCCTTGTCGGCCCGTGCGGCGTCTTGTCGGCACGTGCGGCGTCGAGGAACGCCGGCCGCTCCCCGCCCCCGTGCACGAGCAGGCTCGCCCCGCTGATGTACGCGGCGGCGTCGGAGGCGAGGAAGACGGCGGCGGCGCCGACGTCGGCGGGTTCGGCGAGGCGGGCGAGCGGGACGGTGGAGGCGACCGCCGCGATCCGGTCCGCGCCGCCGTAGTGGAGGTGGGACAGCTCGGTGCGCACCATGCCGACGACGAGGGTGTTGACGCGGATGTCCGGGGCCCACTCGACGGCCATGGAGCGGGCCAGGTGCTCCAGCCCGGCCTTGGCGGCGCCGTAGGCCGCCGTGCCGGGCGAAGGCCGGCTGCCGCTGACGCTGCCGATCATCACGACGGATCCCCGGGCCTTCTTCAGGTGCGCGTGGGCGGCCAGGGAGGCGGTCAGCGGGGTGAGGAGGTTCAGCTCGATCACCCGTGCGTGGCGTTCGGCGTCCGCGTCGGCCAGGGGCCGGTACGGCGCTCCGCCCGCGTTGTTGACCAGGACGTCGAGCCGGGGCAGCGCGTCGAAGAAGGCGCGCACGGCGGGTGGGTCACGCAGGTCGAGCGGGGCGAACCCGACGCCCGGCAGCGGCCGTTCGGGCGGTCTGCGGGCGCATGTCACGACGTCCGCCCCGGCCTCGGCGAAGGCCCGTGCGATACCGGCGCCGACGCCTCGGGTGCCACCGGTGACGACCACGGTTCTGCCGGTCAGCGGCGGGTCGGGGGAGTTGTCCACAGGGCCTCCCGTTCGGATCGTCGGGCTGCTAGCTTCGAAGCACATCGCACCTAACAAATGTTTGGTGGAATGGCTTGTGAGTGAAGGTAGCTGATGCGCCCATGGGTGTCTCCCTCTCGTCCGCGGAAAACGGGATTTCCGTGGTCACGGTCGACTTCCCGCCGGTCAACGCGCTGCCGGTGAGCGGCTGGTTCGCGCTGGCCGACGCGGTCCGCGCGGCGGGCCGTGATCCGCGGGTGCGCTGCGTCGTGCTGGCCGCCGAGGGCCGGGGGTTCAACTCGGGCGTGGACATCAAGGAGATACAGGCGTCCGGCGACTTGGCCCTGATCGGCGCGAACCGGGGCTGCGCGGCGGCCTTCGGCGCGGTCTACGAGTGCGAGGTGCCGGTGGTGGCGGCGGTACACGGCTTCTGCCTGGGCGGCGGCATCGGGCTGGTGGGCAACGCGGACGCGATAGTGGCGAGCGACGACGCGACCTTCGGTCTGCCCGAGCTGGACCGGGGCGCGCTGGGCGCGGCCACGCACCTGGCCCGGCTGGTCCCCCAGCATCTGATGCGCGCCCTGTACTACACGGCGCGCACGGTGACGGCGGCCGAGCTGCACGCGCACGGCTCGGTGTGGCGGGTGGTGCCGCGGGAGGAACTGCGCGAGGCGGCGCTGGCGCTGGCCCGTGAAATAGCCGCCAAGGACGGGGAGCTGATCCGTCTGGCCAAGGCGGCGCTCAACGGCATCGACCCGGTGGACGTGCGCCGCAGCTACCGCTTCGAGCAGGGCTTCACCTTCGAGGCGGGCCTGAGCGGCGTGGCCGGCCGGGTCCGGCACACCTTCGGGAAGAAGGGACGGTGAGGTCATTGGGCGACAAGACGATGACGGCCGACGAGGCCGTCTCCCGGCTGCACAGCGGGATGACACTGGGCATCGGCGGCTGGGGCTCGCGCCGCAAGCCGATGGCTCTGGTCAGAGCGCTGCTGCACTCCGGCGTCACGGACCTGACCGTCGTCTCCTGCGGTGGCCCGGACGTGGGCATGCTGGTGGCGGCCGGGCGCGTCCGCAAGCTGGTCACGCCCTTCGTCACCCTGGACTCCATCCCGCTCGAACCGCACTACCGGGCGGCCCGGGAGAGCGGGGCGCTGGAACTGATGGAGGTCGACGAGGCGATGTTTCTGTGGGGTCTGCGCGCGGCGGCGAACCGGCTGCCGTTCCTCCCCGTCAGGTCCGGGATCGGCTCGGACGTGATGCGGGTCAACCCCGGTCTGCGCACCATTGCTTCGCCCTACGAGGACGAAGAGGTGTTCGTGGCCATGCCGGCCCTCCGGCTGGACGCGGCCCTGGTGCACCTCAACCGCGCCGACCGGCGGGGCAACGGCCAGTATCTGGGCCCCGATCCGTACTTCGACGACCTGTTCTGCGAGGCGGCGGACGAGGCGTACGTCTCCTGCGAGCGCATCGTGGACGCCGCCGAGCTGACCAAGGAGGCCGCCGTACAGACCCTGCTGGTCAAGCGGCACACGGTGACCGGGGTGATCGAGGCCCCCGGTGGCGCTCACTTCACCTCCTGCGCCCCGGACTACGGCCGGGACGAGCCCTTCCAGAAGCGGTACGCGACCACGCCGTGGCCCGAGTTCGCGGGGCGGTTCCTGTCCGGGGACGAGCAGAGGTACCGGGCGGCCCTCCAGGACTGGCGCGAGGAGGAGCAGCGATGAGCCCGGCCCCCGCCCGCGTGTGTCTCGCCCCGCCCACTCGCGCCGAGTACTGCGTGATCGGCTGCGCCGAGGCATGGAGGGACGCGGGGGAGATCCTGGCCAGCCCCATGGGCCCGGTTCCGTCCATCGGTGCCCGGCTCGCCCGGCTCACCTTCTCGCCGGACCTGCTCCTGACCGACGGCGAGGCGACGCTCGTCGGCCCGGACGGCACCCCCGAGGGCTGGCTGCCCTACCGGCAGCATCTGACCCTGGTCACGAGCGGGCGGCGGCACGTGATGATGGGCGCGAGCCAGCTCGACCGGTACGGCAACCAGAACATCTCCTGCATCGGTGACTGGGCCAGACCTCGCAGGCAGCTGCTCGGCGTGCGGGGTGCACCGGTCAACACGCTGAACAACCCGACGAGTTACTGGGTCCCCGGACACTCCCGGCGGGTCTTCGTGGAGAAGGTCGACATGGTGTGCGGGGTGGGCTACGACAACGCGGCCCGCCATCCGGCCACGGCCCGCCACCACCGCATCCCCCGTGTCGTGTCCGATCTGGGCGTCTTCGACTTCGGCACTCCGGACCACTCGATGCGCCTGGTCTCACTGCATCCGGGGGTGACGGTGGCACAGGTGCGGGAGGCGACCGGTTTCCCGCTGTCCGTCCCGGAGGAGGTGCCGCGTACCCGGGAACCCACGAATGCGGAGCTGCGGCTGATCCGGGAGGTGATCGACCCCGGGAACGTACGAGGCCGTGAGGTGCCGGAGGAGGCGAGGCACTGATGGAGACCGCGCTGACCCGGCTGGTGGGGGTCCGGCACCCGATCGTGCAGACGGGGATGGGGTGGGTGGCGGGCCCGCGGCTGGTCTCCGCGGCGGCGAACGCCGGGGCGCTGGGCATCCTGGCCTCGGCGACGATGACGCCCGACCAGCTGCGCTCGGCGATACGCGAGGTCAGATCCCGTACCGGGGCCCCGTTCGGGGTCAACGTGCGCGCCGACGCGGGTGACGCCCCCGACCGGGTGCAGATCATGCTCGAGGAGGGCGTGCGGGTGGCGTCCTTCGCGCTGGCGCCGTCCGCCGGGCTGATCGCCCGGCTCAAGGCGGCGGGCGTGGTCGTCATCCCGTCCGTGGGGGCGCGGCGCCATGCCGAGAAGGTCGCCGCCTGGGGCGCGGACGCCGTGATCGTGCAGGGTTCGGAGGGCGGCGGGCACACCGGTCAGGTGGCGACGACGGTGCTGCTGCCGCAGGTGGTCGACGCGGTCGGCATACCGGTCGTGGCGGCGGGCGGCTTCTTCGACGGGCGTGGCCTGGCCGCGGCGCTGGCCTACGGGGCGGCGGGCGTGGCGATGGGCACGCGGTTCCTGCTGACGGCCGACTCCACGGTCCCGGAGGCGGTCAAGGCCCGGTACCTGGCGGCGACGGTCAAGGACGTCACCGTCACCAGGGCGGTGGACGGCCTGCCGCACCGCATGCTGCGCACGGAGCTCGTGGACGCGCTGGAGAACTCCTCACGGGCGGGGGCGCTGCTGCACGCGGTCCGCCGGGCGGCCGGCTTCCGCAGGCTCTCCGGGCTGACCTGGCGCCGGATGATCGAGGACGGCCGCGCGATGAGACACGGCGGGAACCTGTCCTGGAGCCAGGTCCTGCTCGCCGCCAACACCCCGATGCTCCTGAGGTCCGCGATGGTGGACGGCCGCACCGACCTGGGGGTGATGGCCTCTGGGCAGGTCGCCGGGGTGATCGACGACCTGCCGTCGTGTGCCCGGCTGGTGGAACGGATCATGACGGAGGCGGAGGAGGTGCTGCGGTCGCTCGAGTCGCTCAGAGCCTCTCGATGATCGTCACATTGGCCTGGCCACCGCCCTCGCACATCGTCTGGAGGCCGAAGCGGCCGCCGGTGCGCTCCAGTTCGTGCAGGAGGGTGGTCATGAGCTTGGCGCCGGTCGCGCCGAGGGGGTGGCCGAGGGCGATCGCGCCGCCGTTGACGTTGACCTTCTCCGGGTCTGCCCCGGTCTCCTTCAGCCAGGCCAGGACGACGGGGGCGAAGGCTTCGTTGATCTCGACGAGGTCGATGTCGTCGATGCTCAGACCGGTCTTCTTCAGTGCGTGTGCGGTGGCCGGGATCGGAGCGGTCAGCATGCGGATGGGGTCCTCGCCACGCACCGACAGGTGGTGCACGCGCGCTCTCGGCCGCAGTCCGTGCTCGCGGACCGCGTGCTCCGAGGCGAGCAGGAGAGCGGCGGCGCCGTCGGAGACCTGGGAGGAGCAGGCGGCGGTGACGGTGCCGCCGTCGATGACCGGTTTGAGCGCGGCCATCTTCTCCAGCGAGGTGTCCCGGCGCGGGCCCTCGTCGACGGCGAAGCTGCCGAAGGGGACGATCTCCCGCTCGAAGCGGCCCTCGTCGATGGCGCGCAGCGCGCGCCGGTGGGAGCGCAGGGCGAACTCCTGCTGGTCCTCGCGGCCGATGCCCCACTTGGCGGCGATCATCTCGGCGCCGGCGAACTGGTTCACCGGGCGGTCGCCGTAGCGGGCCCGCCAGCCCTCGCTGCCGGCGAAGGGTCCCTGGGTGAAGCCCAGGGGCTCGGCGGCCTGCCGGGTGGCGTAGGCGATGGGGATCTGCGACATGTTCTGCACGCCACCGGCGACCACCAGGCCCTCGGTGCCCGACAGCACGCCCTGGGCCGCGAAGTGGACGGCCTGCTGGGAGGACCCGCACTGCCGGTCGACGGTCACGCCCGGCACCTCCTCGGGCAGCCCGGCCGCCAGCCAGCAGGTCCGGGCGATGTCCCCGGCCTGCGGCCCCACCGCGTCCAGACAGCCGAAGACGACGTCCTCGACGGCGGCCGGGTCGATCCCGGCCCGTTCGACCAGCTCCCTGAGCACATGGGCACCCAGGTCGGCCGGGTGGACGGCGCTGAGTCCTCCCCCGCGCCGCCCGACCGGCGTGCGGACCGCTTCGACGATGTAGGCCTCGGCCATGGCAACTCCCCAGTGGGTTAGGTGCGTACGGCGATCCCGTCCAGCACCATCGACAGGTACTGCCGGGCGATCTCCTCCGGGCTGTGCTGTCCGCCGGGCCGGTACCAGGACGCGGCGACCCACACCGTGTCCCGCACGAACCGGTAGGTGAGCCGGACGTCGAGGTCGGCCCTGAACACCTGAGCCGCGACTCCACGTTCCAGCGTGGACAGCCACGCCTTCTCGAACCTGCGCTGCGACTCGGCGAGGAACGCGAACCGTTCCTGCGCGAGCAGCTGCTTGCTCTCCTTCTGGTAGATCGCAACGGCGGCGCGGTGCCGGTCGATCTCCCGGAACGACTCGGTGACCAGGGCCTCGAGGGTTTCGCGCGGGCCGAGTCCGGCGCTGAGCACGGCTTCGTAGCCGTCCCACAGCTCGTCGAGGAAGGTGCGCAGGATCTCCTCGAGCATCGACTCCTTGGAGTCGAAGTGGTAGTAGAGACTGCCCGCGAGCAGGCCCGCATGGTCGGCGATCCTGCGGACGGTGGTGGCGTTGTAGCCCTGCTCGGCGAAGACCTCGGCGGCGGTGCTGAGGAGCTCGCCGCGGCGCGCTGCGGCGGTGGCGGCCGCGGGCTTTCGCGTGGTGGCGGCCGCGGGCTTCTTCGAGGCGGTCACCTGGGACTTCTTCTTGGTCGGCACGCGTCCATTGTGGTCCTAGGGGTGGCGGCTGCTGACGGAGACGACCTCTCCCGTCATGTAGGAGGAGTAGCCGGACGCCAGGAACACGATCACGTTGGCGACCTCCCACGGCTCGGCGTACCGCCCGAAGGCCTCGCGCGCGGTCAGCTCCTCCAGCAGTTCCGCTCCGGTCACCTTCGCCAGGTGCGGGTGCATGGCGAGGCTGGGCGAGACCGCGTTGACCCGCACCCCGAACCGGGCCGCCTCCAGTGCGGCGCACCGGGTCAGGGCCATCACCCCCGCCTTCGCGGCGGCGTAGTGGGCCTGTCCGGCCTGGGCGCGCCAGCCCACCACGGAGGCGTTGTTGACGATCACCCCGCCCCTCACCGGCCGGTCGCGGGCGTGCTCCCTCAGCTCACGGAAGTGCCGCAGCGCCGCCCGGGTGCAGCGGAAGGTGCCGTTCAGCGTCACGTCCAGCACCCGCGACCACTGCTCGTCACTCATGTCGGCGAGGGCCGCCGTGCCGCCCAGACCGGCGTTGTTGACGACCACGTCCAGCCGCCCGTGTTCGCGCACCGCCGTCTCGAAGAGCGTGCGCACCTGGGCCCCGTCCGTGACGTCGCACGGCACGGCGGCCACCGAGTCCGCTCCGAACTCCCCGGCCAGCTCGGCCTCGTACTCCTTCAGCCGCCGTACGTGCGCGTCGCTGATCAGCACGCGCGCGCCCTCCTCCAGGAACCGGCGCGCGGTCGCCCCGCCGATGCCCGCGCCCGCCGCCGCGGTGACGACGGCCGTGCGACCGCTGAGCAGCCCGTGTCCGGGGACGTACGCCGGACCCTCGACGTCTGTCATACCGCCACGCTAACCTACCAAACACTTGTTAGGGAAGGTCCGAGGGAAGGAGCACGACGACCGTGGACCTCACCCACTCCCCCGCCGACGAGGCCTTCCGCGCCGAGGCCCGCGGGTGGCTCGCGGAGCATGTGCCGCCGGCTCCGCTGCCCTCCCTGGAGACCGAGGAGGGCTTCGCCGCCCACCGCGCCTGGGAGGCCGAACTGGCCGCGGACCGCTGGTCGGTGGTGTCCTGGCCCAGGGAGTACGGCGGCCGGGACTCCGGGCTGCTGCGGTGGCTGGTCTTCGAGGAGGAGTACTGGGCGGCCGGCGCCCCGGGCCGGGTCGGCCAGAACGGCATCAGCCTGCTCGCCCCGACCCTCTTCGAGCACGGCACCGGGGAGCAGCGGGCCCGCGTGCTGCCCGCGATGGCCACCGGCGAGGTGATCTGGGCGCAGGCCTGGTCCGAGCCCGAGGCCGGCTCCGACCTGGCCTCCCTCAGGTCCAGGGCCGTGCGGACCGCAGGCGGCTGGCGCCTGAGCGGCCAGAAGACCTGGTCCTCGCGCGCGGCCTTCGCCGACCGCGCCTTCGGGCTCTTCCGCAGCGGCCCGGAGGCGCCGAAGCCCCATCAGGGGCTCGTCTACCTGATGTTCGACCTGCGGGCCCCGGGCGTCACCGTCCGCCCGATCGGCCGCCTCGACGGCAAACCCGCGTTCGCCGAGCTGTTCCTGGACGAGGTGTTCGTGCCCGACGAGGACGTCATCGGCGAGCCCGGCGACGGCTGGCGGGTCGCGATGTCCACGGCGGGCAGCGAACGCGGCCTCACCCTCCGCTCCCCCGGCCGCTATCTCGCCGCCGCGCACCGCCTGCACGCACTCTGGCGGGCCCGCGGCCGCCCGGAGCACGTACGCGACCGGGTGGCCGACGCCCTGATCGGCGCCCGCGCCTACCAGCTCTTCGCCTATGCCCAGGCCTCCCGCTTCCTCCAGGGCGGCACCATCGGCGCCCAGGCCAGCCTGAACAAGGTCTTCTGGTCCGAGTACGACCTCGCGCTGCACGAGACCGCACTCGATCTGCTGGGCGAGGAGGGCGAGTTCGCGGACACGGCGTGGTCCGAGGGGTATGTCTTCGCCCTCGCGGGGCCGATCTACGCGGGCACCAACGAGGTCCAGCGCGACATCATCGCCGAGCGGCTGCTCGGCCTGCCGAAGGGACGCCGCTGATGCGTTTCCTGCTCGACGCCGAACAGCGCGCGTTCGCCGACGCCCTGAACGGGATGCTGAGCGCGGCAGACACCCCGGCGGCCGTGCGCGACTGGAGCCGCGGCGAGTACGCGAGCGGCCGTGCCCTGTGGACCCGGATGGCGGAGGCGGGGGTGTTCGCGCTGGCGGTTCCGGAGGCCTACGAGGGGCTCGGCCCGCGGCCCGTCGAACTGGCCGTCGCCTTCGTCGAGTTGGGACGGCACGCGGTACCCGGCCCGCTGGCGGAGACCGTCGCGGCCGCCACGCTGCTCACAGCGCTCGGCGATTCGGGGCCGGCGTCCCGCCTGCTGCCCGCGCTGGCCTCGGGGAAGACCACGGCGACCCTGACGACCGGGCGGTACGCACTGGACGCGGACGCGGCGGACGTACGGCTGACGGTCCGGCAGGCGGACGGTCCGGCGGAACTGCGGCTCGCGCCCGGACCCGACCGTCCCCCCGTCCCCTCCCTCGACCCCGCCCGCCGCCTTCATCCCACCCCGCCCGGCGGCGAGCTCCTCGCCGCCGGCCCCCAGGTCGCCGCGGCCGCCGCCCACGCCCTCACCTGGGCGCGCCTGGCCGTCGCGGCCCAGGCGCTCGGTGTCGGACTGGCGCTCCTGGACCGGACGGTCGCCTACGTCGGGCAGCGCACGCAGTTCGGTGTACCCGTCGGCTCCTTCCAGGCCGTCAAGCACCGCCTGGCGGATGCCAGGACCGCCCTGGAGTTCGCGCGCCCGCTGCTGTTCGGCGCCGCGCTCACGATGAGTCCGGCCGATGTCGCCGCCGCGAAGACCGGCGCCTGCGAGGCGGCCTACGCCACCGCCCGTACGGCACTGCAGTCGCACGGCGCGATCGGCTACACGGCGGAGTACGGCCTGTCGTTGTGGCTCACCAAGGCCCGCGCGCTGCGCACCGCCTGGGGTGCGCCGCACGAGTGCCGTGCCCTCGTCCTGGACGCCGGCGCTCCCCACCGCCGAGCGCCCACCCAGCACTGAGCGCCCACCGCCGGGGGCGCGTCAGGCCGGCCGTACGATCCCTCGCGCCCGCGCGGCCACCAGCCACCTGGGGAACTCGCCCACCAGATGGTCGTACAGCTCCGCGTCGGACACCGCCCTGGGATCCGCCCCGGCGTGGAAGAAGCCTGCGTTGTCCACGATCCGCCTGCCCGGCACCGCCAGCTCGTCCAGTCTGCGCAGGAAGTCGAACTGGCGGCTGCCGGGGTCGCCGAAGCCGACGAACTGCCAGAAGAGCGGAAGCTTCGCGGCCTTGCACAGATAGCGTTCCGCGGCGAGCTTGTTGATCGGTCCGCCGTCGGTCTGGAAGACGACCAGGGCGGGGTCCGTGGCGCCGCTGTCGAGGTAGTGGTCGATGACGGCGTCCATCGCCAGGTGGTAGCTGGTCTTCCCCATGTGCCCGAGGCCGGACGCGATCCGCTCGATGCGGCCCCGGTGGTCGGCGAGGGCGATGTCGGTGACGGCGTCGATGTCGGTGGAGAAGAACACCACCGGCACCCGTCCGTCGTCGTCCAGGTGCGCCGAGAGCCCCAGTACCCGGTCGGCGAGCGCCTGCACGCTGCCGTCCCGGTAGTAGGGCTTCATGGAGCCGGAGTAATCGATCACCAGGTAGACGGCGGCCCGCAGCCCGTCCAGGCCGTGCTTGGTGAGGCAGATCCCCGCGCTCCTGTACGGGCCGACCAGCGCGGGTGCGGTCTCCTCCACCTTGCTGAGACTGATCGCGGCCACGGCCGGGCTCCCCCTTCGGTCCAGGACTGGAAGGCCGAGGTTACGCCACGCCTGCCTCGGCCCTCCCCGCACCTGTCAGGGGGCCCACTTCTCGCGCAGCACCCGCTCCGCCGGTTTCCCGTGCGGGCTGTACGCCAGCGTGGGCGGGGTCTCGCCGCTGTCCGGCCAGTCGTCCCACATCCACCAGCAGACCCCGGCCCACCAGGGGCGGTCCTCGAAGGAGTCCAGCAGCGCCCGGTAGGCGGCGGCCTGTTCGGCGTCGCCGCTGCGCCGGCTGACGGTCCAGGAGTACGGGGCGGTCGTGGCGCCGCGCTGACTGACGTAGCCCGCCTCGGTGAACAGGATCCGCCGGCCCTGGCGCCGCGCGTAGGCGGCGAGGTGTTCGCGGATCGGCTGCCAGGCGGCCCGCAGCCGGGCTGGGTCGTCGGTGGGCCGGGCGGACAGCGGCCAGTAGGCGTCGATGCCGATGAGGTCGAGCTCCTTCCAGAAGTGGATGCGCTCGTACTCGTCGTAGTTGGCGGCGTAGGTCAGCGGTCCGCTGTAGTGGTCGCGGACGGCCGCGACGACCTCCGTCCAGGCGGCGGTGTCGCCGGAGACACCGGCGAGTTCGGTGCCCACCGAGAACTGCTCGGCACCGGTGCCGGCGGCCAGGTCCGCGTAGTGGGTGATGAACGACCGGTACGCGGCGAACCAGGCGGCCCGGTCGCGGGGGCGGATGGCGGCGCGGTCCTCGTCGCCGGGCAGGTCGATGTGCGGCTTGATCATCACCTTCAGGCCGGCCGCGTGGGCGCGGCGCACGATGTGCCGCAGGCTCGCGTCGCTCGCCGTCTCCTGGGTGGCGTGCGGGGCGGAGTCGGCGGCGTGGTTCTGGTACCAGGTCGGGGTCAGGGCGACCCAGCGCGCGCCGGTGGCCCTGATGTCGCGCAGATACCGGCCGGCGGCCGGGCTGTCGTAGTCGGTGCGGTACCAGGAGGGCAGCGCGAAGCCGCGCATCGTGGACGTGCGCACGGCGGGGGCGGGCGGCGGGCCGCTGCCGCCCTTCGCGCCGTGCCCGCCCTGCCGCCCGCCCCCGGACCCCGCCTGGGTGCAGCCGCTCACGGCGAGAAGGACCGCCGCCAGGGCGGCGGCGGTCCTCCACCTCGGGGCCGGGGCCCTCACAGGGCCGCCGGGCTGACGAAGGTGTACCCGAGCGCCTTGATGCCGTCGATCGTGTCCTTCAGCGGCTGCAGCGGGTAGTACGGGTGGTAGAAGAAGCTCGCGAAGCCGTCCCGCACGGCCAGGTTGGCCCTGGCCGAGGCGATGAGGTCGGCCGGGAGCCGCGGCGGATGGTTGTTGTAGGCCTCCGGTTCGTAGTTGCCGATGTTCTCGGGCAGCACCTTGGTGCCGTACACGTCCTTGACGACGTACGGGAAGAACTGGCCGATGAAGCGGTTCGGGTCGGCCTGTGTCCCGCTGAGGGTCCCGGCGAAGTAGAGCGAACGCTCCAGCCGGGCGGAGAAGTTGGAGCTGAAGACCTGGTAGTCGGCCGCCGAGCCCGCGTAGTGCGGGGTCGTCCACAGGGCCGGCTTGGGCAGGCCCGCCGCGGTGAACGCGGACAGCGCGCTGGTGACCCGGCCCTGCGCCCAGGTGGTGGAGTCCTCGGCGACCGGCCCGTCGTAGACGACGTTGTTCGCCGAGTCCACGTGCGCCCGGTAGAACTCGAAGTCGTCGCCGGTCACGCCGTCGTAGGGGTTGGCGACGGTACCGTACTGGTGGGTGTAGCCGTGGTCCATCAGCACCGCGCCCCTGTCCAGCATGTACTTCAGTGCGCTGACCACCTGCGGCCGGTCGGCGAGGGTGACCGTCTGCGCGGCGCCGTTGTTGTAGGTGCCGTTGGGGTCCGTGTAGACGGGGATCACGTTGATGCCGTAGGGGATGTTCTGCGAGTGGAGGTAGTCGGCCATGGCCCGCAGCTGGGTGGGGTCCGAGTCGGGGCTGATGTCCTCCAGGCGCACGATCGCGCGGTGCCGTTCGGCGGTCGCCGGGGCGAGGGCGTCGAAGAGGAGGTCCTCCAGCGCGATGACGCGGTCGCTCTCGGAGACGTAGGCGAAGGGGATCTCACCGATGTAGGTGAGGTTGGACGAGCGGATCGCCCAGCCGAAGGTGTGTCCGTCGGAGCTGTCCAGGCCCTCCGCGAGCCGGGTGACCGCCGGATAGCCGCCGCCCGTCAGCACGTTGGGGCGCAGTACGCCGCCGTCCTGCCCGGCCGGGATGGTCCGGGTGAGGTTCTGGCCCCGGTACGTCACCTGCGTGACGTTGCCGACGGAACCGCCGTCCTCGTAGTACGACGTCGTCGGATCCCAGCCGTACTTCTGGGCGAACTGGGCCGTGCCGACCGCGTTCGCCATGTTCCAGACGTTGGCGCCCATCCAGATCACGGGCTTGGTGCTCACGGCCGCGTCCTGGTAGAAGGCGGCCGGGACCGCGTCCGGGATCGAGCCGCCGTAGTAGGTGGAGCCGATGTAGATCACGGCCGAGTACTGGTCGATCATGCCCGCCGTGTACTGCTGGACCGGCTTGGCCGTCACGGCGCCGAAGTGGCCGGCGAGGTTGGCCGTGGCCATCGCGTACAGCTCGCCCAGCTGCCCGTAGGGGCCGGCCGTGTCATAGAGGACGAGGGTGGCCGGGCCGGCGGCGTCGGCCGCGGCGGCCTCGGCCGGTGCGAGCGCGCGGGCCTGGCGGGTGACGGCCGTCGCGGCCTGCCGCGGCACGACGGCCGCGGTGGCGAGGGTGGTCACCGTGGTGGTGCCGGCCTTGCCGTGCGGCCGGGCGCGGCGCGCGCGGTCCGCCTGCAGCTGGGCCTTCGCCCAGCCGGTGAGGTCGATGCGGCTCAGCCCGGACCGGGGGCCGACAAACCCGCCGTGGTGCCCGCCCCGGCCGGCGGCCTGGGCACCCGCGGCCAGGAAGGTGCCGCTCAGCAGGGCCGCGACGAGCAGCAGGACGACGGAAATCCTGGAAGTTGCCCGCTTCCAGGGCGGGATCACTGGTCTCACAATCTTCCCCCCACTTTCACTTTACCGATCATTACTGATCACTGACGAAGGCATTTCCCACAGGAAGCCATAGATTCTTCTGACGGCCCGGACGGGTGTCAATGGGCCGCAGAGTGAATTCCCGGGGGCCCATGAGACCTCATCGGAAGATCGGACATGTCCTTTTTTCAGATAGTCTTCTGAGCGGAGCGCGACCTCTGCTAGGTTCACCTTCGCGCGCTGGGGAACGCGCACCGAATTATGGGGGGACCATGTACGGACGACCCGCTCTGGGGGCATTGCTGCCCCTCGCCGGGGCGATGGCCGCGCCGGAAGCGATACCCGGCCTGGCGTTGGCCAAGGCCCTGCAGGCCACCGCCGGAGTCGGATTTCTGTTCTACTGTCTGGCCGCGTGTTTGATATTGCTGGCCCGGATACGCCTGCGCAGACAGGCGCAACAGGAGCAACCAGGAGCAGTGCGCGGCTCGGATGCATACCGGGAGCGGCTATGATCGTGGAGTTGCTCCTGTGGTCCAGCATCACTCTGATCGTGCTGGCCGGCTGTTACAACACGAGCCTATTCATGCTCTCGCGGCGCAGAATTCGACGTTCCCGTTCCGACCACAGAGAGCGCTTCTACGTATTTCTTCTGGCCTGCCTGAACGAAGAAAAAGTGCTGTCCGAAAGCCTGGCGCGCATCACCGCACTGCCCGCCGGGAATTTCCTGGCACTCGTCATCGACGACGCGTCGGACGACCGTACCGGCGAAATAGCCCTGGCCGCCGATCCGGAACGGGTCCGGCTGCACCGCCGCACTCTGCCGGACGCGCGCCGCGGCAAGGGCGCCGCGCTCAATGACGGGGTACGGCATCTGAAGGAGTCCGGTCTGCTCGCGGGCCGCGACCCCGCCGACGTCGTGCTGTGCGTGGTCGACGCGGACGGGCGGCTCGATCCGCACGTCGTCCAGTCCGTGGACCCCTACTTCGACGACCCGGCCACCGGCGCCGTCCAGATCTGTGTGCGCATGTACAACCGGCGCCAGGGGCTGCTCGCACGGATGCAGGACATGGAGTTCGTCGTCTACGGCGACGTGTTCCAGAGCGCGCGCCGTTTCATCGGCAGCGTCGGGATGGGCGGCAACGGGCAGTTCATGCGGCTGTCGGCCCTCAACACGCTGGACGGGGACGGGCCGTGGAGCGACAGCCTCACCGAGGACCTCGACCTCGGGGTCCGGCTGATCGCCAAGGGCTGGACCAACCAGCACTGCACCACCGCCGCGGTCTCCCAGCAGGCCGTGCTCAGCCTGCGGCGCCTGATCCGCCAGCGATCCCGCTGGTTCCAGGGCCACTTGCAGTCGGCCGGTCTCGTCCCGCTCATCCTGCGGGACGTGCCGATCCGGCCCGCCCTGGACCTGCTCTACCACCTGTCCAGCCCGGTACTGATCCTGCTCACCTCGCTGCTGCCGCTGTCCTTCCTCCTCGCCGTGGGCGCCACCGCGGTGGCCTCCGTGCAGGTGGGACACCCGCTGGTGTCGCCCATGTGGCTGCTCGGCCCGTACCTGCTGTCGTTCACGGCGGCCTACGCGTACGGCTTCGTCTACGCCAAACGTGAGCGCGACCTGGGACTGGTGCGCTCGGTCCTGCTCGCCCACGTCTTCGTCCTCTACGGCTACATCTGGTTCGCCGCCGGCTGGTGGGGGTTCTGGCGGATGCTCACCGGCAAGCAGACCTGGCTGAAGACCGCGCGGACCTGAGCACCGCGGTCCTCGGCCACGCCCATCGGCCGTGACCCATCGGCCGTGACCCATCAGCCGTGACCCATCAGCCGTGTCCCTTCAGTCGCGTCCCATCGGCCGCGTTTCGACCTCTTCTCTCTCATCTCACCATTCATCACTGTGCGCGGTCGCGACCGCGCACGCCCTTGGGGGGCCTCTTCATGTCCACACACCCGTCAGCCGTGCCCGTACGCGCCATGCTGGTGCTCGGGACCCGGCCGGAAGCGATCAAACTGGCGCCGGTGGCGCGGGCGATGGCGGCCGACGCGCAGTTCGAGCCGGTCGTCGTCACCACCGGACAGCACCGCGAGATGCTCCACCAGATGCTCGGCCTGCTCGGCGTCGGCGTACGGATCGCGCTCGACGTGATGCGCAGCCGTCAGCAGCTGTCCGAGCTGACCGCCCGGCTGGTCGGCGAACTCGGCGAGGTGCTGCGGGACCAGCGCCCGGACCTGGTCGTCGTGCAGGGCGACACCACCACCGCGCTGGCCGGCGCCCTGGCCGCCTTCTACGAGAAGATCCCGGTCGCGCATGTGGAGGCCGGGCTGCGCACCGGAGTCCTGGACAACCCGTTCCCGGAGGAGCTCAACCGCTGCCTGATCGGGCGGATCGCCCGCTGGCACTTCGCGCCGACCGCGCGCGCGGCCCGCCATCTCAGGGACGAGGGCGTCCCCGCCGACCAGGTGTTCACCACCGGCAACACGGTGATCGACAACCTGCTGTGGGTGCTGGCCGAGGGCACCGGTGCCTCCGCCTTCCGCACCGGTGCCCGGCGGATCCTGGTGACGCTGCACCGCCGGGAGAACCAGGGCGAGCGGATGCGCGGCATGGGCCGGGCGCTCACCCGGCTGGCCCGGCGCGGAGACGTCGAGATCGTGCTGCCGCTGCACAAGAGCCCGGCCGTGCGGGACGCGCTGCTGCCCGAACTCGAGGGCCAGGACGGCATCTCGCTGGTCGAGCCGCTCGGCTACCTGGACTTCGCGGCCACGCTGGCCGAGTGCGACCTCGTCCTCACCGATTCGGGCGGCATCCAGGAGGAGGCCCCGAGCCTGAGCAAGCCCGCCCTCGTCCTGCGCACGACCACCGAACGGCCGGAGGCGGTGGAGGCGGGGGCCGCCCGACTGGTCGGCACCGACCCGGACGCCGTGGTGAGCTGCGCCGAGAGGCTGCTCGACGACCCGGCGGAGTACCGGCGGATGGCGACGGCCGGAAACCCGTTCGGCGACGGACGGGCGGCCGGGCGCGTCCTCGCCCAACTGGCCGAGGACTTCGCCGCCGAGGTGCCGGTCGGGGTCACCACCTCCGGGCCATACTCGGCAGCATGACCTCCTCACTCCTGCGGCCCCGTCGGCGGGTTCCCCTTCCGGCGGGGCGCAGGGGTCGCCTCCTCACCGCCCTGACACTGTCGCTGGCCCTGACCGCGGTCCTCGTGATCGCCCTGGGCCGGTGCGGGGGCCACGGCCCGCCACCGGCCGTGCCCTGGCGCGACGGCTCCACGCACGGCCGCTGGCTGTCGGTCTTCGACGGCCACGGCACCAACACGGGCGACGACGTTTCCCTTTCGCTGTCCCCCAGGGCGGCCGAGGACCCCGGCACCACGCATGCGGGGCTGGTGGTGAGCACCGCCTCCTACACCGATGTGCGCTACGCGGCGCGGATGCGGGCGGTCAGGCAGCTGCGCGCGCCGAAGCCCAACCCGTGGGAGGTGCCGTGGCTGGTGTGGGCGTACACCGACCCGGAGCACTTCTACTACATCACTCTCAAGCCCAACGGCTGGGAGCTCGGCAAGCGGGACCCGGCCCATCCGGGCGGCCAGCGATTCCTGGCCACGGGACGTACGCCGTACCCGGTCGGCCAGTGGTACGAGGTACGGGTGCGCCAGCACGGGCCCGAGCTGTCGGTCGCGGTGGGCGGCAGACCGCTGGTGAACTTCACCGACGCCGAACGGCCCTACGTGCGGGGCAGGGTGGGCGCCTACACGGAGGACGCCACGGTGAGGTTCGAGGGGCTGAGCGCGAGTTCGGGCTGAGCGCAAACCTCGGCGTGAGCGAAGGTCTCTGATTGAGCGAAGGTCTCGGGCCGGGCGAAGAGTCCAAGGCCGGGCGAAGAGTCCCGGGCGGGGCGCGGCCCGGAAAAGCGGCGGCGCCTGCCCCAGGTCCGGTCGGGGACTTGGAGGGCAGGCGCCGTCTGGGGGGACCTGGGGCTATTCGCCCCAGATATCCCGCCCGTACGCCGTTGTACGGGACGTCTTTTGTGCGGTCGCGCGTCAGACCATCAGCGCACGGTCCGTCGGGCGGATCGGGGCCGGCAGGTCGCTGGCGCCGGTCAGGTACCGGTCGGCACCGCGGGCGGCCGAGCGGCCCTCGGCGATCGCCCACACGATGAGCGACTGGCCGCGGCCGGCGTCGCCGGCGACGAACACGCCCGGCACGTTGGTCTGGAAGTCGGCGTCGCGGGCGATGTTGCCGCGCTCGTCGAGCTCCAGGCCGAACTGCTCGACCAGGCCGTTCTCCCGGTCGGTGCCGGTGAAGCCCATGGCCAGGGTGACCAGCTGGGCCGGGACCTTGCGCTCGCTTCCCGGCTTCTGGGTCAGCTTGCCGTCGACGAACTCGACCTCGGCCAGGTGCAGCCACTGCACATTGCCGTCCTCGTCGCCCTCGAAGTGGGTCGTGGACGCCGAGTAGATGCGCTCGCCGCCCTCCTCGTGGGCCGAGGTGACCTTGTAGAGGATCGGGAAGGTCGGCCAGGGCTGGTTGACCGGGTTCCGCTCGTCGTTCGGGCGGGGCATGATCTCCAGCTGGGTGACGGAAGCCGCGCCCTGACGGTGGGCGGTGCCCACGCAGTCCGCACCGGTGTCACCGCCGCCGATGACGACGACGTGCTTGCCCTCGGCCGAGATCGGCGCGGTGACGTAGTCACCCTCCTGCACCTTGTTGGACAGGGGCAGGTACTCCATGGCCTGGTAGATGCCCTTGAGCTCGCGGCCCGGGACCGGCAGGTCGCGCGCGGTGGTGGCACCGGCGGCGATCACGACGGCGTCGTACCGCTTCTTCAGGTCCGTCGCCTTCAGGTCGCGGCCGATCTCGACGCCGGTGCGGAAGCGGGTGCCCTCCGCGCGCATCTGCTCGATACGGCGGTTGATGTGCCGCTTCTCCATCTTGAACTCGGGGATGCCGTAACGCAGGAGGCCTCCGACGCGGTCCGCGCGCTCGTAGACGGCGACGGTGTGGCCGGCCCGGGTCAGCTGCTGGGCGGCGGCCAGGCCCGCCGGGCCCGAGCCGATGACGGCGACCGTCTTGCCGGACAGGCGCTCGGGGATCTGCGGCGCGACGTCACCGGTCTCCCACGCCTTGTCGATGATCGAGACCTCGACGTTCTTGATGGTGACCGGCGGCTGGTTGATGCCGAGCACACAGGCCGACTCGCACGGCGCCGGGCACAGCCGCCCGGTGAACTCCGGGAAGTTGTTCGTGGCGTGCAGGCGCTCGGAGGCGGCCGCCCAGTCCTGGCGGTAGGCGTAGTCGTTCCACTCCGGGATCAGGTTCCCGAGCGGACAGCCGTTGTGGCAGAACGGGATGCCGCAGTCCATGCACCGGCTGGCCTGCTTGCTGATGATCGGCAGCAGCGAGCCGGGGACGTAGACCTCGTTCCAGTCCTTGACGCGCTCCTGGACCGGGCGGGACTTGGCGACCTCGCGGCCGTGGTTCAAGAAGCCCTTCGGGTCAGCCATTGATCGCCGCCTCCATCATCTTCTCGGTGATCTCGGTCTCGGACAGACCGGCTCGCTCGGCGGCGTCCTTGGCGGCGAGCACTGCCTTGTACGTGCTGGGGATGATCTTGCTGAAGCGCTCCACCGCGGTGTCCCACTCGGCGAGCAGCTTCTCGGCGACGGTGGAGCCCGTCTCCTGCTGGTGGCGGCGGACCGCGTCCTGCAGCCACTGCTTGTCGGCCTCGTCCAGTGCCTCGATCGACTCCAGGTTGCCGACGTTGACGTTGTCGCGGTCGAGGTCGATGACGTATGCGACACCGCCGGACATGCCGGCCGCGAAGTTGCGGCCCGTCGGGCCGAGCACCACCGCACGACCACCGGTCATGTACTCGCAGCCGTGGTCGCCCACGCCCTCGGAGACGACCAGCGCGCCGGAGTTGCGGACGCAGAACCGCTCACCGCTGCGGCCGCGCAGGAACATCTCGCCTCCGGTTGCGCCGTAGGCGAGGGTGTTGCCCGCGATGACGCTGTACTCGGCGAGGTGGTCGGCCGCGCGGTCCGGGCGGACGACGATCCGGCCGCCGGACAGGCCCTTGCCGACGTAGTCGTTGGCGTCGCCCTCCAGGCGCAGCGTGATGCCGCGCGGGACGAAGGCGCCGAAGGACTGGCCGGCGGAGCCGGTGAAGGTGATGTCGATGGTGCCGTCGGGCAGGCCCGCGCCGCCGAACTTCTTCGTCACCTCGTGGCCGAGCATGGTGCCGACCGTGCGGTTGATGTTGCGGATGGCGACCTGGGCGCGCACCGGCTGGGCGTCGGCGGCGCCGGCCGCGGCCAGGGCGTCGGCGGCGAGCTTGATCAGCTCGTTGTCGAGCGCCTTCTCCAGGCCGTGGTCCTGGGCGATCACCTGGTGGCGCACCGCACCCTCGGGCAGCTCGGGCACGTGGAACAGCGGCTGAAGGTCCAGACCCTGCGCCTTCCAGTGGTCGACCGCGCGGGTCACGTCGAGAGCCTCGGCGTGACCGACGGCCTCC
The DNA here is from genome assembly GCF_044334385.1 of Streptomyces sp. NPDC020801. NCBI lineage: Bacteria > Bacillati > Actinomycetota > Actinomycetes > Kitasatosporales > Streptomycetaceae > Streptomyces > Streptomyces sp. NPDC020801. The sequence goes on from NZ_JBIRST010000003.1 coordinate 380,936, forward strand.
TCGATGGAGCGGAAGCCCAGCTCGGCGAGGAGCTCGCGGACCTCCTCGGCGATGAACTGGAAGAAGTTCACGACGTACTCGGCCTTGCCGGCGAAGCGCTCGCGCAGGGTCGGGTTCTGGGTGGCGATGCCGACCGGGCAGGTGTCCAGGTGGCAGACCCGCATCATCACGCAGCCGGAGACGACGAGCGGAGCGGTCGCGAAACCGAACTCCTCGGCGCCCAGCAGCGCGGCGATGACGACGTCGCGGCCGGTCTTCAGCTGGCCGTCGGTCTGCACCACGATGCGGTCCCGCAGGCCGTTGAGCAGCAAGGTCTGCTGGGTCTCGGCCAGGCCGAGCTCCCAGGGGCCGCCCGCGTGCTTCAGCGACGTCAGCGGGGAGGCGCCCGTGCCGCCGTCGTGGCCGGAGATCAGGACCACGTCCGCGTGCGCCTTGGACACGCCGGCCGCGACCGTGCCGACGCCGACCTCGGAGACCAGCTTCACGTGGATGCGGGCCTGCGGGTTGGCGTTCTTCAGGTCGTGGATCAGCTGGGCCAGGTCCTCGATGGAGTAGATGTCGTGGTGCGGCGGAGGGGAGATGAGTCCCACGCCCGGCGTCGAGTGCCGGGTCTTGGCCACCCACGGGTACACCTTGTGGCCGGGCAGCTGGCCGCCCTCGCCGGGCTTGGCGCCCTGGGCCATCTTGATCTGGATGTCGTCGGCGTTGACCAGGTACTCGGAGGTCACACCGAAGCGGCCGGAGGCGACCTGCTTGATGGACGAGCGGCGCGCCGGGTCGTACAGGCGCTCCGGGTCCTCGCCGCCCTCACCGGTGTTGGACTTGCCGCCCAGCTGGTTCATGGCGATGGCGAGGGTCTCGTGCGCCTCCTTGGAGATGGAGCCGTACGACATGGCGCCGGTGGAGAAGCGCTTGACGATCTCGGAGACCGGCTCGACCTCGTCGACGGAGATCGGCTGCCGGTCCGACTTGAAGCCGAACAGGCCGCGCAGCGTCATCAGGCGCTCGGACTGCTCGTTCACCCGGGAGGTGTACTTCTTGAAGACGTCGTAGCGGCCGGTGCGCGTGGAGTGCTGGAGGCGGAAGACCGTCTCCGGGTCGAACAGGTGCGGCTCGCCCTCGCGGCGCCACTGGTACTCGCCGCCGATCTCCAGCGCGCGGTGCGCCGGGGCGATGCCGGAGGCCGGGTAGGCCTTGGCGTGGCGGGCGGCGACCTCCTTGGCGATGACGTCGATGCCGACGCCGCCGATCTTGGTGGCCGTGCCGTTGAAGTACTTCTCGACGAAGGCCTCGTCGAGGCCGACGGCCTCGAAGACCTGGGCGCCGCGGTAGGAGGCGACGGTCGAGATGCCCATCTTGGACATGACCTTCAGCACGCCCTTGCCGAGGGCGTAGATCAGGTTGCGGATGGCCTTCTCGGGCTCGATGTCCGGCAGGAAGGTGCCGGCGCGGACCAGGTCCTCGACGGACTCCATCGCCAGGTACGGGTTGACGGCGGCGGCGCCGTAGCCGATGAGCAGGGCGACGTGGTGGACCTCGCGGACGTCGCCGGCCTCGACCAGCAGGCCCACCTGGGTGCGCTGCTTGGTGCGGATGAGGTGGTGGTGGACGGCCGCGGTGAGCAGCAGCGACGGGATCGGCGCGTGCTCGGCGTCGGAGTGGCGGTCGGACAGGACGATCAGGCGGGCGCCGTTCCCGATGGCCGCGTCGGCCTCGGCGCAGATCTCCTCGATGCGCGCGGCGAGCGCGTCACCGCCGCCGGAGACCCGGTACAGACCGGACAGGGTCGCGGCCTTGAAGCCGGGCATGTCGCCGTCGGCGTTGATGTGGATGAGCTTGGCCAGCTCGTCGTTGTCGATGACCGGGAAGGGCAGCAGGACGCTGCGGCAGGACGCGGCCGTCGGCTCGAGCAGGTTGCCCTCCGGGCCGAGCGAGGAGCGCAGCGAGGTGACGAGCTCCTCGCGGATCGCGTCCAGCGGCGGGTTGGTGACCTGCGCGAACAGCTGGGTGAAGTAGTCGAAGAGCAGACGCGGGCGCTCGCTGAGCGCGGCGATCGGCGAGTCGGTGCCCATGGAGCCGATCGGCTCGGCGCCGGCCTTGGCCATCGGCGCCAGGATGACGCGCAGTTCCTCCTCGGTGTAGCCGAAGGTCTGCTGGCGGCGGGTGACCGAGGCGTGGGTGTGGACGATGTGCTCGCGCTCGGGCAGGTCGCCCAGCTCGATCTCGCCGGCCTCCAGCCACTCGGCGTAGGGCTGCTCGCCGGCGAGGGTCGCCTTGATCTCGTCGTCCTCGATGATGCGGTGCTCGGCGGTGTCGACGAGGAACATGCGGCCCGGCTGCAGGCGGCCCTTGCGGACGACCTTGGCGGGGTCGATGTCGAGGACGCCGACCTCGGAGCCGAGAACGACCAGGCCGTCGTCGGTGACCCAGTAGCGGCCCGGGCGCAGACCGTTGCGGTCGAGCACGGCGCCGACCTGGGTGCCGTCGGTGAAGGTGACGCATGCGGGGCCGTCCCAGGGCTCCATCGTCGTGGAGTGGAACTGGTAGAAGGCACGCCGCGCCGGGTCCATGGAGTCGTGGTTCTCCCACGCCTCCGGGATCATCATCAGCACGGAGTGCGGCAGCGAGCGGCCGCCGAGGTGGAGCAGTTCCAGGACCTCGTCGAAGGAGGCGGAGTCGGAGGCGTCCGGGGTGCAGATCGGGAAGATCCGCTCCAGGTTGTCCTTGCCTCCGAACAGCTCCGAGGCCAGCTGGGACTCGCGGGCGACCATCCAGTTGCGGTTGCCCTTGACGGTGTTGATCTCACCGTTGTGCGCGACGAAGCGGTACGGGTGCGCGAGCGGCCAGCTCGGGAAGGTGTTCGTCGAGAAGCGGGAGTGGACGAGCGCGATGGCCGAGGCGAAGCGGCGGTCGGACAGGTCCGGGAAGAACGGCTCCAGCTGGCCTGTGGTCAGCATGCCCTTGTAGACGAGGGTGCGGGCCGACAGCGACGGGAAGTAGACGCCCGCCTCGCGCTCGGCGCGCTTGCGCAGCACGAACGCCCTGCGGTCCAGCGCGATGCCCTCGCTCACGCCGTCGGTGACGAACAGCTGGCGGAAGACCGGCATCGTGGAGCGGGCGGTGGCGCCCAGCAGCTCGGGGGCGACCGGGACCTCGCGCCAGCCGAGGACCGTCAGGCCCTCGCCGGCCGCGATCGTCTCGATGTGTGAGACGGCGTCCTCGGTGCCGTCCTCCGGCAGGAAGGCGATGCCGACCGCGTAGGCGCCGGCCTGGGGCAGCTCGAATCCGGCCACCTCGCGCAGGAACGCGTCGGGCACCTGGGAGAGCAGGCCCGCACCGTCGCCGGAGTCGGGCTCGGAGCCGGTGGCGCCGCGGTGCTCCAGGTTGCGCAGAACCGTGAGCGCCTGCTCGACCAGCGCGTGGCTCGCCTCGCCGGTGAGGGTGGCCACGAAGCCGACGCCGCAGGCGTCGTGCTCGTTGCGGGGGTCGTACATACCCTGCGCAGCAGGGCGAGCATCCATGAACGACCAGTTCTGGCCATTCGCGGAGTGCTGGGACGGCTGGCGCGGCGTACGCATCGGCTCTCCCGTCGTCGTCATGTGGCATGTGCAGTGCCGAGGGACGACGTTGGCCCTCTGCGTAAGTGCGAAATTTCGTGCAGATTACATGATGGAGCGGTTGCCCGGAACCAGATACTCCGTTCCAACATGCGGACACCGCGGGCCCGCGGCGGGGGTACCGCGCCCAGCGGTGGAAGTCATGGGGGTACCGACACGGACAAGATCGGTCAGATCCATGCGCGTCGGCCCGAGGGGCGGGGAGAGCAGTGTCCGCCCGCCCCGTGGGTGCGCGGCAGGCCTCATTGCCCACAGCGCTTACGGCTCATGCCCGGTGGTCATGCAGTCGAAACCAGCGAGTAACGGGTACTTATGCGGCCCAACGCATAAGTCCCAGCCACGTCATCCTACGGCCGTTCCGAACAAGGTGCCCAGGACGTACGTCACACCGGCCGCGGCGCCACCCAGGGCAAGCTGCCGCAAACCGCTGTACCACCAGGTCCGCGCGGTCACCCTGGCCACCACCGCACCGCAGGCGAACAGCCCGAGGAGCGCGAGCAGCAGGGCCGGCCACAGCGCGGTGGCACCCAGCAGATAGGGCGCCACAGGCAGCAGCGCGCCGAGCGCGAACGAGCCGAAGGACGAGACCGCGGCGACCAGCGGCGAGGGCAGGTCCCCCGGATCGATGCCCAGCTCCTCGCGGGCGTGTATCTCCAGGGCCTGCTCCGGGTCCTTGGACAGCTGCCGGGCGACCTCGCGGGCAAGTTCGGGCTCGACGCCCCGCGCCACATAGAGGGCGGCGAGCTCGTCCTCCTCGTCCTGCGGGTGCTTGCGCAGCTCACGCCGCTCGACGGCCAGCTCTGCCTCGACCAGCTCACGCTGGGAGGCGACGGAGGTGTACTCGCCTGCGGCCATGGAGAAAGCACCGGCGGCCAGGCCGGCGAGTCCGGTGAGGATGATGGTCTGCTGGCTCACCGCACCGCCCGCGACACCGGTCATCAGGGCGAGGTTGGAGACCAGGCCGTCCATCGCGCCGAAGACCGCGGGACGCAGCCACCCACCGTTCACGTCGCGGTGCGTGTGGTTGTCGCGGTGCGCCTCGTGGAGCGTCGCTTCGGTGTCGAGGATGGCCATGAGGGTCCCCCCAGGAGCTTAGGCAAGGCTTGCTTTTGGACGAGTTCTACTTTTCGACGACAGGGAACCTACGCCGATAATTTCACGCCCGCCAGCAAGGGAAGGCTGGGCTAACCTGCGGTTTTGCACCGCATCGCTCATCCGAGCGGATAACTGCACATATGTCGTACGGGTGACGCTGTGATGCGCGAGGCTGCGCCCGGCCCGGCACCGGGGACAGTTCCGCAAAGGGCCGTGCCCTCACCGGCGCCGCGCCCTGGAGAGGAGAGTCCCCCGATGGCTTCGACCGCCGGCATCCCCCCGGCCGCCCTCCGCGAACGGGCGCGCGGCGCGCTGCTCGGCCTCGCCGTCGGAGACGCCCTCGGGGCGCCGGCGGAGAACCTGAAGCCGTCGGAGATCCGTGCCCGCTGGGGCCGGATCACGGGTTACGTCACCGAGCGCCCGGCCGGCACGGACGACACCGAGTACGCCCTCTTCTCCGGCCTGCTGCTGGCCCGGCACGGCTCGGCGCTCACCCCGTCCCTGGTGGAGGCGGCCTGGCACGAGCTGATCGCCGACCGGGCCGAGGCTCCCTTCCGCGGCGCCGGGTTCAGCGAGCGGGGCACGCTGGAGAACCTCCGCCGGGGACTGGCCGCCCCCATCTCCGCCCAGCACCGGCACGCCTGGAGCGACGGCCTCGCCATGCGGGCCGCCCCCTTCGGGGTGTTCGCCGCCGGCCGCCCCGGCGAGGCGGCCCGCCTGGTGGCGATCGACGGCTCGGTCAGCCACGAGGGCGAGGGCATCCACGGCGGCCGGGCGGTGGCGGCCGGGGTCGCGGCGGCCATGGCGGGCGCCCCGCCGGTCGCCGTCGTGGCGGCCGCCCTCGCCGTGGTCCCGGACGACTCCTGGACGGCCCGCTCGCTGCGCCGGGCCACGGCCGTCGCCCACCGCGGCGAACGCGCGGTCCGCTCCGCGGTCGTCATCGGCGGCTACCCCTGGACCGACCTGGCCCCGGAGGCGGTCGCCCTCGCGTTCGGCGCGTACGCGGCCGCCGACGGCGACTTCCGCGCCGCGGTGCTCGCCGCCGTGAACATGGGCCGCGACGCCGACACCACGGCGGCGGTCGCGGGCGCCCTGGCCGGCGCGACGCAGGGGGCCGCCGCCATCCCGGAGGAGTGGGCGGCGGCCATCGGCCCGGCCCGGGGCAGCTGCCTGCCGTCGATGGCCGGACAGCACGTGCTGGAGCTGGCGGACCTGCTGCTGGCCCGCGCACGGGAGCCCGGGAGGGGCATGCCCGCCGATCGGCAGGAGCGGGCGGACCGGCCCGAGGTCGTCCTGCGGCGCGGACATCTCCCGCGGCGGGACGCTCCCGTACGGCCGGAGGCCCCCGCCCCCTCCCCCGGCCATCTCCCCGACCCCTTCCCCGGCCGTTTCCCCGACCCCGTCGTCGGCCCGCTCGCCCTCCAGGACGGCGAGGTGGGGGCGTGACGCGGCGGGTGGAGGGGTTGCTGCTGGGGCTGGCCGCGGGGGATGCGGCCGGGTGGCCGGCCGCCCGGCACCGGGCCGCGCGGATGCCCGAGTGGACCCGGCGGCTCACCCGGGAACTCGACACCTTCGCCGAGCAGAACGCGACGACCACGCTGCCCGTCCCCATCGCGCTCAACCAGCCTCCCGAGCCGCTGCGCCTGGGCCCCTCCGACGACGCCGAGTGGGCGGTGTTCGCGGCGGAGGCGGTGCTGCGGGCCGGTGACGACGCTGCGCTCGGCGATCTCAGCCGGGAGCGCCGGATGCGGGCCGCGATCGACCTCACCTGGAACACCGTGGCCAGTGAGGTCGCGGCGGCGGCCGAACGCGCGCCCGAGGTCGAGTCGGCGGTGCTGCCACTGCGCGCCCGTATCTCCGTGCGGGCCGGCCTCGGCAACCTCGCCGCCGGTCTGCGCCCGCCCGCCACCGGCCACGACAACCCGCACTACTTCGACGACGCGGCCTGCGTACGGGCCTGTGTGCTGGCCGTGGCCCATCCGGGCGACCCCCGGCGCGCCGCCGAACTGGCCGAGTTCGACGCCCGCTACACCCAGGACGGCGACGGCGTGCACGGCGCCCGGGCGATGGCGGCGGCGCTCGCTGCGGCGCTGGCCGGCGCCGGGCTCGGCGCCTGCGTCACGGCCGCGCTGGCCGAACTGCCCGAGGAGACGGAGATCGGCCGCAACGCCCGGCACGCGCTGCGTCTGGCCCAGGGCGACGAGGGCGCGTTCGCGCTGGTGCCGCTGCTGGAGCACCAGATCGTCGACCATGTCTACAGCTACGGCATCGCCGCCGCCGAGACGGTTCCGGTCGCGCTGGCCCTGGCCACGGCGGCGGGCGGAAGGATCGCGGAGGCGCTGCCGGCCGCGGCCTGTCTGTCCCGGGTCGCCGACTCCGCGCCGGCCCTCGCGGGCGCGCTGACCGGTGCGCTGGGCGGCGGCGAGGCGATCCCGGCGTCCTGGCGGAACGCCTGCCGCACCCTGTCCGGTTGTGTGCTGCCGCGCCTGACCGGTACCGACCTGGTGGAACTCGCCGAACTCCTGGAAGCCGCACAACCGGCCCCTCCAGGAGGATGATTCGGGGCATGACGCCCAAAGGAGAACAGAGCCGAGGTGCGGTGCGGGGCCCGGGCCTGGAGGAGCGAATCACCGGTGCGCTCGTCGGTGCCGCCGTCGGCGACGCGCTCGGCGGCCCCGTCGAGGGCTACTCCCCCGACCAGATCCTCCAGCGCCACGGCGGCCGCGTGCACGGCGTCGTCGGTCCCTGGCACGGCGAGGACTGGCGCACCGCGCGCCCCCTGGCCCCGTACCACAAGGGCGACGGCCACGTCACGGACGACACGTTGATGACGCACGCCCTGGTGCGGGTGTACGCGCGGGTCCGCGACCACCTGGACGCCTACGCCATCGCCGACCACCTGGTCCCCGACCTGATGACCAACCCGCGCTGGATTCCGGAGCTGGAGGCGGCGGCACTGCCACTGCAACGGGTCTTCCTGGCGGAGAAGTGGCTGGTGGCCCGGCTGCACTACGGTCACATCGACCCGCGCGAGGCGGGCGTCGGCAACATCGTCAACTGCGGTGCCGCGATGTACGCCGCCCCGGTCGGACTGGTCAACGCGGCGAACCCGGCGGCCGCTTACGCCGAGGCGCTCGACCTGGCGGGCGCCCACCAGTCGTCGTACGGCCGGGAGGCGGCGGGCGTCCTCGCGGCCGGGGTGGCGGCGGCGTGCGCGCCGGGGGCCACCCCGGACTCGGTCGTGGCGGCATGCCTGTCGCTGGCGAAGGACGGCACCCGGACGGCGATCGAGCAGGTCTGCGAAGTGGCGTGCCGGCACTCGGACTTCGAGTCGGCGCTGGATCCGCTGCGGCAGGCGGTGGCACCGTACGACACGGTCGGCGCCGACTACCGGAACCCCTCGCTGGGTGCCCGCCGCCCGTCCCGGCTGCACGCGATCGAGGAACTGCCCGTCGCGCTGGGCATGCTGACGGTGGCGCGCGGCGACTGCCGCCAGGCCGTCCTGGGCGCGGTGAACTACGGCCGCGACTGCGATTCCATCGCGACGATGGCCGGGGCGCTGGCGGGAGCGCTGGGCTCGCCGGTCCCGGAGGACTGGGCGAAGACGGTGGCGGAGGCCAGCCGTCTGGACCTGTGGGAACCGGCGCGCACGCTGACCGGGGTGGCCCGGGAGATCTTCGAGAAGGACGTACGACGGCGACGGGCCCACGAGCGGGCGTTCGCCGAGATGGGAGACCCGGGATGCTCCGACTGACCTGGGTCCAGCCGGAGGACCTGCTGGGCCACGAGTTGCGCCAGGCGGTGCAGGACGGCCGCGAACCGTCGGCGGTCGCGGCCCGGTGGCGGGCGGCCAAGGGCCCCGAGGCCCCGGCCCGGGCGGGCGCCTCCCCGCAGCGGGCCCCACGCTATCTGCGCCTGCTGGCGGAGGACCTGCTGGACGAACTGGCCGAGCTGCCCAGCCGGCTGGCGGACGTGGAGCCGACGGACCTGACCGCGATCAGGTCCCTGTGCCCCAACTGGCCGGCGCCACCGGGCCCGCAGCGCCCGGCCGCACCCGGCCGGGCGCGCCTGGAGGCCGCCTGGCTGGGCCGGGCCGCAGGCTGCCTGCTCGGCAAGCCCGTCGAGAAGCTCCCCCTCGACGGCATCCGCCAACTCGCCCGGTCCACCGGCAACTGGCCCCTGACCACCTGGTTCACCGCCCGCGGTGTGCCCGAGGACCTGGCCGCGAAGTATCCCTGGAACCGCCGCTCGGCGACCACCTCGCTCGCCGAGAACATCGACGGCATGCCCGAGGACGACGACCTCAACTACCCCCTGCTCAACCTTCTCCTGCTGCAACGCCACGGCAGAGGCTTCACCACCACCGACGCCGCCCGGCTCTGGCTGGACGAACTCCCCGCCGGCCGCACCTTCACCGCCGAACGCGTCGCCTACCGCAACCTCCTGCTGGGCATCGGCCCGCCGCACACCGCCCGTCACCGCAACCCCTTCCGCGAGTGGATCGGCGCCCTGATCCGCGCCGACATGCACGGCTGGACCAACCCGGGCGACCCGGCGGCCGCGGCCGAGCAGGCGCACCGCGACGCGACCCTCACCCACACCGCGAACGGCGTCTACGCCGCGATGTTCGCCGCCGCCGTCATCGCTACCGCGACCACCGGTGCCCACGACGTCCACACCTGCCTGGCCACCGGCCTCAGGGTGGTGCCACCCGGCTCCCGGCTCGCCCGGGCGATCCGGCACGCCATCCAACTGGCCGCCGGACGCGAGGACTTCGAGTCGGTCGTGGACGAACTCCACGCCACCCACTCCGCCTACCACTGGGTCCACGCCGTCCCCAACACCGCGCTGATCGCCGCCGCCCTCACCCACGCCGACGGCGACTTCGCGGGCTCGATCTGCCGGGTCGTCTCCGGCGGCTGGGACACCGACTCGGGCGGCGCCACGGCCGGGGGCATCGCCGCCCTGCTCGCCGGCTCTCCCGCCGCCCTCCCCGACCGCTGGACGGCCCCGCTCAAGAACCGGCTGGCCACGTCCGTGGGCGACTTCAACGGCACCGGCTTCGACGCCCTGGCCCGGCTGACCCACCTGGAGGCGTCCCGCCCATGACGCCGCGCACGCCCGGGGCGGAGTCCCCCGCGCCCCTCGCGGGCCTTCGTGTCCTGGACCTCGCCACCCTCTTCGCCGGGCCGATCGCCGCCACCATGCTCGGTGACTTCGGCGCCGAGGTCATCAAGGTCGAGCACCCCATCAGGCCCGACCCCTCCCGTGGCCACGGCCCCTCGAAGAACGGCGTCGGCCTGTGGTGGAAGCTGCTCGGCCGCAACAAGCGCACCATCACCCTGGACCTGTCCAGGCCGGGCGGCCGGGCGACCCTGCTGCGGCTGGCGGCGACCGCCGACGTGATCGTCGAGAACTTCCGTCCCGGCACCCTGGAGAAGTGGGAGCTCGGCTGGCCGGAGCTGTCGGCGGCCAACCCGCGCCTGGTCCTGACCCGGGTCACCGGGTTCGGCCAGTTCGGCCCCTACGCCTCCCGCCCCGGCTTCGGCACCCTCGCGGAGGCGATGAGCGGCTTCGCCGCGATCACCGGCGAACCGGACGCGCCCCCGACGCTGCCGCCGTTCGGGCTCGCCGACTCGATCGCGGGCCTGGCCACGGCGTACGCGGTGATGACCGCGCTGGCGGCCCGGGAGCGCACCGGCGCCGGGCAGATCGTCGACATGGCGATCATCGAGCCGATCCTGACGGTCCTCGGGCCGCAGCCCCTCTGGTACGACCAGCTCGGATACGTCCAGCCCCGCACCGGCAACCGCACCGGGAACAACGCCCCGCGCAACACCTACCGCACCTCGGACGGCACCTGGGTCGCCGTCTCCACCTCGGCCCAGTCGGTGGCGGAACGGGTGATGCGCCTGGTGGGCCGGCCGGAGCTGATCGACGAGCCGTGGTTCGCGACCGGCGCCGGCCGGGCCGCGCACGCCGACGTGCTCGACGAGGCGGTCGGCGGCTGGATCGCCCGGCACACCCGCACCGAGGTCATGGCCGCCTTCGAGAAGGCCGAGGCGGCCATCGCGCCGGTCCAGGACGTCCGGGACGTGATGGCCGACCCACAGTACCAGGCGCTGGGCACCCTGACCACGCTGTACGACCCGGAGCTCGGCCGGCTGCGCATGCAGAACGTCCTCTTCCGGCTCTCCGCCACCCCCGGCGCGATCCGCTGGGCGGGCCGCCCGCACGGCGCGGACACGGACGCGGTGCTGACCGAACTGGGCCTGACCCCGGAGGAACTGGCCGCGCTGCGCGCGGAGGGCGCCCTGTGACGGCCATCGCCCCCTTCCCGCTGACCTGGCTCTATGTCCCCGGCGACCGCCCGCACGTGGTCGCCAAGGCCCTCGCCTCCGGCGCCGACGTGGTCGTGGTCGACCTGGAGGACGCGGTCGCCCCGGACCGCAAGGAGTACGCCCGCGCCGCCACGGCCGAACTGCTGACCGAGCCGCCGCCGGTCCCGGTCCATGTGCGCGTCAACGCGGTCGGCGGACCGCTGTCCGCCGCGGACCTGGCGGCCGTGGCACCCCGGCCGGGCCTGGCCGGGCTGCGGCTGCCGAAGGTGACGTCGGCGGAGCAGGTGGTGGGGATCGTGAAACAGACCGAGCCGGCGGAAGCCGGTGCGGGGCCGTCCGCGGCAGACGGTCCGGGTCCCCCGCTCTACGCCCTCCTGGAGACCGCCGTGGCCATCGAGCATGCCTACGCCATCGCCTCCGCGCACCCCTCCCTGCGCGGCATCTCGATCGGCGAGGCGGACCTCCGGGCCGACCTCGGGGTGCGGCAGGACTCCGGCCTGGACTGGTGCCGCGCCCGCGTGGTCGTGGCCGCCCGCGCCGCCGGTCTCGCCCCGCCGGCCCAGTCCGTCCACCCCGACATCCGGGATCTGGAGGGCCTGGCCGCGTCCTGCGCCCATGGCCGCGCCCTGGGCTTCCTCGGCCGCGCGGCCATCCACCCCCGTCAGCTCCCGATCATCGAACGCGCCTACCTCCCGACCGACCGCGAGCTGGAGGAGGCCGAGACAATCATCAAGGCGGCCACCACGGACCGGGGCGCGCAGGCCCTCCCCGACGGCCGCTTCATCGACGCGGCGGTGGTGGCGGCGGCGCAGCGGACCCTGACACTGGCCCGCAGATGCTGATCACATGCGGCGAGGGCGCCCGCACGGGCCGCGGGCGCCCTCGCCGTCGTGGAACGGGCCGTCAGCCCTGTTTGGCGGGCTTGGCCTCGTCCTTCAGGTCCGGCGCGTCCTCCGCGGCGTCCGTGTCGTCCTCCGGGTGCTTCGCGTCCCCGGCGTCCCCGGCGGCCACCGACCCGGTGGAGTCGTCCCGCGTCTTGTCCCGGGCCTGGTCCTGCGCCCGGTCCTGCGCCCGGTCCTGCGCCCGGTCCTGCGCCCGGTCCTGTGGCGTGTCCCCGGCGACCGGTTCCACGCCCGGCTCGACCTCGGCCTCCCGGCCCGGCCGCTTCTTCGAGGACACCCAGATGTAGGTCACCGCGAGCAGGAAGACCAGCAGCGCGGTCCAGTCGTTCAGCCGCAGGCCGAGGATGTGGTGGGCGTCGTCGACACGCATGTACTCGATCCAGCCGCGGCCCACGCAGTAGGCGGCCACGTAGAGCGCGAAGGCCCGGCCGTGACCCATGTTGAAGCGGCGGTCCGCCCAGATGACCAGGAAGCCGACGCCGACGCACCACAGGGACTCGTACAGGAACGTCGGGTGGTAGTACCCCGGCACCCGGCCGTCCGCCGAGGAGGTGATGTGCAGCGCCCACGGAACGTGCGTCTCGCGCCCGTACAGCTCCTGGTTGAACCAGTTGCCCCAGCGGCCGATCGCCTGCGCGAAGGCGATGCCGGGCGCGACGGCGTCGGCGTAGGCGGGCATCGGGATGCCCCGGCGCCGGGCGCCGATCCAGGCTCCGAGCGCCCCGAGCGCGATCGCGCCCCAGATACCGAGACCGCCCTCCCACACCTTGAAGGCGTCCACCCAGTTGCGGCCCTCGCTGAAGTACAGCTCGTAGTCCGTGATCACGTGGTAGAGCCGGCCGCCGACCAGGCCGAACGGCACGGCCCAGACAGCGATGTCGGCCACCGTGCCGGCCCGCCCGCCGCGGGCGATCCAGCGCTTGTTGCCGAGCCAGACGGCGACGAAGACGCCGATGATGATGCAGAAGGCATAGCCGCGCAGCGGAATGGGGCCGAGGTACAGCACCCCTCGCGATGGGCTGGGAATGTAGGCAAGTTCCATGGCAAGGTCGACGCTACCGCAGCCGGAGCGGGCCCACGTCGAGCGGCCCGGCTACGGGTCCATAACAGGCGGCCCGCCGCACGGCCGCACGTCCCGCCACCGCTGCTGCCCCTTACTCATCCCTTACTCATCCCTTGTCGGCTCCTCATCCCTTGTCGGCCGCCTCCACCATCTGCTTCAGCTTCGCCGGGGTCATCGTCCGGTCCTGGCCGATGTTCTTCCCGTTCAGCAGGACGGTCGGGGTGCCCGAGAAGCCGCCGGCCCGGAAGGCCTGGTGGGACTTGTCGACCCAGCTGTCGTGCGTGCCGTTTCCGACGCACTTGTCGAAGGCCGGGGTGTTCAGGCCGCCGACCTTGCTCGCGAGCTGGATGAGCTTGTCGTTGCCGGCGTAGGCGTCGTCGGTCTCCTTGGGCTGGTTCTCGTAGAGCACGTCGTGGTACGCCGGGAACCTGCCGGCGTCCTGGGCGCAGGCCGCGGCGTTGGCGGCGCGCAGGGAGCCGGTGCCGCCGAGGTTGCCGTCGATCAGCCTGACCAGGTGGTACTCGGCCCTGAGCTTGCCGGCGTCGGTCAGCTCGTGGATCGTCGGGCGGTAGGCCGCCTCGAACGCCTGGCAGGCCGGGCAGCGGAAGTCCTCCCACACGGTGAGCGTCGACTTGGCGCCGTCCTTGCCGACCGGGATCGCGAGACTGTCCTTGCCCTGGGCTCCCGAGGGCGCGACGATCGGGCCGGCCGCACTGCTCTTGCCGCTCTTGCCGGAGTTCGCGGCGACCACGCCGATCACCGCCGCCAGGCCCAGGACGCAGACGACGCTCGCGGCCACGATCAGCGTGCGCCGTCGCCGCTCCGCGGCCCGCTGCTTCTCACGCTCGACCGCCAGCCGGTCCCGGGCCGTGCGCTTTCCGTGATGGTTGTTCTCGCTCACACCCCCAGAACGAACCGGGGAGGCGCATTGCGCCTCCCCGGTCCCAGGTCCACCCGTTCGGGTGACCGCCATCCGTCGGGCCCTCTCGGGTTCCCCCGGGCCCTCTCGGGTTCCCTCGGACTTCGCGGACCGGCCGCCTACGCCTGTCCGCGCACCCCGGCCGCCAGCTCGCCCGCGAGGGCGCGGACGTCCTCGATGCCCCTCGCGTGGTCCGGGGCGTCCAGCATCCGCTTGACGAAGGCCGAACCGACGATCACGCCGTCCGCGAAGCCGGCGACCTCGGCGGCCTGGGCGCGGTCGGAGACGCCGAGGCCGACGCAGACGGGCAGGCCGGTGCCGGTGGCCCGGGTGCGCCGCACCAGGTCCTGTGCCTGGGTGCCGACGGACTCACGGGTGCCGGTGACACCCATCAGCGAGGCCGCGTAGACGAAGCCGGAGCCGGCCGCGGTGATCTCGGCGAGCCGCGCGTCCTTGCTGCTGGGCGCCACGACGAAGACGGTCGCGAGGCCGTGCTTCTCGGCGTGCTCCCGCCACAGGGCGGACTCCTGGACCGGCAGGTCGGGCAGGATGCACCCGGCGCCGCCCGCCTCGGCGAGCTCGGCGGTGAACCGCTCGACGCCGTAGCGGTCGATCGGGTTCCAGTACGTCATGACGAGCACGGGCTTGCCGGTGGCCGCGTGGGCCTCCTTCACCGTCCGCATGACGTCCGCGATCCTGACGCCGCCGCGCAGGGCGATGTCGTCGGCGGTCTGGATGACCGGGCCGTCCAGGACCGGGTCGCTGTGCGGCAGCCCGACCTCGACGACGTCCGCGCCACCGTCGAAGACGGCCTTGATCGCCTCGATGCCGCCGTCCACGGTCGGAAAGCCGGCCGGGAGGTAGGCGATGAGCGCGGAGCGCCCCTCCGCCTTCGCGGCGGCGAGGGTGTCGGTCAGCAGCCGGCCCTTCCCGCCCATCGATGCAGCCCCGTTCACCTGGCGTCTCCCTCGATCTCGGCGGTGTCGGCCTCGTTGGCGGCCACCTCGGCGTCGGTGTCGTACAGGCCGAAGTAGCGGGCCGCGGTGTCCATGTCCTTGTCGCCGCGGCCGGAGAGGTTGACCACGATCAGCCCGTCCTCGCCCAGCTCCCGGCCGACCTCCAGCGCGCCGGCCAGTGCGTGGGCGCTCTCGATGGCCGGGATGATGCCCTCGGTCCGCGACAGCAGGCGCAACGCCTGCATCGCCGCGTCGTCGGTGACCGCGCGGTACTCGCCGCGGCCCGAGTCCTTGAGGTAGGAGTGCTCGGGGCCGATGCCCGGATAGTCCAGGCCGGCCGAGATGGAGTACGGCTCGGTGATCTGGCCCTCGTCGTCCTGCAGGACGTAGGAGCGGGAGCCGTGCAGGATGCCCGGCTCGCCCGCGGTCAGGGTGGCCGCGTGCTCACCGGTCTCCACGCCGTGTCCGGCGGGCTCGCAGCCGATCAGGCGCACGCCCTCGTCGGGGATGAAGGCGTGGAAGAGGCCGATGGCGTTGGAGCCGCCGCCCACGCAGGCGACGGCGGCGTCGGGCAGGCGGCCCGCGCGCTCCAGGAGCTGGCGCCGGGCCTCGACGCCGATGACGCGGTGGAAGTCGCGGACCATGGCCGGGAAGGGGTGGGGGCCGGCCACGGTGCCGAACAGGTAGTGGGTGCGGTCGACGTTGGCGACCCAGTCGCGGAAGGCCTCGTTGATGGCGTCCTTCAGCGTGCGGCTGCCGGACTTCACGGCGACGACCTCGGCGCCGAGCATGCGCATCCGGGCGACGTTGAGCGCCTGCCGCCTGGTGTCGATCTCGCCCATGTAGATCGTGCACTCCAGGCCGAAGAGCGCGCAGGCGGTGGCGGTGGCGACCCCGTGCTGGCCGGCGCCGGTCTCCGCGATCACGCGGGTCTTGCCCATGCGCTTGGTGAGCAGCGCCTGGCCGAGCACATTGTTGATCTTGTGTGAGCCGGTGTGGTTGAGGTCCTCGCGCTTGAGGAAGACACGGGCGCCGCCCGCGTGCACGGCGAACCGGGGCACCTCGGTGAGGGCGCTGGGCCGGCCGGTGTAGTTGACGAGCAGGTCGTCGAGCTCGCGCGCGAACTCGGGGTCGGTCTTGGCCTTGTCGTACTCGACGGCGACCTCGTCCACGGCGGCGACGAGCGCCTCCGGGATGAATTTGCCGCCGTACGCGCCGAAGTAGCCCTCGGCGCTGGGGACCCGGCCCTCGGGATCGGGAATGAAGAACTCGCTGGGCATGCGGAAACCTCACGGTGAGTGCGGTGAGTGGGTGGACACCAGTCGTCGCCGTGGGGGCAGGGCTTGTCCGGACGGCTACCGGCCGTCCGCGGCTCGTCGCGCGCACTCGGCGAAGCCGCGTGGCCGGGCACAGCCCCGCGCCCCTTCGGCGCGCCGCTGCCATCGCATGCCGTTCACCTGGCCGGGCTCGTCGCCGATGACGTACCGCACCCGCCGGCCGTGCACGCGACGCGCGGGCGCACGGCAGCCCCGGGGCCGGCAGCCGCGCGCGAGGCGGGCGTACGGGTCCCTGGAGGGCTCGGTGATCGGAAGCGTCATCACGGCAACTCTACCGGCGTACGGCCACTGGTGTGACCGGCCCGTCTCAGCCCCGCCCGTGCCGCAGCGCGGGGTGCGCCCCCGCCGCGACCAGGTCGGCGACCGCGGCCTTCGGGTCGCGGCCGGTGACGAGGGACTCGCCGACCAGGACCGCGTCGGCGCCGGCGTTGGCGTAGGCGATGAGGTCGTGCGGGCCGCGGACGCCGGACTCGGCGACCTTGACGAGGGCGTCCGGGATCTCGGGCGCCACCCGCTCGAAGGTGTTGCGGTCGACCTCGAGCGTCTTCAGGTTGCGCGCGTTGACGCCGATCACCCTGGCGCCCGCGTCCACCGCCCGCTCGACCTCGTCCTCGTCGTGCACCTCGACGAGCGGGGTGAGTCCGATGGACACCGCGCGCTCGATCAGCGACTCCAGCGCGGGCTGGTCGAGGGCGGCGACGATCAGCAGGGCGAGGTCGGCGCCGTAGGCCCGGGCCTCCCACAGCTGGTACGACGTGACGATGAAGTCCTTGCGCAGGACCGGGATGTCCACGCGGGCGCGAACGGCCTCCAGATCGGCCAGCGAGCCGCCGAAGCGCCGCTCCTCGGTCAGCACCGAGATCACGGAGGCACCGCCCGCCTCGTAGTCCGCGGCGAGCCCGGCCGGGTCGGCGATCGCGGCCAGCGCCCCCTTGGACGGGCTGGAGCGCTTGACCTCGCAGATGACCTTGACGCCTTCGCCCTTGAGCGCGGCCACCCCGTCCTTGGCGGCGGGTGCCTTCGCCGCGCGCTCCTTGAGCTCGTCGAGGCTGACGCGCGCCTGCCGCTCCGAAAGGTCGGCACGGACTCCGTCGATGATCTCGTCGAGCACACTCACGCGAGCGGCCCCCTTCCAGAGGGTTGACTGTTCCAGCGGTCGAGCGGCCTCCGGCGGCCCGCCTGGCGGAGATCCGGCGGATCCGGGAAATCCAGCGGATCCGGCGGATCCGGCGAACCAGGCAATCAAGCGGACGAAACCAGTGGTCACTGCGATGGTATCCGGAGCGGGGCACAGTCCTCGCATCCGGTTGACGGCGGTCCCACTACCTGGACATTCGCCGGTCGATCAAGGGTGTAGCCAGCCGCCGGAGGGCAGGTTCCGGACAACCGTGAAGGCCAGCAGCAGCGCGCCCAGGCTCCACAGGTGCGCCGGCCCGGGTTCGATCCGCAGCGGCCGCCCGCGCACCGCGCGCAGCGCCCACGCGGTCCACAGCACGGCGAAGGCCAGATAGCCCGCGACGGCCAGGGCGTTGTCCTGCAGGGCCGCGAGGAAGTCCCCGTGCACGAAGGCGTGGGCGCTGCGCAGTCCGCCGCAGCCGGGGCAGTAGACGCCGGCGTAGCGCAGGAGGGGACAGACGGGGTAGTGACCGGGCTGGTTGGGGTCCACGGCCCCGACGTACGCGAAGGCGGCTGCCACGGCGCCCAGGACCGCCGCGGGGACGGCGAGCCGCCCCAGCACGGCTGCGGTGTGCATCGGCACCCTCGCCGTGGTGTCGTGCGTGTGCCTCGGGCGGGGAATGGGCGTCCGGCCGCGCATCGCCCGGTGGCTGTCGGCGTTCACGTCTCGCATTCTGCCCGGTGCGGCGCGTGCGCGCGCGTGAGGGGCGGCACCGGGCCGCCCCTCCCCCCTCGGCGTCGCGTACGGGTGCGCTGTTCGGGCGTCAGCCCTCGGCGCCGGCCGGCTGGCCCTTGTCCGCGACCTGGTGCACCGGGTGCTCGTTCTTCTGGCCGAGGCCCATCATGCGCATGATGCCGCCGACGACACCGCCGAGCAGCACGACACCGATGCCGGCCCAGAAGCCGACCGGCTGGGCCATCACCATGAAGGCGCCCGCGGCGCAGAAACCGATGAAGGCGATGATGACACCGGTCCAGGCGGCCGGGGTGTGACCGTGGCTGCTGCCCGCCATGACTTGCTCCTCGTTGCTTGTACGTGTCTGAGCCGGACGCTCGGGTTCATTGTCCCGTACGCGCGCACGCGACGTGACCGGGGGTGGCTCCTCGCGTGCGCGTTTCACCGCAGCGCCGAGGCCGCCTGCGCCGGGCGGCGGTCAGGCGGGTTCCGTGCCGGTGGGGTCCTCGCCACGGTCCAGGGCCTTCCACAGGTCCTCCGGGCGGTCGGGGTCCACCGGCCGGGGGGCGCGTGAGCGGGGTGCCCCGGAGCGCTCGTAGCGGCCGGACATGGCCGGCCACAGCCGGCCGTAGCGCAGGGCGAGCAGGCCGGCGAGGAGGATCAGCGCGCCGCCCACCGCCGCGACGTAGGGCCAGCCGGTGTGGCTGAGTGCGGAGGCGGTCGCGGCGGTGTCGCCGGAGGCCCGCGCGGCCTTCTCGTCGAGGGCGGAGCTGTCGGAGACGCCGAAGAGGGCCGCGGCGACCGTGCCGGCGCCGGAGAGCGCGAGCAGGAGGGCGACCAGGAGACGGCCGGAGCGGCGGACGGCGAACACGGCGACGAGTGCGGCCAGGCCCACTATCGCGAGCGCCGCGGGCACGCCCGTGACCTCGCTGCCCTTGGCGGTCAGGGGGAAGGCGCCGCCGGCCACCGTCGCGGTGCCCTCCGCCCAGCGCTGCCGGGTCGCCAGCAACGCCACGGCCGCGCCGAGCGCACCGCACAGCAGGGCGACGGCGAGGCTCCGGCGGCCGGACCGGGCGGGGGCGGCGGCTTCGGAACGGGGGTGAGGTACGGCAGTCACGTACACCACTATCGCCTGAACCCCGGGCGAACCGTCACCCGGGTCCGTCAACCCGTGTGCGGGCCGGTTTCACCCCATGGTTCTCCCACGGGCCGCACACGGATCTCCCGGAAAACGGCAAAAGAACGTCCTCGATTCAACTTCTCTCTTGCTGGCGTGTCCGGCCATCCGTAGGTTCTGCGCGGCCGTCGCGCGCACCCCACGCCCCGGCTGCACCTCGCACCCCCCACGCCTCTTCCCCATCCACCCATCCCGTGGAGGATGCACCTTGCGCAGAACCGTTTCTGCTGCCGCCGCGGCCACCCTCGCCACGGCCGCCCTCGCCCTGGCCGCACCGGTCGGCCGGGCGGCGTCCACGGCGTCCACGGCGCACGGCGTCACCGTCGCGCACTCGTGTGCGGCCCCGACGCAGAAGGACGTCATGGCGTGCAATGCGCTCAAGGTCGTCGCGGGCACCCCCAGGTCCGCACCCGCGCAGAACGGCCCCACGGCCGCGGCCGCGCCTTCCGGCTACGGTCCCGCCTCGCTCCAGGCGGCCTACAACCTGCCTTCCTCGACCGGCGGTTCGGGCCAGACGGTGGCGATCGTCGACGCCTACAACGACCCGAACGCCGAGGCGGACCTCGGCGTCTACCGCTCGCAGTACGGGCTGCCCGCCTGCACCACCGCGGGCGGCTGCTTCAAGAAGGTCGACCAGAACGGCACAACCAGGTACCCGCGCGGCGACTCCGGCTGGGCGGAGGAGATCTCGCTCGACCTCGACATGGTGAGCGCGGCCTGCCCGAACTGCAAGATCCTGCTGGTCGAGGCCGGTTCGGCGAGCATGGCCAACCTCGGCACCGCGGTGAACACCGCCGTGCGACTGGGTGCGAGGTTCGTCTCCAACAGCTACGGCGGTTCCGAGTCCTCCAGCGACGCCACCTACGACTCCTCGTACTTCAACCACCCGGGCGTCGCCATCACCGTCTCCTCCGGCGACAACGGCTACGGCGTGGAGTATCCGGCCGCCTCCAGGTACGTGACGGCCGTGGGCGGTACGTCCCTGACGACCGCCTCCACCTCCCGCGGCTGGACCGACACCGTGTGGAGCGGGGCAGGCTCGGGCTGCTCCGGCTACGACGCCAAGCCGGCCTGGCAGACCGACGGCGGCTGCGCGAGGCGCACCGTCGCCGACGTCTCCGCGGTCGCCGACCCCAACACCGGCGTCGCGGTCTACGACAGCTACCGGCAGGCCACCGGCTGGATGGTCTTCGGCGGCACCAGCGCCTCGGCGCCACTGATCGCGGCCACCTACGCGCTGGCGGGTGCCCCGTCCTCCGGCTCGTACCCGGCGTCCTTCCCGTACGCCCACACCTCGGCCCTGTACGACGTGACCAGCGGCTCAGACGGCAGCTGCGGTGGTTCGTACCTGTGCACCGGTACCGCCGGGTACGACGGGCCGTCCGGCCTCGGCGTCCCGAACGGCACCGCGGCCTTCACCGGCTGAACGGCTCTATGAGCCGAGCCGGTTGGCACTGTGCACCGCGCGGAGGACGGCCGCCGCCTTGTTGCGGCATTCGGTGTCCTCCGCGACCGGGTCGGAGTCGGCGACGATGCCGGCTCCGGCCTGTACGTAGGCGGTGCCGTCCCGGAGCAGGGCCGTGCGGATGGCGATGGCGGTGTCGGAGTCGCCCGCGAAGTCGAGATAGCCGACACAGCCGCCGTACAGCCCCCGTCGGGACGGCTCGAGTTCGTCGATGATCTGCATGGCCCGTGGCTTCGGCGCGCCGGACAAGGTGCCGGCCGGGAAGCAGGCCGTCAGCACGTCGAAGGCGGTACGGCCCGCCGCGACCCGGCCGGTCACGGTCGAGACGATGTGCATGACGTGCGAGTACCGCTCGATGGACATGAAGTCGACGACCTCCACCGAGCCGGGCTCGCAGACCCGTCCGAGATCGTTGCGCCCGAGGTCGACGAGCATCAGGTGCTCGGCCCGCTCCTTGGGGTCCGCGAGCAGCTCGTCGGCGAGGGCCTGGTCCTCCTGCGGGGTGGCGCCCCGCGGCCGGGTGCCGGCGATGGGGTGCACCATGGCCCGCCCGTCCTCGACCTTCACCAGCGCCTCGGGCGAGGAGCCGACCACGTCGAACCCGTCGAAGCGGAAGAGGTACATGTACGGCGAGGGGTTGGTGGCCCGCAGGACCCGGTACACGTCCAGCGCGCTCGCCGTGCACGGCGTCTCGAAACGCTGGGAGGGGACGACCTGGAAGGCCTCGCCCGCGCGGATGCGCTCCTTGATGTCCTCCACGGCCTCCTGGAAGTCCGGGCCGCCCCACAGCGCGGTGTACTCGGGCACCTCGGAGGGCGGCAGGACGGCCGGCGGCTGGGCGACCGCGCGGGACAGGTCGGCCTCCATGGCGTCGAGGCGGGCCACGGCGTCCGCGTAGGCCTCGTCGACGCCGGTGTCGAGGTCGTTGTGGTTGATCGCGTTGGCGATCAGCAGGACCGTGCCGTCCCAGTGGTCGAGGACGGCGAGGTCGGAGGTGAGCAGCATGGTGAGCTCGGGCAGCCTCAGGTCGTCCCGCTCACCGGCACCGATCTTCTCCAGGCGGCGCACGACGTCGTAGCCGAGGTAGCCGACCATGCCGCCGGTGAAGGGCGGCAGGCCGAGGTCGTGGGCGAGGTCCCTGGGCGTGTGCAGGGTCTCGACCGTGGCCCGCAGGGCGGCGAGCGGGTCGCCCTCGGCGGGCACGCCGACCGGCGGGGTGCCGAGCCAGTGGGCCTGGCCGTCGCGCTCGGTCAGCGTCCCGGCGGACCGGACGCCCACGAAGGAGTAGCGGGACCAGGACCGGCCGTTCTCCGCGGACTCCAGCAGGAAGGTGCCGGGGCGCTCGGCGGCGAGTTTGCGGTAGAGCGCGACCGGGGTGTCGCCGTCGGCGAGGAGCCTTCGGGTGACCGGGATGACGCGGCGGTCGGTGGCGAGCTTGCGGAACGTCTCGAGGTCCATGGCGGCCGACCCTACTGACCCGGGGCGAGGACGCCGGAACCGGTGCCGCCGTCGTCGGCGCAGAGGCCGTCCTCGAGCAGTACGTCGGCGTCGAAGCAGGTGCGGTCGCCGGTGTGGCAGGCGGCGCCCACCTGGTCGACCTTGACCAGCACGGTGTCGGCGTCGCAGTCGAGGGCGACCGACTTCACCCACTGGACGTGCCCTGAGGTGTCGCCCTTGACCCAGTACTCCCGGCGGCTGCGCGACCAGTAGGTGCAGCGGCCGGTGGTCAGCGTGCGGTGCAGCGCCTCGTCGTCCATCCAGCCCAGCATCAGCACCTCGCCGGTGTCGTACTGCTGGGCGATGGCGGGCAGGAGCCCGTCCGTGCTGCGCTTGAGGCGCGCGGCGATCTCGGGAGCGAGGCTGCTGGGTGGGGGCATGCTGGTCATGGGTGCCATTGTGCCGCGCGGAAGGGACGACCAGGGGCGGCGGTCCGGTGGGCGGACTCGCAGCGTGGCCGTAGGCTGACTCCATGTCGACCTTTGCCAAGCGTGAACGGCTCCTGCTCGCCGACCTCTTGGAGACCGCCGGTCCGGATGCGCCCACCCTCTGCGAGGGCTGGCGGACCCGTGATCTCGCCGCGCACGTGGTGGTGCGCGAGCGGCGCCCCGACGCGGCCGGGGGCGCGCTGATCAAGCCACTCGCCTCCCGCCTGGAGAAGGTGCTGGAGGAGTACGCGGCGAAGCCGTACGAGGAGCTGATCCAGCTGATCCGCACCGGCCCGCCGCGCTTTTCGCCCTTCCAGCTCAAGCAGATCGACGAGGCGGCCAACACCGTCGAGTTCTACGTCCACGCCGAGGACGTCCGGCGCGCCCAGCCCGACTGGTCGCCGCGCGAGCTCGACCCGGTCTTCCAGGAGACCCTGTGGTCCCGTCTGGAGCGCACCGCCCGGCTGCTGGGCCGGGGCGTGCCGACGGGCCTGGTGCTGCGCCGCCCCGACGGCCAGACGGCCGTCGCGCACCGCGGCACACCGGTGGTGACGGTCACGGGCGAGCCGGCGGAGCTGCTGCTGTTCGCGTTCGGCCGGCAGAGCGCGGCCCACGTGGAGCTGGACGGCGAGAAGGACGCGATCGCGAAGCTGTCCGAGGCGAAGCAGCTGGGCTTCTGAGCGCCGTGGTGCTGAGCGCCGTGGTGCTGAGCGCCGTGGTGCGCGGCGGCGCCGTGGCGAGCCGCCGCCCGGTGTCCTGCGGGGATCCCGGGCGGCCACTGCGGTGACCCGCCCGGGGTACGCGGACGCGGCCCGGACTACCTGACGGGATGTCCTGCCTCCCGCAGTGCCTGCTTCACCTGGCCGATGCGCAGGTCCCCGAAGTGGAACACCGAGGCCGCCAGGACCGCGTCCGCGCCCGCGGCGACGGCCGGCGGGAAGTCGGCGAGCTTGCCGGCGCCGCCCGAGGCGATCACCGGGACGGTCACGTGCTTGCGGACGGCGGCGATCATCTCCAGGTCGTAGCCGTCCTTGGTGCCGTCCGCGTCCATCGAGTTGAGCAGGATCTCGCCCGCGCCCAGCTCGGCCGCCCGGTGCGCCCACTCCACCGCGTCGATGCCGGTGCCGCGGCGGCCGCCGTGCGTGGTCACCTCGAAGGAGCGGGACGAGCCGTTGCGGGAAGGGGTCCGGCGCGCGTCCACCGACAGGACCAGCACCTGGCGGCCGAAGCGTTCGGCGATCTCCCGGATCAGGTCCGGGCGGGCGATCGCGGCCGTGTTGACGCCCACCTTGTCGGCGCCCGCCCGCAGCAGCCGGTCCACGTCCTCGGCCGTGCGGACGCCGCCGCCGACCGTGAGCGGGATGAACACCTGCTCGGCGGTGCGCCGCACCACGTCGTACGTCGTCTCGCGGTTGCCCGAGGACGCGGTGATGTCCAGGAACGTCAGCTCGTCGGCGCCCTCGGTGTCGTACACCTTGGCCATCTCGACCGGGTCGCCCGCGTCGCGCAGGTTCTGGAAGTTGACGCCCTTGACGACCCGGCCGTTGTCCACGTCCAGGCAGGGGATCACTCGTACGGCCAAGGTCATACGGACACTCCTCGGAACGCCTCCACCTCGACCTCGACGACCAGGCTGGGGTCCACCAAACCGGAGACGATGATCATCGATGCGGCGGGCCGGACGGAGTCGAACAGCTCCTTGTGGGCGCGTCCGACGTCGTCCACGTCCCGGGCATGCGTGATGTACATGCGCGTACGCACGACGTCGTCGCGGCCGAGACCCAGTTCCCCCAGCGCCGCGAGCGCGACGTTGAAGGCGTTGACCGCCTGCTCGTACGGACCGCCTCCGGCGATCTGGCCGTCCACTATTGATGTGCAGCCGGAGACCAGCACAAGGCCGTTCGGCAGCTCGACCGCACGGGAGTAGCCGAACGCCTCCTCCCAGGGAACACCGGTGGTGACGCGTCGTACATCGCTCACTGGGCTACCGCCTCCAAGGCCTCTTCCAGGGTGAACGCCTTCGCGTACAGGGCCTTCCCGACGATCGCGCCCTCGACACCGAGCGGCACCAGCCCGGCGATCGCGCGCAGGTCCGCGAGCGAGGACACGCCACCCGAGGCCACCACCGGGCGGTCCGTCGCCGCGCAGACGTTCTTCAGCAGCTCCAGGTTGGGGCCCTGCAGCGTACCGTCCTTGGCGATGTCGGTGACCACGTAGCGCGCGCAGCCCTCCTTGTTGAGACGCTCCAGCGTCTCGTAGAGGTCGCCGCCGTCACGGGTCCAGCCACGGCCGCGGAGCGTGGTGCCCCGTACGTCCAGGCCGACCGCGATCTTGTCGCCGTGCTCGGCGATGACCTTGGCGACCCACTCGGGCGACTCCAGGGCGGCCGTGCCGAGGTTGACCCGGGTGCAGCCGGTGGCCAGGGCGGCGGCCAGGCTGTCGTCGTCGCGGATGCCTCCGGACAGTTCCACCTTGATGTCCATCGCCCTGGCGACCTCGGCGATCAGCTCGCGGTTGTCGCCGGTGCCGAACGCGGCGTCCAGGTCGACCAGGTGCAGCCACTCGGCGCCGGAGCGCTGCCAGGCCAGGGCGGCCTCAAGGGGAGAGCCGTAGGAGGTCTCGGTCCCGGACTCGCCGTGCACGAGGCGGACGGCCTGGCCGTCGCGGACGTCGACGGCGGGGAGGAGTTCGAGCTTCGAAGCCATCACAGGGTTCCGATCCAGTTGTTCAGCAGCTGCGCTCCGGCGTCGCCGGACTTCTCGGGGTGGAACTGGGTGGCCCACAGGGCGCCGTTCTCCACGGCGGCCACGAAGGGCCGGCCGTGCGTGGCCCAGGTGACCTTGGGGCCGTGCATCGCCGGGTTGCGCGTCTCCACCTGCCAGTCGTGCACGGCGTAGGAGTGCACGAAGTAGAAGCGGGCGCCGGCGTCCAGCCCGGCGAACAGCTCCGAGTCGGCCGGTGCCTCGACCGTGTTCCAGCCCATGTGGGGGACGACGTCGGCCTCGAGCGGCGCGACCGTGCCGGGCCACTCGTCCAGGCCCTCGGTCTGCACACCGTGCTCGATGCCGCGCGTGAAGAGGATCTGCATGCCTACGCAGATGCCCATCACCGGGCGGCCGCCGGACAGCCGGCGGTCGATGATCCAGTCGCCGCGCGCCTCCTTCAGGCCGCGCATACAGGCGGCGAAGGCGCCGACGCCCGGCACCAGCAGTCCGTCGGCGTTCATCGCCCTGTCGAAGTCACGGGTGATCTCGACCTCGGCGCCGGTGCGGGCCAGCGCCCGCTCGGCGGACCGGACGTTGCCGAAGCCGTAGTCGAAGACGACGACCTTCCTGGCCGCTGCGTTGCTCAATTCCACACCCCCAGCCGCATCACGCCGGCGAGCAGGCACATCGCCGCGCCGATGGACAGCAGCACGATCAGGCTCCTGGGCATCTGCTGCTTGACGAAGGAGACGATGCCGCCGACGAGGAAGAGGCCGACGACGATCAGGATGGTGGACAGGCCGTTCATGCTCTACAGCGCGCCCTTCGTGGACGGGAGGATGCCGGCCGCGCGCGGGTCGCGCTCGCTGGCGTAGCGCAGCGCCCGGGCCAGCGCCTTGAACTGACACTCCACGATGTGGTGCGCGTTGCGCCCGTAGGGCACGTGCACGTGCAGCGCGATCTGGGCCTGGGCGACGAAGGACTCCAGGATGTGCCGGGTCATCGTGGTGTCGTACTCGCCGATCATCGACGCCATGTTCTCGGGCTCGGTGTGCACGAGGTAGGGGCGGCCGGAGAGGTCGACGGTGACCTGGGCGAGGGACTCGTCCAGCGGGACCGTGCAGTTGCCGAAGCGGTAGATGCCCACCTTGTCGCCGAGCGCCTGCCTGAAGGCGGCGCCGAGCGCGAGGGCTGTGTCCTCGATGGTGTGGTGCGAGTCGATGTGCAGGTCGCCCTCGGTCTTCACGGTCAGGTCGAACAGACCGTGCCGGCCGAGCTGGTCGAGCATGTGGTCGTAGAAGCCGACGCCGGTCGACACGTCGACCTGGCCGGTGCCGTCGAGGTTGATCTCCACGACGACCGAGGTCTCCTTGGTGGTGCGCTCGACGCGCCCAACGCGGTTCATGCGCTCTGCTCCTTCGGGGGCGTGGGGGCGTCCCCCACGAGAAACTGCGGTTCACGTACCGCGTCGAGGAACGCGTCGTTCTCTTCCGGGGTTCCGGCGGTCACCCGCAGCCATCCGGGGACGCCGTTGTCGCGGACCAGGACGCCCCGTTCGAGGATGCGCTGCCAGGCGGTGTGGGCGTCCGCGAACCGCCCGAACTGGATGAAGTTGGCGTCCGATTCGGTGACCTCGTAGCCGATCGCGCGCAGTTCGGCGACCAGCCGGTCCCGCTCGGACTTCAGCTGCTCGACGTACTTCAGCAGCGTGCCGGTGTGTTCCAGGGCGGCCAGCGCGGTGGCCTGGGTGACCGCCGACAGGTGGTAGGGCAGCCGGACCAGCTGCACGGCGTCGACGACCGCCGGGTGCGCGGCGAAGTAGCCGAGGCGGAGCCCGGCGGCGCCGAACGCCTTGGACATCGTGCGCGAGACGACCAGGTTGGGCCGGCCCTCTAGCAGCGGCAGCAGCGAGTCGCCGTGGCTGAACTCGACGTAGGCCTCGTCGACGATCACCATCGACGGCCGGGCCGCCTGCGCGGCCTCGTACAGCGCGAGGACCGTCTCGGGCGGAACCGCGTTGCCGGTCGGGTTGTTGGGGGTGGTGACGAAGACGACGTCGGGGCGGTGCTCGGCGATCGCCTTCCGGGCGGCGGCGAG
This sequence comes from Streptomyces sp. NPDC020801, assembly GCF_044334385.1. Lineage (NCBI taxonomy): Bacteria > Bacillati > Actinomycetota > Actinomycetes > Kitasatosporales > Streptomycetaceae > Streptomyces > Streptomyces sp. NPDC020801. The sequence continues at coordinate 408,387 of NZ_JBIRST010000003.1, forward strand.
GTCGATCGTGAAGTCCTCGCCCCGGGGGCCGGGGATCCACCCCGTGCCCGTGCCGCGCGCGATGAGGGCGTGCATGGAGTACGACGGCTCGAAGCCGATCGCGGTGCGGCCCGGTCCGCCGAAGGTCTGCAGCAGCTGCTGGATGGCCTCGTTGGAGCCGTTGGCCGCCCAGACGTTCTCCGGCCCGACGGGGTGCTTACCGGTCTTCGTCAGGTACTCGGCGAGCCGGGTGCGCAGCTCGACCGCGTCCCGGTCCGGGTAGCGGTTGAGGTTCCGGGCGGCCTCGCGGACCCGCTCGGTGATCCGCTCGACCAGCGGCTCGGGCAGCGGGTAGGGGTTCTCGTTGGTGTTCAGCCGCACGGGGACGTCCAGCTGGGGCGCTCCGTAAGGGGACTTGCCGCGCAGCTCGTCCCGTACGGGAAGATCGTCGATTCCGAAGCTCACTTGCTCGTCGGTACCTTCCAGCCGAACCTTGCCTTGATGGCCGCGCCGTGTGCCGGCAGGTCCTCCGCCTCCGCCAGCGTCACCACGTGATGGGCGACCTCGGCGAGCGCGTCCTGCGTGTAGTCGACGATGTGGATGCCGCGCAGGAAGGACTGGACGGACAGACCTGAGGAGTGGCAGGCGCAGCCGCCGGTCGGGAGCACGTGGTTGGAGCCGGCCGCGTAGTCGCCGAGCGAGACCGGCGCCCAGGGGCCGACGAAGATCGCGCCGGCGTTGCGCACCCGTTCGGCGACGGCGGCGGCGTCGGCGGTCTGGATCTCCAGGTGCTCGGCGCCGTAGGCGTCGACCACCTTCAGCCCCTCCTCCAGGCCGTCGACGAGGACGATCGCGGACTGCCTGCCGGACAGCGCCGGACGGATCCGGTCCTCGACGTGCCGGGTGGCCGCGACCTGCGGCCGGAGCTCCTCCTGAACCGCGTCCGCGAGTTCCACGGAGTCGGTGACCAGGACGGCGGCGGCCAGTGGGTCGTGCTCGGCCTGGCTGATCAGGTCGGAGGCGACGTGCACCGGGTCGGCCGTGGAGTCGGCGAGGATCGCGATCTCGGTCGGGCCGGCCTCGGTGTCGATGCCGATCTTGCCGGTGAAGTAGCGCTTGGCGGCGGCGACCCAGATGTTGCCGGGGCCGGTGACCATGTTGGCGGGCGGGCAGGACTCGGTGCCGTGGGCGAACATCGCGACGGCGGTGGCGCCACCGGCCGCGTACACCTCGTCGACTCCGAGGAGGGCGCAGGCGGCGAGGATCGTCGGGTGCGGCAGGCCGCCGAACTCCGCCTGGGGCGGCGAGGCGAGCGCGATCGACTCGACGCCGGCCTCCTGGGCGGGCACGACGTTCATGACCACGGACGAGGGGTAGACCGACCGGCCGCCCGGCGCGTACAGCCCGACGCGCTCCACCGGGACCCACTTCTCGGTCACCGAGCCGCCGGGCACGACCTGGGTGGTGTGCGTGGTGCGGCGCTGCTCTCGGTGGACGAGGCGGGCCCGCCGGACGGACTCCTCCAGGGCGGCGCGCACGGCCGGGTCGAGCTGCTCCAGCGCTTCCTTGAGCGCCTGGGCCGGGACCCGCACCGACCCAAGGCGCACGCCGTCGAACTTCTCGGCGAAGTCGATCAGCGCCGCGTCGCCACGATGATGCACGGCCTCGCAGATCGGACGCACCTTCTCCAGGGCGGCCGAGACGTCGAAGTCGGCTCGGGGCAGCAGGTCGCGCAGGGCGGGGCCCTCGGGAAGGGCGTCGCCGCGCAGATCGATTCGGGAGATCACGGTTCCAATTCTCTCAGACCGCAGTCGGGCCACGTCCGCCCGTATCAATGGCTGATACAGAAAGTGGTCACCGGAAGTGAAGGGACGGAAGATCCTCTTCACGTTTCGTGTTCAGAGCGTCACCCACCGGGCATGAACGGTTGTACGAAGCGTGATGAACCCGCGAGTAGCCGGGGAGGAAGGGAAGATCCGTGACCGAGGGGGCCGGCCTCCGCGCCGGGGACCTGCCCGACGACCTGACCGCCACCGAGGCGGGAATGTGGCAGGCGTTCCGCAACGGCAGCGTGTACGACCTGCGCAGCGGAGACACGGCGGTGGACGATCCGCACGGCGGGCACCCGTGGGGGCCCGAGCGGACCGTGCGGGCGCGCATCGTGTGCTGGCTGCTGCTGGACGGGCCGCCCGCGCTCGCCGGGCGGGTGTCGTCCCTGAAGCTCGTCGGCCTGCGGATAGCGGGCTCCCTCGACCTCGCCGGGGGCACGGTGGTGCCGTACGTGGAGATGAAGGGCTGCCGCTTCGAGCGGGAGGTGCTGCTGCCGGAGGCGCGCTTCACGACCGTACGGCTGGTGGACTGCTCGGCGCCGCGGCTGGAGGCGGCGCGGGTGCACACCGAGGGCGATCTGCACCTGCCGCGCTGCCGGTTCCCGGGCGGGGTACGGCTCACCGACGCGCACATCGGCACGGACCTGCTGCTCAACCAGGCGATCGTGCACCGGGACCGCACCGGCCGGTCGATCGCCGCCGACGGGCTGACGGTGGGCCAGGACCTCCAGGCGGAGCTGCTGGAGTCGCACGGCGAGTTCAGCCTGCGCAGCGCCAAGATCGGCGTCTCGCTGAGCCTGCGCGGCGCGAAGCTCGCCAACCCGCGGGCGCGGCTCGCGCTGAACGCGCCCCAGCTGACCGTCGAGCGCACCCTCTACCTGACCCCGGCCGGTGTCGGCTCTCCGGCGCTGAGCGGGGTGACCCCGGCCCGCGGGACCCGTGTCCAGCCCTTCGAGTGCCAGGGCGGAGTGCGCCTGGACGACGGGCGGTTCGGGGACGCGGTCGACCTGGAGCGGGCCCGGTTCACCTTCACCGACGACCAGGCGCTGTCACTGCGCCGGGTGCAGACGCCCGAGCTGCGCTTCCTCGGGGAGCGGCCGCAGCGTGGAAAGGTGCTGCTGTCCGGCGCGCGGATCGTCACCCTGGTGGACCGGGCCGGCAGCTGGCCCGGCCCGGGCAGTCTGCACATGGGCGGCTTCGCCTACGAGAACCTCGTGCCGCAGGGCCCGTTCCCGCTGACCGAGCGCCTGGACTGGGTGACGGCGGCGACCGCCGAGTACAACCCCGAGCCGTACGAGCGGCTGGCGGCGGTGCTGCGGGAGGCCGGCGAGGACGAGGACGCGCGCGAGGTGCTGCTCGCCAAGCAGCGCCGCCGCCGCGAGACCCTGCCGCTGGCGGCCAAGCTCTGGGGGTACGTGCAGGACTGGACGGTGGCCTACGGGTACCGGCCGGGCCGGGCCGCGGTGTGGATGGCGGTGCTGTGGGCGGCCGGCTCGCTCGCCTTCGCGCACGCGGGCCATCCCCCGGTCAACCCCGGCGGCCACCCGCAGTGGAACCCGGCCCTCTACGCCCTCGACCTGCTGCTGCCGGTCGTCGACCTGGGGCAGGTGAACCAGTGGCAGCTGCGCGGCGGCTGGCAGTGGCTCGCGGCGGCGCTGATCCTGCTGGGCTGGACCCTGGCGACGACGGTGGCGGCGGGGGCGACGCGGCTGCTGCGGCGGAACTAGGGGGCGACGGTGGAACTAGGGTGCGGCGGCGGAACCAGGGGGCGAAGTTGACCGCCGGCACAGCGGCCGGACACTTGTTGAACAGTCACCCTTTACCCGACCTTGACCGGTCGCCGTACAACTTTCCCCGGCCTGCCCGTACCCACTGGCGCGCCCGCGACCTGCGGTCTTTCAATGGTCGACACCATGGCTCCGCTGCCCCCGTTCATCCGCCCCACCCGGATGACAACGACCGTCCCCCACACCGTCGCCGCGCTCCCCGCCGACGACGACGTGCTGCTCGACGCGCCCGACGAACGCCTCGGCCCGGCACTGGTCGCCGCCGCGCACGGCGCCCACGGCCCCGCCGCCGAACTCCTCGCCGCCACCCGGGACAGGGCCGAGTGGGAGGAGCGCGACCGGTACGCGCTGCGGCTGGCCGCGTTCGCGCGCTCCCGCGCCGAGTGGCTGGACGCCTGGTGCGCCGCCACCCCGTACGACCCGGACGCGCTGCTGGTCGCGGCCCAGCTCGCGGTGGACCGCGCCTGGCCCTCACCCGGCCGGGCCGAGCTGCTGCGCGAGGTCAGCCCCCTGATCACGGCCGCCGCACGCGGCGACGACCGCGACCCGGTGCCCTGGCGGGTGGCGCTGGACCACGCGCGCGGCAGCCACGCCGGGCACAAGTACTTCGGGGAGCTGTGGGAGGCGGCGGTCCGCCGCGCCCCGCACCACTACGGCTGCCATGTGGCGGCCCTGCGCTATCTGGCCTCCTCCTGGCACGGCTCGCACGGCGAGTGCTTCGACTTCGCCGACCTGGCCGCGCAGGACGCCCCGGCCGGCTCGCTCGTCCAGGCCCTGCCGGTGCGGGCCGCCTTCGCCTATCTGACCGACGGCTGCGGGCCCGAGGTACCGCGCGCCCGGCTGGACGCGGCGGCCGACCGGGCGATCGCGCTCTCCGCCCGCCTCCCGGCGGACGCGCCCTGGCCTGCGGAGATCCGCAACCTGCTGGCCTACGTCCTGGTGCGGCTGGACCGCCGCGAGGACGCCCTCCATCAGCTGCGCCTGATCGGCCCGTACGCCACCTCGTTCCCCTGGGACCGGGTGTCCGACGATCCGCTGGGACTCTTCCTGAAGGTGCGCGAGGAGGTACGGTCCGCGCGCCTGGCACGGCCGCCCAGGCAGCCGCGAAGTGAGCGCGGCGGACGCGCCCGCTCCCGCGACCATTAGGCTTTTGCGCCGTGACCACCGTCCGGCTCCCGCTCTTCCCCCTGAACTCGGTGCTGTTCCCGGGGCTGGTGCTTCCTCTGAACGTCTTCGAGGAGCGCTATCGCGCCATGATGCGCACCCTGCTCAAAACGCCCGAGGACGAACCGCGCCGGTTCGCCGTCGTGGCGATCCGCGACGGCCACGAGGTGGCCCCGAGCGCCCCGGGCATGCCCGACCCGACGGCCCGGCCCGAGCCCGGTCCGGCGGCCGGGTTCGGCCCCGACCCGGCCAAGGCGTTCCACGGCGTGGGCTGTGTGGCGGACGCGGCGACGATACGGGAGCGGGCCGACGGCACCTTCGAGGTGCTGGCCACGGGCACGACCCGGGTGCGGCTGCTGTCGGTGGACGCCTCCGGTCCGTTCCTCGTGGCCGAGCTGCAGGAGCTGGCCGAGGAGCCCGGCGACGAGGCCGGTGCCCTGGCGGAGGGCGTGCTGCGGTCCTTCCGGCAGTACCAGAAGCGGCTGGCGGGCGCCCGGGAACGGTCGCTGTCGGCGGGCGCGGAGCTGCCGGACGAGCCGAGCGTGGTGTCGTACCTGGTGGCGGCGGCGATGGTGCTGGACATCCCGACGAAACAGCGGCTGCTGCAGGCGCCGGACACCTCTTCCCGGCTGCGTGACGAGCTGAAACTCCTTCGCTCGGAGACGGCGATCATCCGTAGTCTGCCGTCGTTGCCGTCGTCGGACCTGACGCGCGGCCCGACGAGCCTCAACTGAAAGCTCCGTACATGGCGAAGAAGGCGAAGAAGCAGCAGCAGCAGAACGGGACGCGCCAGGCGCATCCGAACAAGGAGGGCGGCGGGCGACGGGCGGGAACGCCGGCGACGGTGGCCCTCACCGCGGCGGGTGCGGAGTTCACGGTCCACTCCTACGACCACGACCCCGCCCATCCCTCCTACGGCGAGGAGGCCGCCGAGGCCATGGGCGTCGGTGCGGACCGGGTCTTCAAGACACTGGTCGCGGACGTCGACGGCGCGCTGACGGTGGCCGTGGTCCCGGTGGCGGGCTCCCTGGACCTGAAGGCCCTGGCGGCCGCGGTGGGCGGCAAGCGTGCGGCGATGGCGGACCCGGTGCTGGCGGAGCGCACCACGGGCTACGTGCGCGGCGGCATCTCGCCCCTCGGCCAGCGCAGGAAGCTCCGGACCGTCCTCGACGACTCGGCGACGGCCCACCCCACGATCTGCGTCTCGGCGGGCCGCCGGGGCCTGGAGGTCGAGCTGTCCCCGCAGGACCTGGCCAGGCTGACGGGCGCGGTACTGGCGCCCATCGGGCGCGGCTGACCTCCCGGCCGGGTGGGACCGCGTCCTGTCCGGCAACCGGTCCGGCGATTCGCGTCCCGGGCCCGGCGGGAATCCCCGGACCGGGCCCAGTGCTGTGGCCGGAAAGGTTTACCGGAAAGCCCGCGGCGTCCGGTGCGGTGCATCGCAAGGCGGAGCATCACCCGCGTACCGGATGTACTCGGGTGATGCGACAACGCGGCGAGGTGCCGTGCCGGGCCGGGCGTCGCGAGCCGGCGAACCCTTCCGGTCGCAGCACTAGCGCGCCGGGGTCTCCTCGTACGGGCCATCCCCGTACGGCTCTTCCCCGTACGGCCCCTCCCCGTACTCTTCGGGGTCGCGGGGGCCGAACAGCGCCGTCACCCCCAGGTGCACGACCAGAGCGGCCAGCGGCCATGCGAGCAGCGCGCCCTTCGCGCCCAGCTTCAGCGGTGCCGGGAACGTCACTCCCTTGCCCACGGCCTTCGCGTGGGCGATCACGTCCCGCTCCGGCCCGAGCCACAAGCCGAGCCGCCAGGCCAGCAGTGAGCCGAGCAGTCCGCCCACGCACAGCGCGATCACCAGCGGCACGCCTCCGCGTCGCCGCAGGAGGAAGACCGCGACCGCGCTGACCAGTCCGAACGCCAGGGCGAGCAGCGTGAACGTTCCGTCGACGCCGATCGCCTGCTCGCCCTCGGTGTCCTTGAGGTAGACGACCCAGCTGCTGCCCGACACGTCCCCGACGAGCGGCACCCGCGGGGCCAGCCACCACCACAGCAGCCCCAGCAGCACCCCGCCTATCGCCACGGCCACCGTGATCAGGGCGGCCTCCCGGACCTCGGTCTTCATCCCGGGGCCGTCCTGGTCGTACCCGGGTCCCACCGCCCCGGCCCCGGCGGGGGGCACGTGCCAGGCCTGCGGGGACTCGGCGGCCTCGGAGGACCGGGAGGACTGCGAGGGCCGCTGGTGCGGCGGCGGAGGTGGAGTCAACGGAGCGGTCACCCTGTCATCGTGCCAGTTGAGTCCGTCGGCCGCGTCACCGGACGGCCGCCCGGCGATAGGCCCAGGTGGCCAGGGCCAGCGAGAGCACCCCGACCCCGGCGCAGACGGCCATGTCACCGGCCACGAACGCCCAGTCGGGACGGCTCGCGAAGGTGCGGGCGTAGGCCTCAACGCCGTACGTCGACGGCAGCAGGTCGCGCGCGAGCCGTACCGCCTCCGGCATCCGGTCCGGCGGCAGCACGCCCAGCAGCAGCGCCGCCGACATGCCCAGCTGGCCCAGCAGCGTGGCCAGTTCCGGCCGCGGCGCGAGCAGTCCACAGGCGGCGCCGAGTCCGGAGAGTGCGGCCCCGGCGAGCGGGATCACCGTCACCAGCACCCACAGGTTCCCCAGTGGCAGGCCGAACAGCACACATCCGAAGACCGCGGTCACCACCGTGCCCGGCACCGTGAAGGACGCGTACGCGGCCGCCGCGCCCAGCACCACGGCCGCCGGCGGCACCGGCAGCGTCGCGTAGTGGTCGAGCCCGCCGCTGGAGCGCAGCTGCCCGAAGTACTGGGAGAGCAGGTTCAGGGCGACATAGGCGACGACCACGATCGACGCCCCGGACACCACGTACTGCGCCTCGCCGCCGCCGCTGACCACGCCCCGCATCATGATCATGATGCCGACGGACTGGAAGGTCGCGACGAACAGCAGCGGGATCCGCGCCACCCGCGCCCGGGACAGCTGGGCCCGGTACACGGCCGCCAGGGACGGCCACAACCGTGCCCTCGGCCCGAGCTCGGCCGCCTCAGCGGCGCCGCCGTCCTGGGCGGCCGTCGCGCCGGGCGGCGCGCCGGCTTGTACGACACTCACGTCGAACTGCTCCTCTTCCCTGCGGCGGCGGACGCGGCCGCCGTGCCGGGCGCGGTCGCGTCTGTGGCGCCGGACGGGTTCCCCCCGGCGCCCGCGTAGTCCCATACGCATCCGTGGGCCCGCACACTCAGCCTCTCACCACCGGCCCGCCGGCCGGCACCGGCACCGTGGCCACCGGCCGCGCTCATGCCTTCACCAGTCCCTGCCGTGCCGCGCCGCCCAGCGCCAGATACACGTCCTCCAGGCTGGGCGTGGCCAGGGTGAAGTCGTCCAGGGCGGCGAAGGCGGCCCCGCCGGTGACCGTGGCGACGGCGGCGCGGGCCTCCTCGGGCGCCAGCCGCAGCGTCCAGCGGCGCCCCGCCTCCACGGCCCGCTCGTGCAGCGCGGCGACCTCCGGCACCTCCAGGGGCGCCCGGTCCCGCCACACCAGCTCGACCCGCACCTCGCCGGAGACCCGCTCCTTGAGCCCGGCCGGGGTGTCGCAGGCGATGACCCGGCCCCGGTCGAGGACGGCGACCCGGTCGAGGACGGTCTCGGCCTCGATGACGTTGTGGGTGACCAGCAGGACGGTCGTACCGCGCTCGGCGCGCCTGCGGTCGACGGCGGACCACACCGCCCGCCGGGCCACGGGGTCCATTCCGGTGGTCGGCTCGTCCAGCACGAGCAGCGGCCGCTCGCCGACCAGTGCGGCGGCGAAGCAGGCGAGCCGCCGCTGGCCGCCGGACAGCTTCTTCAGCGGGCGGCCGGCGATCGGGGTGAGGCCCAGCTCGTCGAGGACGGCGTCCCGCTCGGCGCGCGCCCGCCGGACGTCCAGGCCCCGCAGCCGCCCCGTGGTCTCGGCGGCCAGTGCCACGGTCAGCTCGTCCAGCGCGCTGGACTCCTGCCCCAGGTAGGCGAGGATCCGCGCGGCCCGCTCGGGGTGGGCGACGATGTCGTGGCCGAGGATCTCGACGGTGCCGCGGTCGGGGCGCATCAGCCCGGTGAGCTGCCGTACCAGCGTGGACTTGCCGGCGCCGTTCGGCCCGAGCAGCCCGAAGATCTCACCGCGCCGGACGTCGATCCCGACGTCGTCGGTGGCCCGCACCTCGGGCGCCGCGGGGGCACCGCGGCGGCCGCGCACCGCGGGGTAGGTCTTGGTCAGTCCGCGCACCGCGCACACGACGTCGCCTCCGTGCCGAAGTGCCTGTGCCGCGCGCGTACTCACAAAGGACGAGAGTACGGGGTCCGGGAGCTTCACCCGTCCTTGGGGCGACCTCTCCCGGTACTTCCAGGCCCTTGGTCCCGGGCCCGCCCGCCCATTGGTCCCGGGCCCGGCCGAGGTCCCGGGGCCGTCCGCCCCTGGTCCCGGGCCCGGCCGAGGTTCCGTGCCCTCGGTCCCGGGCTCAGTCGCCCGCCGGGGCGTGCTCGGCACCCGTCCGGACGTCGATCTCACGCCAGAACCCGGCCCGGATGGCGTACCGGTCGTGCTCGTCGATCTGGTCGTCCTTGTGCGCGAGCAGGCCGAACCGGGCGGCGTAGCGCAGCAGCTCGCCGTCGATGCGGTGCGGGATGCGGGGGTACATCGACGACAGCTTCTGCAGGTGCGGCTGCTCGCCGAGCCGCTCCACCCAGCGCCGGGCGAAGACCTGCCCGACCTCGTAAGGGTCGCCGCCGACGGTCGTGATGTCCTCCTCACGGTCCGCCCACCGCTGCTCGGCCGTCGTCAGCTGGGCGAGCGTGGGCATGGAGGCGGCCTCGGCGGGCTCGGCGGCCACCCCGGGGCGGTCCACCCAGCCGCGGTCGGAGGACCAGCGCAGGGTCGCCGTGGCGGGGTGCTGGGCGGGCGGCTGGGCACCGGGGGCGCGCAGGGCGGCGAGGTCCTTGGGGGTGGGCACGCCCTTGGCGGCCGGCATCCGGTCCTCCGTGCCGTTGCGTCCGGCGGCCGTGGCCGGGTGCGGCCGCTCCTCGGTGGGAGGCTCGGGGGTGGTGAGGGAGGACTCGGGCAGCGGGGCGGAGAGGATCGCGGCGATCTCGGGACGGGGCACGGGCGGCGGCGCGCAGACGCCGCCGAGCTCCTTGGCCCGTACGGCCTTGGTGATCCACGTACGGTCCAGGACACGCCGCTCGTCGGCCTCGGCGACCAGGTCCTCGGACTGGTTGTAGTCGCCGTCGGCGGCCTGAACGGCCCACAGGTGGACGGCGACACCGTGCTCCTTGGCGGCCATCATGCCGGGCAGCAGGTCGCCGTCGCCGGTGACGAGGACGACGTCGGAGCAGGCGCGGTTGCGGGCCAGCTCGGTCAGTTCGGCGTGCATGGCGGCGTCCACGCCCTTCTGCGCCCAGCGTCCGTCGCTGCGGGTCAGCGCGCCCAGCCGGACGGTGACCCGGGGCATCACCCGCAGCCTGCGGTGCTCGGGCTGCGGCACCCGGTCGGGGGCGCCGTCGAACCAGTAGATGCGCAGCAGCGGCCGCTCCGTGTCGGACTCGGCCTGTTCGCGCAGCCCCTGGACGAGGGCGGTGTGGTCGACGGTGATCCGGGACCGCGACGGTTCCCCGGCGAGGAGACTGGCGGCGGCCCCCAGCAGATACCCGGCGTCCACCAGGACGATGCAGCGGTCCACGCGATCCACCCTCTTTCCGGGAGGTTTGCTTCGGGCTTGCTTCGAGTCTGCCCGACGGCGCCGGGGTTAACGGCCCGAACTCGATCTTCGGCGTGGCGTTTCGGGGGCCGGCACCCCGACCACCCCTGTTACATACGGTAATTATCCGACATGCGCTCATTGTCGGCCTATGTGAATCTGGTCCCGGCCCTGGCCCCGAGATCCCCCACAGGAGGTTGATCACCATGGCCAAGAACCGGAAGCAGGACCGCAACCGGCAGAAGGCGTCCGTGGCCGCGAACGGCCCGCAGGAGACGGAGCACTCCATGACGGAGCAGCCGCAGCCCGAGCACCACGCCCCTCAGCTGAGTCCGACCGACATGGCCCGCAAGGGCCGTCAGAAGCGCTTCGGCCACAACTGAGGCGGAAGCGCGGGCCGTTGAACGAGCCCAGGCACCGACGAGGGGCGTACCCGCGGCCGCGCGGGCACGCCCCTCGTCCGGGTCGGCGTCAACCGGCCAGGCAGGACGGGCCGAGCAGCACCTTCAGGTCGCCGAAGAGGGCGGGGTCCGGCTTCACCCGGTGCCGGTCCAGCCGCAGCACCGTCGTCTTGCGCGGGCCCTGGAGCTTGATCCGGACCTCGCTGTCGCCCTTGTGGTGGCTGAGGATCTCACCGAGACGGCTGACCATGGGCGGGGTGACCTTCAGGGCCGGGATGGTGAGGATCACCGGCGCGTTGGTGCCCGCGTTGGACAGGTCGGGGACCATCAGCTCCATGGCGACCAGGCGGGGCACGTCCTCCCGCTTGTCCAGGCGGCCCTTGACGAACACGACCGCGTCCTCGACGAGTTGCGTCGACACCAGCTGGTACGTCGCCGGGAAGAACATGCACTCGATGGAGCCGGCGAGGTCCTCGACCGTGGCGATCGCCCAGGCGTTGCCCTGCTTGGTCATCTTGCGCTGCAGGCCCGAGATGATGCCGCCGATGGTGACCACCGCGCCGTCCGCGTGCTCACCTCCGGTGAGCTGGGAGATGCCGGCGTCGGCCTTGTCGGACAGCACGTGCTCCAGACCGAACAGCGGGTGGTCGGAGACGTACAGACCGAGCATCTCCCGCTCCTGGGCGAGCAGGTAGGTCTTGTCCCACTCGTCCTCGCCGAAGGTGACGTCCAGCCCGAAGCCGGGCTCGCTGTTCTGCTCCTCGCCCATCCCGCCGAAGAGGTCGAACTGCCCCTCGGCCTCCTTGCGCTTGACCGCGACCACGTTGTCGATCATCGGCTCGTACTGCGCGGTGAGGCCCTTGCGGGTGTGCCCCATGGTGTCGAAGGCGCCGGCCTTGATCAGCGACTCGGTGGTGCGCTTGTTGCAGACCACCGCGTCGACCTTGTCGAGGTAGTCGGGGAAGGAGGCGTACTTCCCCTTGGCCTTGCGGCACTTGATGATCGACTCGACGACGTTCGTACCGACGTTGCGAACGGCGGAGAGGCCGAAGAGGATCACGTCGTCGCCCTGGGCGGCGAAGTTGGCCTCCGACTCGTTGACGTTCGGCGGGAGCACCCGGATGCCCATGCGGCGGCACTCGTTGAGGTAGACGGCCGACTTGTCCTTGTCGTCCTTCACCGAGGTCAGCAGGCCGGCCATGTACTCGGCGGGGTGGTTGGCCTTCAGATAGGCGGTCCAGTACGACACCAGGCCGTACGCGGCCGAGTGGGCCTTGTTGAACGCATAGCCGGCGAAGGGGACCAGCACGTCCCACAGGGCCTGGACGGCCTCGTCGCTGTAGCCGTTCTTGCGGGCGCCGGCCTGGAAGATGGTGAAGTTCTTCGCCAGCTCCTCGGGCTTCTTCTTGCCCATCACGCGGCGGAGGATGTCGGCCTCGCCGAGTGAATAGCCGGCGATGATCTGGGCGGCCTTCTGCACCTGCTCCTGGTAGACGATCAGGCCGTAGGTGACGTCCAGGACCTCCTTGAGCGGCTCCTCCAGCTCCGGGTGGATCGGCGTGATCTCCTGCTGGCCGTTCTTGCGCAGCGCGTAGTTGGTGTGGGAGTTCATGCCCATCGGGCCCGGGCGGTACAGGGCCGAGACGGCGGAGATGTCCTCGAAGTTGTCGGGCTTCATCAGGCGCAGCAGGGAGCGCATGGGGCCGCCGTCGAACTGGAAGACGCCGAGGGTGTCGCCACGCTGGAGCAGCTCGAAGGTCGTGGGGTCGTCCAGCGGGAGACTGAGGAGATCGATGTCGATCCCCTTGTTGGACTTCACCATCTTGACGGCGTCGTCCATGATCGTGAGGTTGCGCAGGCCCAGGAAGTCCATCTTGAGCAGGCCGAGCGACTCACAGCTCGGGTAGTCCCACTGTGTGATGGTCACGCCGTCGGTGTGCCTGACCCAGACCGGTACGTGCTCGGTGATGGTCTCGCTGGACATGATCACGCCGGCCGCGTGCACACCCATCTGCCGCACCAGGCCCTCCACGCCGCGTGCGGTGTCGATGACCTTCTTCACGTCCGGCTCGTTCTCGTACATCCCCCGGACCTCTCCCGCCTCCGAGTAGCGGGGGTGCTGCGGGTCGGTGATGCCGGAGAGCGGAATGCCCTTGCCGAGGACGTCGGCGGGCATGGCCTTGGTGATGCGGTCGCCCATCGCGTACGGGTAGCCCAGCACGCGCGCGGAGTCCTTGATGGCGTTCTTGGCCTTGATGGTGCCGTAGGTGCCGATCATGGCGACCTTGTCGGCGCCGTACTTCTCCGTCACGTACCTGATCACCTCGACGCGCCTGCGCTCGTCGAAGTCGATGTCGACGTCGGGCATGGAGATGCGCTCGGGGTTGAGGAACCGCTCGAAGATCAGGCCGTGCGGGATCGGGTCGAGGTCGGTGATGCCCATCGCGTAGGCGACGATCGAGCCGGCCGCGGAGCCTCGGCCGGGGCCGACCGCGATGCCGTTGTTCTTGGCCCACATGATGAAGTCGGCGACCACGAGGAAGTAGCCCGGGAACCCCATCTGGATGATGACGTCCATCTCGTACTCGGCCTGCTTCTGGCGGTCCTCGGGGATGCCGCCCGGGAAGCGGCGCTCCATGCCGCGGCGGACCTCCTCCTGGAACCAGGTGACCTCGGTGTAGCCCTCCGGGATGTCGAACTTCGGCATGAGGTCGCGCTTCTCGAACATCCCGGTGGTGTCGACCATCTCGGCGACCAGCAGCGTGTTGGCGCAGCCCTCCTGCCAGGCGTCCGAGGAGTCGATGGCGTACATCTCGTCCGTGGACTTCAGGTAGTAGCCGGTGCCGTCGAACTTGAAGCGGTCGGGGTCGGAGAGGTTCTTGCCGGTCTGGATGCACAGCAGGGCGTCGTGGGCGCCCGCCTCGTGCGCGTAGGTGTAGTGCGAGTCGTTGGTGACCAGCGGGGGGATGCCGAGCTTCTTGCCGATCTCCAGCAGGCCGTCGCGGACCCGGCGCTCGATGTCGATGCCGTGGTCCATCAGCTCCAGGAAGTAGCGGTCCTTGCCGAAGATGTCCTGGTAGTCGGCGGCGGCCTTGAGGGCCTCGTCGAAGTGGCCGAGGCGCAGCCGGGTCTGCACCTCGCCGGAGGGGCAGCCGGTGGAGGCGACGATGCCCTCGGACCACTGCGCGATGGTCTCCTTGTCCATGCGGGGCCACTTCTGCAGCCAGCCCTCGGCGTACGCGTCCGAGGAGAGGCGGAAGAGGTTGTGCAGGCCCGTGCTGTTCACCGCCCACATCGTCTTGTGGGTGTAACCGCCGGAACCGGAGATGTCGTCACGTTTCTGGTGCGGCTGGCCCCACAGGATCTTGCGCTTGTTGCGCCGGGACTCGGGGGCGACATACGCCTCGATGCCGATGATCGGGGTGACTCCGGCCTTCTTCGCGGAGTGGAAGAAGTCGTACGCCCCGTGGAGGTTGCCGTGGTCGGACATGGCGATGTGCGTCATGCCCATCTCGTTGCACGCGTCGAACATGTCCTTCAGCCGCGCGGCACCGTCCAGCAGCGAGTACTGGGTGTGGACGTGCAGGTGCGTGAACGGCGGTTTCGACACGGCTGCGGCCTCCAGGGAAAACAGACGGGTACGGGGGTCCGGCAGGCTGCGGACAGTCTGGGGGACAGCGTCGAAGTCTATGCCCCGGCACTGACACTCGGAGGCCGGCGCCGCGTACCTTCATGCGAGGAGAACGCGGGCACTCCGCCGCACCGCCGGACGTTGTGGTGAGGGAGGATCCGCGGAAGATCCGTCCCATACGTCTCGCACCACCCGTACCAGGAGGCACCCAGCGATGTCGGTCCCCCAGCTCAGCGACGAGCAGCGCGGCGAGGAGATCCTCGCCGTCTTCGACACCGCCTTCGGCGAGCTCCTGGCCGCCGACCCGGCCGCGTTCCGCGTGAAGTTCCGGAAGATGGCGGCCTCGGCCTTCGCGTTCTACCGGGGCACGGCCTGCCTCTTCTACCACGACCTGGACAGTGACCGGCGCGGCGGTCCCTACCTGGACGAGCGCACCTCGCGCGTGTGGATCCACGGCGACCTGCACGCGGAGAACTTCGGCACGTACATGGACTCCAACGGCCGCCTGGTCTTCAACGTCAACGACTTCGACGAGGCCTACGTCGGTCCCTTCACCTGGGACCTCAAGCGCTTCGCCGCCTCCGTCGCCCTCGTGGGGTACGCCAAGGCGCTCGGCGACGACCAGATCACCGAGCTGGTGACCATCTACGCGGCCGCCTACCGCGAGCGGGTCCACGCCCTGGCCACCGGTGCCAAGAGCGACGAGGTGCCGCCCTTCACCCTGGACACCGCCCAGGGCCCCCTCCTGGACGCGCTGCGCGACGCCCGCTCACTGACCCGCTTCGAGCTGCTGGACTCGATGACCGAGATCCGCGACTTCGAGCGCCGTTTCGCGCCCGGCGGCGGCTCCATCGAGCTGGACGCGGCCACCCGCTACAAGGTGCTGGCGGCCTTCGACGGCTATCTGGAGACGCTGCCGGAGACCTCCCTGGCCCGCCCGGACTCCTACCGTGTCAAGGACGTCGTCGGCCGCCGCGGCATCGGCATCGGCTCGGCCGGGCTGCCGTCGTACAACATCCTCCTGGAGGGCCACAGCGACGCCCTGGAGAACGACGTCGTGATCTACATCAAGCAGGCCCAGACCCCGGCCGTCTCCCGGCACATCACGGACGCGCCGATCCGCGACTACTTCCAGCACGAGGGCCACCGCACGGTGATCTCCCAGCGCGCCCTGCAGGCGCACGCCGACCCGTGGCTGGGCTGGACCGAGCTGGACGGCGCGGGCCAGCTGGTCGCCGAGGTCTCGCCGTACGCGGTCGACCTGGACTGGGGCGACATCGACGACCCCGAGGAGATCGCCCAGGTGGTCGCCGACCTCGGGCGGGCCACGGCCGCCATGCACGCGGCGGCGGACGACCAGTCGGGCGAGTCGCTGGTGCCGTTCTCCACCGAGCGGGCCATCGACGCGGCGATCGCGGCCGACGAGGAGGGCTTCGCCTCGCTGCTCGTGGACTTCGCGCACGGCTACGGCGCACGCGCGCGTGCCGACCACCAGATCTTCGTGGACCTGTTCCGCAACGGGCGGATTCCGGGTCTGTGACGGAAAGGCCGCACCCAGGGACTCTTTAAGAGCCCCTTACCGGTCCTCGTGACACACTCTCCTTTCGCTATGGACATATCCGGAACCCAGCTCAGAGCCGTACGCGCGGCGCTGTTCACGGCCGTGGTCGTGACGCTCAGCACCGCGTCGCACGTGCTGCTGTCCCGGGTCCCGCTGCCGCTGAACACGGTGGCCGGCGTCGCCGCCGCCGTGTTCGTCCTCGCCTACGCCCTGGCCGGCCGCGAGCGCGGCTTCGGGCGGATCGCCGCCCTCCTGGTCCCGCTGGAGCTGGCCGCCGACACCGTCTTCACCACCGGCCAGCACGTCTGCTACGGCAGTGCGGGCGGCCCGGTCGCCGGCCCGCTGCGCTCGGTCGGCTGGAACGTGCTGTGCGGGAACGGCACCGGCATGGGCACGCCCCTGGCCCGGATGACCGGCGCCGACACCGACCGGCTCGCGGCCCTGCTCGCGCACGCCGACCCGGCGACCGCCTGGCTGCTGCTCGCCGCGCACGTCTGCGTGGGCCTGCTCGCGGCCGCCTGGCTGCGCCGCGGCGAACGGGCGCTGGCCCAGCTGCTGCGCGCGGTGGCCGCGACGACCTTCCGGCCGCTGCTGCTCGCGGTGGCCGCCGTTGCGGTCCCCCGCACCCGCGCGGCCCGCCGGCCGGCGCCTCCCACCCCGCACCGCACCGCCCTGCGCGCCCGCCTCCTCACGCACTCCCTGGGACGACGCGGACCGCCGTGCTCACCCGCCCTCGGCCTCGCCCTCGCCTGAGCGAGAGGCGGCCGAAGGCCGAGCACGGCCGATCCCCCACCACCCGTACATCCGCGCAGGAGACCTGCGCGTCCCACTGGAGAACACCATCATGAGCAAGCGGAACAGCCAGACGGCGAAGACGGCGGCCCGGGAGCGGCTGCGCGCGGAGCGCGAGCGCGAGGCCAAGCGCGCCAAGGCCAGGCGGCAGATCATCGTCGCCTGCTCGGTCGTCGCCGTCCTGGCGGCGGCCGGCGGCATCGGCTACGCGGTCGTCCAGGCCAACAAGCCGGGCCACTGGGAGGCCGCGAAGGACGAGAAGGTCGTCGCCCCGGCCAACACCGCGGGCAAGGACGGCGCGACGGTGATCATCGGCAAGAGCACGGCCAAGAAGACCCTCAAGCTCTACGAGGACCCGCGCTGCCCCGTGTGCGCCGTGTTCGAGCAGACCGTCGGCCCGACGGTGAAGAAGGACATCGACGACGGCAAGTTCAAGATCCAGTACGTCGGCGCCACGTTCATCGACCTCAAGGACAACGGCCAGGGCTCCAAGAATGCGCTCAGCGCCCTGGGCGCCGCGCTCAACGTCAGCCCCGAGGCGTTCCTCGAGTACAAGTCCGCGCTGTACTCCACGAAGTGGCACCCGAACGAGGACGTCGACAAGTTCAAGGACGACAGCTACCTGATCAACGTCGCCGACACGGTCCCCGCGCTGAAGAACAACGCGAAGTTCCAGGACGCGGTCAAGAAGGGCACCTACGACGCCTGGGCGATGGCCATGTCGAAGACCTTCGACGACAACAAGGACGGCGTGACCGGCACCCCGGGCTTCGTCATGGACGGCAAGCAGCTCAACGGGGGCCGGCCGCTGCTGACGGTCGCCGATTTCAACAAGGTGGTGGACGCGGCCCTCAAGGGCTGACGGCGGCTCAGAAGCCGGCTACCACATGAAGAGCGGGCGAACTCTCGAAGTTCGCCCGCTTCTCGCGCATACCGATCAGTAGCCTGATCGGTCGTGACCAGTCGATACAGAGCACCCGAGGCCTTCGAGGGTGCCAAATCCCTCTCGCCCCGCCGCCGTTCGGTCATCAAGGCCGCGGCGGCGACTGCTGTCCTGGCCGGACCGCTCGCCGCCACCCTTCCGGCGCGCGCAGCCGACCAGGCCCCCGCCTTCCTGCACGGCGTCGCCTCCGGCGACCCGCTGCCCGACGGCATCCTGCTGTGGACCCGGGTGACCCCAACCCCGGAGGCGACACCCGGCTCCGGGGCCGGCCCGGACACCGAGGTGAGCTGGGTCGTCGCCAAGGACAAGGGGTTCAACACGATCGTCGCCAAGGGCTCCACCACCGCGACGGCCGGCTCCGACCACACCGTGAAGGCCGACATCCGCGGCCTGGAGCCGGCCACCGACTACTGGTTCCGCTTCTCGGCCGGAGGCACCGACTCCCCGGCGGCGCGCACCCGCACCGCGCCGGCGGCGGACGCGTCCGTGTCCGGTCTGCGCTTCGGCGTGGTCTCCTGCGCCAACTGGGAGGCCGGCTACTTCGCCGCGTACCGCCACCTGGCAGCCCGCAACGACCTGGACGCGTGGCTGCACCTCGGGGACTACATCTACGAGTACAAGTCCGGTGAGTACGCGGCCCGCGGCACGGTCGTACGGCCACACGCCCCGGCGAACGAGATCATCACCCTCGCCGACTACCGCACCCGGCACGCGAAGTACAAGACGGATCCCGACCTTCAGGCGCTGCACCGGAAGGCGCCGGTCATCGCGATCTGGGACGACCACGAGTTCGCCGACAACGCCTGGTCGGGCGGCGCGGTCAACCACACCGAGGGCGCCGAGGGCACCTGGACCGCCCGCAAGGCGGCCGCCAGGCAGGCCTACTTCGAGTGGATGCCGGTGCGTCCGGCGATCGCGGGCACGACCTACCGGCAACTGCGCTTCGGCAGGCTCGCCGACCTGTCCCTGCTGGACCTGCGTTCCTTCCGCTCCCAGCAGGCGTCCACGGCCGGCGGTTCGGTGGACGACCCGGACCGCACGATCACCGGACGGGCCCAGCTCGACTGGCTGAAGGCCAACCTGAAGGCCTCCGAAACCAAGTGGCGGCTGGTCGGCAACTCCGTGATGATCTCGCCGTTCTCCTTCGGCTCCCTCTCCGCCGACCTGTTCAAGCCGCTCGCCAAGCTGCTCGGGCTGCCGCAGGAGGGCATCGCCGCCAACACCGACCAGTGGGACGGCTACACCGACGACCGCCGCGAACTGCTGGACCACCTGCGCTCCAACGCCATCGGCAACACCGTCTTCCTGACCGGTGACATCCACATGGCGTGGGCCAACGACGTGCCCGTGGACGCCGGTACGTACCCGCTGTCGGCGTCGGCCGCCACCGAGTTCGTGGTCACGTCGGTGACCTCCGACAACCTCGACGACATCGTGAAGGTCCCCGAGGGCACGGTCTCCGCGATCGCGTCGCCGGTCATCAGGGCCGCCAACCGGCACGTCCACTGGGTGGACACCGACCGGCACGGCTACGGCGTCCTGGACATCACCGCCGACCGCGCGCAGATGGACTACTACGTCCTGTCCGACCGCACCAACGCGAACGCCACGTCCAGCTGGGTGCGCTCCTACCGCACCCGCAACGGCACGCAGAAGGTCGAGCGGACCTACGACCCGGTGTAGGCGTCTGCGGGCCGTCGAGGTCACAGATGGCTTTATTCCAGGGCGCATTGGACCCGAAGATGCGAGAATAACTACGTATTATGAAGTAGTTGACATCTCGTCAGCAAGACACCAGATCGGAGTCACATGGCCACCCCCCAAAGTGCCTTGGCGAAGACGAAGAAGAAGACTGCGGCGGTTGCGACTGCCATGGCCCTCGCCGGGCTCGCCTCCATCGCTCAGGCGCAGGAGGCCTCGGCAGCACCGGCCTTCGTCAACCTGACCGTGCTCGACGTCCACGGCGCACCCATATACGCGCAGCCCACCGACTCGTCGCACAGGTACCGTGTGGACAGGTTCAAGACGGTCGAACGGATTCAGTGCTCGACCCGCAAGACCCCCTCGGGGGCCCTGTGGTTCAGGATCTACGACTCCCAGCCGACGGCCTGGGTGTACTCCGGGCACTTCGAATCGCTGGCGCACCCGCCCAAGGAGTGCTTCCCGGGCTGAGGTTCCCGGCCCTGCGCAACATCGGTGGTCGCAGCGGGACAGCCGGCCCGGACCATTCGGACGTGGCCCGGGCCGGTCGCTCCGCCGGCTACGCCGCCTGCAGGCCGTCGAGGAAGCCGAGCGCCACCCGCCAGGTGGCCTCGGCGGCCTCCTGGTCGTAGTCCGGCAGGTCGGGGTCGGTGTACAGGTGCCCGGCCCCGGCGTACCGGTAGACCTCCACGTCGGCGCCGGTGCGGCCCATCTGCAGGTACCAGGCGCTCAGCCAGTCGTCCGTCTCGAACGGGTCGGGCTCGGCCACGTGCAGCTGGACGGGCAGCTCGTCCGCCGTCGCGTTCGGCGCGATGTCGGACGTCCCGTGCAGCAGCAGCAGACCGCGGGCCTTGTCGTCGCCGAGGGCGAGGGTCTGTGCGACGGAGGCGCCGAGCGAGAACCCGGCGTACACCAGCCCCCTGTCCGAGTAGAGCGCCGCGGCCAGCACGGCACGCTTGAGCAGCTCGTCCTTGCCGACCTCGTCCTCGAAGGCCATGCCCTCCTCGACGGTGTCGAACGTACGGCCCTCGAAGAGATCCGGCGTCCACACCTCGTGCCCGGCGGCGCGCAGCCGGTCCGCGGCCCGGCGTACGGCGGGTCTGAGGCCGTAGGTCGAGTGAAAGAGCATGATGTTCATGAGGCCATGGTGCCAGCAGGGTGCGACAACGCCCGCCGGCGGCCGTATCCAGGAGGGGACGGAAGTCACATGTTCATGTCCCCGCCTCGGCGGTTAGGCGCGGAGGCATGGAGAACGTACTCCGACCCCTGATCGTGGTCGGCGGCTCGGTCGTGCTCACCCTGGTCATCGGCTGGGCCACCGACCTTCTGCTGCGCAAGGCCGACGAAAGGCACCACGAGACACCCCTGTGGGGACTGCTGCGGCGCGCCCGCGTCCCCTACCAGCTCGTCCTGTGCGCCGCCCTGCTCAGAGGCTCCTACGACCAGGCCAAGCTGCTGGAGCAGCACAAGGCCGGCATCGGCCGGACGCTGACCCTGGTGCTGATCGGGTCGGCGGCATGGCTGGTGATCCGGATCACCGGGGCGATAGTGGAGACCACGTACTCGCGCTACGCCAGTGCCCGCGCCAACCGGGATCCGGCGCGGGTGCGGCGGGTGCGCACCCAGGTCGAGCTGATCATGCGTGTGGTCTCGGCGATCGTCATCGTGGTGGCGGCGGCCTCGATGCTGCTGACCTTCCCGGCGATGCGCGCGGCCGGTGCCTCGCTGCTGGCCTCGGCCGGCATCCTCGGCATCGTCGCCGGTGTCGCCGCGCAGTCCACGCTGAGCAACATGTTCGCCGGGCTGCAGATCGCCTTCGGCGACATGGTGCGCATCGGTGACACCGTGGTCGTGGACGGCGAGTGGGGCACGGTCGAGGAGATCACGCTGACCTTCCTGACGGTACGGACCTGGGACGAGCGCCGGATCACCATGCCCGTGTCGTACTTCACGTCCAAGCCGTTCGAGAACTGGTCGCGCGGCACCCCGCAGATGACCGGCATCGTCTACTGGCACCTCGACCACTCCGCGCCGGTCGAGGAGATGCGCGAGAGGCTGCGCGACATCCTGCGCCAATGCCCGGCCTGGGACGGCCGCGCCTGCGGCCTGCAGGTCACGGACACCACACCGAACACCATCCAGGTACGGGCGCTGGTGACGGCGAAGGACGCCGACGACATCTGGACGGTACGGGTCGCGGTGCGCGAGGAGATGATCCGCTGGCTGGGCGAGCAGCACCCCTACGCCCTGCCCCGCGTCAACACGGCCGACGCGGCCCCGCTCCCGGGCCGCCACCCCGGCGGCCGGCCCGACGGCCACCCGACGTCCCGTGACGGAGCCCTCTGGCGCCCCTCGCCGGACAGGACGGGCACACCCCACGGCTGACGGGTCACCGCCTGCCGGGCGCCGCGCAGCCGGCCCTGGGCGGCCCAGGCGGCGCCCGGTGACCGCCGGCCCGTGACCGCCGGCCCGTGACCGCCGGCCCGGTGACCGCCGGCCCGGTGACCGCCGGCCGCGGCCGTCCGCTCAGTGGCCGCGTTCCGCGCCGCCGTTGACCTGGATGATCTGCGAGGTGATGTGGGCGGCGGCCGGGGAGGCGAGCCAGTGGAGGGTGGCCGCGACGTCCCCGGGCGTCCCGGCACGCCCGTCGGAGGTCTCGGCGATGCGCCGCGCGCGCTGCTCCTCGTCCATCGCGTTGCCGAAGAAGTCGGTGTCCTCGATGTATCCCGGGGCGACCACGTTCACCGTGATGCCGTGCGGCCCCAACTGCCGTGCCAGGTCGTGGGCGTAGGGGTGCAGGGCGGCCTTGCATCCCGCGTAGGCGCCGCTGCCGGAGCCCCGGTAGGCGGCGATGGAGCTGAGGAACAGCACCCGGCCGCCCGGCTCGGCGAGCCGGTCCTTGAGGGCCTCGGTGAGCAGGACGGCGCTCAGCGTGTTGATTCGGAAGTTGACCATCCAGTTGTCAGCGACGAGGTCGAGCGGATCGTCCCGCTCCACCTGCGGCTCCAGCCGCCCGGACCCTCCGGCGCCGTGGATCAGCACGTCCACCGCGCCGAGCTCGTCGGCCACGAACCGGGCGGCGACCCGCGCGCCCGAGACGTCGGCGACGTCCGCGGCGCAGGTGAGCGCGCCGGGCACCTGCGCCTTCTCCAGCACCTCGCCCCGCCGCCCGAGCAGCAGGACCCGGTCCCCGCCGGCCGCGAAGGCCTGCGCCGCGGCGAGCCCGATCCCCGTGCCGCCACCACTGATCACCACGTTGCGAGTCATGACCCGAGCCTAGGTCGTGTCCGACAATTCGCGTCGGATCAGTGGGCGGCGTCCGGTGCGGTGCATCGCAGGGCGGAGGATTGCCCGCGCACTGGATGTAGTCGGGTGATCCGGCAACACGGCGAGGTACCGTGCCGGGCGCCGCCCGCCCGGCGAGAATTGCCGGACACGGCCTGGGGCCGCACGGGAGCACGGCAGGGCAATTCGAGAGCGCAGCGGCGGGACGTCACCGCAGACTGCGCACATCGAGATGGCGCAGCACCCGGTCCACGATCTCCGGGTCGGCCCCGGGTTCGCTCCGTGCCGCCAGCACCTCGTGGCGGGCCGCGCTCAGCATCTCGTTCTGGATGCGCCGCACCCGCTTCAGCCGCCGCGCGCGGTGCTCGTGCGCCTCGCGCCGCTCCTCGTCCCCGATGTCCGGGCTGATCCGCACGCCGATGTCGAAGGCCCGCCGCTGCATCTGCTCGGAAAGTTCCTCCGGCAGGTCCTCCACCTGCTCGATCTCCTTCAGCCGGCGCTTGGCCGCCTTGGCCGCCCGCACCGCCAGCTGCTTCTCGAACTCCTTCTCCCGCTCGGTGTCGGCCCGTACCCCCAGCCGCTTCACCAGCGACGGCAGCGTGAGCCCCTGCAGCACCAGCGTCGTCATGATCACCCCGAAGGCGATGAAGACGATCTCGTCCCGGTCCGGGAAGGGCGCGCCGCTGTCCGTCCGCAGCGGGATGGCCAGTGCCAGCGCCACCGACGCCACCCCCCGCATCCCGGCCCACCACATCACGACGGTCTCCCGCCAGCTCAGCGGGATCTCCTCGTCGTAGTCCCGCAGCGCGTGCAGCTTCTTGGTGAGCCACGTCGCCGGCAGCAGCCACAGCAGCCGGACCAGGACGACCACGGCCACGACCGCGGCCGACCAGCCGAGCAGCTCGCCCCACCGTCCGGACGCCGTCCGGACGGCGTTGTGGAGTTCCAGCCCGACCAGACCGAAGGCGACCCCGGTGACGAGGGTGTCGACGACGTCCCAGACGGTGTGGCCGGCCAGCCGCGTCATCACGTCGTCGGCGTCGGTGGCGTACTCGGCCAGGAACATCGCGGTGGTGAGCACGGCGAGGACGCCGGAGCCGTGGAACTCCTCGGCCAGGACGTAGGAGGCGTACGGCACGAGCAGGGTCAGCCCGATCTGCAGGGTCGCGTCCTCCAGCAGATCCATCAGCCTGTACGTGCCCCAGCCGAGCGCCGTCCCGACGGCGACCGCGACCACCGCGGACAGCACCAGGTCCAGCCCGGCGCGCCAGGGCGAGAACGAACCGCTGACGGCGGCGGCGATCGCCACGTGGTAGAGCACGATGGCCGTGACGTCGTTGAACAGGCCCTCGCCCTCCAGGATCGACACCAGCCGGCGCGGCAGCCCGAGCTGTCCGGCGACGGCGGTCGCGGCGACCGGGTCGGGCGGGGCGACCAGCGCGCCGAGCGCCACGGCTGCGGCGAGCGGCAGCCCGGGCACGATCGCCTGGGCGACGGCGGCCACGCACACCATGGTCACGAACACCAGCGCCACGGCCAGCAGGAAGATCGGCCGCCTGTTGGCCGCGAACTGGCGCCAGGAGGTGCGCCGTACGGCGGCGTAGAGCAGCGGCGGCAGCAGGGCGGGCAGGATCAGGTCGGGCGGGATGTTCACGTTGGGCACGAAGTCGAGCAGCGCGAGCACGATCCCGAGCAGGGTCATCAGCACCGGAGACGGCAGCCCGAAGCGGTCCCCGACGGGCACGCTCACCACGGCCCCGAGCAAGAGGACGAACAGCAGGGCCAACTGATCCAAGGTCAGCGCTCCGGTGGTCCAGACGTTCACAGGGCAGGCCTCAAGCCTGCCACGTCACTGTTCCCACCTGCGCTTGTGCGACACCGTCCGTGGTGTCGTCCGTGGTGTCGGCGGTGGCCGTCCGCTACAGCGAGCGCCGCATCGCCCGGTGCGGGATACCCGCGTCCGGGAACTCCGGGCCGTACGCCTGGTAGCCGAGGCGCTCGTAGAAACCGAGCGCGTGCGTCTGCGCGTGCAGGTCCACCGCCGTCAGCCCACGCGCGCGTGCCGCGTCCTCGACGGCATGCACCAGGGCCACGCCGACGCCCAGCCCGCGGGCCTCCTCGGCCACGGCGAGCCGCCCCAGCGACCCCACCGACAGCTCGCCGCCGGTCTTCGCGGCGGCGGCCTCGCCGTGCAGCAGCCGGCCGGTGCCGAGCGGCACCCCGTCGTCGCGGACGGCGAGCACGTGCACGGCCACGGTGTCGTAGGCGTCGTACTCGATCTCCTCGGGGACGCGCTGCTCGACGATGAAGACCCGCCTGCGCACCGAGAAGCACGCCTCGCGGTCGGCGGGGTCCTCGGCGACACGCACGTCGTACGACACGGCCGGCAGGCTCATCCGTACGTCTCCTCGCGGACCTGGTCCAGCGCCTTCTGCAGGTCCTGCGGGTAGTCGCTGGTGAACTCCACCCACTGCCCCTCGCCGGGATGCTCGAAGCCGAGCCGTACGGCGTGCAGCCACTGGCGGGTCAGCCCGAGCCGCTTGGCGAGCGTGGGATCGGCACCGTAGGTCAGGTCGCCGACGCACGGGTGACGGTGGGCGGCCATGTGGACGCGGATCTGGTGGGTGCGCCCGGTCTCCAGCTTCACGTCGAGCAGGGAGGCCGCGCGGAAGGCCTCGATCAGGTCGTAGTGGGTCACCGAGGGTTTGCCGTCGGCGGTGACCGCCCACTTGTAGTCGTGGTTCGGGTGCCGGCCGATGGGCGCGTCGATGGTGCCGCTGGTCGGGTCCGGGTGGCCCTGGACCAGGGTGTGGTACCGCTTGTCGACCGTGCGCTCCTTGAACTGGCGCTTGAGCGATGTGTACGCGTACTCGGACTTGGCGACCACCATCAGGCCGGAGGTGCCGACGTCGAGGCGGTGGACGATGCCCTGGCGCTCGGCGGCGCCGGACGTGGAGATCCGGTAGCCGGCCGCCGCCAGCCCGCCGATCACCGTGGGGCCGGACCAGCCCGGCGACGGGTGCGCGGCCACGCCGACCGGCTTGACGATCACGACCACGTCGTCGTCGTCGTGCACGATCTCCATGCCCTCGACCGGCTCGGCGACCACCTGCACCGGCGCGGGCGCCTGCGGCATCTCGACCTCCAGCCAGGCCCCGCCGCTCACCCGCTCGGACTTGCCGACCACCGAGCCGTCGACCAGCACCTTCCCGGCGGCGGCCAGCTCCGCCGCCTTGGTACGGGAGAAGCCGAACATTCGGGAGATGGCGGCGTCGACGCGCTCGCCCTCCAGGCCGTCGGGCACGGGCAGGGTACGGATCTCGGGAATCGTGCTCACCCGTCGAGTATGCCGGACGGCTCGGACAGCACCGCGCGCCCGTCCTCCGTCACCGCGGGCCGGCCCGCCGCCAGGCGCCCGCCGCTACAGGCGGACGACGACGAGGGCGGTGTCGTCACGGGCGCCGGAGGTGCCGAGCAGGTCGGTCAGCAGCCGGTCGGCCAGTTCGCCGGGGTCCGCGGCCCGGTGCCGCCGCAGGCGCTCGGCGAGACGTTCCAGGCCGTGGTCGATGTCCTCGTCGCGGCGTTCGACGAGGCCGTCGGTGTAGCAGACGAGCGTGCTGCCTTCGGTGAAGGAACGGATGGCCTCGGGGCGGGGCACGGGCTCGATGCGGACGCCGAGCGGCGGGTCGGTCGCCCGGTCGAGGAAGTCGACGGCGCCGTCCGGGGTGAGCAGGGCGGGCGGCAGATGCCCGGCGCTGCTGTAGGTGAGGGTGCGGGCGGCGCAGTCGACGAAGATGCTGACGACGGTGGTGCCCTCGGCGCCCTCGACGCTGCGGGCGTACAGGCCGAGCGCGTCGAGGGCCTGGGCCGGACCGCGGGCGACGCAGGAGGCCGCGCTGAGGGCGCTGCGGAGCTGGCCCATGGCGCAGGCGGCGGCCAGTCCGTGGCCGACCACGTCGCCGACGGCCACGGTCAGCCGGTCCTCGGACAGCTCCACCAGGTCGTACCAGTCACCGCACACGTTCAGCGAGCCGATCGCGGGCCGGTAGCGGACGGCGGCGCGGTGACCGGCCAGGGGCCGCAGCGGAGGCAGCATCGCCTCCTGGAGCGCCAGGGCCACCCGGCGCTCCTTGGCGTGGGCCCGGCGCAGCCCTTCGTTGAGCTCCTGCAGTTCCCGTGCCCGGGTGAACAGCTCCGCCTCCAGCTGCCGCCTGCGGCCGTGGTCGGTGCCGCGCGCCTGGAGAAGCTCGGTGACCTCCTCGACCCGGTGGACGATCAGGACCACCTTGCCGTCGGGGCCGGCGACGGGGCTGTTGACCGGACTCCAGTACCGCTCGTCCCAGTGACCGGGGCGTTCCAGGTCCTCGACGTCGTAGCGTTGCAGCGCCATGCTGTCGCGCTCGCCGGTGGCCAGCACGCGGGCCAGGGAGGCGCGCAGGTTGCGCGATCCGGTGGCGCCGGGGTCGCCGGGGTTGTCCGGGAAGACGCCGAAGAGGTACCGGCCCACGAGCTGGTCGCGGGTGCGCCCCGAGACTGCGCAATACGCGTCGTTGACGTCGGCGTAGACCAGCTCGGGGGTCAGCAGGGCCACGGCGCCGGGGAGCGCCTCGAAGACCGCGCGGTAATCGATCCCCGATTCCGCCATGGGGAGCCACCTCGCCTTCGGCCTCGCGAACGCACACCTGTCCACATGGTCGCGCCGCGGTCCGCGCGGCGCGCCCGCTGCGGAGCGGCCGGAACCGGACCCCCGGCGCCGGCACCGAGTGCGGAGCGCTCAGTCCTTGTGGACGCTGCCGTCCGGGTCCAGACCGCGGAAGGAGAGCAGCACGATCAGGATGCCGCCGCAGACGATCGCCGAGTCGGCGAGATTGAACACGGCGAAGTGCTTGGGGGCGATGAAGTCGACGACCGCGCCCTCGAAGACGCCCGGCGAGCGGAAGATCCGGTCGGTCAGGTTGCCCAGCGCGCCACCGAGCAGCAGGCCGAGGGCGATCGCCCAGGGCAGGCTGTAGAGCTTGCGCGCGAGCCGGGCGATCACCACGATCACGGCGGCCGCGATCACCGTGAAGATCACGGTGAAGGCCTCGCCGAAGCCGAAGGCGGCGCCCGGGTTGCGGATCGCCTCGAGCTGCAGCCAGTCCCCGACGATCCTGATCGACGCGTGGTGCTCCAGCCTGGCGACCACGATCAGCTTGCTGATCAGGTCGAGGGCGTACGCGAACGCCGCGACCGCGAACAGCACGGCGATCCGGCGCCTGCCCCGGGGCCGCTCCTCCGTGGCGGGAGTCTGCCGCGCACCCGCATGGGACGCCGTGTCGAACGTCTGTGCCGCACCGTCCGCCGCCGTACCCTCGGTGCCGGGCCCGCCGGCCCGGGTCCCGGCCGCCTCGGCACCGGACCGCCCGCCCGGCGCGGCGTCGCCGCCGGGCCGCTCCTGGCCCGCCCGTGCCGCGTCCGGGGTGTCCGGCGTACCGATGATGCGCTCCGCCTCTGCCACGTGAGTCCCTCAGCCTAGTTACCTGACTGAGGACGAGAGTACGGCACGCCTGCCCCGTCCGACGTGCTCAGGAGGCGTCCGGGCGCCGGGCGGCACGGAACCACGCGGCCGCCCGCCCGGTGCGCCCGATTTTCGCGCTCAGTACCGGCGTTCCTGCTTCTGCTTGCACTCCACGCACAGGGTGGCCCGCGGGAAGGCCTGCATACGGGCCTTGCCGATGGCGTTGCCGCAGTTCTCGCACAGGCCGTAGGTGCCCGCGTCCAGCCGGTCCAGCGCGCGCTCGGTCTGGGTGAGCATCTCGCGCGCGTTGGCGGCGAGCGCCAGCTCGTGCTCGCGCGTGATGTTCTTGGTGCCGGTGTCCGCCTGGTCGTCGCCGGCGCCGTCGCCGGAGTCCCGCATCAGGCCCGCCAGGGACTCCTCGGACGAGCTGATCTCGGCACGCAGCCGCTCCATCTCGGTCTGCAGCTCCGCGCGGGCCTCCGACACCTCCTCCGGGGTCCAGGGGGCCTCGCCCGGGCGCACCGCGAGGTCGCCCGGCTCCACCACCGCGGCGACACGTGCCTTGGGGACGGCGGTCTTGGCCGCCGCGGCCGTGCCAGGAGTCTTCTTCGCAACCACCGTCGTGGCTCCCGTCTGCTTCGCGGCCTGCGCCGCGCCCACCTTCTTGGCCGTGCTCTTCCTGCCCACACCCGCCCCGCCCTCACCCCGCGCGGGGGCACTGCTCCTCGCGGCGGCCCGGGTGGGCGCGGTCCCGCCCGCGGTGTCCTTGCCGGCCGCACTCCCGGCGGCCGCGGGCTTCCTGACGCCGGCCCTCCTGGCCGCCGTCCCCCGCGCCCCGGTTTCCCCGGCTGCCGTCCTGCGCGCCGCCTTCCCCCTGGAGGCGGATTCCTCGGCGACCGCCCTGCCGTCCACGGCACTGCGGCCGCCGGATTCCTTGCCGGGGGCCTTCTTGGCCGTGGTGCTCCCGGCCCGGGCCTCCGTGACCGTGTACTCCTTCGCCGCCGTCGCCTTCCCCGCCGCCGTACTCCCGGCCGCCGTCTTCGCGGCCGTCGCCTTCCCGGCCGTGCTCCCGGCCGTCGCCTTCCCGGCCGCCGTCGCCTTCCCGGCCGCCGTCCGTTTGGAGGCAGCCCGCTTCGTCGCCGGCTTCTGTGCGTGTCCCTGTGCGTGGCCCGCAGGAGGCGCCGCAGCAGCAGGCGCCGCCGCTGCCGGCGCCTGGCCGGGTGCGGTGCTCCTGCGCCCGGTCTCCGGTGCGGTGGCCGTCTTCTCCACGCCGGTCCTCGCCGCCGTCCTGCCCCCGGTCTTCTCCTTCGCGGGCCGGGTCGTGGCCGGTGTTCCGGTCGTCGCCGCCTTCTTCATGACCGGCTCCTTCGCGGTCGCGCCCCCGGAAGCGGCCGTCCTCTCGCGCGCCCCGGGCTTCGCCGTCCTCGCGGCACGGGTCGTGGCCCCGCCCTGGGTGCTCTTCTTTCCGCTCACATTCCTGGCCGCGCCGCCGGAGGCACCGGTATGCCGGGACCTGCCGGACGGCGACTGCTCGGCGGTCTTCTTCGCCACCATGGCCGCGGCCCCTTCACATATTGTGATCTTGCTCGCGAATCGTGCTGGGACGATAAATCGACTCGAGTCCCGCGGCAACGGGGCACGCCGCCCGATTCGCCCGCCTCGCGCGTACCGCTCGGCCGGCATGCATGCGTTGTGCCCAGCTCTTCGCCGGGTAATCCGACCAGCTGCACGTCCTACGATCCGACCAAACGCCCCTCTCCATTCGGGTCAACGCGCACCCGGCCGGGCCGGTGCCCCAGCCCCGCCCCCACGCCCGGAAAACCGGTCGGCCGCTGTCCCCGGGGCGCCGTACACTGGGCGGAGCGAAAAGCGTGGATGGGGACGAGTAGCGGCGTACGCAGCCCAGAGCGACCCGGGGACGGTGTGAGCCCGGGGGCGAGCGCGGCGTGAAGATCACCCCGGAGCCGCCGGAAGAACGCCCCAGCGCAGCGGCGGGGGCCAGTAGAACCGGCATCGCGACCCCAATGAGGGGGCTCGTCGGAGCGCAGGGCGCACCGGGGAGCCAAGGAGGGTGGTACCGCGGGAGCGCGCCGCACACGGCGTGGACAGCTCAAAGGCTCTCGTCCCTCCGACGGAAGGCAGTACGTCCGCCGGAGGAAGATCGATGACGCAGTACCGCCAGGTGCCCGCCCAGGTCGACCTGCCCGCGCTCGAGCACGCCGTGCTCGACTTCTGGCGCGAGCAGAAGATCTTTGCCAAGAGCCTGGAGCAGTCCGAGGGCCGCCCCGAGTGGGTGTTCTACGAAGGCCCGCCCACCGCCAACGGCATGCCGGGCGCCCACCACATCGAGGCACGCGTCTTCAAGGACGTCTTCCCCCGGTTCCGCACCATGCGCGGCTACCACGTGGCGCGCAAGGCCGGCTGGGACTGCCACGGCCTGCCCGTCGAGCTGGCGGTCGAGAAGGAGCTCGGCTTCAGCGGCAAGAAGGACATCGAGGCGTACGGCATCGCCGAATTCAACGCCAGGTGCCGCCAGTCCGTGCTCCGGCACACCGACGCCTTCTCCGACCTGACCACCCGCATGGGCTACTGGGTCGACCTCGACGACGCCTACGTCACGATGGACCCCGAGTACATCGAGTCGGTCTGGTGGTCGCTGAAGGAGATCTTCAACAAGGGCCTGCTGGTCCAGGACCACCGCGTCGCCCCCTGGTGCCCGCGCTGCGGCACCGGGCTGTCGGACCACGAGCTGGCCCAGGGCTACGAGACGGTCGTCGACCCCTCGGTCTACGTCCGGTTCCCGCTGACCTCCGGTCCGCTGGCCGGGCAGGCCGCGCTCCTGGTGTGGACGACGACCCCCTGGACGCTGGTGTCCAACACCGCGGTCGCCGCGCACCCCGAGGTCACCTACGTCGTCGCGACCAACGGCGAGGAGCAGCTCGTCGTCGCCGAGCCGCTTCTCGGCAAGGCGCTCGGCGAGGGCTGGGAGACCACCGGCCGGACCTTCACCGGCGCCGAGATGGAGCGCTGGAGGTACCAGCGTCCCTTCGAGCTCGTGGAGTTCCCGGGCGTCAGCGAGGGAACCAATGGGCACAGCACCGAGCCGGCGCACTACGTGGTCAACGCCGAGTACGTCACCACCGAGGACGGCACGGGTCTGGTCCACCAGTCCCCCGCCTTCGGTGAGGACGACCTCAGGGTCTGCCGCTCCTACGGCCTGCCGGTCGTCAACCCCGTCCGTCCCGACGGCACCTTCGGGGAGGACGTCCCGCTGGTCGGCGGCGTCTTCTTCAAGAAGGCGGACGAGAAGCTCACCGAAGACCTCGCCACCCGCGGCCTGCTCTTCAAGCACCTGCCGTACGAGCACAGCTACCCGCACTGCTGGCGCTGCCACACCGCGCTGCTGTACTACGCGCAGCCGTCCTGGTACATCCGCACCACGGCGATCAAGGACCGCCTGCTGCAGGAGAACGAGAAGACCAACTGGTTCCCGGACACGGTCAAGCACGGCCGGTACGGCGACTGGCTGAACAACAACATCGACTGGGCGCTGTCGCGCAACCGCTACTGGGGCACCCCGCTGCCGATCTGGCGCTGCGAGGACGACCACCTCACCTGTGTCGGCTCCCGTGCGGAGCTGACCGGGCTGACCGGCACCGACCAGTCGGAGCTGGACCCGCACCGCCCCTACATCGACGACGTCACCTTCGCCTGTCCCCGCTGCGGGAAGACCGCGACCCGCGTGCCGGAGGTCATCGACGCCTGGTACGACTCGGGTTCGATGCCGTTCGCCCAGTGGGGCTACCCCTACAAGAACAAGGAACTGTTCGAGTCGCGCTACCCGGCGCAGTTCATCAGCGAGGCCATCGACCAGACCCGCGGCTGGTTCTACACACTGATGGCGGTCGGCACGCTGGTCTTCGACAAGTCCTCGTACGAGAACGTCGTGTGCCTGGGCCACATCCTGGCCGAGGACGGCCGGAAGATGTCCAAGCACCTGGGCAACATCCTCCAGCCGATCCCGCTCATGGACCAGCACGGCGCGGACGCGGTGCGCTGGTTCATGGCGGCCGGCGGCTCCCCGTGGGCGGCCCGCCGCGTGGGCCACGGCACCATCCAGGAGGTCGTGCGCAAGACGCTCCTCACCTACTGGAACACGGTCGCCTTCCAGGCCCTGTACGCCCGTACGTCCGCCTGGGCGCCGAGCGGTGCCGACCCGGCCCCGGCCGACCGCCCGCTGCTGGACCGCTGGCTGCTGAGCGAGCTGCACGCGCTGACCGACCAGGTCACCCAGGCTCTGGAGGCGTACGACACCCAGCGCGCCGGCAAGCTGCTGTCGGCGTTCGTCGACGACCTGTCCAACTGGTACGTCCGCCGCTCGCGCCGCCGGTTCTGGCAGGGTGACAAGGCGGCGCTGCGCACGCTGCACGAGGTCGTCGAGACGGTGACCAGGCTGATGGCCCCGCTGACCCCGTTCATCACCGAGCGGGTCTGGCAGGACCTGGTGGCGCCGGTGACGCCGGGCGCGCCGGAGTCGGTGCACCTGGCGTCCTGGCCCGAGGCGGACCTGTCCGCGATCGACCCGGAGCTGTCGCGGCAGATGGTGCTGGTACGCCGGCTCGTGGAGCTGGGCCGCGCCACGCGCGCCGAGTCGGGCGTCAAGACCCGCCAGCCGCTGTCCCGCGCGCTCATCGCCGCGGCGGGTTTCGAGTCCCTGGACACCGAGTTGCACGCCCAGATCACGGAGGAGCTGAACGTGGCCTCCCTGGCCTCGCTGAGCGAGGTCGGCGGGTCCCTGGTGGACACCACCGCCAAGGCCAACTTCCGGGCGCTGGGCAAGCGCTTCGGCAAGCAGGTCCAGGACGTCGCCAAGGCCATCGCGGGCGCCGACGCGGCCGCCCTGTCGCTCGCGCTGCGCGAGGGCACGGCGTCGGTCGAGGTCGGCGGTGAGACGGTCACTCTCGCGCCCGACGAGGTGATCATCACGGAGACCCCGCGCGAGGGCTGGTCGGTGGCCTCCGACGCGGGAGCCACCGTCGCGCTGGACCTGGAGATCACGCAGGAGCTGCGCCGGGCGGGCCTGGCCCGGGACGCGATCCGTCTGATCCAGGAGGCCCGCAAGAACAGCGGCCTCGACGTGGCCGACCGGATCGCGCTGCGCTGGACCGCGACGGACCCGGCGACGATCGCGGCCCTGAGCGAGCATGCCGGCCTGATCGCCGAGGAGGTCCTGGCCACGGACTTCGCCCAGGGCGAGGCGGACGGCACGTACGGGGGCGTCTTCACCGACGAGGGCCTGTCCCTGACGTTCCGCCTGCGCAAGGCATGACCCACGGCGGGGGCGGCACCAACGGTGTTCGCCCCCGCCGCCCCTGCCCTCCCGCCTCGGTGGGGCTCCGCCCGCCTGGGCGCCACCGGCCGCCCCCGCCGGTGGTGAGGGTGTTCGATCGGGGACGGGCGGGGGTGGCTGAGCACGCCCGGGCGGGCGGAGCCGCCTGCCGGTCGTCGCCGCTACGGTCCCGCGCCGCCAGGTCCCGCACGCGTCCACGAGAACGGCCCCGGAGGGGGGAACCCTCCGGGGCCGTTCTCACAGGCTGCCGACGCCCATCTCGTCACATGGACCCGTCACCGGGGCCGTCAGTTGTCGTCCTCGTCGATCAGGAAGCCACGCATCGGCGAGGGGGCCTGGCCCATCGGGGACGGGCCCTGCGGACGCACCGGTGCCATCGGCTGGGTCATCGCCGGGGACATCTGCTGCTGACCACCGTAGGACGGCCCGGACGGGCCGGGCGCGCCGCCCATCGTCTGGTTACCGCCGTACGACGGGGCGCTCGCACCGGCCGGGGCCATGGAGGGCGCCGGGGACGGCGGCAGCGACGCGGTCGCCGGAGTCCGCGGCGGGGCCAGCGAGTCGTCGGCCTGGGTCTCCAGCTGACGCAGCTGCGACTCCAGGTACGACTTCAGCCGCGTACGGTACTCGCGCTCGAAGCCGCGCAGGTCCTCGACCTTGCGCTCCAGCGTGGCGCGGGCGGACTCCAGGGAGCCCATCGCGACGCGGTGCTTCTCCTGCGCGTCCCGCTCCAGGGCGTCGGCCTTGGCACGGGCGTCCCGCTCCAGACCCTCGGCACGCGAACGCGCCTCACCGACGATCTTGTTGGCCTCGGAACGCGCCTCGGCGATCGCCTGGTCGGCGGTCTGCTGAGCCAGCGACAGCACGCGCGCGGCGCTGTCGCCACCGGGACCCTGACCCATCGGACCGGGGCCGCCCATGGGGCCGCCCATCGGGCCGGGACCCATCTGGCCCTGCATCGGGCCGGGACCCATCTGGCCCTGCATCGGGCCGGGACCCATCTGGCCCTGCATCGGGCCGGGACCCTGGCCCATCGGACCCTGGCCCATCGGACCCTGGCCCTGGGGGCCCTGCCCGCTCGGGCCGGCGGGCAGCTGCGGGGCACCGCTCGGCAGCTGGGGCGGGCCACCCATGGGGCCGCCCATCTGCTGCTGCGGCGGGCCCGATATGCCGGCGGGCACCGGAGCGCCGGGACCTCGCATGCCCTGCTGCTGAGGGTGCTGCTGCTGGTCCTCCGGAGGCTTGCGCATGTTCTGCTGGTTCTGGGCAGCAGCGCGCGTGGCCGCGGCCAGCTTGGCACGCAGGTCCTCGTTCTCGCGGAGCAGGCGGGTCAGCTCGGCTTCGACCTCGTCGAGGAAGGCATCGACCTCGTCCTCGTCATAGCCTTCTCGGAGGCGGACGGTCGTGAACTGCTTGTTCCGCACGTCCTCGGGGGTCAACGGCATCTCTTCACCTCAACGTAGTCATCGGCAGTCGGCAAGACCGTATCGTCCACAGTCACCTCGCGAGGTTCCCCACGACGGAGATCAGGATGTAGACGATGATCATCAGTACGAAGAAGGACAGGTCGAGCGCCACGCCCCCGAGACGCAGCGGCGGGATGAACCGCCGCAGAAGCTTCAGCGGTGGATCGGTGACAGTGTAGGTGGCCTCCAGAACGACCACCATCGCCTTGCCGGGTTGCCACGAGCGGGCGAACTGGAACACGTAGTCCATGACCAGCCGGAAGATGAGCACGATGAGGAACACCATCAGCGCGATGTAGAGAACCTCCATGGCCACGCCCATGATCGGTGCTTCCCTCTCCCCTGTTCCGTGCCTGTTTCCGGTGGTGCGTCTCAGCTCTGGTTGAAGAACCCGCCCTCTGCGATGCGGGCCTTGTCCTCCGCCGTGACATCGACGTTAGCAGGCGACAACAGGAACACCTTCTGCGTCACCCGCTCGATGCTGCCGTGAAGACCAAACACCAAACCGGCCGCAAAGTCGACAAGTCGCTTCGCATCTGTGTCGTCCATCTCAGTCAGATTCATGATCACCGGGGTGCCCTCACGGAAGTGTTCCCCGATGGTACGGGCCTCGTTGTAGGTCCGGGGGTGAAGTGTGGTGATCCGGTACGGCTCACGTTCCGACACGACCTTGGGCATGATCACCGGTGCGTTCTTCTCCAGGCTCGCGCGTTCTTGTGTGATGGACGCCACGGGCGCGATGCGCGCCGGGCGACCGGATTCCGCCGCCAGCGAAGCGGCGTGCGACACCGGCTCGCGCGGCGCCGGAGGCTGCACCACTCGCACCGGTTCATCCCTTTGGGGCTGGTGTGTCACATGCGGCTGGTGCGGCGGCTCATGCCGTCGGCGGTCCCGCTCGGGCTCCGGGTCCAGCTCGGGTTCGAAGTCGTCATCGGGGTCGAAACCCCGGCCGTCGTACCCATCGTCCTCCACGAGGCCGAGGTAGACCGCCATCTTGCGCATCGCGCCGGCCATGCTCTGAGTCCTCCGCTCTGTGGTGGATCCGCTGACGACCGCCAAGTGCCTGCGATCCACGAGGTCGTTGCGCCTTCTTCGGCGGTATTGACCATATTTTCTGCTGTGGTCCGACTTCCTGGCGACGTTACCCGAGCCTGGGGCGGACTCCGAGTACCGCGGTGCCGACGCGTACATGTGTCGCCCCGGCGGCCACGGCCTGTTCGAGGTCCGCGCTCATCCCTGCCGAGACCATGGTGGCAGCCGGATGGGCCCTGCGCAGGTCAGTCGACAAATCCATGAGCCGCTCGAACGCGGCGCGTTGACGGCCCGCGTATTCGCCGGTCAGCGGGGCCACGGTCATCAGCCCGTCGAGCCGCAGTCCCTCGGACCGGGCGACGAGCTCGGCCAACTCTTCGATTCCGCGGGGCGCGATGCCCCCGCGTTCCCCGCGCCCACCCTCACCCGCGTCCAGCGCGACCTGGATGAGGCAGCCGAGTTCGCGCCCGGCCCGCACGGCCTCCTTCGAGAGCGCCGTGACCAGCCGGGAGCGGTCGACGGACTGCACGACATCCGCGTAAGCCACCACGGATCGGACCTTGTTGGTCTGAAGTTGACCAACAAAATGCCAAGTAAGGGGCAAATCCGCACACGCGGCGGCTTTGGGTGCCGCCTCCTGGTCGCGGTTCTCGGCGACATGACGCACACCGAGCTCCGAGAGGATCCGCACATCGCCCGCCGCGTAGGTCTTGGTGACCACGATCAGGGTCACCTCGTCACGCCGGCGGCCCGCGGCCGCGCACGCGGCGGCGATGCGCTCCTCCACCTTCGCCAGGTTCCCGGCGAGTTCGTCCTTACGGTCCGTCATGCCCCATCAGTCCAGCCAGACATAGCCCGCGAGCCGACCGGTGGTGCGGTCGCGGCGGTACGAGAAGTGGTCGTCCGACTCCAGCGTGCACACCGGCGACTGCTCCCGGTCGTGCACCCCGAGGCGCTCGAGCTGCGCGTGCACTCCGGCGCTCACATCGAGAGCCGGTGTGCCCCAACTCGTCTCGGCGTACGCCGCCGGCTCGACGGCCGCCACCTCGGCGCGCATCGCCTCCGGCACCTCGTAGCACCGTCCACAGACGGCGGGGCCGGTGCGGGCGACGATCCGGGCCGGCTCCGCGCCGAGCCCGGTCATCGCGCGCATCACGGCGGGGACCACCCCGGCCACCATGCCGGGCCGTCCCGCGTGGGCGGCCGCGACGATCCCGGCGACCGGATCGGCGAGCAGTACCGGCGTGCAGTCCGCGGTGAGCACGGCGAGGGCCAGGCCCCGCCGCCTGGTCACGATCGCGTCGACGGCGGGAATGCCGGCCGCGGCCGCCCATGGCCCCTCGACCACCGCCACGTCCGCGCCGTGCACCTGGTTCATCCAGACCACCGCGGCCGGGCCGAGCCCGAGCGACTTGGCGGCCAGCTCGCGGTTGGACCGTACGGCCTCGGGGTCGTCGCCGACCGCCCCGCCGAGGTTGAGCTCCTCGTACGGAACGGCGCTCACCCCGCCCCACCGGTCGGTGAAGGCGAAGTGCGCGCCGTTCACGGTGTCGCGCTGGCTTATCACTTGAGGAAGTCCGGTACGTCCAGTTCCTCGGCCGCGCTGTCCGTGTAGGTCCGCGGCGCCGGCGTCACCGCCGGGGTGGCGGCGGGCATGTCGCCCGTCGACTCCGGGGCGGCGGGCTCCGGGTCCTCCTTGGGCGTCACGCTGCCGAGCGAGCCGAAGGTCGGGCGGCTCTCGGGCTGCCGTGCCGGAGCGGGCTCCTCGCGGCGGGGCGAGGAGGAGGCCGAGCCGAGCACGTTGTCCCGCCGGGCCGGCGGCTGGCCGCCGTCGAAGCCGGCCGCGATCACGGTGACCCGGACCTCGTCGCCGAGGGCGTCGTCGATGACCGCGCCGAAGATGATGTTGGCCTCGGGGTGGGCGGCCTCGCTGACCAGCTGGGCGGCCTCGTTGATCTCGAACAGGCCGAGGTCGGAGCCGCCGGAGATGGACAGCAGGACGCCGCGGGCGCCGTCGATGGATGCCTCGAGGAGCGGCGAGGAGATCGCCATCTCGGCGGCGGCCACCGCGCGGTCGTCGCCGCGGGCCGAGCCGATGCCCATCAGGGCCGAGCCGGCCTCGGACATGACCGACTTGACGTCGGCGAAGTCGAGGTTGATCAGGCCGGGCGTGGTGATCAGGTCGGTGATGCCCTGGACACCGGACAGCAGCACCTGATCCGCGGACTTGAACGCGTCGAGCACGCTGACCTGGCGGTCCGAGATGGACAGCAGCCGGTCGTTGGGGATGACGATGAGGGTGTCGACCTCTTCGCGGAGCTCGGCGATGCCGTCCTCGGCCTGGTTCGCCCGGCGCCGTCCCTCGAAGGTGAACGGGCGCGTGACCACGCCGATGGTGAGTGCGCCCAGCGAGCGGGCGATGTTGGCCACGACGGGCGCGCCGCCGGTGCCGGTGCCGCCGCCTTCACCGGCCGTCACGAAGACCATGTCGGCCCCCTTGAGGACCTCCTCGATCTCCTCGCGGTGGTCCTCGGCGGCCTTGCGGCCGACGGCCGGATTGGCTCCGGCGCCGAGTCCGCGGGTGAGTTCACGGCCGACGTCGAGCTTGACGTCGGCGTCGCTCATCAACAGCGCCTGCGCGTCGGTGTTGATGGCGATGAACTCGACGCCCTTGAGACCGACCTCGATCATCCGGTTGATGGCATTGACACCACCGCCGCCGACACCGATGACCTTGATGACTGCGAGGTAGTTCTGCGGTGCTGCCACGTCGAAGGCCTCTCGCCTCGAATTACGTTGCCGTCGCCACGCGGATGCCCGCGCTCCGACGGCAGATGCCGAATGGGACGGTCCGAACGCCGACCCGAACCCTAACCCTGAAGTTTAGGGTTACCAGTGTGTGTGTTCCCTGGACTCTTCCGAACAGGACACTAAGTCGACAAGTGGCGCACGTTCAACGAACACGCCGAACCTCCCGTTTTTCTTTTCACCCTATGTGATCAGCCATAGCGGTGCCCAACCAGGGTGCTGGCCTGCGCTGATGTGCGTCAACTCCCTGATGACGCAGGGGCGGTGGGAACGCTGACGTCGAAGTGCCGCGCGCCGGGCGCCGCTTTCATCAGAGCGGTGAGTGCACGGGCCTTCTCGGCGCCGTTCTCGCCGCTGCCCCAGGCGACGGTGCGCCCGCCGCTCAACTCCAGGGAGATGTCGTCATAGGTACGAACCTTGAGGACGCGGGTCCGGCGGGCGACCGCGGCCGGAATCCGCCCGGCGACCGTGACCGCCTCGCGCACGAGCCGGCCTTCGCCGAAGCGCCGCAGGCTCGCGGCGGCCGAGCCGGAGCGGGAAAGGGACAATTGCAGGGCGGGTACGCCTTTCGGTGCCTGCGAAACCGTGGCGAATCGGACACCTTCATCGTCCACTTCGACGAACTTTCCGCCCTTTTCCTCCACCATGACCGGGGTGCGCTCGACCACTTTCAGCTCGATTCCCCGAGGCCACGAGCGAACCACCCCTACCGTGTCAATTCGGGGCAATTCATGACGCAGCCGTGCCGCGATCGCATCGGTGTCGACGGAAATCAGCGGCTCCCCGAGGGGAACCTCGGCGGCTTCGCGCACCTGCGCGGTCGTCAGGACACGTGTCCCGGAGACGGATACGCGTTCCACGCGCGTCCACTGCGAGCCGTAGAGCAGCCAGAGGGCGCCGGCCGCGAGGAGCACCAGACCGGCCGCCAGGATGACGATCGTACGAACGCTGGGCCGGCGCAGCCGCCTCAGCCGGCGGACCAGGGGTGGACCGGACGACTCCTGCTGGCGTTCACCGCGCTCGGCGGTCGTCGGTCCGGCCACACTCCCTGCCCTTCCGTGCATATGGTCCTAACGGCGCGAGGCGATCGCCTCGTACACCATGCCGACGAGCAGGTCGTCGGCGTCCCGGCGGCCGAACTCGCTCGCGGCGCGGGACATCTCGTACAGCCGGTGCGGGTCGGCGAGCACGGGCAGGACGTTCTGCTGCACCCACTCCGGGGTGAGTTCCGCGTCGTCGACCAGCAGCCCGCCGCCGGCCTTGACCACCGGCTGGGCGTTCAGCCGCTGTTCGCCGTTGCCGATGGGCAGCGGGACGTAGGCGGCCGGGAGCCCGACGGCGGAGAGTTCGGCCACGGTCATCGCGCCGGCACGGCAGAGCATCATGTCGGCCGCGGCGTACGCGAGGTCCATCCGGTCCAGATAACTTACCGGGATGTACGGGGGCATCCCAGGCATCTGGTGCACCTGCGGCAGTTCGTTCTTCGGGCCGACCGCGTGCAGGATCTGGATGCCCGCCTGCTGGAGCCAGGGCGCGACCTGCTGGACCACCTCGTTGAGCCGGCGGGCGCCCTGCGAGCCGCCGGAGACCAGCAGCGTGGGCAGGTTCGGGTCGAGCCCGAACATCGCGCGCGCCTCGGGACGCATCGCGGCCCGGTCGAGGGTGGCGATGGAACGGCGCAGCGGGATGCCGATGTAGCGGGCGTTGCGGAGCTTGCTGTCCGGGGTGGAGACGGCGACCTGGGCGGCGTAGCGCGAGCCGATCTTGTTGGCCAGGCCCGGGCGGGCGTTGGCCTCGTGGATCACGATCGGCACGCCGAGCCGCTTGGCCGCCAGGTAGCCGGGCAGGGCCACATAGCCGCCGAAGCCGACCACGGCATCCGCCTTGGTGCGCTCCAGGATCTGCTCGGTCGCCTTGATCGTGCCGCGCAGCCGGCCCGGCACGGTGATCAGCTCGGGGGTGGGCTTGCGTGGCAGCGGCACCGCCGGGATCAGCGCGAGCTCGTAGCCCCGCTCGGGAACGAGCCGCGTCTCCAGGCCGCGCTCAGTGCCCAGGGCCGTGATCCCCACGGTCGGGTCCTGCCTGCGCAGGGCGTCCGCGAGGGCGAGCGCGGGCTCGATGTGGCCCGCGGTACCTCCGCCGGCGAGTACGACATGCACCGAAATTCACCGCTCTCCGGACGAGCGCGCCGCCGAGGCACGCCGTCGCATCGTGTTCCATCTCCGAGGCTCCCGGCCGGGCTCCCGGCCGGCGGCCCGGTCGGGCTTCCGGCCGGAGGCGCGCCCGGGCTTCCGGCCGGACTTCCGGCCGGCCGCCAAGCCTCCCGCCCGCTTTCTACCAAAGCGAGGTTGCCGCATGGCAAGGGCCGCCCGCGCAGCGGGCTCGTCACGCGCGAAGGCGATCAGCAGCCCGATGGCGAACATGGTCGGCAGCAGGGCGGACCCTCCGTAGGAGAACAGCGGGAGCGGGACGCCGGCGATCGGCAGCAGGCCGAGCACCGCACCGATGTTGATCACCGCCTGCGCGGTGATCCAGGTGGTCACGCCTCCCGCGGCGTATCTCACGAAGGGGTCCTCCGTGCGTCCGGCCACGCGGATGCCCGCATAGCCTAGAGCCGCGAACAGGGCGAGCACCGACAGCGTCCCCGCCAGGCCCAGTTCCTCACCGGTGACGGCGAAGATGAAGTCGGTGTGGGCTTCGGGCAGTTGGCCCCATTTCTCCACACTCGCGCCGAGCCCGGAGCCGAAGATTCCGCCGGACGCGAGGGCGTAGATGCCGTGCACCGCCTGCCAGCACCTGCTCGCGTCGGCGGAGCCGACGCAGGCGAACCGGTCCAGGCGGTTGGGGCTGGTCTTGATCAGGATCACACTGATCAGGGCGGCCATCGACAGCACGCCCACGAACAGGCGGGTGGGCGCGCCGGCCAGCCACAGCAGGCCGAAGAGGATCGCGGTGAGGATGATGGCGGTGCCCATGTCGCCGCCGAGCATGATCAGACCGAGCAGCAGGAAGGCGACCGGGACGAGCGGCACCAGCATGTGCTTCCACTGCATGAGCAGCCGCCGCTCCTGCTTGCGCGCGATCAGGTCGGCGCCCCACAGCACCAGCGCCAGCTTGCCGATCTCGCTGGGCTGGATCTGGAAGGAGCCGCCGAGCGAGATCCAGTTCTGGTTGCCGTTGACCGACATCCCTATCCCGGGCACCTGCACCAGGGCCATCAGGAACACCGCGCCCGCCAGGATCGGGTAGGCGAGCGCCCGGTGCAGTTTCACCGGCATACGGGAGGCGGCCAGCAGCAGCCCGGCGCCGATCACGGCCGCGAGCAGCTGCTTGCGGAAGAAGTAAGACCCCGGCAGCGCCATCTGCAGCGCGGTGATCTGGGAGGCCGAGTAGACCATCACCAGACCCAGCACGGTGATCAGCAGACTGCCGCCGAGGATCAGGTAGTACGCGGTGAGCGGCCGGTCCCAGGCCTTGCGCGCCCGCACCACGAGGCTCCGCGCGGAGCCGCCGCGCGGAGATCGGGAGACGGCGGGCCGCTTGACGGCGCGCTGCACGGGCGGCCGGCCGGTGCGGCTGCCGGGGCTACCGGGCATCTCCGCCTCCGCTGTACGTCGGCCGTGAAGGTCCCACGCGTCCCTCCCGAGGTCGCCCGGCCGCGGCAGGCGGCCGGGGTCAGGCTCCGAGTTCGCGAACGGCCTCCGCGAACGCGTCACCGCGCTTGTTGTAGTTGGCGAACATGTCCATGGAGGCACAGGCCGGGGCCAGCAGCACCGTGTCGCCGGGCCGCGCGAGCCGCCGCGCCTCCTGGACGGCCTGGAGCATCGCCCCAGTGTCGGTCCGGTCGAGGTCGACGACGGGTACTTCGGGGGCGTGTCGCGCGAGGGCCTCGCGGATCAGTGCGCGATCGGCGCCGATCAGGACCACGCCGCGCAGCCGCCCCGCCGCTCCCGCGACCAGTTCGTCGAAGGTCGCGCCCTTGGCCAGACCTCCCGCGATCCATACGATCGACTCATATGCCGCCAACGAGGCCTGTGCGGCGTGGGTGTTGGTGGCCTTGGAGTCGTCGACGTAGGCGACGCCGTCCACGTCGGCCACGTGCGCGATGCGGTGGGCGTCCGGGGTGAAGGCCCTGAGGCCGTCCCGGACGGCCGTGGCCGGCACGCCGAAGGCGCGCGCGAGCGCCGCGGCGGCGAGGGCGTTGGCGATGTTGTGCGGGGCGGGCGGGTCGACGTCGGAGACCTCGGCGAGCTCCTGGGCGTTCTTCTGCCGGTTCTCGACGAAGGCGCGGTCGACCAGGATGCCGTCCACGACGCCGAGTTGGGAGGGACCCGGGGTGCCCAGGGTGAAGCCGACGGCCCGGCAGCCCTCCTCGACATCCGCCTCGCGCACCAGGTCCTCGGTGGCCTTGTCGGCGGCGTTGTAGACGCAGGCGACACGATTGCCCTCGTAGATACGGCCCTTGTCGGCGGCGTAGGCCTCCATGGAGCCGTGCCAGTCGAGGTGGTCGGGGGCGAGGTTGAGGACGGCGGCGGAGTGCGCGCGCAGGGAGGGCGCCCAGTGCAGCTGGTAGCTGGAGAGCTCGACCGCCAGCACGTCGTACGGCTCCTCGCCGAGGACGACGTCGAGCAGCGAGACGCCGATGTTGCCGACGGCGGCCGTGCGCAGACCCGCCGCATTCAGGATGGAGGCGAGCATCTGCACGGTGGTGGTCTTGCCGTTGGTGCCGGTGACCGCCAGCCACGGCGGCGCGTCGGGTCCGCGCAGCCGCCAGGCCAGCTCCACGTCGCCCCAGACCGGGACGCCGGCCCGCCCGGCGGCGCGGAACAGCGGCTTGTCCGGCTTCCAGCCGGGCGCGGTGACGATCAGCTCGGTGCCCTCGGGCAGGGTGTCGCCGTCGCCCAGGCGCACGGTGACGCCGAGGGCCTCCAGCTCGGCCGCCTGCGCCCGGGCCCGCTCGTCGTCGCCGTCGTTGACGACGGTGACCCTCGCACCCAGGCCGTGCAGGACCTTGGCCGCCGGGACCCCGGAGACCCCGAGTCCGGCGACGGTGACGTTCATCCCCTGCCAGTCGGTCACTTGTCCGCTGCCCATCCC
Organism: Streptomyces sp. NPDC020801; assembly: GCF_044334385.1. Taxonomy (NCBI): domain Bacteria; kingdom Bacillati; phylum Actinomycetota; class Actinomycetes; order Kitasatosporales; family Streptomycetaceae; genus Streptomyces; species Streptomyces sp. NPDC020801. The sequence continues at coordinate 452,459 of NZ_JBIRST010000003.1, forward strand.
GCATAGAAGAGGCCCAGTCCGACAATCACACAGATTCCCTGGATGATCCAGAATCGGACCACCACAAGGACCTCGGACCAGCCCTTGAGTTCGAAGTGGTGCTGGAGTGGCGCCATCCTGAAGACGCGCTTGCCGGTGAGCCGGAAGGAGCCGACCTGGATGACCACCGACATGGTGATGAGCACGAACAGGCCGCCCAGCAGCGCGAGCAGCAGTTCGGTGCGGGAACAGATCGCCAGGCCCGCGAGCACACCGCCGAGCGCGAGCGAACCGGTGTCGCCCATGAAGATCTTGGCGGGCGAGGTGTTCCACCACAGGAAGCCCAGACAGGCGCCCATCAGCGCGGAGGCCACGACCGCGAGGTCGAGCGGATCGCGCACCTCGTAGCAGGCGTTGGGGTTGGTCAGCGTCATCGCGTTGGCGCAGGACTCCTGGAACTGCCAGACGCCGATGAAGGTGTAGGCGCCGAAGACCAGCACGGAGGCGCCGGTGGCCAGACCGTCCAGACCGTCCGTGAGGTTCACGCCGTTCGACATCGCGAGGATCATGAACAGCGCCCAGACCACGAACAGCACCGGACCGATCGTCCAGCCGAAGTCGGTGATGAAAGACAGCTTCGTGGACGCGGGGGTGTTGCCGCGGTTGTCGGAGAACTGCAGCGCGAGCACCGCGAAGGCGATGCCGACGATCAGCTGGCCGGTCATCTTCGCCTTGGCGCGCAGACCCAGCGAACGGCGCTTGACGATCTTGATGTAGTCGTCGAGGAAGCCGACCAGGCCCATGCCGACCATCAGGCCCAGCACCAGCAGACCCGAGTAGGTCGGCGCGTAGCCGGTGATGACCTTGGACAGGAAGTAGGCGGCGACCGTGGCCAGGATGAAGGCGATGCCGCCCATGGTCGGCGTGCCGCGCTTGCTGGCGTGCTCGCGCGGGCCGTCGTCGCGGATGTACTGGCCGTAGCCCTTGCGGGCCAGCAGCTTGATCAGCAGCGGGGTGCCGACCAGCGTCAGGAACAGGCCGATGACTCCCGCGAACAGGATCTGCTTCATCATCGGGCGGCGACCTCACCCTCGGCCCCGGTCTGCAGGAGCGCCTGGGCAACGCTCTCCAGACCGACCGAACGGGACGCCTTCACGAGTACGACGTCCCCCGGGCGCAACTCGCTGCGCAACAGGTCGACCGCCGCCTGTGCGTCGGACACGTGCACCGACTCCTCACCCCACGAACCCTCGTTATATGCGCCCAGTTGCAGCCAGGACGCTTCCCTGCCCCCGACCGCGACGAGCTTGCTGACGTTGAGCCGGACGGCAAGCCGTCCGACCGCGTCGTGCTCGGCGAGCGCCTCGTCCCCGAGCTCGGCCATCTTGCCGAGCACCGCCCAGGTCCGCCGCCCCTTGCCCATGGCCACGAGCGCGCGCAGGGCGGCCCGCATGGACTCCGGGTTGGCGTTGTAGGCGTCGTTGACGACGGTCACGCCGTCCGGGCGCTCGGTGACCTCCATCCGCCAGCGGGAGAGGGAGCCCGCCTCGGAGAGCGCGGTGGCGATCTCTTCCGCGGACATGCCCAGCTCATGGGCGACGGCGGCCGCGGCGAGCGCGTTCGACACGTGGTGCTCACCGTACAGGCGCATGGTCACATCGCTTGCACCGGAGGGTGTGTGAAGCCTGAAGGCGGGCTGTCCGCTGTCCGTGAGTCTCACGTTCTCGGCGCGTACGTCCGCTTCGTCGGACTCCCCGAAAAGGATCACCTTCGCCTTCGTCCGGGAGGCCATGGCCCGTACCAACGGGTCGTCGGCGTTGAGGATCGCCGCGCCGTCCTCGGGCAGTGCCTCCACGAGTTCGCCCTTCGCCCGGGCGATCTGCTCGCGGCCGCCGAACTCGCCGATGTGGGCGGTGCCGACGTTGAGCACCAGGCCGACCTTCGGCGGGGTCAGCTCGGTGAGGTAGCGGATGTGGCCGATGCCGCGGGCGCCCATCTCCAGCACGAGGAACTTCGTCTCCTCGGTGGCGCTCAGCGCGGTGAGCGGCAGCCCGATCTCGTTGTTGAGGGAACCGGGTGTGAAGACGGTCGGTGCCTTGCGGCGCAGCACCTGGGCGATCAGGTCCTTGGTGCTGGTCTTGCCCGCCGAGCCGGTGAGGGCGACGAGGGTGGCGCCGAGCCGCCGTACGACGTGCCGGGCCAGGGCGCCGAGGGCGGTCTGGACGTCCTCCACGACGATCGCGGGCACGCCGACGGGGCGCGACGCCAGCACGGCGGCCGCGCCCGCCTCGACGACGGCCCCGGCGAAGTCGTGGCCGTCCACGCGCTCGCCCGCGAAGGCGACGAAGAGGCTGCCGGGCACCACCTCCCGGGAGTCCCGGACGACGGGTCCGGTGACCTGGACGGACGGATCCGGTATGTCGTGCGTCTGCCCGCCGACGACTGCTGCGATCTCGGCGAGGGAGAGGGCGATCACAAGTTCATCCCTGGGTCTGCTGGATAGCTTCGCGAAGCACCTGGCGGTCGTCGAAGGGACGGACCACTCCGGCGATGTCCTGGCCCTGCTCGTGGCCCTTGCCCGCGACCAGCACGGTGTCCCCGGCCTGCGCGCGGGCGACGGCGGCGGCGATCGCGGCGGCCCGGTCCTCGAACAGGAGCACCTCCCCGCGCTCGTGCGCGGGCACGGAGGCCGCGCCCTGGAGCATGGTGGCGAGGATCGCGAGGGGGTCCTCGGAGCGGGGGTTGTCGGAGGTCAGTACGGCCGTGTCGGCGAGCCGGGCCACGGCGGCGCCCATCGGCGCACGCTTCGTCCGGTCCCGGTCGCCGCCGCAGCCGAGCACGACGTGCACGCGGCCCTTGGTGACCTTGCGCAGGGCCTTGAGGACCGACTCCACGGCGTCCGTCTTGTGGGCGTAGTCGACGACGGCGAGGTAGGGCTGGCCGGCGTCCACGCGCTCCAGCCGGCCCGGTACGCCCGGCACGGCGGCGATGCCGTCGGCGGCGGTCTGCGGATCGAGGCCGGCGGCGGCCAGGGCGACGATGGCGGCGAGGGTGTTGGCGACGTTGAAGGGGCCCGGCAGGGGCGACCTGGCGGTGATCCGCCGCCCTTCGGGGCCGATCACGGTGAACGTGGAGTCCATCGGGCCGACCTGGACGTCCTCGGCGCGCCAGTCGGCGTCCGGGTGGCCCTCGGCGGAGAAGGTGACGACGGGGACCGTGGCCTCACCGGCGAGCCGGCGGCCGTACTCGTCGTCGTGGTTGACCACGCCGAGCCGGCTGCGTTCCGGCGTGAACAGCCGTGCCTTGGCCCGGAAGTAGTCCTCCATGTCGGAGTGGAACTCCATGTGCTCCGGGCTGAGGTTGGTGAAGACGCCGATGTCGAAGACGCAACCGTCGACACGGCCGAGCACCAGGGCGTGGCTGGAGACCTCCATGGCCACCGCCTCGACACCGCGCTCGCGCATGACGGCGAACAGGGCCTGCAGGTCGGTGGCTTCGGGGGTGGTGCGCTCGGACTTGATGCGCTCCTCGCCGATGCGCATCTCGACCGTGCCGATCAGCCCGGTGGACTTCAGCGTTTTCAGGCCACCCTCGACGAGGTAGGCCGTGGTGGTCTTGCCGGAGGTGCCGGTGATGCCGATCTGGAGCAGGTCGCGGCCGGGGTGACCGTAGATGGTGGCGGCCAGCTCGCCCATCGACCCGCGCGGGCCGTCGACGACCAGGACCGGCAGGCCGGCGGCGGCGGCGCGCTCGGCGCCGGACGGGTCGGTGAGCACGGCGACCGCGCCGAGGCTCGCCGCCTGGGTGACGAAGTCGGCGCCGTGCGCGCGGGCGCCGGGCAGGGCGGCGTACAGGTCACCGGGGCGCACGGCGCGCGAGTCATGGGTGATGCCCGTGATCTCGGCTGCGCGCCCCGGACCGTCCGGCTGCTCGGCACCCAGCTGATCGGCGAGCTCCGCGAGGGGTGTGGCGGAGACCTGAACCGGTCGCGGCGGTCCCGGATATGTCACGGAAGCGCCCTTCTGGGTGGTTTGGGACTGATCAGCGTGTGGCACGGCGGTGAGCGTACCGGGCCTACCCGTCCGGGGGCGAAGTGAGGCCTCGGGCGGGGTGCGGTTGCCGGGGTCGGGGGTGATCGTCGTCACGGGCTGGTTCCTGATCGGTCCGTTCGGGTGATGCCGGGCGCGGGCGGTCCTGGTGGGGGTGGGGGCGGGCGGTGCGGGCGTCCTGGTGGGTGCGGGGGCGGGCGGTGCGGGCGGTCCTTGGGCTGGCGGGGGGCCGTGGCGGTGGTTGTGGTGGTGGTTGTGGTGCTGGTGGTGCGGGCGCCGAGGCGGTCAGGGCTTGAAGTCGACGGGCAGGTTCGCGGCATCGGCCCCGGTCGGCGGCACCTGGAGTGTCTTCAGGGCGAACTCCATGACCTGCTTGTAGATCGGGCCGCAGATCTGGCCGCCGAAGTAGCTGCCCTTGGTGGCGTTCTGGATCGCGCAGTAGACGGTGATGCGGGGGTTGTCGGCGGGGGCGAACCCGGCGAAGGAGGAGGTGTAGCCGCGGTATCTGCCGGTGGCCGGATCCACGCGGTTGGCCGTACCGGTCTTGCCCGCGACACGGTAGCCGGGGATGCGCGCCTTGATGCCGGTGCCCTGTTCGTCGTCCACCACGGACTCCAGCATCTGGGCGAGCTCCTTCGCCGTCTTCGCGCTCACGACCCGGTTCTTCGCGGGCTTCGGGGCGGGGGTGAAGCGGCCGTCGGCCCCCCTGGTGCCGCGCACCAGGGTCGGCTGGACGCGGACGCCTCCGTTGGCGATGGTCGAGTACACGGAGGCCGCCTGCAGGGCGTTGATGGAGAAGCCCTGGCCGAAGGGAATCGTGTACTGCTGCGAAGTGGACCACTTGTCGGCGGGGGCGAGGATGCCCCGGGTCTCGCCGGGGAAGCCGAGCCCGGTCCGCTCGCCGATGCCGAACTTGCGCAGGTACGAGTGGAGGACCCTGTTGGCCTCCGGCTGGGTCCTGCCGAGCTGGCCGGTGGCCAGGATGGTGCCGATGTTGCTGGACTTGGCGAGCACGCCGTTGAGCGTGAGGTACCAGGTGTCGTGGTCGACGTCGTCCTGGAAGAGCCGGTCGCCGCGGTGCAGCCGGTTGGGCACGACGACGTGCGTGAGCGGTGTGGCCGCGCCCTGCTGCAGGACGGCGGCCATCGACATGACCTTGGCGGTGGAGCCCGGCTCGTAGGCGTCCTGGACCGCGGCGTTGCCCAGTGCGGCCGGGTCGGCGTGGGTGAGGTCGTTGGGGTTGAAGCCGGGCGCGTTCGCCATGGCGAGGATCTCGCCGGTCCCGGTGTCCTGCACGATCACGTAGCCCCGGTCCGCCCCGGACTTCTTCACCTGCTCGGTGATGGCGTTCTGGGCGGCCCACTGGATGTCGCGGTCGATGGTGAGCTCCACGTCGGAGCCGGCGACCGCGGGGGTCTCGGTGGAGCCCGCGGTGGGCACCTCGCGGCCGCCGGACTGGGCGTAGCGGATCTGGCCGGGCTTGCCGGACAGCTGCTTGTTCAGCTGCTGCTCGATGCCGCCGCCGCCCTTGCCCTCGGCATTGACCCAGCCCAGTATCCCGGCGGCGAGGTCGCCGCCCGGGTACACGCGTGTGCTGCTGGGGTCGGCGAAGACGCCGGCGAGGACGTTGACGGTGGACTTGTCCGAGCGGGACTTCTTGGTGAGCGCGGCCTTCAGGTCCTTGATCTGCTTCCAGACCTGCGGGGTCCGGCGGCGGGCCAGCAGGACGTACCGGGTGTTCCGGGTGTGGAGCTTCTTGGCGACGGCGGCCTGGTCCTGGCCGAGGATCGGGGCGAGGAGGGCGGCCGCCCGCTCCGGTCCGTCGCCGATCTTCAGCTGGCCGCGCGTGAACATCGTGGGGTCGGCCGTGATGTCGTCGGCGTCCACGCTGCTGGCCAGGGTGACGCCGTTGCGGTCGGTGATGCCGCCCCGCTCGGCGGCGATCGTGTGGACCACGTACCGGTTCTCGTCGGCCTTGGCGGCGTACGCGCTCGCGTCGACGGCCTGCACCTGGAGCAGCCTTACGACGAAGACGAGCAGCACCAGGGTCAGCGCGAGGGCGACCATGCGCAGCCGGGGGCGGGGGCTGCCGAGCCGGAGGACGCGCACGGGCGGTGGCCGCCAGCCCTGGCCCGGGCGGCGGACCGGCCGGGCGCCGGAGCCGGGGCGCTGCCGGGTGTCCGGGCGCTGCCGGGCACCGGGGCGGGCGGGCCCGGCCGGTCCGGGCACACGGCGACGCGGCGCTTCCCTGTCGGACACTTCCGTCACCTGCCGGGGGTCGTGGTCGTGGCGGGCCGGGGCGCGACCGGGACGTCCGTCGCGGCCGGGTCGGAGGGTGGAGCGCCGGACGGGGCCGCCGGCGGCACGGTATCGGGGGCCGTCGAGGCCGGGTCGGGGGGCGGGGTACCGGACGGGGCCGCCGGCGGCACGGTGCCGGGGGCCGTCGGGGTCGTGCCGTCCGCGGGGGACGGCGGTTCCACGAACTCCTCGGGCGGCCGAACCGACACCGGCAGGTCCTGAAAGGCGGACTGGTCGGCGGCGGCCGCGGAGGGGACGCCCTTCACGGTGCCGTCGGGGCCCAGGAAGGCCGGGTCGCCGCCGGGCACCATGCCGAGCTCGTGGGCGCGGCGCTGGAGGGCGTCGGGGGCGGAGTAGGAGTCGATGTCCCGTTGGAGGGCCTGCTCCTCGTCGGTGAGGTTCTTGGTGTCCTTCTGCAGGTCGTCGAGCTGGAAGGCACCTTCGCTGAGAGCCGAGTTCAGCACCAGCAGGCCGATGAGGCCGCCGCCGAGGAGCAGCACGACGAGCAGGACGAAGGGGGTGCGGGCGGCCTGCTGCCGGTTCGCCGGGAAGAGCCGCGCCAGCCGGGCGGCGCGGCCCTTCAGTTCGGGTTTCCTGCTCACCTGTGGCCCTGCCTCACTCGACGTCCTCCCTGACGCGCTCGGCCCCGCGCAGCCGGGCCGGTGCCGCCCTCCGGTTCTCGGCGATCTCCTCCTCGGTGGGAAGTTCGGCACCGCGCGTCAGCAGCTTGAGCCGGGGCTGGTAGCGCTCGGGCACGACCGGGAGCCCGGGGGGCGCGGTCGACGTGGCGCCGGCCGCGAACACCTGCTTGACCAGACGGTCCTCGAGGGAGTGGTACGACAGCACCGCGATCCGTCCGCCCACGTCGAGCGCCTTCACGGCAGCCGGGATCGCCCGTTCCAGGACCGCGAGTTCGCCGTTGACCTCGATGCGCAGCGCCTGGAAGGTGCGCTTGGCCGGGTTGCCGCCGGTGCGCTTGGCGGCCTGGGGCAGCGCGTCGCGGATCAGCTCCACCAGCCGGGCGCTGTTGGTGAACGGCTCCTTCTCCCGCCCGCGCACGATCGCGGCCACGATCCGCTTGGCCTGCTTCTCCTCGCCGTAGGCGCGCAGGATGCGGACCAGTTCGCCGGCCGGATAGGTGTTGAGGACCTCGGCCGCGCCGATGCCGGTGCTCTGGTCCATGCGCATGTCCAGGGGTGCGTCCTGGGCGTAGGCGAAGCCGCGGTCGGCCTCGTCCAGTTGCATGGAGGAGACGCCGAGGTCGAACAGGACGCCCTGCACGCGCCGGATGCCGAGCCGGTCGAGTACGTCGGGCAGCTCGTCGTAGACGGCGTGCACCAGGGTGGCCCGCTCGCCGAAGGGGGCGAGCCGCTCGCCGGACAGGCGCAGCGCCTCCTTGTCCCGGTCCAGGGCCACGAGCCGCGCCTGGGGAAAGCGGGTGAGCAGCGCCTCGCTGTGGCCGCCCAGGCCGAGGGTGCAGTCGACGGCCACCGCTCCCGGCCGCTCCAGGGCGGGCGCCAGCAGATCCAGGCACCGCTGGAGCATCACGGGGACGTGTCGGCTGTCGCTCAAGGGGCCCTCTCAGGTCCGGCGCGGGCCGCACGCACCGCCGGGTCCCCGACCGCTCAGGTACGAAGCGGCCCCGCCGGCGCCGGAAGCGTCAGCCGGCCGGGAGCGGGAAAAGGCCGAGCCGTACGTACGCGCCGCGCACGTGGGGAGACCGGCCGGGCGTGTGCCGGGGCCTCCGGGGAATTGCAGTCCAGCAGGGAGGGCCGCGCCTCCCGCTTCGCGTCACTTTAGTCCACCCTGTCTCCCGGTCAATCAACCGGCCTGCGCGTCGCCCGGCGGAGTACCGGCGACACGGCGATTCGAAAAGATTCACCCGTACGGATCCGGGTTTGCCCTGCGTGTGGAGTCGCTCACAACAAGCCACGATGGCCTTCTTTGTCCTGTCTCACAGCAGGACCGGAACAGGCATGACCAGTAACGTCATGAGTATGACGACTTCTGCAGCAGTTCCCACCGGACCCGAGGGCGCCATAACGGGCGGCACCGTCACCGACCGCCTCGTCGAGGCGAACGGGCGTTACGCCGACGCCTTCAGCGACCCCGGCATGGACGCCCGCCCCGTGCTCCGCGTCGCGGTCGTGGCCTGCATGGACGCCCGTATCGACCTGCACGCCGCGCTCGGCCTGCAGCTCGGCGACTGTCACACCATCCGCAACGCCGGCGGAGTGGTCACCGACGACGTGATCCGTTCGCTGACCATCAGCCAGCGGGCGCTCGGCACCCGAAGCGTGGTGCTGATCCACCACACCGGCTGCGGCATGGAGACCGTCACCGAGGACTTCCGGCACGACCTGGAGATGGAGGTGGGCCAGCGCCCCTCCTGGGCCGTGGAGGCCTTCCGCGACGTCGACCAGGACGTGCGGCAGTCGATGCAGCGCGTGCGCACCTCGCCGTTCCTGGTGCACACCGACGACGTGCGCGGCTTCGTCTTCGACGTCAAGACAGGCCTGCTGCGCGAGATCGACCCGGCCTGATCGCCGGCCCCATCCTGGATATTCCGCAACCGGCGCGCCACCGTCATCTGCAAAAGGCCCTAAGACCCGACATATCGCGGCCAGTTGTCCACAGGCGAGTGACACGAATCGGTAACGGCGGCAAGAATGCGGGGTGCGGCGTCACGCGGGACCTTTCCCGCGTGGTGTCCGTGTTTCGGGGCGGGCCGGTCCGCGCAGCAGCGCGCCGGCCCGGAAAGTTTGGGGAACCCCCTGCTCTTCCAAGGGCGCGGGTAAGGGCCGAGGAGGGCCGGGTGACGACCTATGACGATCGAGCGAGCCTCACTGATCTGACCGCCACTGTGGAGCGGGTCCGCAGTTCGGTGGAAGGAGTGATCGAGGGCAAGCCCGAGGTCGTACGGCTTTCGCTGACCGTGCTGCTGGCCGAGGGACATCTTCTGATCGAGGACGTTCCCGGGGTGGGCAAGACGATGCTCGCCAAGGCGCTGGCACGGTCCATCGACTGTTCGGTGCGGCGCATCCAGTTCACGCCCGACCTGCTGCCCTCGGACATCACCGGTGTGTCCATCTGGGACCAGCAGCGCCGGGACTTCGAGTTCAAGCCGGGCGCCATCTTCGCGCAGATCGTGATCGGCGACGAGATCAACCGCGCCTCGCCCAAGACCCAGTCGGCGTTGCTGGAGTCCATGGAGGAGCGCCAGGTCACCATCGACGGGCAGACCTACGAACTGCCCAGCCCCTTCATGGTGGTGGCCACGCAGAACCCGGTCGAGATGGAGGGCACCTACCCGCTGCCCGAGGCCCAGCGGGACCGCTTCATGGCCCGCGTGTCGGTGGGGTATCCGAGCGTCGAGGCCGAGTTGCAGATGCTGGACGTGCACGGCGGTGTCTCTCCGCTGGAGGACCTCCAGCCGGTGGCGCACGCTCACGACGTGGTGAAGCTGATCGAGGCGGTGCGCGGCGTCCACGTCGCCGAACCGGTCCGGCGGTACGCGGTGGACCTGGTTGCCGCCACCCGCACCCACTCCGACCTCAGACTCGGCGCCTCCCCGCGCGCGACGCTGCACCTGCTGCGCGCGGCGAAGGCGTCCGCCGCCCTGAGCGGCCGGGAGTACGCGCTGCCGGACGACGTGCAGGCGCTCGCCGTCTCCGTCCTGGCCCATCGGCTGCTGCCCACCGCCCAGGCCCAGCTCAACCGCCGTACGGCGGAGCAGGTCGTCCAGGAGATCCTGCAGCACACCCCGGTGCCCGCGGCGCCCCAGCAGCAGGCCGGGCTCGGCCTGGGCCGCACCGCGCCGGAGTTCGGCCGGCAGCAGCCGCGGAGGCTGTGATGGCCACCGTGGCCACCGCGGGGACGGCGCGCGCGGAGGACGACCGGGGCGAAGGGGGCGGCGTCCGCACCGCGCTGGCCGGCCTGACCACCCGCGGACGTTCCTTCCTGGCCGCCGGAGTGGCCGCCGCGGTCTGCGCGTACGTCCTCGGCCAGCCCGACCTGCTGCGGGTCGGGCTGCTGCTCGCGGTGCTGCCGCTGGTCTGCGCGACGGTGCTCTACCGCACGCGCTACCGGGTCGCCGGCAGCCGGCGGCTCTCCCCCGCGCGCGTGCCGGCGGGCAGCGAGGCCCGGGTGCACCTGCGGATGGACAACGTCTCCCGCCTGCCCACGGGCCTGCTGATGCTCCAGGACCGGGTGCCCTACGTGCTCGGGCCGCGGCCCCGTTTCGTGCTCGACCGGGTGGAGCCGGGCGGCCGCCGTGAGGTGTCCTACCGGGTCCGCTCCGACCTGCGCGGCCGCTATCCGCTCGGGCCGCTGCAACTGCGGCTGACCGACCCGTTCGGGATGTGCGAGCTGACCCGCTCCTTCTCGACGTACGACACCCTCACCGTCATCCCGCGCGTGGAGCCGCTGGCGCCGGTGCGGCTGAGCGGCGAGGCCAAGGGGTACGGCGACGGACGGCAGCGTTCGCTGGCGCTGGCGGGCGAGGACGACGTCATCCCGCGCGGGTACCGGTACGGCGACGACCTGCGCCGTGTGCACTGGCGCTCCACCGCGCGCTACGGCGAGCTGATGGTGCGGCGCGAGGAGCAGCCGCAGCGCGCCCGCTGCACGGTGCTCCTGGACACCCGGGCACTCGCCTTCCGGGGTGCCGGGCCGGACTCCGCCTTCGAGTGGGCGGTGTCGGGCGCCGCGTCGGTGCTGGTGCACATGCTGGAGCGGGGCTTCTCGGTACGGCTCCTGACGGACACCGGCAGTTCGGTGCCCGGCGAGGGCGGTGACGGGTTCGCGGGCGCGAGCCAGGAGTCGGCGGACGCGGCCGGGCTGATGCTGGACACCCTCGCGGTGATCGACCACTCGGACGGGGCGGGACTGTCCCGCGCGTACGACGTGCTGCGCGGCGGCAACGAGGGGCTGCTGGTGGCCTTCCTGGGCGACCTCGACGAACAGCAGGCCGCGCTGGCCGCCAGGATGAGCCGGCGCAGCGGCGGCGCGGTCGCCTTCGTGCTCGACAGCGAGGCCTGGGTGCGTGAACCGGCCGGCGTGCCGGGCCCGGTGTCCCTGGCCGGGGAGCGGCTGCGGATGCTGCGCGAGGCGGGCTGGACGGCCGTGAGCGTCCCACGCGGCGCCCCCCTGGACGAGGTGTGGCGCCAGGCGGACCGGGACCGCACGGGCCTCGGCGCGGCGGGCACGGCGGGCGGTCCGGGCTTGGGGAAGGGGTGGTCGTGAGCGGTGCGGCGGGGTGGGTCATGAGTGACGCGGCGGGCCGGGCGGCGGCCGTCCGGGAGGGACGGTCATGAGCGGGCGGAGCCGGCTGGCGTTGTGCGCTGCGGCGGCCACCTTGATGGCGGCGTGTGCGCTGCTGCCGCTGGTCTCCCCCGCGACCTGGATCGTGCAGGCCACGCTGATGCTGGCGGTGCAGACGGGCGTCGGCGCGGCGGCCAGGCGGGTGCCGCTGGCGCGGCCGCTGACGGTGGCGGCGCAGGCCCTGGTCACCCTGGTGCTGCTGACGCTGGTCTTCGCCCGCGGCCAGGCCCTGCTCGGGCTGGTCCCGGGCCCCGGCGCCCTCCGCCACCTGGCCGCGCTGTTGCGGCAGGGCGGCGACGACGTCGGCCGGTATGCGATCCCGGCACCGCTGACCGACGGCATCCGGCTGATGCTTGTCGGCGGCGTGCTGGTGATAGGGCTGATCGTCGACACCCTGGCGGTGACCTTCCGCAGCGCGGCCCCGGCGGGCCTGCCGCTGCTCGCGCTGTACTCCGTGGCCGCGGGGCTGTCCGGCGGCGGCGCCGACTGGCTGTGGTTCGTGGTCGCGGCCGCCGGCTATCTGATGCTGCTGCTGGCCGAGGGCCGGGACCGGCTCTCGCAGTGGGGCCGGGTCTTCGCCGGGGCGCCGCGCACTCCGGCCGGGGAGCCGAGCGGCGCGGTGGCGCCGGTGCGCACCGGGCGCCGCATCGGCGCGTTCGCGCTGGGCGTCGCCCTGATGGTGCCCCTCGTCCTGCCGGCGATGAGCGGCGGTCTGCTGGGCCCGGCCGGGACGGGTGTCGGCGCGGGCGTCGGGGGCGGCGGCACGATCTCCGCGGTGAACCCGCTGGTGTCACTGCGCGACAGCCTGAACGTCGACGAGGACCGCACGGTCATGACCCTGCGCACGAACTCCGCCGACACCTCCGGCCTGTACCTGCGGATCGTGTCCCTGGACGACTTCGACGGCACCACCTGGAAGCCGTCCCAGCGGCACATCGTCGGCGTGCCCGACCCGTTCCCCACCCCGGCCGGTCTCGGTGGCGACGTCAAGCGGGCGGAGATCACCACGACCGTCGCGGCGGCCGACTGGTACGCCCAGGACTGGCTGCCGATGCCCTACCCGCCGAGCGGCGTGCGGATCAAGGGCAGTTGGCGCTACGAGCCCGTGGGCATGACCCTCGTGGGCGACCACGGGCAGAACACGCGCGGGCTGACGTACCAGGTGAAGAGCCTGGACGTGCAGCCGACGGCGGAGCAGCTCGCCGATGCGCCGGAGCCGTCGCCGTCCCTGAAACGCGAGTACACCCAGGTGCCCAGGTCGCTGCCGGGCATCGTCTCGGTGACCGCGCGCGCGGTCACCCACGGCGCGGCGAACCACTACGAGCAGGCGGTCAAGCTCCAGGACTGGTTCGCCGTCGACGGCGGCTTCCAGTACGACACCCAGGTCGAGACCGGCAGCGGCTCCGAGGCGATCGCGCGGTTCCTGAAGGACAAGCGGGGCTTCTGCGTCCACTTCTCCTTCGCGATGGCCGCGATGGCCCGCACCCTCGGCATTCCGGCCCGGGTCGCGGTCGGTTTCGCGCCCGGGTCCCCGCAGGGCGACGGCACGGTCGCGGTGGGGCTGAAGGACGCCCACGCCTGGCCCGAGCTGTACTTCGAGGGCATCGGCTGGACCCGCTTCGAGCCCACTCCGACGCGCGGCACGGTGCCGTCCTACACCCAGTCGGACACACCCGGCACCACCCTTCCGGACCAGGCGGCGCCTTCCCAGCGTGCGAGCACGGCGCCCTCCACCGCTCCCTCGGCGAGCCAGAGCTGCTCGCCGGAACTGAAGCGGCTGCAGGAGTGCGCGATCCCGTCCGCACAGGCGGCGCTTCCCCACGACGACGGCGGCCCCAGGTGGTACGCGGTCCTGGCTTGGGCGCTGGGCGGCCTGGCCGTCGTCGTGCTCCCGCTGTCGCCCCTGCTGTGGCGCCGGCGGATGCGCTCGGTCCGGCTCGGCGCGCACGGGCGCGGTGCCGCGGACGTGGCGCCGCACACCCTGGCCGTCTGGCAGGAACTGACCGACACGGCCTGGGACTTCGGGATCCTGCCGGACGAGTCGCAGACGCCGCGCGGGGCGGCCGCCCGGATCGTCCGCCTCGGGCATCTCGATCCGGTGACCGCCGCCTCGGTGCACCGGCTGGCCGACGCCGTGGAACAGGTCCTCTACGCGCCGTGCCCGCGTCCGGTGGCGGGGCTCGCCGAGGACGTCCGCAGCGTCACCGAGGGTCTGCGCGGCACGGCCTCCCTCGGCACCAGAGCGCGCGCCACGTTCGCCCCCCGCTCCACGGCACGGCTGGCCTGGACGGCCTCGGCCCGGTGGGCCGCCCTCCGGTCCCGCGCGGCGGCCGCCCGCCCGACGCTGCGCAGGCCGTCGGGGCAGCAGGGCTGAGAGGGGCGGTACAGCGGCTTCGGCGTGTGGCTCCGGGACCACGGGCTTCGGCGTGTGGCTCCGGGACCACCCCCGACGCGCCACGGTCCCGGTTCGGGGCTCCGCGCGAAGGCCGGTACTGCCGGTGCCACCTGCGTCGGCGCCATGGCTCCGAGGGGGCGCAGGGGCCCGGTGGCGCAGGAACCGAGGGCCCGGGAGACCCCGGGACGGCGGTGACGTGCAGTGACGGCGGCCCCTCGGCCCCGGGAGTCGCTGTCGGTCCGGTCCGCCCGCCCGGTCCGCCCGCGCGGCACGGCCAGGGACGGCCCGGCGGACCGGACCGGCCGGAAAACCGGCATCCAGGACATGCCGAGGGGGTGACCACCGTCGGTGGTCACCCCCTCGGTGTGTCCAGGGGCGCTGCTCTCGCGCCTAGTGGCCCTGCTCGTCCCGGCGGCGCTGCCAGCGCTGTTCGATGCGGTCCATCATGGAGCGCTTCGGCCGGGCCTGACGGCGGGCGTGCGGGCCGCCGACGGCCTGCTCGCCGGGCCTGGGAGCCTTGCGCCAGCCGGTCACGGCCAGCACGGCGCAACCCAGCATGGCCAGGAAGCCCACCACGCTCACCCAGATCTGCTGGACGATCACACCTGCCATGAGGAGCGCGATACCCACGAGGAAGCCCGCAGCCGCCTGGTAGACCCGCCGCCGGGTGTACGTACGCAGCCCGCTTCCCTCGAGCGCCGACGCGAACTTGGGATCTTCGGCGTACAGCGCTCGCTCCATCTGCTCGAGCATGCGCTGCTCGTGCTCCGAGAGCGGCACGGAGTCCTCCTCATCGTGCAGTCGCCGGGGCGACCCGGGGGGTCCCTTCAGGATAGGCAGGGAATCGCCCCCGTGAAACCCGCCCCTCTGCGCCAATTGGCCAACCGGAATCCGCCACGAACAGCCCGGCTCGCTGAGGCTTCCATTCCCCGGCGGCCGACCCGTCATGCCGGACGGTCTCCCTCGATCATACGGCGCCAGGCCCACGATCGGGGGGCCTGTGGCGCACTCCATCCCCGGCCGGGACGCCGATCAGCGGCCCGTCCCGGGCGCCGGCCGTCACCCCGCGGGCCGGCTCAGGCCCCGGCGGGACCGCGGGTCTCGCCGAGCACGTGGAGCTGTGTGGCCACGGAGTGGAACGCCGGCAGTTCGGCCGCCGCCTCCTCCAGCTTCAACAGCGCCTCCAGGGCGCCGGGCTCGGTGTCCACCAGCACGCCGGGCACCAGGTCGGCGAAGATTCGTACGCCGTGCACCGCGCCGACCCGCAGCCCGGCGCCCTCGACCAGCGCCGTGAGCTGCTCGGCGGTGAAGCGGCGCGGCATCGGGTCACCCTCTCCCCAGCGGCCGTCGGGGTCGCCGAGGGCCTGCCGGGCCTCCTTGAAGTGGCCCGCCAGGGCGCGCGCGAGCACCGCGCCGCCGAGCCCGGCGGCGAGCAGGCTGAGGACGCCCTCGGAACGCAGGGCGGCGACCGCGTTGCGCACGCCCTCGGCGGGGTCGTCGACGTACTCCAGGACGCCGTGGCACAGCACGACGTCGTACCCGCCGCGCTCGACCACGTCGAAGAGCCCGTGGGCGTCGCCCTGCACACCGCGCACCCGGTCGGCCACACCGGCCTCGGCCGCCCGGCGCTCCAGCGCGAACAGCGCGTTGGGGCTGGGATCGACGACGGTGACCCGGTGGCCGAGGCGGGCGACGGGCACGGCGAAGTTGCCGCTGCCACCGCCGGCGTCGAGGACGTCCAGTGACTCCCGGCCCGTGGCCTTGACCCGGCGGTCCAGGGCGTCCTGGAGGACCTCCCAGACCACGGCGGTACGGAGAGAAGCGCGGGGGCGCATCGGGTCCGACACGGCAGTTGACTCCTCGAGGCGGCACCGCCTCTTGTACGGCGGAGCGATCGGGCTGCCTTCCCCGCCCGAACACGGGAGGAGAGAAGGCTTCAGGCGCCCTCCACCCTATTGCCTCCCCCGGCCTGCCTGCCCCCTGTCTCCGTCCCGCACCAGGGGATGTGCGGCCTCGGGACGCCTCCGGCCGGGTCAGCCCGCGTCCGGCATGTCGCGCGGGGCACGGGAGACGCCTGTCCCGTCCGGGTCCTGGCGTGGCTGCGGCAGCACGGGCTGGAGCACCAGCATCCGCTCGACGAGACGGATGAACATCGCCACGTCGCGTATCAGGTCGTCGGCGTCCCGGCGGCTCGCCGCGCCCTGGATGCCGGCCTCGGCCCGGGCGCGGCGGCGGGCGCCCGCGGCGAACAGCGCGCTCCACTCGGCGAGTTCGGGCGCGATCTCGGGGAGCACTTCCCAGGCGCTCCTGATCCGGGCCCGGCGCCGGGGTGTGGGCTCCGGGCGCCCGCGCGCGGCGAGCACGGCGGCCGCGGTGCGCAGGGCGGCGAGATGGGCCGTCGCGTACCGCTCGTTGGGCGCGGTGAGCACGGCGGCCTCGTCGAGCCCGGCGCGGGCCTGGGCGAGCAGATCGAGGGCGGCGGGCGGGGCCGTGGCCCGGCGGAGCACGGGGTGCACGTCGCTCGCCGGGCCGGTCAGTGAGGGGGCAGGGCCGGTGGCGCGGCGCCGATGGGCGGCGGCTGCGGACGAGTTGGCCATGACGAACCTCCTGTCGTCTGGGTCACGGCACGGGTGCCGTATATGCCCATCGTGAGGTATGGCACTGACAGTCCGTTCTGACCTGGCCTTTTGCTTCGATCGAAAGTTCGGGGTACTTTTTGCACTGACCAGTCAGTTCAAAAACTAGGGGGAGGGGAGCCGTGGACGGTCTCGGCATCACGGCCCGCGACTTCGGACTGCGCGGGCCCCGCGGCTGGGCGTTCCGCGGCATCGGTTTCGACGCGGAGCCCGGTTCGCTGATCGCGGTCGAGGGCCCGTCCGGTTCCGGGCGCACCTGCCTGCTGCTCGCGCTCACCGGGCGGATGAAACCCACCGAGGGAGTGGCCACCGTGGGCGGTTTCAAACCGCCCCGGCACATGTCCGCCCTGCGCCGGGCCGGCGCGCTCGCCAACGTCGCCGGTGTCACGGACCTCGAACCGGCCCTGACCGTCGGCGAGCACCTGCGCGAACGGGCGCTGCTGCAGCGCCGGTTCGGTGCCTCGTTGCGCGCGCTGCTGCGGCCCCGGGCCGAGCGGCGGGCCGAGGTCAAGCTGCTGATCGACGCCGCGCTGGACGCCGCCGGCCTCGACCTGGAGGCGCTGCCCAAGGGCGCCCGCACCGCGGTTCGCGATCTGGAGCGCCTGGAGGAGCTGCGCCTGTCCATCGCCCTGGCGCTGATGTCGCAGCCCGGGCTGCTCGCCGTCGACGACACCGACTTCAAGCTCTCGGACGCCGAACGGGCCGAGGTCTGGGCGCTGTTGCGGTCGATCGCCGAGTCCGGGACGACCGTGCTCGCGGTGTGCAGCGAGGCGCCGCAGGGGGCGGTGGTCGTCTCCACGAAGCCCGTGCGGACGACGGCGCCGGACGAGGCGGACACCGGGACCACCGGCGGCGAGACGGACCCCCGGGCCGTCGAGGACCTGACGAACGACCAGACCACCGGCGGCGAGACGGACCCCCGGGCCGAGGCCGCCACCGACGACGCTGAGGAGGCGGCCGATGCGCTCGCCGAAACTGGCCGCTCTTGAGCTGAGGCGCTTCGGGCGCGGAAAGCTGCCGCGGGCCGCCCTGGTCGCGCTGCTGGTGCTGCCGCTGCTGTACGGCGCGCTGTACCTGTGGTCCTTCTGGGATCCCTACGGCCGCCTGGACCGCATCCCCGTGGCGCTGGTGAACGACGACGAGGGGGCGACCGCCGACGGCAGGAGGATCACGGCCGGCGACGACCTCACCAAGGGGCTGCTGAAGAGCGAGGTGTTCGACTGGCACCGGGTGAGCGCCGACCAGGCCCGCCGGGGCGTCGAGGACGGCACGTACTACCTGTCGCTGACCATGCCCGCCGACTTCAGCGGGCGCATCGCCTCCAGCGCCGGCGACTCCCCCGAGACCAGCGCGCTCCAGGTCCGTACGAACGACGCCAACAACTACATCGTCGGGCAGATCTCCAAGACGGTGTTCAACGAGGTGCGCGCCGCCGCCTCCACCAAGACCTCGCGGTCCTTCCTGGACAAGATCTTCATCTCGTTCTCCGACATCCACGGCCAGACGGTCAAGGCCGCCGGCGGCGCCGACAAGCTCACCGGCGGCATCGGCAAGGCCGAGAAGGGCTCCAAGGAGCTCGCCGACGGGCTGGCGGAGGCCAAGAAGGGCACCGGCAAGCTGTCCAAGGGCCTCACCAGGCTTGACACCGGGGCGGGTGCCCTGGAGGACGGCTCACGGCAGGTGGCCGACGGCACACAGGCCCTCGCCGACAAGGTCAACGCCGTCGACGCCACGGCGGGACCGTTCCTGAAGGACAACGAGAAGACCATCGGCGACTCCGCGCGGCTGGTCGCGGACTCGGCCAGGGCGATCCGCCACAACCTCGACACCCTGGTGAACAGGGCCCCGGGCGCCGCCAGGGGCGCCCACGCGGCGGCCGCCGTCCTGGACGACATCTACACGCGGCGCTGCGAACAACCCGTGCTGCCCGACACCGCCTGCGCGGACCTGAAGAAGGCCAAGGACGCCGCGGCGGACGTGGCGACGATCGCCGACGACGTCAACACGCTGATCGCGGACGACGACGGCGACCTGAAGAAGCTCGACGCGAACCTCGCCACCCTCCAGACGCAGGCCCAGGCGCTCGCCGACCGCGCGCCGCACCTGTCCGAGGACCTCGACGACGCCGTCAAGAAGGTCAACAAGCTGAACGAGGGCGCGGGCAAGGTCGCCACGGGCGCCAAGAAGCTGCACGCCGGGATCGGCACGGCCACGACCGGCGCGTCGGACCTCGACACGGGCGTCGGCAAGCTCGCAACGGGCGCCGTGGACCTGAACGGCGGCATGTACAAGCTGGTGGACGGCTCGGGGAAGCTGGCCGGCGGGCTGCACCACGGTGCGAAGCAGATCCCCGACTACGGGAAGAAGGACCGCGACCAGCGCACCGGCGTCATGGCCGACCCGGTCCAGCTGGCCGCCCGGGATCTCCACCACGCGCCCAACTACGGCACGGGGTTCGCCCCTTACTTCATCCCGCTGTCACTGTGGGTGGGCGCCATGGTGGCGTACATGCTGATCCCGCCGATGAACCGGCGGGCGCTGGCCGCGGGTGCCTCGTCGTGGCGGATCGCGCTCGCGGGCTGGCTGCCGGTGGTGGTGGTCGGCGTGCTGCAGACGGCGGCCCTGATGGCGGTGCTGCACTGGGCGATCGGCCTGGAGATGACGCGCGCGGGAGGCACCATCGCCTTCCTCTTCCTGGCGGCGGCGTGCTTCGCGGCGATCGTGCAGTGGCTCAACGCGCGCTTCGGGCCGGCGGGCCGGATCCTCGTGCTCGCCCTGCTGATGCTCCAGCTCACCTCCGCGGGCGGCACCTACCCCGTGCAGACGAGTCCGGGCTTCTTCAACGCGATCCACCCCTTCCTGCCGATGAGCTACATCGTCCAGGCCCTGCGCCGGCTGATCACGGGCGGCGGTCTCGGCCCGGTGTGGCTGGCGTGCGCGGTGCTCACCGGCTTCACCGCGGCGGCGCTCGCGCTGACCGCGCTGTCGGCCCGGCGCCGCCAGGTGTGGACCCTGGACCGGCTGCACCCCGAGCTGAGCCTGTGATCTCGCCCTTGACCTCACCTTCCGTATCCCTTCCGTACCCTCCGAGGAGTCAGTTGCTGTGACAATCGGGGCCATGGAAAGCAGCAGCGCCACGCCGGGCGGCCGCACTCGACGCGAGGCCACCCGGCAGAAGCTCTACGAGGCGGCCGTCACGCTCATCGCCGAGCAGGGGTTCTCCGCCACCACGGTGGACGAGATCGCCGAGCGGGCCGGGGTCGCCAAGGGCACGGTCTACTACAACTTCGCGAGCAAGTCCGTCCTCTTCGAGGAGTTGCTGCGGCACGGCGTGGGCCTGCTCACCGCCTCCCTCCGGGAGGCGGCCGAGCGGACGGCGCGGGAGGGCGGCAGCAGGGTCGACGCCCTGGACGCCATGGTCCGGGCCGGGCTGGCCTTCATCGACCGCTACCCGGCCTTCACCCAGCTGTACGTGGCCGAGCTGTGGCGCACCAACCGGGCCTGGCAGTCCACGCTCATGGTGGTGCGGCAGGAGGCGGTCGCGGTCGTCGAGGGCGTGCTGCGCGAGGGCGTGGCAGGCGGCGAGTTCAGCGCGGAGATCGACGTCCCGCTGACCGCCGCCGCGCTGGTGGGCATGGTGCTGGTGGCCGCGCTGGACTGGAAGTCCTTCCAGCCGGAGCGCTCCCTGGACGACGTCCACGCGGCGCTGTCCCGCCTCCTGCAGGGCCGGATGAGCGGCAGCCGCTGACGGATCGACGCACGCGCAAGAGCGCCGGTGTGCCGTGGCCGCGTCCCCCGCGGCCGCCCCACACCGGCGCTTCCTCGTGCTCCCCCGTGCTCCCCCGTGCTCCCCCGATTCCCCCGTTGGGCCCCCGTTCGGTCGTTCCCCCGGGTTCCCCCGTGTCTCGCTCCCGCCGGCATGGGCCGGCGGAAGGAGCGGTCCAGGGCCGCGCCGTTCCGCCGCCCCGTGTCGGCGGTACCGGCGCCGTGCCCTTTTCCGTATCTCCACTCTCCCGTTCGCGCAGGTCGGCCCCCATCCGCCCGCGTACTCATCTCACCGACTAGGTACGGATACTCACCCCTGCGCGCTCAACCTCAGGGCGCCGCGCCCCCGGCCGGGAAAAGCCGCTGGTCACCGCCCCCGGAGCCGGGGCTGTCGGGGGCGGTCGATACAGTCGCGGGCATGGCACGGATTGCGGTGATCGGCGCCGGACTGGGCGCGATGGCGGCCGCTGCCCGGCTGGCCGTCGCGGGCCACCGGGTGACGGTGTACGAGCGTACGGAGACGTACGGCGGAGCGGTGCGCCGCTTCGAGCGGGACGGCTTCGCCTTCGACACCGGCCCCGGGCTGCTGCCGCTGCCCGCGGTCTACCGCGACCTGTTCGTCAAGACCGGCAAGGAGCCGCTGGAGGACCGCGTCGAGCTGGTCCAGGTCGACCCGTCGGCACGGCACGTCTTCGCGGACGGCACCACGGTGTCCCTGCCGAACGCCTCCCGCGCGGGTGTCGTCTCGGCGCTGGACGAGGCGCTCGGGGCGGGCGCGGGGCAGCGCTGGGGCGACTTCCTGGTACGGGCGCGCGAGGCCTGGGACCGCACCCGCCGGCCGCTGCTGGAGGAGCCGCTGTGGCCCAACTGGCAGGTGCTGGCCGGGCGCGAGCCCTATCCGTCGGTTCCGCACAAGCGGCTGCTGCGCACCCGCCGGGCCGGCACGCTCGCCGAGGTCGGCGCCTGGGAGCTGCGCGATCCGCGGCTGGCCGCACTCCTGGAGAGCCACGTGCTGGCGTACGGCCTCGACCCGCGCACCGCTCCGGCGAGCGCGGCCGTGCTGCCGTACCTGGAGCACGCCTTCGGCACCTGGTACGTGCGCGGCGGCCTGCGCGAGCTGGCGCGCGCCGTGCACGAGCGGTGTCTGGCCCGCAGGGTCGGGTTCGTCTTCGGCGCCGAGGTCACGCGGATCCTGGAGAAGGACGGCCGGGCTGCCGGTGTGGAGCTCGCCGGCGGAAAGGCGGCGGAGGCGGAGTTCGTGGTCGCCGGTGTGACGCCGGGTGCGCTGGAGCGCCTGGCCCCGGACCGGACGGCGCTGCGGGGGGAGGGCGAGGTGCCGCCGCAGCCGGGGGCGGCCAGTCGGCTGACGGTGCTGCTGGCGCTGCGCGGCGGGCGGCCGGAGGACGCGGCGCACCGCACGGTGGTGCACACCGGAGACCGCGGGGCCGAACTCGACGCCCTGTTCGGTCCGGCCGCCCCCGGGCTGCCCGGGCACCCCACGGTCACGGTGCTGCGCCCCGGCGATCCGGCACTGGTCCCGGACCCGGAGCACGAAGCGGTCACGCTCACGGCCACGGTTGCGGCGCTGCCGGGAGCGCCGGGAGAACCGGGAGAACCGGGAGAAGGGGACCGGGCCGGCAGGGAAGTCATGGACGCGCAGGCCGACCGTATGATCACCGCCGCCGAGCGTGCCGTACCCGGGCTCCGCGACCGCCTCCTGTGGCGCGAGGTGCGCACCCCCGCCGACATCGCGCAGGCCACGGGCGCGGAGGGGGGAGCCGTGCCCGCGCCGGCGCTCGCCGCGGCGGGGGGACGGCTGCTGCACCCGGCGAACTCCACCGGGCTCCAGGGACTGTTCACCGTGGGCGGCTGGTCGCACCCGGGCGGCGGACTGCCGCACGCGGGAATGTCGGGCGCGCTGGTGGCCGGGCTGATCGTGGAGGGCCCCGAGTTCCGCGGCTCCCGGTGAGCCTTCGGCCCCGGCCCTCCGGCTCGGCAGCCGGCTTCAAGAAACGGTACTGCGCGCTTCAGAAACGGTACTGCTCGTCGAAGCCCGTGCCGTGCTGCGGCTGCTGGTGGCCGCCCCCCTGGTACGGGTAGGACTGCTGCTCGGGCGGGAGTTCGCCGCCGTAGGTCTCGTCGCTGCGCTGCTGCGGGACCCACACCCCGCCGGCCGGGGTCTCGCCGCCGTAGCCGCCGTTGGCGTAGGGGTCCTGGGTGCCGTAGCCCTGCTGGCCGTAGCCCTGCTGGCCACCGTAGGTGGTGTCGTAGGAGCCGCCGCCGTAGGTCTGGGTGCCGCTGTAGGGGTCGGAGTAGGCGGCTTGCTGCTGGCCGGTGGTGTCGTAGCCGTAACTCTGCTGCCCGTAGCCGGAGTAGTCGTACGCGTAGTTCTGGTCGGCGCCCTGGGCGGCCGTGGCGTACTGGTCCTGGGTCTGGGCCGCGCCCGCGTAGGACGACTGCGCGCCGGCCGGCTGGCCGGATGCGCCGTAGACGCCGTAGGAGCCGGTTTCGTCGGGCAGGGGCTGCGGCTCGTAGACGGCGGTGGCCTCGGCGGGGCGGGCCGGGGTGAAGACGTCGTCGCGTTCGTAGTCGTCGTCGTTCCCGTACGACAGGCCGTCCCTGGCCGTCATGGCGTCCGAGCCGCCGAGGGCGCCGTCGGCCGCATCGAGGTCGGAGACCTCCAGGGTCGGGTCCTGGCGCTCGCCCCGGCCGCGGCGGCGCTTGGCGCCTTCCGTGCCCGGGTCCGGGTGCCTGACCGCCCAGCCGGCGGCGAAGCCGCGGCGGAAGGAGAGCGTGACGTAGGTCTGACCGATCGCGAAGGCCGCCGCACCCAGACCGATGACGACGACGGAGGGGATCAGCACGCCGAGCACGACGCCGAGGAAGCCGGCGAAGGCGAGCAGCCGCCAGCGCAGCCGCGCCTTGTACTGCAGCAGCACCTCGCCGAGCAGCCACAGCGCGACAACACCGAACGCGATGTAGAGGACCGTCCAGCCCATGTACGCCCCTCTCCCAGTGGCCGCTACGCAGTGTGTCGTACGCGGGTGCGGCCGGTCTAGGCCCGCGGTGGGTGGTGCAGGCCCAGGTTCTCGTAGATTTCCAGCGTCGCCGTGGAGTTGTTGAGCGTGATGAAGTGCAGTCCGGGCACTCCCTCGGCCAGCAGCCGAGCGCAGAACTCCGTGGCGAATTCGATTCCCGTCGAGCGTACCGCCGCCGGATCGTCTTTCGCTGTGAGGATCCGCTCTTTCAGGGCGTCCGGGATGGCGGCGTTGCTGAGCTGGGGCAGCCGCTCGAGCATCCTGACGCTGGTGACCGGCATGACCTCGGGGATCACCGGGGTCTCGCAGCCGGCCGCGGCGACGCGGTCGCGCAGGCGCAGGTACGACTCCGGCTGGAAGAACATCTGTGTGATGGCGTAGTCGGCGCCCGCGCGGCATTTGTCCACGAAGTGCTCGACGTCCGAGTCCCAGTCGGCCGAGCGCGGGTGCATCTCGGGGAAGGCCGCGACGCCGACGCAGAAGTCGCCCGACTCCTTGATGAGCCGGACGAGTTCGGCCGCGTAGGTCAGCCCGCGCGGGTGCGGGACCCATTCGCCCATCGGGTCGCCGGGCGGGTCGCCGCGCACGGCGAGCATGTTGCGGATGCCGGCGTCGGCGTACTGGCCGATGATGTTGCGCAGTTCGGCCACGGAGTGGTTGACCGCGGTGAGATGGGCGACCGGGGTGAGCGTGGTGTCGGCGACGATCTGCTCGGTCTCCTTGACCGTGCCGGCGCGCGTGGAGCCGCCCGCGCCGTAGGTCACGGAGACGAAGTCCGGGGCCACCGCCTCGACCCTGCGCAGCGCGCTCCACAGGTTCCGCTCGCCCTTGGGGGTCTTCGGCGCCGAGAACTCGAAGGAGTACGTCGTCTTGCCGGCGGCGAGGATGTCACGCACGGTACGTGCGCGATCAGTCCTGGTGGATGCGGTTCCGAGGGCCATACCCGCAGGTTATCCAGGGGGCGGCGGTCCCCCAACCGAGTCCTGGAAATTTGCCTGAATTGTCGGTTTGTTGTCCACCCATCGGACAGCCCGGCCCGTTCGGGGCGCCTGGAAGGCCTCAGGCGTCCGGCACGTGAGACGACGCGGCCGCCCGATCTCCCCTGCCCGGCCCGGCGCAGCGCCCCTTCACGCCTCCTGCCTCAGCCGCCCGGCGAACTCCGCCGCCGCCGCCCCGGGGTCGTCGGCCTCGGTGATCGCCCGGACCACGACGACGCGGCGGGCGCCGGCGTGCAGCACCTCGTCGAGATTGCCCAGGTCGATGCCGCCGATGGCGAACCAGGGCCGGTCGGTGCCGAGGGAGGCGGTGTAGCGGACCAGGCCGAGGCCCGGAGCGTGGCGGCCCGGCTTGGTGGGGGTGGGCCAGCACGGGCCCGTGCAGAAGTAGTCCACGCCGTCCTGCGCGGCGGCGGCCGCGGCCTCGGACTCGGCGTGGGTGGAGCGGCCGATCAGGACGTCGTCGCCGAGCACCGCGCGGGCGGCTGCGACCGGCAGGTCGCCCTGGCCGAGGTGCAGCACGTCCGCCCGGGCGGCATGGGCGACGTCCGCGCGGTCGTTGACCGCGAGCAGCCTGCCGTGCCGGGCGCAGGCCTCGGCGAACACCTTCAGGTGCTCCAGTTCCTCGCCCGCCTCCATGCCCTTGTCGCGCAGCTGGACGATGTCGACGCCCCCCGCCAGCACCGCGTCCAGGAACTCGGGCAGGTCTCCCTGGCGCCTGCGGGCATCCGTGCACAGATACAGCCGAGCGTCGGCGAGCCGGTCGCGGACGGTGGCTGCGGCGGTGTCGGACATGCGTGGGTCCCCCCGGTTGTCGATGAGGTGTGCGGTGTGCGTTCGTGCTCGGTGTTCGACGCTGGAAGGGCGACGGTGCGGCGCCACCGCCCGTCATGGCACGGCCCACCGGTCACGGCGGCCCGCCGGCCCCGCCGGCCCGTAACGGACCCTACCCGGCCCGCCCGGCGCCTCGGCCGGCACGCAATCACCCACTGCGGACCCGGACGCCACCGGCCGCGGCCAGGGCATGGACCCACCGAGTGCAGCACGGGTCCGCCGCCCGTGCAGTGTGCGGACCCGTCGGGTACGGCATGGCACCACCGGGTACGGCCGGGACCGCCGGGTACGGCACAAGCCCACCCAGGCAGAGTGCGGACGACCGCCCAGGTACGGGCGGGACCGCACGAGCAGGGCGGACCGCACGAGCAGGGCGGACCGGCTGCGGCAGGGCCCGGACAGCCCGACCAGGGCGAGGACCGGCTGGGGCAGGGCGCGGACCCGCCAGGTACAGCACGAGCCCATCGGGTACGGCGCGGGAACCGCCCGGGCAGGGGCCCGTTCGGGACGCCCTCCCCGGGCCCAGGTCCGGACGGGGCGGGGCCGGACGGGGCAGGGCCGGGACGGATGCCCGGACCCACGGCCCCCGCGGCGGACCTCGCCCGGGCGCCCCCGCCGCTCTCGAGCGCCCCGGCCGAGCGGGGCGCCCTCGCCGCTCTCGAGCGCCCCGGCCATGGCTCCGGCCGTGGCCCCGGCTCGCGGGGCCCGTGCCTTCCTGAGTGTTGTTCCGGTGGTCGGATGGTCAGACGGCGAGCGCCTGGGCGCGGCGCTTCACCTCCGTGCCGCGATTCTCGCTGAGCGCCTGCGCGGGGGTGCCGGGCAGGGACGGGTCGGGGGTGAAGAGCCACTCGATCATCTCTTCGACCGTGAAGCCGTCGTCCCGCAGGAGTGTCAGGGTCCCGGACAGGCCCTTGACCACCTTGTCCCCGTCGATGAAGGCGGCGGGAACGTGCAGCGCGCGGTTCTCACCGCGACGTACGGCGATGAGCTGGCCCTCCTTGACCAGCTGCCGCACACGCGTCACCTCGACGCCGAGCTGTTCGGCGATGTCGGGGAGGGTGAGCCAGGCGGGGACGAGAGCATCGATCTTTGCTTCAATCTCGGTCACGGCATCAAGCCTGCCATCTGCCACTGACACTCGGAAGCCGGGCCCGTCCACCCGGGCCTACGCCGTCGCCGCCTTCAGCGGCCGCGCCGGGTCCGCCAGCAGCTCCGCGGCCATCGGCGTGCCGGCCTCGATCAGCCGTCTGCCCTGCGCCAGGTCACGCGGCCGGCCGACCGCCAGCAGGGCGACCAGCCGGCCCTCGCGGAGCCAGCAGACCGTCCACGCCGGCCCCGAGGGGTCGCCGCGCCAGACGGCGGTGTCGGCGGACGGGTGGTGGCCGGCGTACTGCACGAAGCGGCCGAACTGCTCGGACCAGAAGTACGGCACCGGGTCGTAGACCGCGGACGCCTCACCCACGACGTTGGCGGCGACGGTGCGGGGACCCTGGAGCGCGTTGTCCCAGTGGTGGACCATCAGGCGCTCCCCGTACCTCCCCGAGGGGAAGGAGGCGCAGTCGCCGACCGCGTACACGTCCGCCGCCGAGGTGCGCAGGTGGTCGTCGGCCAGGACGTCGCCGTGCTCGCCCAGGTCGATGCCGGAGCCCGCCAGCCAGGCCGTCGCGGGGCGCGCCCCGATGCCGACCACGACGGCGCCCGCGGGCAGCCGCGTGCCGTCGTCGAGCACCACCGCGCCGGGCTCGACGCGCTCCACGCGCGCGTGCGTGCGCAGCTCGATGCCGCTGTCGGCGTACCAGGCGGTCATCGGCGCGGCCACCTCGGCCGGCAGCGCCCCCGCCAGCGGCCGGTCCGCGGCCTCCACGACCGTCACCGCGCAGCCCGCCTCGCGCGCGGCGGTGGCGAACTCGGCGCCGATCCACCCGGCCCCGACGACCACGATGTCGTGCTGCCCGGCGAGTACCGGCCGCAGCCGTTCGGCGTCGTCCAGGGTGCGCAGCAGGTGCACGCCCGGGACGCCCTCGGTGCCGGGCAGCCGGATCGGTTCTGCACCGGTGGCCAGGACCAGGACGTCGTACGGCACCGGCCCGGCGGGGGTGTCCAGCACATGGGTGTCGGTGCGCACGGCCAGGGCCTCGCAGCCGAGCCGCAGTTCGAGGCCGAGCGCCTCGAAGTCGACGTCGAAGGCGGAGCCCTCGGCCTTGCCGAGCAGAACGGCCTTGGACAGCGGCGGCCGGTCGTAGGGCTGGTGGGGTTCGGCCCCGATCAGTGTCACGGTGCCGGTGAAGCCCTGCTCGCGCAGGGCGACCGCGGTCTGCACGCCGGCCATGCCCGCGCCCACGACGACCACGCGCCGCGGCTGTGACGTGCCCTGTTCCTGCGTCTGGTCGCTCACCTGATCACCATAGTCAACTGACAAATCGTCAGTCAGGGGGCGTGCGGGGTGACCTGCTCCACAACACTCGTTCCGTTGCCCGGCCGCGACTCCCACTGCCAGGTCTCCTCCAACCGCACCCTGCCGTCGGACAGTTCGGCCACCGTCGACACGCAGTGCCCGGAGGACGTCGTCCCGTCGTGCCCCAGCTGGACGTACCGGAAGTCGAGGCGGTCACCTTCCCGGGTACCCACCAGATGGCCCCGTACGACGTCGCCACCCGCGTACTCGGCCCAGATCTCCCCGTCCTTCTCGTGGTACGTGAACCGGGTGCGCGTGCCCACCTGGCCCGGGGCCTGGTCGGCGACGGGGCTCAGGACGAGTCCGTCCAGCGAGCGGGGCATGGCGGGAGGCTCCCTTACGGGTTCGATGCTCTGCGGGCTAGGGTGGCCACCGTACAAGCACTCGCGGGAGCCCGGACGCACCGGGCTGAGAGGGAGGCTGGCGGCCTCCGACCGTACGAACCTGATCCGGGTCATGCCGGCGAAGGGAGGGGCTGGACGCCCATGTCGTCTTCACGTACGTCAGACGTCCTGGTCATCGGGGGCGGGATCATCGGGCTGGTGACGGCCTGGCGCGCGGCGCAGCGCGGGTTCGTCACCGCCGTGGCGGACCCCGAGCCGGGCGGCGGGGCCGCGCAGGTGGCGGCCGGGATGCTCGCCGCGGTCACCGAACTGCACTACGGCGAGCAGACCCTGCTCGGGCTGAACCTGGCCTCGGCCCGCCGCTATCCGGACTTCGCGGCCGAGCTGACCGAGCTGACCGGCCACGACCTCGGCTACCGCAGATGCGGCACGCTCGCCGTGGCGCTGGACGCCGACGACCGGGCCCATCTGCGCGAACTGCACGCGCTGCACCGCCAGTCGGGCCTGGACTCCGAGTGGCTGTCCGGCCGGGACTGCCGGCGCCTCGAGCCGATGCTCGCGCCGGGCGTGCGCGGCGGGCTCCGGGTCGACGGGGACGACCAGATCGATCCCCGGCTGCTGGCCGGGGCGCTGGTGGCCGCGTGTGAACGGGCCGGGGTGGTCTTCCACCGCGGCTGGGCCGAGTCGCTCGTCGTGGCCCGCGACCGGGCCGCGGGCTGTGTGCTGCGCGACGGCACCGAGCTGGGCGCGGGGCAGGTGGTGCTCGCGGCGGGAAGTCTGAGCGGGCAGCTCACGGGTGTGCCGGACGAGGTGCTGCCGCCGGTGCGGCCGGTGAAGGGCCAGGTCCTGCGGCTGACCGTGCCCAGGCGGTCCGCGCCGTTCCTGAACCGGACCGTGCGGGCCGTGGTGCGCGGCAGCCATGTCTATCTGGTGCCACGGCTCAGCGGCGAGCTGGTGGTCGGGGCCACCAGCGAGGAGCTGGGCTGGGACACGACGGTGACCGCGGGCGGGGTGTACGAACTGCTGCGCGACGCGCACGAGCTGGTCCCGGGGATCACCGAGCTGCCGCTTACGGAGACCCGCGCGGGACTGCGCCCCGGCTCCCCCGACAACGCGCCGCTGCTCGGCCCGACCGAGCTGGACGGGCTGCTGCTGGCAACCGGGCACTACCGCAACGGAGTGCTGCTCACACCGGTCACCGGCGACGCGATGGCGCACGCGCTGACCACCGGCGAACTGCCCGAGGAGGCCCGCCCCTTCACCCCACGGCGCTTCCGTGCCGCCACCGCACTCACGGAGCGTACGGAGCTCACCGAACACACGGCACACCCGGCACGCACGGAGCAGCCCGCATGAACGTCTCCGTCACCATCTCGGTCAACGGGGAGCCCCTCCGGATCGCGCCGGGCACGGCCCTCGACACCGTCGTACAGACCCTGACCGCGGCGCCCTCCGGGGTGGCCGCCGCCCTCAACGAGACCGTCGTCCCGCGCACGCGGTGGTCGTCCACGGCCCTGGCCGAGGGCGACCGCGTCGAAGTGCTGACCGCCGTCCAAGGAGGCTGACCCATGGCCGACGATCCCTTCGTCCTCGGTGGTACGTCCTTCTCGTCCCGGCTGATCATGGGGACGGGCGGCGCGCCCAGCCTGGAGGTGCTGGAGCGGGCGCTGGCGGCCTCCGGCACCGAGCTGACCACGGTCGCGATGCGCCGGGTGGACCCCTCGGTGCACGGCTCCGTGCTGTCGGTGCTGGAGAGGCTGGGCATCCGGGTGCTGCCCAACACGGCCGGGTGCTTCACCGCCGGTGAGGCCGTCCTCACGGCCCGGCTGGCACGTGAGGCGCTCGGCACGGACCTGGTCAAGCTGGAGGTCATCGCCGACGAGCGCACCCTGCTGCCGGACCCGATCGAGTTGCTGGACGCGGCCGAGACGCTGGTCGACGACGGTTTCACGGTGCTGCCGTACACGAACGACGACCCGGTGCTGGCCCGCCGGCTCGAGGACGTCGGCTGCGCCGCGATCATGCCGCTGGGCTCGCCGATCGGCTCCGGGCTCGGCATCCGCAACCCGCACAACTTCCAGCTGATCGTCGAGCACGCGCGCGTGCCGGTGATCCTGGACGCGGGGGCGGGTACGGCCTCGGACGTGGCGCTGGCCATGGAGCTGGGGTGCGCGGGCGTGATGCTGGCCTCGGCGGTGACCCGGGCGCAGGAACCGCAGCTCATGGCCGAGGCGATGCGGCACGCGGTGGAGGCCGGCCGGCTGGCCAGGCTGGCGGGCCGCATCCCGAAGCGGCACTTCGCCGAGGCGTCGTCTCCCACCGAGGGACTGGCCCGGCTGGATCCGGAGCGGCCGGCCTTCTAGCACGGGGGGCGGCGCCCGGCGCGCGGGAAGCGTCACAGGTCGGTCGCAGTACAGCCCCCATTGCAACTGAAGGGGCGTTGTGTCCGTGCCGGCTCGTACACTCACCTGCGTGGATACGACCCTTCAGGACCCCCTCGTCGGGCAGGTGCTCGACGGCCGTTATCGCGTCGACGCGCGGATCGCGGTGGGCGGGATGGCCACGGTCTACCGGGCCCTGGACACCCGCCTCGACCGTGTCCTCGCGCTCAAGGTGATGCATCCGGCGCTGGCCGCCGACGGGGCCTTCGTCGAGCGATTCATCCGGGAGGCCAAGTCGGTCGCCCGCCTGGACCACCCGAACGTCGTGCAGGTCTTCGACCAGGGCGCCGACGGGTCGTACGTCTACCTCGCCATGGAGTACGTCCCCGGCTGCACCCTGCGCGACGTGCTGCGCGAGCGCGGGGCGCTGCAGCCGCGCGCCGCCCTGGACATCCTGGAGCCGGTGCTCGCCGCGCTGGGCGCCGCGCACCGCGCGGGGTTCGTGCACCGCGACATGAAGCCGGAGAACGTCCTGATAGGTGACGACGGCCGGGTCAAGGTCGCCGACTTCGGGCTGGTGCGGGCCGTGGACACGGTCACGAGCACCACCGGCGCGGTCCTCGGCACCGTCTCCTACCTCGCCCCGGAGCAGATCGAGCACGGCACCGCCGATCCGCGGGTCGACGTGTACGCGTGCGGGGTCGTCCTGTACGAGATGCTGACCGGCGGCAAGCCGCACCAGGGCGAGAACCCCGCCCAGGTGCTCTACCAGCATCTGAACGAGGACGTGCCGCCCCCGTCGGCCGCCGTGCCGGGGCTGCCGTTCGAGCTGGACGAGCTGGTCGCGGCGGCCACCGCGCGCACCCCGGACGTCCGGCCGCACGACGCGGTCGCGCTGCTCGCGCGGGTCCGCGAGGCCCGCGCGCCGCTCAGCGCGGCCCAGCTGGACGCGGTGCCGCCGCGGGCCGTGCCCGGGGAGCACGACAACGCCGAGGACCGTACGAGCGTCGTCCCGCGCGCGCTGACGATGCCGCGCCCGCTCCCCGTCAACGAGGACGACGAGGGCGAGCGGCGGGCCGCGGCCGAGGCCGCGCTCAACCGCACCAGCCGCCTGGAGGCTCCCCCGGCGCCCGCACCACGGCAGCCGGCGCGGCGGCCCCGGCGCGGCCTGCTCACGATCGTCGCCGCGGTCCTGCTGGTCCTCGGGCTCGGCGGGGGCGTGTGGTACATCAACTCCGGTCAGTTCACCAAGGTGCCGCCGCTGCTGGCGAAGACCGAGACGCAGGCCAGACAGCGGCTGAGGACGGCCGGTCTCGACGTCAAGAACGTGAAGCACGCCTACAGCGACACGGTCAGGCGCGGCACGGTCATCAGTACGGACCCCGAGGCGGGTGCCCGTATCCGCAGCAACGACTCCGTGACGCTCACGATCTCCGACGGGCCGGAGACCGTGAAGGTGCCCGACCTGCAGGACCGCCCGCTGGACGAGGCACGGGACCTGCTCAGGAAGGACGGTCTGGAGCCGGGCATGGTGAGCCGGGCCTTCAGCGAGGACGTCGCCGAGGGCTCCGTGATCAGCACGAACCCGGGCGCCGGCACGAAGCGGCACGCCGGCTCGGCGATCGCGCTCACCGTCAGCAAGGGCCGCCCGGTGGACGTGCCGGACGTCACCGGCGAGGACCTGGACCAGGCGAAGTCCGATCTGGAGAACGCCGGCCTGAAAGTGACGGTCGCCTCCGGGCAGGTGAACTCCGAGTTCGACAAGGGCCAGGTCGCCCAGCAGACCCCCACGGGCGGCGGCCAGGCCGCCGAGGGCGACACGGTCACGCTGACCCTGTCCAAGGGCCCGGAGATGGTGGACGTGCCGGATGTGACCGGCGACAGCGTCGACGACGCGAAGAAGACCCTGCAGGACGCCGGCTTCAAGGTCGAGGAGGACCGCGGTCTGCTCGGGCTGTTCGGCGACACCGTCAAGAAGCAGTCGGTCAAGGGCGGCGACCAGGCACCGAAGGGCTCGACGATCACGATCACCATCAGGTGACCGGAGGGGCAGGATCCGGTGACCGGGGACCGCGGGACGCATGACACCCTGGGCAGGTGAGCAGTCAGCGGTCCCACACCCTCCCCGGCCCCGCCCGCAACCCCGTCGGCGGCCATGTACCCGTCGCCG
The DNA here is from genome assembly GCF_044334385.1 of Streptomyces sp. NPDC020801. Taxonomy (NCBI): domain Bacteria; kingdom Bacillati; phylum Actinomycetota; class Actinomycetes; order Kitasatosporales; family Streptomycetaceae; genus Streptomyces; species Streptomyces sp. NPDC020801. The sequence continues at coordinate 485,120 of NZ_JBIRST010000003.1, forward strand.
GCGGCCTGAACTCGGTGGGTCTGTCCTACGCCCGTGAGCTGGGGGCCGAGACCGTGCAGGTCTTCGTCGCCAACCCGCGCGGCTGGGCCACGCCCGCGGGCAGCGCCCGGCAGGACGAGGCGTTCCGCGCGGCCTGCGCCGAGGAGTCGATCCCGGCGTACGTCCACGCCCCGTACCTGATCAACTTCGGCTCGCACACCGAGGCGACCGTGGAGCGGTCTGTTCAGTCCCTGCGGCACTCGCTGCGGCGCGGACGCGAGATCGGCGCGCTGGGTGTGGTGGTCCACACCGGGAGCGCGACCGGCGGCCGGGACCGTGCCGTGGCGCTGAAGCAGGTGCGGGAACACCTGCTGCCGCTGCTGGACGAGCTCACCCACGACGACGACCCGTATCTGCTCCTGGAGTCGACCGCGGGCCAGGGCGCCTCCCTGTGCTCCCGCACCTGGGACTTCGGGCCGTACTTCGAGGCGCTGGACGCCCATCCGAGGCTGGGCGTGTGCCTGGACACGTGCCACGTCTTCGCCGCCGGACACGACCTGACCGGCCCGAGCGGCATGCACCAGACCCTGGATCTGCTGGTGGACACGGTCGGTCCGGGCCGGCTGAGGCTGATTCACGCCAACGACTCCAAGGACGTGGTCGGCGCGCACAAGGACCGGCACGAGAACATCGGTTCCGGCCACATCGGCGAGGACCCCTTCCGCGCCCTGATGACCCATCCCGCCACCGAGGGCGTCCCGCTGATCATCGAGACCCCGGGCGGCAAGGAGGGTCATGCGGCGGACGTGGAGCGCCTGAAGAAGCTCAGGGACGGCTGAGGAGGCCGGTCCACGGCGTCACAGCTCGGGCCCGTCCTCCGGTTCCTCCTGGTAGGAGTAGCGCTGTTCCTTCCAGGGATCGCCGATGTTGTGGTAGCCGCGCTCCTCCCAGAAGCCTCGGCGGTCGGCCGTCATGTACTCCACGCCGCGCACCCACTTGGGGCCCTTCCAGGCGTACAGGTGGGGGACGATCAGGCGGAGCGGGAAGCCGTGCTCGGCGGTGAGCAGTTCGCCGTCCTTGTGGGTGGCGAAGAGGGTGCGCTCGGCGGCGAAGTCCGCAAGGCGCAGGTTGGAGCTGAAGCCGTACTCCGCCCACACCATCACATGGGTGACGTTCGGCCCGGGCGGGGCGATGTCCAGGATGGTGCGGGCGGGGATGCCGCCCCACTCGGCGCCGAGCATGCTGAACTTCGTGACGCAGTGCAGGTCGGCCACCACGGTGGTGTACGGCAGGGCCGTGAACTCCTCGTGCGACCAGCAGTGCTTCTCGCCGTCGGCGGTGGCGCCGAAGACCCGGAACTCCCAGCGCTCCGGCCGGAACTTGGGCACCGGCCCGTAGTGCGTCACCGGCCAGCCCCGCTGAAGTCGCTGCCCCGGCGGAAGCTCCGGCTGCGCCGCGCCCCCCGGCACTGCTCCAGACGCGTCCCCAGATGCGCGTTCCGCCGGCTGACCCATGCCTCCATCCTGACAGACCGGAGGGGGTGCACATGACCAGCCCCGGACCGATTCGGGCAACTCGTACTAAGCATGTACTTACTGGACGGTCGTGTGCGCCGGTGAAATCATGCGGCGCAGCCTGCCAGTTCCCCGCGCGGAAGGAGCCTCTGCGATGCAGGGCGACCCAGAGGTCATCGAATTCCTCAACGAACAGCTCACCGGCGAGCTCACCGCGATCAACCAGTACTTCCTGCACGCGAAGATGCAGGAGAACCTCGGCTGGTACAAGCTCGCCAAGTACACCCGGCGCGAGTCGTTCGACGAGATGAAGCATGCCGAGGTGCTCACCGACCGGATCCTGTTCCTCGAGGGCCTGCCCAACTACCAGCGGCTCTTCCATGTCCGGGTGGGGCAGACGGTCAAGGAGATGTTCGAGGCGGACCGGCAGATCGAGGCCGAGGCCATCGACCGGCTGCGGCGCGGGATCAAGATGATGCGCGAGAAGGGCGACATCACGTCCGCCAACATCTTCGAGGACATCCTCGCGGACGAGGAGCACCACATCGACTACCTGGACACCCAGCTGGAGCTGCTGGACAAGCTCGGCGAGGCGCTCTACATCGCCCAGCTGATCGAGCAGCCGGAGAGCTAGTGCTGTCGCCGGAGCGGTTTGCCGGAGAGCTCGCGGCGTCCGGTGCGGTGCATCGCAGGGCGGAGCATCGCCCGCGTACTGGATGTACTCGGGTGCTGCGACAACGCGGCGAGGTGCCGTGCCGGGCGTCGCGAGCCGGTGAACCTTTCCGGTCGCAGCACGGGCTCCGGGTCAGGCGGCTTCGGGGAGGCCCGTGGCCTCGTCGAGCTCCGGGAGCAACGGCCTGCCCTGGCCGGCCGTCTCGCGGCGCGGGCACGCCCCACGGCCGAGGATGGCCTGAATCCGACGTACGCACGACCCACAGTCGGTGCCGGCCTTGCAGGCGGAGGCGATCTGGCGGGGGGTGCAGGCACCGTCCCCCGCGTGCTTCTTCACCTGCGCCTCGGTGACGCCGAAGCAGCTGCAGACGTACACGCGGATTCACCTCCCGACGGGATCGCTGTATCACTGCCGTCCCGTTTTCCGGTGAGGCAAACCTAACCTTACCCGCCCCGGAGTGGACGCAAAAGTGGGAAGGGCGCGGATCCCGTGTGATCCGCGCCCCAGGGTGACTACCGATCCCGGTACCTCTACTGGTCCCGGTACATCTCCGCGACGAGGAACGCCAGGTCCAGGGACTGGCTGCGGTTCAGCCGCGGGTCGCAGGCCGTCTCGTAGCGCTGGTGCAGGTCGTCGACGAAGATCTCGTCGCCGCCGCCCACGCACTCGGTGACGTCGTCACCGGTGAGCTCGACATGGATCCCGCCCGGGTGGGTGCCAAGGCCCTTGTGCACCTCGAAGAAGCCCTTGACCTCGTCGAGCACGTCGTCGAAGCGGCGGGTCTTGTGCCCCGAGGCCGCCTCGAAGGTGTTGCCGTGCATCGGGTCGGTCACCCAGGCCACCACCGCTCCGGACGCCGTGACCTTCTCCACCAGCTCGGGGAGCTTGTCGCGGATCTTGTCGGCGCCCATCCGGACGATGAAGGTCAGCCGGCCCGGCTCCCGGTCGGGGTCGAGGCGCTCGATGTACTGCAGCGCCTCCTCGGCCGTCGTCGACGGGCCGAGCTTGATGCCGATGGGGTTGCGGATCTTCGAGGCGAACTCGATGTGCGCGTGGTCCAGCTGCCGGGTGCGCTCACCGATCCACACCATGTGCGCCGAGACGTCGTACAGCCGTCCGGTGCGCGAGTCGACCCGGGTGAGAGCCGACTCGTAGTCGAGCAGCAGCGCCTCGTGCGAGGAGTAGAACTCGACGGTCTTGAACTCCTCCGGGTCCGTGCCGCAGGCCCGCATGAAGTTCAGCGCGTTGTCGATCTCCCGCGCCAGCTGCTCGTAGCGCTGACCGGACGGGGAGGACCTCACGAAGTCCTGGTTCCAGGCGTGCACCTGGCGCAGGTCGGCGTAGCCGCCGGTGGTGAAGGCGCGCACCAGGTTCAGCGTGGAGGCGGACGCGTGGTACATCCGCTTCAGCCGCTCCGGGTCCGGGACACGGGCCGCCTCGGTGAAGTCGAAGCCGTTGACGGAGTCGCCCCGGTAGGTCGGCAGCGTCACCCCGTCGCGGGTCTCGGTGGGCTTGGAGCGCGGCTTGGAGTACTGGCCGGCGATCCGGCCGACCTTGACCACCGGCACCGAGGCGGCGTACGTCAGCACGGCGCCCATCTGGAGCAGGGTCTTGAGCTTGTTGCGGATCTGGTCGGCGGACACCGCGTCGAAGGCCTCGGCGCAGTCGCCGCCCTGGAGGAGGAACGCCTCTCCCTTGGCGACGGCCGCCATCCGGGCGCGCAGCTGGTCGCACTCGCCCGCGAAGACGAGCGGCGGATACGACTCGAGGTCCGCGATCACTGCGCGCAGAGCCTCGGGGTCGGGGTACTCGGGCTGCTGCGCCGCGGGCAGGTCTCGCCAGGTGTTGCCAGCGCCGGCGCTGGTCTTAGCGTTCACGGTCACCCCCTAAACATTACGGGGTCGCCTCGCGAGGCCATTCATCTGCTCATTGTTTGAGACAGATCCCGGACTCACGGGGTACCGCTGCCGACGTCCAGCTGGTTGCGGTCGATGTTGATGGTCACCTCACCGTACGTCTCCCTCTGGTCCCCCGCGTACTGGTGGATGCGCTGGTGGTCCGGCCACAGGCTGGCCGGGAGGGCCGGGTCGGCGGTGGTGTCGTCGTCGTTCCAGCGGGCGAAGTGGATCACGTCGGGCAGGGTGGTCGTCCTCGCGTTGGCCACCAGGTCGGCGACGAGGGACGAGACGCTGCCGTACGCACCGGAACGGAAGCCCAGCTCGTGCAGCCGTACGGTCCAGGCCTTGAGGTAGTCGAGCACCTGTGCGGTGACGGTTCCGCCCCGGTCGTACTGCTCCAGGTCGTTGTAGATCACGGTGCCCTTGTCCAGCCCGAGCGCGCCGGCCTGCGCGACCGCGTCCTCGGCGGCGGCCCTGCCCTGCGGCACCGGATCGGTGATGGCGGTGCAGGCGTCCCCGCAGCTGCTGGCACTGGACTGCGGCCCGACGTAGAGCGGGAAGAAGCGCCACCCGTTCGCGTACTGCGTCTGCACCCACTGCGCGGTCAGCTTCGTCTGGTTGCAGGCACGGTTGACACCGCCGATGTAGATGCCGATCGCCGAGTAGGGCGAGGCGGTCTTCCAGGCGTTCATGGACGTCTGGCCCGGCGCGGTGCAGGCGTCGAAGCCCCTGCCCTGGTGGGTGGTCGCGACGGCGGGGACGGTGTTCGTGGGGGCGGCCCCGGCCGGCTTCTCGGCGCGGGCGGCGGCCACGGGCAGTCCGGCGCTGTCCAGGACCCGCCGGATCCGCTCCCGGTCGCCGCCGTACACGGCCGTCACGGCGATTCCGTCGGCGCTCGCCCGGTAGACCTGGGCCGTGCGGTTCTCGGTCACGGCGCTCTTGGTGGGGGTGGTGGCGGGCTGCACCCAGAGGGACTCGGTGCGTCCCGTGGCGCGGGCCGGGCAGTCCTGGCGCTCGCCCGGTGTGCCGAGGTAGACGGCGTGCCGGTCGAAGCGGACGCAGGCCGTCGGGTCCCGTTCGAGGTCGACGACCTGCCAGTCGGCGGGAACGGTGAAGGTGTGGCCGCGGTAGTCGACGGTCCTGGTGCCGTGGTCGGGCGAGGGCGCGGCGGTGGCGGGCGCGCCGGCGCCGAGGGCCGCGCAGGCGGTCAGTGTCGTGAGCGCGCGCAGGGCCCGTAGTCCGGTCCGGCGGCGTGGCCATGGTGATCGTGGTGCGGAAATGGCTGACTCCTCGGTCGGGCACGAGTGCTGTTGAAGAGGGGCTGCGGAACTGGGGCGGGGGAAGAAGGGCGCGGAAGAAGGACTGGGAGAACCGGGACGGCAATCGGCTCTCGTGTGACGGACGCCCTCTTCCACCCCGCGCGCCCCCGGGAAACCGGCGTGTGGTGCGTCCGGGCGAAGGCGTGGGCGGACCGGAGTCGGGCCGGACCGGGTGGTAGGGTGCCGGGCATGTTCGCGCACTCGACCCAGAACCAGAACTGGTGGTGGACCGCTTCTCCGGCGGCCCGCTGACTGCGCGTAACCCACTTCGCGAAGGCCGCCCGAGGGGCGGCCTTCGGCGTTCTCGGCGCCCGGGCGGCCGTTCCTCACCGACATCGACTCGACATCGACGGATTCGACCAAATCCACGGAAGAGGAACCATGGACCTGGCACGGCTGCTGCACGATCCCCGCCCCTTCGCCCTGCTCCGCCGCCGCACCCCGGGGCACGACCACGACCTGGTCGAGCTGTTCCTCGGCCCGGTGAGCACCCGCGAGCGCCTGGCCGACCTGCCGGACGAGGGCCTGGCGCTGGTCCCGTTCCGCCAGATCCGCGAGCGCGGCTTCGACGTGCGCGACGACGGCACCCCGCTGACCGTGCTGACCCCCGACGAGACGTACGCGGTCCCGCTCGCCGAGGCGCTGGCTCAGCTCCCCGCGCACGAGGTCCGCGTCGAGGGCGGCGGGTTCGACGTCGGCGACGAGGAGTACGCGGCAATCGTCGGGCGGGTGCTGCACGACGAGATCGGCGCGGGCGAGGGCGCGAACTTCGTGATCCGCCGGACCTACGAGGGTGAGATCCCGGACTTCTCCCGGGCCGACGCGCTGGCGCTGTTCCGGCGGCTGCTGGAGGGCGAGCGGGGTGCGTACTGGACGTTCGTGGTCCACACCGGGGACCGGACGCTGGTGGGTGCCAGTCCCGAGGTGCACGTGCGGATGTCCGGCGGCACGGTCGTCATGAACCCGATCAGCGGTACGTACCGCTATCCGGCCCAGGGGCCGACGCCCGGGCAGCTGCTGGACTTCCTCGCCGACGGCAAGGAGATCGAGGAGCTGTCGATGGTCGTCGACGAGGAACTGAAGATGATGTGCACCGTCGGCGACATGGGCGGGGTCGTCGTCGGGCCGCGGCTGAAGGAGATGGCGCACCTCGCGCACACCGAGTACGAGCTGCGCGGCCGGTCGTCCCTGGACGTGCGCGAGGTGCTGAAGGAGACCATGTTCGCGGCGACCGTCACCGGCTCGCCCGTGCAGAACGCCTGCCGGGTCATCGAGCGCCACGAGGCCGGAGGGCGCGGGTACTACGCGGGGGCTCTCGCGCTCCTGGGCCGCGACTCCGGCGGCGCGCAGACCCTGGACTCCCCCATCCTCATCCGCACCGCCGACATCGACGCGGCCGGGCGGCTGCGCGTTCCCGTCGGCGCCACCCTCGTCCGCGGCTCGGACCCGGCCGGCGAGGTCGCGGAGACGCACGCCAAGGCGGCGGGCGTACTGGCGGCGCTCGGCGTACGGCCCGCCCGCCCGGGTGCGGAGCGGGCACTGCCGCGGCTGGCCGGGGACCCGCGGGTGCGGGCGGCGCTGGACGGGCGGCGGGCCTCGCTGGCGCCGTTCTGGCTGCGGATGCAGGAGCGGCGGGCCGAACTGACCGGGCACGCCCTGGTCGTGGACGGCGAGGACACCTTCACCTCGATGCTCGCGCACGTGCTGCGGTCCTCGGGTCTTGAGGTGACCGTGCGCCGCTACGACGAGGCCGGCCTGCACGACGCCGTGCTCGCGCACGAGGGGCCGGTCGTCATCGGGCCCGGCCCCGGCGACCCCGGCGACCTGACCGACCCGAAGATGCGCCTGCTGCGGGCGCTGACCGCCGAGGTGATCCGGGGGGAACACGCGCACGGCGTTCTCGGCGTCTGCCTCGGGCACGAGCTGATCGCGGCCGAGCTGGGCCTGGAAATCGTCCGCAAGGAGGTGCCGTACCAGGGCGCGCAGACCACCGTCGACCTGTTCGGGCGTACCGAGACGGTCGGCTTCTACAACAGCTTCGTGGCACGCTGCGACGACGAGGCGCACGCGGAGCTGGCCGCGCAGGGCATCGAGGTGAGCCGGAGCGCGACCGGCGAGGTGCACGCCCTGCGCGGGCCAGGTCGTGCCGGAGGCGCGCCCATGAATCCAGTCGCGGGCGTGCAGTTCCACCCGGAGTCGGTGCTGACGCTCAACGGCGCGGCGATCGTCACCGAGCTGGTGGGTCAGCTCCGCGGCACCAGCACGTTCTCCGATCGGCGGCCCGCCTTGTAGTCGAGTACGTTGCGCACCGTGGTGTCGACGATCTGCCGGACGGCGTCCTCGGTGTAGTACGCCTGGTGGGACGTGACCAGCACGTTCGGGAAGGTGACCAGGCGGGCCAGGGTGTCGTCCTCGATCGCCTCCAGTGACCGGTCGACGAAGAAGAGGCCCGCCTCGGCCTCGTACACGTCCAGGCCGACGCCTGTGAAGCGGCCCTCGCGCAGTTCGGCGACGAGGGCCGCGGTGTCGATCAGGCCGCCGCGGCTGGAGTTCACCAGGATCGCGTCGTCCTTCATCGCCTTCAGGGCGGCCTCGTCGATGAGGTTCTGGGTCTCGGGCATCAGCGGGACGTGCAGGGAGACCAGGTCGGACTCGGCCAGGAGCTCGTCCCGGGAGACGTACTTCATGCCGAGTTCCATGCAGGCGGGGTTCTCGGCGATGTCCCAGCCGAGCAGCCGCATGCCGAAGCCGTGGGCGATCCGGGCGAACGCCTCGCCGATCTTGCCGGTGCCGATCACACCGGCGGTGCGGCCGTGCAGGTCACGGCCCATCAGGCCGTCGAGCCGGAAGTCGAAGTCGCGGGTGCGGGTGGAGGCCCGCACGATGCGCCGGTTGACCGCGAGGGCGAGGGTCCAGGCGAATTCGGCGACGGCGTAGGGCGAGTAGTACGACACCCGGGCAACCGTCAGGCCGAGCCGTTCGGCGACGTGGAGGTCGATGTTGTTGAAGCCGGTGGAGCGCTGGGCGATCATCCGGGTGCCGCCCGCCGCGAGCGTCTGAAGGACGGTGGCGCCGAGGTCGGCGTTGACGCTGGAGGAGACGATCTCGTAGCCGGCGGCGATGGGGGCGGTGTCCTCGTTGAGGAAGACCTCCACGCAGCGGACCTCGTGGTGGTCCCGGAAGGCGTGCTCGATCAGGGGCTTTTCGTCGGCCTGCACTCCGAAGGCCAGGATCTCCATCACGGCTCCCGTTCTGGTGGGTATGGGCCGAGAATACGGCCCATACCCAGGTTGCCGGTCCAGTGGAGGTCACACGCGAGTCGGGCGGCGGAGGTCAGCCGAAGAAGACCCCGGCCTCCTCGTACAGCTTGGGGTCCACCGTCTTCAGCCTGGCGGTGGCCTCCGCGATCGGGACGCGGACGATGCCGGTGCCGCGCAGGGCGACCATCCTGCCGAAGTCGCCGTCGTGGACGCAGTCGATGGCGTGCAGCCCGAAGCGGGTGGCGAGCCAGCGGTCGAAGGCGCTGGGGGTGCCGCCGCGCTGGATGTGCCCGAGCACGGTCGTCCGGGCCTCCTTGCCGGTCCGCCTCTCGATCTCCTTGGCCAGCCACTCGCCGACCCCGGACAGCCGTACGTGCCCGAAGGAGTCGCGTGAGGAGTCCTTGAGGACCATGTCGCCGTCCTTCGGCATGGCGCCCTCGGCGACGACCACGATCGGGGCGTACGACGCCTTGAAGCGGGAGGCGATCCAGGCGCAGACCTGGTCCAGGTCGAAGCGCTGCTCGGGGATGAGGATGACGTTCGCACCGCCGGCCAGACCGGAGTGGAGGGCGATCCAGCCGGCGTGACGGCCCATCACCTCGCAGACCAGGACCCGCATGTGGGACTCGGCGGTGGTGTGCAGCCGGTCGATCGCCTCGGTGGCGATGCCGACCGCGGTGTCGAAGCCGAAGGTGTAGTCGGTGGCGGACAGGTCGTTGTCGATGGTCTTGGGCACGCCGACACAGGGCACGCCGTACTCGTCGCTGAGCCGCGCGGCCACCCCGAGGGTGTCCTCGCCGCCGATCGCGATGAGCGCCTCGACCTCCTGCTTGGCGAGGTTCTCCTTGATCCGCCGGATGCCGTTCTCCTGCTTGAGGGGATTGGTGCGCGAGGAGCCGAGGATGGTGCCGCCGCGGGGCAGGATGCCGCGCACCGCGGGGATGTCGAGGCCGACCGTGTCGTTCTCCAGGGGGCCCCGCCAGCCGTCCCGGAAACCGACGAAGTCGTAGCCGTACTCCTGCACGCCCTTGCGGACGACGCCCCGGATGACGGCGTTGAGTCCGGGGCAGTCACCGCCTCCGGTCAGTACTCCGACCCGCATGGAAATGTCCCTTCACCACGGTTGCCTGGTGGGGGTCACGCTAGGGGTGACGCACATCACTCAAGGGCGCACTGGAGGGTCAATTCCGGTGAAATGTCTGGTAGTTGGTCAGGGTAAATCCACCCGAAAGAGTGACCGGGTGGCGTACCCGGGCTTACTCGCCGTCAAGCCCCCGCTCGATGGCGTACCGCACCAGCTCGACGCGGTTGTGCAACTGGAGCTTGCCGAGGGTGTTCTGCACATGGTTCTGGACCGTGCGGTGGGAGATGACCAGGCGCTCGGCGATCTGCTTGTAGCTCAGTCCCTTGGCGACCAGGCGCAGCACCTCCGTCTCCCGGTCGGTGAGCCGGGGCGCCTTCGGACCGTCGGTGTCCGCGGCGGGCGCGGGCTCGGCGGCGAGGCGGCGGTACTCGCCGAGGACCAGGCCGGCGAGGCCCGGCGTGAACACCGGGTCGCCCACGGCCGTACGGCGCACCGCGTCCAGCAGTTCCTGTGTCGAGGCCGACTTCAGCAGATAGCCCGTCGCACCCGACTTCACCGCCTCCAGGACGTCGGCGTGCTCACCGCTCGCGGACAGCACCAGCACGCGCAACGCCGGATTGGCGGCGACGAGCTCCTTGCAGACCTGTACGCCGGGCTTCGCCGGCAGGTTCAGGTCCAGGACGAGCACGTCGGGGACGGCCGCCTTGGCGCGGCGCACCGCCTGCTCGCCGTCCCCGGCGGTGGCGACCACCTCCAGGCCCGACTCGGCCAGGTCGCGCGCGACGGCGTCGCGCCACATCGGGTGGTCGTCGACCACCATGACCCTGATCGGGTCCCGCTCACCGCTCATCGGCTCTCCGCCTTCCCCCGCGCCTTCGTGGCGTCCTTCGCGTCCTTCGCGTGCTTCACATCGTTCGCGCGCTTCGCGTCCTTCGCGTGCTTCGGTACGTTCAGTTCGACCTCGGTGCCCTGGCCCGGGACCGAGATCAGTTCGGCGGTGCCGCCGATGTCGCGCAGCCGGCCCCGGATCGACTGCGCCACGCCGAGCCGGCCCTCGCCCTCGGCCTGGGCGAGCCGCCCGGACGGGATGCCGGGCCCGTCGTCCCGCACCGTCACGACCACCGACTCCGGCTCGTCCTCGACCAGGATCCAGGCCCGCGCGCCCTCGCCCGCGTGCCTGCGGACGTTGTCCAGCGCGGCCTTGACGGCAGCGGCCAGCTCGCGGGCGACGGGGGCGGGCAGCGGCACCGGGGCACCCGGTTCGGCGAGGCTGACCCGGGAGCCGGCGTACGGGGCGAGCAGGGCGCGCAGGTCGACCGGGCCGCTCTCGTCGGGCTCCTCGTCCACCAGCCGGACCACCGCGCCCTCGGCCGCGTCCTCCGAGACCCGGGAGACGGGGACCAGCCCACCGGAGACCAGGGTGCGCAGCGCCACCTCCTGCTCCCCGGCCAGCCGGCCCAGCTCCGCCGCCTCGCCGCCGATGACCGCCCCGCGCCGCTGCACCATCGCCAGCACCTGCAGCACGCCGTCGTGGATGTCCCGGGCCAGTCGCTCCCGTTCGCGGGTCGCGGCCTCGATCTCCAGGGCGCGGGCGAGGGTGCGCTCGGAGGCACGGGCGACCTCGACGACGTAGCCGATGGCGATGGAGGCGACCCACACCAGGATCACGTTGTGCACGGTGTCACGGGCCGGAGTGCCGCGCTCGGCCAGGTTGACGACGGCGACCGCCGTCGAGGCGAACGCGGCCCAGCGCCAGCCGCCCTTGATGGCGAAGGCGAGGACGGAACCGGCGGTCCATATCGACGGCAGCGTCGGGCCGCCGTCCGCGATCCGCGCGGGGGCGTCGGCGACGGGTGTGAGGAGGATGCCGGTCAGCGCCAGGGCGAGGTCGAGCGCGAGGAAGCGCCTGGTGCAGTTGGCCGCGCTCGCCACCCTGGGCAGGGTGGCGAGGGTCCACACGAAAAGGACGCAGTAGTAGGCGATGGCGACGCCAGGGCGCGGGAACCGGTCGTAGGCGGTGGCGAACAGGCCCACCGCGTAGAACATGGTCAGCACCCGGTATCCGGCGAGCGCACGCCACAGCGGCTGCTCGACCGACATCCTCATGACACGCTCACGCCTGGGCATGCCCCCCCCTTTTCGTCCTCGGCGGCTCGCCTACGCCGCCGCTCCCCTGCTCCCCTGCTCCCCTACTCCGCGTTCTTCTCCTTGGCGGCCTGCTCCTTGGCGGCCTGTTCCCTGGCCGCCTTCTCGAGCGCGGCCTTCGCCGCCTTCTCGGCCTCCTTCTCGGCCTTCGCCGCCTCCGCGATCTGCCGCTTGGCGGCGGTCGCGTACATGTCGACGTACTCCTGGCCGGAGAGCTTCATGATCTCGTACATGACCTCGTCGGTCACCGCGCGCAGCACGAAGCGGTCGTGCTCCATGCCCTGGTACCGGCTGAAGTCCAGCGCCTTGCCGATACGGATGCCCGGACGCATCAGCTTGGGGACGACCTTCCCGGGCGGCTGGATCTTCTCCGTGTCGATCATGGCCACCGGGATGACGGGCGCCCCGGTGGCCAGCGCCACGCGCGCCAGGCCGCCCGGCTTGCCGCGGTAGAGGCGGCCGTCGGGCGAGCGGGTGCCCTCGGGATAGATGCCGAACAGCTCGCCGCGCTCCAGCACCTCGATGCCGCTCCTGACCGCCGCCTCACCCGCGCCGCGCGCGCCGGAGCGGTCCACGGGAAGCTGGCCGACGCCCTTGAAGAACGCGGCGGTCAGCCGGCCCTTCACCCCGGGGGTGGTGAAGTACTCGGCCTTCGCGATGAAGGTGACCTTGCGGTCGAGCACCGCGGGCAGGAAGAACGAGTCCGAGAAGGACAGGTGATTGCTCGCCAGAATGGCGGGGCCCTCGGCCGGAATGTTCTCCAGTCCCTCCACCCAGGGCCTGAAGGCGAGCTTCAGCGGCCCGCCGATGGCGACCTTCATCGTGCCGTAGAACAACCGAGTGCCTCCTGTGTGTGTCGATCAGACCATAACCCCAAGTGCCGCCGAAGGAGCCGACGGCCCTGGTCGGTGTCAGTGCCGTCGCGTACGGTGAAGTACCTGCAATCGTCGGCGTGCCCGCGATCGACGTGCCCAGCCCCTTCCACGAACAGGAGACCGACGTGCCGGTCCTCCCCGGAGCCGAGCCGTTCCGCCATGAGGGCGGGGAGGTCGGCGTCCTCCTCTGTCACGGTTTCACCGGCTCCCCGCAGTCGCTGCGTCCCTGGGCGGAGTTCCTCGCCGAGCGCGCTCTGACCGTGTCGCTCCCGCTGCTGCCCGGGCACGGCACCCGCTGGGAGGACATGCAGCTCACCGGCTGGCAGGACTGGTACGCGGAGGTGGACCGCGAGCTGCGCGCCCTGCGCGAGAAGTGCGCGCACGTGTTCGTGGCCGGTCTTTCCATGGGGGGCGCCCTGGCGCTGCGGCTGGCCGCCCGGCACGGGGACTCGGTCGCCGGGGTCGTGGCCGTCAACCCGGCCAACAAGGTGCACGGCCTGTCCGCGTACGCCCTTCCGGTGGCCCGCCACCTCGTGCGGACGACGAAGGGGATCGCCAGCGACATCGCCAAGGAGGGCGCCGCCGAGCTGGGATACGACCGGGTGCCGCTGCACGCCGCCCACTCGCTCAGAACCTTCTTCCGGCTGCTCGACGGCGAGCTCCCGCAGGTCACGCAGCCGCTGCTGCTCCTGCGCAGCCCCCAGGACCATGTGGTGCCGCCCGCCGACTCGGCCCGGATCCTCGGCCGGGTCTCCTCGGTGGACGTGACCGAGATCCTGCTGGAACAGAGCTACCACGTCGCGACGTTGGACCACGACGCGGACCGGATCTTCGAGGAGAGCTTCGCCTTCATCGGCCGGCTCGCACCCAGCGTCGGCAAGGAAGGGACGGCCGCAGGTGGCTGAGCACGACTCCGACCGCGAGGAACGCGAGAACCGCGGGGACCGCGAGCCGGTGGGGCCGGTCGAGCCGGTCGAGTCGGTCGGGCCCGCCGGGAGCGCGGGCGCCCCCCTCGACGAGGAGGCCGCCTGGGCCGCGATCGTCGCCGGGTACGGCAAGGAACCGCCGGACCCGCCGGGCGCGAAGCCCTACCGGCCCGTCGAGGATCTGAAGCTGCCGGACATCGACGCCGACGACACGAACGAAGCGACCGGCACGAACCCCACGACAGGCACGACCGCCCCGACCGGGACGGGCGGGACGGACGGAACGGGCGGGACGCCCGAGCAGCAGATGCCCGGCGAGGAGCGGCCGGCGGAAGACAGGCCGAAGGAGGGCAGGCCGGCCGCGGCGAGGCCGCTCGGCGGCTCCATCTCCTTCGCGCCCGGCGTCGGTCCCCGCGACTACGCGGTGCGTGAGCCGTCCGACGAGGACTTCGACGAGGACGACGAGGGCCACTTCGTACCGCCGGAGCCGCCGCCGCTGCCGGACGCGGACGTGACCGCGAAGTTCGCGTGGCTGGGGGTCGTCGGCGGCCCCGTCCTGCTCCTGCTGGCCGTGCTGTTCGGCTGGGACATGACCTGGTGGCTCACCACCCTCGCCATCGGCGGCTTCCTCGGCGGCTTCGCGACGCTGGTGACGCGGATGAAGACGGACGACGAGGACGACGACGACGACCCGGGCCGCGGGGCCGTGGTCTGATCCCTGGTGCTGTGGCCGGAAAGTTTGCCGGAAAGCTCGCGGCGTCCGGTGCGGTGCATCGCAAGGCGGAGCATCGCCCGCGTACTGCGGATGTACTCGGGTGATGCGACAACACGGCGAGGTGCCGTGCCGGGCGTCGCGAGCCGGTGAACCTTTCCGGCCGCAGCACTAGCGCACCGCGGGAATCCTGAGGGCGGCCAGCACCGGAAGGTGGTCCGTGGCCGCCCGCAGGTCCGCCTCGGTCACTCCGGGATGGCCGAGCGGCACGCCGCAGCCGAGCACCTCGATGCCGCGGCCGGCGAAGACCGCGTCGATGCGCTGGTAGGGGTCGGCGGGCGTCCAGGTGTGCTCGGCGCCGCTGGGTGCGGTGGCCCAGCAGTCCTGGAGCCGGCCGGCCAGACGCCTGAAGGTCGCGCCATCCGGCCGCTCGTTGAGGTCGCCGCCCGCGATCACGTGCTCCGTACCCATCCCGGCCAGCCGGTCGAGCAGCATGCCGCCCTGCTCGTACCGCTCCTCCCTGTCGAGGGAGAGGTGGCAGCTGAGCACCCCGGCCCGGGCGCCGCCGAACCGGACCACCGCCGTCGCGAAGCCCCGCCGGTGCCGGCCGGGGGTGAGCGGAAGCAGTACGTCCTCGGTGCGCTCGACGGTGGCCCGCAGCGAGCACAGGATCGCCGGGCCCGCCGCCGTGGCGCCCCCGGTGAGGATCACCAGCCCGGAGGCGGCCGCGAGCCGGGCGAGCTTCTTGCGCCAGCGGAAGAAGCGCGGCGCCTCCTGGACGAGGACGAGATCGGGCACGCAGGCGCTGATCACCCGGGCGAGGGCGTCGGTGTCGTCCCGCATCGAGCGGATGTTGTAGCTCAGGACGCGGACGACGGCGGAACCTTCGGACTCGGTGCTGGAGTTGGGCAGCAGCATGACGATCAACATACGCCGCGTGCCGGTCACGGTCGGGCCGCGGCGGCGCCCCGTTCTGGGCCGTGACCGGTGGCTGCGACCGTGACCGCCGGCTGTGCACGAGCCCACGGCAAGGGCTCATCCATGGCAAGGGCCCACCCACGGCACATCTCCCCGGGCGCCGGCCGCGAGGGAGCCGAAGGGGCGCCGCCGGTGTCGAGAGGACATGGGGGTCCCCCTGCTCGTCAAGAGCTTGGGGGAGCGCGAAGGCTCGAAGCGCTGAGCACGATCGTCCTGTCGACACCGGCTGGGGCGCCCCGCAGGCGACCGAGCCGACAAACCCGTGTCACATGATCGGGTCGGGCTCCCGGGCCAGGTCCGCCGCGCCCACCATGCCGGCCTTGTTGCCCAGCTGCGCGGCGATCACGTCGGCGACCGGGCGCCAGTTGCCGCCGACCAGCCAGCGCTTGTACGACTTGCGGATCGGGTCGAGGACCAGCTCGCCCTCGTCGGAGAGGCCGCCGCCGACGATGAAGGCGGAGGGGTCGAAGAGGGAGGCCAGGTCGGCCAGGCCCGCACCGGCCCAGCGGGCCAGCTCGCGGTAGGAGTCGACGGCCACCGGGTCGCCCTGCCGGGCGGCCATCGAGATGTGCTTGCCCTCGATGCCGTCGGGGGTGCCGTCGCCGAGCGAAAGCAGCACTTCGGCGTTCTCCGGGGTGGCGTTGGCGCGCTGCTTGGCGTATCTGACCAGGGCGCGGCCCGAGGCGTACTGCTCCCAGCAGCCCTGCGAGCCGCAGCCGCACAGCAGACCGTCCGGGACCATCCGGATGTGCCCGAACTCGGCGGCCACGCCGAAGTGGCCGCGGCGCAGCTTGTTGCCGATGATGATGCCGCCACCGAGGCCGGTGCCGAGCGTGATGCAGATGACGTTGCGGTGGCCCTTGCCGGCGCCGAACTTGTACTCGCCCCAGGCCGCGGCGTTGGCGTCGTTCTCCACGACGACCGGCAGGCCCACGCGGGCCTCGACCTTCTCCTTCAGCGGCTCCTGGCGCCAGTCGATGTTGGGCGCGAAGTAGACCGTGGAGCGCTGCCGGTTGACGTATCCGGCGGCACCGATGCCCACGCCGACGATGTCGTGCCCCGCGCTTGCGCCCTCCACCGCCGAGGCGATGGCGTCCACGATGGCCTCGGGCGTGGTGGGAGTGGGCACCTTGAAGGTCGAGAGGATGTTGCCTTCCTCGTCGACCACGCCGGCCGCGATCTTCGTGCCGCCGATGTCGACGCCGATGGTGAGTCCCATGAATCCCTCAGTTTCGGTCGAGCCCCGCTACGGCCAACCGTACCCGAGGCCCTGCCGTGGAATTCGCGTCGTCCGACCGGTGAACGGGCCGGGCGGCCCCAAGGGTCCCTTCGCGGGCGGTGGGCCCGGTCAGTCCAGGTCGATGCGCTCCCCGCCACCGGTGCCCTCGCCCCGGTCGCGACCGCGGTCCCGGTCACGGTCCTCCAGGTTCTTCAGGTCGTCCTCCGGGGCGCTGGTGCCGCTCGTCCAGCGCCGCTCCTGGGCCGCGACGGCCGAGCGGTAGGCGGCGAGCAGTTCACCGCCGGCCGCCGCGAGGTGGTCGAAGACGTCCGGGTTGCGGTCTATGACCGGCTCCACGGCCGCCTTGGCCTGCTGCACGACCTGCCGGACCACCTGCTGGGCCGCCGGTCCGGCGACCGGGCCGAGCAGCGGCGTTTGGATCGACGAGAGCTTGTCGGCGACGGTGTCGACGAGCCGGCGCAGCTCCTCGGCGGCCGAGCCGGGCGGCGGGCCGTGCTCGGCGCGGCGCCTGGCCTTCTCCGCCGCGAGGTCCTCGGCACAGGCCGTGGCCCAGGCATCGGCGTCGGCATTGGCGTCGGCGTCGGTCGCCCGGACCTCGTCGCCGGTCTCCTCCTGAGCGGCGTCGGACGGTGGGCGCTCTTCGCTCATGGCGGGCTCCTGACTACGTTTCGTCCTTACGACGTTACCCGAACGGGGGTGCTCGCTTCACCTCTCGCGGGGCCACAGCGCGGGGTCCGGAACGAACCGGATGCGCAGCTCTCCCTCGCGCAGGGCGGCCCCGTCGACGGTGCACCGGCGCAGCGCCGAGGGCAGCGGCACGACGCGGCGGAACGGCCCGGCGGTGAGCACGAGTTCGTCGCCGCGCCGGATGAGGTCCAGCTCGTCGCGTATGGCGCCGGGCAGCGGGATGTGCCACACCAGGACCCGGCCGTCGCCGTCCTCGGCGGGGCGGTCGGCGACGGGCCACTCGACCGGGGCGGGCGCCGGGTTGACGCCGGGCACCGCGAGGGCCGCCAGGTCGTCCGGGCCGCGCGGGTCCCGGCCCAGGTGGACCGCCGGGTGGACGTCGTACGTCTCCCGCCACTCGTCGAGCGCCTTGCGCTGCTGGGCGACCGGGCCGGCGAGCCAGGAGTCCGCGGGGGCCTCGGGCAGCACCCGGGTCGCGACCAGGGACTCGGTGGTCAGGCCTCGAACGGCCAGCCCCAGGGCGGCGTCCCGGACGGCGTCGGTGCCGGCCGGGCCGGGCTCGGCGACCAGGCGGACGGCGGTGCCGGGGTCGGCGACGACCGCGGCGACGGCGGCCAGGTCCACGTCCCAGCGGGCGGCCGTCTCGTACAGCCACTCCGCCGGCATGGGCACACCGGCGAGCCGGCCGAGGACCGGGCGCAGCGCGCGGGCCGCCTGCCGCTCCGCCGGGAGCAGCCGGCGCAGATAGCGGCGCAGCTCCTCGGGCAGCGCGAGCAGGGCGAGGGCCTGCGGGACGGGCGGCAGGTCGACGACCAGCAGCTCGAACCGCTCCGAGAGGGCCGCGTCCCGCAGCGCGCGCAGCAGGGCCAGCTCCTCGGCGCCGGGCAGCGGGGTGACCTCCTCGGCGTCCAGGCGGGAGGCTCCGAGGAGGTCCAGGACGTTCGCGGCTCGCTCCTGGAAGGCGGCGAGGTCGGCGCGGAAGCCGGCGGCGGCGTCGGGACGCCAGGCGGTGAGGTTCTCCGCGACGCTGGCCGGGGTCGCACCCGTGGGCACGCCGAGCACGGCGCCGAGAGTGTCGGTGCGGTCGGCGGTGAGGACGAGGGTGGGGGTGCCCTCGCGGGCGGCGGTGATCGCGGTGGCCGCGGCTACCGTGGTACGGCCGGAACCGCCTGGGCCTGTGATCAGCAGGGTGCGCATGAGGTTGAACGGTAGCTGTGTTTGATGGCTCGGTCGCCTACGGGGCGCCCCGGCCGGTGTCGGGACGGCGATGGTGCTCGGCGCCTCCGCGCTCCCCCCAGGCTCTTCACGAGCAGGGGACCCCCCTGCCCCCTGCCGTCTCCGCGCCGGCGCGCCCCTTCGGCCCACTCGCGGCCGGCGCCCGGGGAGATGTGCCGTGGGTGGGCCGTTGCCCCCAGTGCTTGCACGGCAACCGGTCACCGCCCGAAACGGCTTGCCCCCCGGCGGCCCACCCACGACCGGCAGCCAGGGACAGGTGCCGTCGAGAGCCCTCGCCGTCGGGCCATGGGCAGCCACCGGTCACCGCCCCAAACAGCGCACCCCCGGCGGCCCGCCCGCAGCCGCGGACGCCGTGACTACTTCTCGCCCGGCTCGCTCGACCCGGCCGACCCGGCCGCCTCGGCCGCCTCGCCAGGTTCGCCCGACTCGACCCGCTGCTTCAGCCCGGCCAGCGCGCGGTCGATGATGACCTTCTCGGCCTTGCGCTTGATCATGCCGAGCATGGGGATCTTGACGTCGACGGTGAGGCGGTAGGTGACCTCCGTCGCGCCGGCGCCCGCGGGCTTCAGCAGGTAGGAGCCGTCCAGGGAGCGGAGCATCTGGGACTTCACCAGGGTCCAGGAGACCTCGTTGGCGCCGGTCCAGGTGTACGCCAGGGTCTGGTCGTCCTTGATGGCGCCCGCGTCCATGACGAGGCGGACCTGCTCGGCGCGGCCCCGGTCGTCGGTCTTGAGGACCTCGGCCTCCTTGACCTCGCCGGTCCAGTCGGGGTAGCGGGCGAAGTCGGCGATCACCCCCATGACGTCGGCCGGTGCCGCCTCGATCGTGATGCTCGAGCTGGTGTGTTCCGCCATCGCCGTGGCTCCTCCAGATGCGGGCCGTATCGGGGGTCTCCCCCCTGCTCGTCGCGAGCCATGGGGAAGAGGTCGTCGTGCGCACGTGTGTGCAGCGTGAAGGCTACCGCGCGGCTGCCCGCCGGACTCCACCCCCACCTGCGTGATCGGCTGGAACGCTCACCACCGCAGGACCCAGGGCCGGCCGGTGCCGGCGAAGTGGCCCACGTTCACGCACTCGGTCGAGCCGATCCGCATCCGGCGGACCAGTGGCTGGTGGACATGGCCGAAGAGCGCGTACCGGGGGCGGGTGCGGCGGATGGCGTCCAGCAGGGCCCGGCTGCCGCGCTCGAAGCGGCGGGCGACGGTGTCGTAGACGAGTTCGGGTACGTCCGGGGGGATGTGGGTGCACAGCACGTCGACCTCACCGACCGCCTCGATCTTCGCCGCGTACTCCTCGTCGTCGATCTCGTACGGCGTGCGCATGGGGGTGCGCAGGCCGCCGCCGACGAAGCCGAAGACGCGGCCGCCGATCTCCGCCCGCTCGCCGTCGAGCACGGTGATGCCCTCGTGGGCGTACTCCTTCCACAGGGGCGGCATGTCGACATTGCCGTAGGTGGCGTACGTCGGGGTCGGGAACGCGGCGAAGAGTTCCGCGTACTGCCCTCGTACCGCCTGTTCGATCACGGCGGCACGGTCGCCCTCGATGCCGGCCCAGAGGCGGGCGCCGAGCTCGCGGGCCTCCGTGAAGCGGCGGGCGGTGCGCAGCTCGACGATGCGGTGGGCGTTCTCCACGCCGAACAGGTCGGGGAAGATCCCGCGCGAGTGGTCGGCGTAGTCGAGGAAGAGGATCAGGTCGCCGAGACAGATCAGGGCGTCGGCACCCTCGCCGGCTCTGGCCAGGTCGCGGACGTTGCCGTGCACATCGCTGACCACGTGGATGCGTGTCCTGCCGTCACCGGCCGGTGTGGGTGCCATGGCGATCAAGGGTAGGCGTGTGGGGCATACGTGAACAGTGGCGGCCGAACCTGGGGTTACTGGCCAGTCAGTTAGCGGGTCGACTACTGTGCGCACAGGAACACCAATCCGTGTGACGCAGCGAACATCTCGCCGGAACCCCCTGTCGAAGAAGCCATACCGGCGGGTAACGTCCGGGCCGTCCAGTCGTGCTCTGGATTTCAACCACCGAGCCTGCAGTGGCTCCCTGGCGAAGCCCCGGGCACCAGACCGAGCCTTGGACCGCACCGTCGCATCACACAACGTCGTGGCGCCGGCGCCCTATGAGGAGCAGCAGTCTTGCGCGAGTTCAGCCTTCCGGCTTTGTACGAGGTCCCTGCGGACGGCAATCTGACCGACATCGTCCGCAGAAACGCCGCGCAGCACCCCGACGTCGCCGTCATCGCACGCAAGGTGGGCGGTGCCTGGCAGGACGTGACGGCCACGGCCTTCCTCGCCGAGGTGCACGCCGCCGCCAAGGGTCTGATCGCCTCCGGCATCCAGCCCGGCGACCGGGTGGGCCTGATGTCCCGGACGCGTTACGAGTGGACACTGCTGGACTTCGCGATCTGGAGCGCCGGCGCGATCACCGTGCCGGTGTACGAGACCAGCTCGCCGGAGCAGGTGCAGTGGATCCTCAGCGACTCGGGCGCCACCGCCTGCGTGGTGGAGCTGGACGGCCACGCGGCCGCCGTCGAGTCGGTGCGCGCCACGCTGCCCGCGCTGAAGAACGTCTGGCAGATCGAGGCCGGCGGGATCGAGGAGCTGGGCCGGGCAGGACAGGGCATCAGCGACGCGGCCGTCGAGGAGCGCAGTTCGCTGGCGAAGGCCGACGATCCGGCGACCATCGTGTACACCAGCGGCACCACCGGCCGGCCCAAGGGCTGTGTGCTCACCCACCGCAGCTTCTTCGCGGAGTGCGGCAACATCGTCGAGCGGCTGCGTCCGCTCTTCCGCACCGGCGAGTGCTCGGTGCTGCTCTTCCTGCCGCTCGCGCACGTCTTCGGGCGGCTGGTGCAGATCGCGCCGATGATGGCGCCGATCAAGCTGGGCTGCGTCCCGGACATCAAGAACCTCACCGACGAGCTGGCCGCGTTCCGGCCGACGCTGGTCCTCGGCGTTCCGCGGGTCTTCGAGAAGGTCTACAACTCGGCGCGCGCCAAGGCACAGGCCGACGGCAAGGGCAAGATCTTCGACAAGGCGGCAGACACGGCGATCGCGTACAGCAAGGCGCTGGACACGCCGTCCGGTCCGTCGATCGGCCTGAGGATCAAGCACAAGGCGTTCGACAGGCTGGTCTACAGCAAGCTGCGCGCGGTGCTCGGCGGCCGTGGCGAGTACGCCATCTCCGGCGGCGCCCCGCTGGGTGAGCGTCTCGGGCACTTCTTCCGCGGCATCGGCTTCACGGTGCTCGAGGGCTACGGCCTGACCGAGTCCTGCGCGGCGACCGCGTTCAACCCCTGGGACCGGCAGAAGATCGGCACGGTGGGGCAGCCGCTGCCCGGCTCGGTGATCCGCATCGCGGACGACGGGGAGGTGCTGCTGCACGGCGAGCACCTGTTCAAGGAGTACTGGAACAACCCGGGCGCGACCGGCGAGGCGCTGGCCGACGGCTGGTTCCACACCGGTGACATCGGCACCCTCGACGAGGACGGCTACCTCAGGATCACCGGCCGGAAGAAGGAGATCATCGTCACCGCGGGTGGCAAGAACGTCGCCCCGGCCGTGATCGAGGACCGTATCCGGGCGCACGCGCTGGTCGCGGAGTGCATGGTGGTGGGCGACGGGCGGCCGTTCGTGGGCGCGCTGATCACCCTTGACGAGGAGTTCCTGGGCCGCTGGTGTGCCGAGCACGGCAAGCCGGCGGGTTCCACCGCGGCGTCGCTGCGCGAGGACCCGGATCTGCTCGCGGCGATCCAGGCGGCGGTCGACGACGGCAACGCCGCGGTGTCGAAGGCGGAATCGGTGCGGAAGTTCCGCATTCTGCCCTCCCAGTTCACGGAGGAGTCGGGCCACCTCACCCCGTCGCTGAAGCTGAAGCGGAACGTGGTGGCGAAGGACTACGCGGACGAGATCGAGGCGATCTACGCCAAGTAGCGCGGCAGCCTGCTCATGGCGCGGTGTCCTCGGCGAGGACCCGCGCCATCGTGCGTTCGGCGAGGGCCGTGATGGTCACGAAGGGGTTCACTCCGATCGAACCGGGCACGAGCGAGCCGTCGGTGACGTAGAGCCGTGAACAGCCCTTCACCCGGCCGTAGTCGTCGGTCGCCTCGCCGAGTACGCAGCCGCCGAGCGGGTGGTACGTGAAGTCGTCGGCGAAGACCTTGCTCGGCGAGCCGAAGAGGTCGTAGCGGTAGATGGTGGCGTTGGCCGCGTTGATCCGGTCGAAAAGCTTCTTGGCCATGCGTACGGAGACCGCGCTCTGGGCGGCGCTCCAGCCCAGTTTCACCGACCCGCTCGCGGTGTCGTACGTGAACGAGGCCCGCTCCGGGTTCTTGGTGATCGCCAGATAGAGGCTGACCCAGTGCTCGAAGCCCATGGGCAGCGGGGCGATCTCGGCGAAGACGGGGTTGTCGGCGTTGGCCCAGTCGTCGATGCCCATGACCGGCATGGTCGCCTGATGGGCGCCGACGGTGTCCCAGAGGTGGTTGGCGCGGCCGAGCATGGTGTTGCCGTTGGTGCCCCAGCCGGCGCCCACCCGGGAGTTCAGGTCCGGCAGGGTGCCCGTGTCCCGGGCGCGGACGAGGAGTTCGCTGGTGCCGAGGCTGCCGGCGCCGAGGAAGAGATAGGTGCAGCCGTACTGACCGGTCCCGACGACGGTGCCGGTGTCGTCGATGCGGTCGGTGGTCAGGACGTACGTCCCGTCGGGGGCCCGGCCGACGCTCCGCACCCTCTCCATGGTGTGGATGGTGACGTTGCCGGTGCCGAGGGCGGCCGCGAGGTAGGTCTTGTCGAGGCTCTTCTTGCCGTGGTTGTTGCCGTAGATGACCTCCCCGGCGAGCGCCGACTTCGTGGCCGTGC
Source organism: Streptomyces sp. NPDC020801 (assembly GCF_044334385.1). Classification (NCBI taxonomy): domain Bacteria; kingdom Bacillati; phylum Actinomycetota; class Actinomycetes; order Kitasatosporales; family Streptomycetaceae; genus Streptomyces; species Streptomyces sp. NPDC020801. The sequence continues at coordinate 508,496 of NZ_JBIRST010000003.1, forward strand.
CGGCCGCCTCGCGCTCCATGTAGCCGAAGTCGTAGACGTTCGGCACGAAGGTGGTCCTCAGGCCGGTGTTGGCGGCGGCCTTCCGGGAGGTGCGGGCGAACCGGTACCACTCGGTCGACTCGAACCAGGCCGGGCCGACGGAGTTGACGCCGAGCATGGCGCGGGCGCGCGGGAAGTAGGTGCCGTACATCTCGTTCACGTCCACGGTCGGGAACTGCTCGGCGAAGTACGCGGGGAGCGGGGTTACGGCCATGCCGCCGTTGACCAGGGAGCCGCCGCCGACACCCCGGCCGACGTAGACCGACATGGCGTCGAAGTGGACGCGGTCGAGGACACCGGGGTAGGGGCTGATGTCCTTGTTGACGAGGTCCAGCCACAGGAAGGTGGCCAGTGGGGCCTCGGTGCGGGTGCGGAACCACATCGAGCGCTGGTCCGGGGCGAGGGTGGAGCAGAAGACCTTGCCGTCGGAGCCGGTGGTGTTCCACAGCCGGCCCATCTCCAGGACGAGGGTGCGGATGCCTGCCTGGCCGAGGCGGAGGGCGGCTACGGCGCCGCCGTAGCCGGAGCCGACGACGATGGCGGGGGCGGATTCGACGGCTGCGGGCTCGGCGGCCCGTGCGGACTGGAGGCCGACTCGGGTGAAGCCGAGGGTGGCGGCCGTCTGGAGGGCCGCCATACCAAGGATGTGACGTCTCGTCAGCTGACGCTGCATCAGTTTTACTGTCATGCGCGCAGCATGTGCGGATTTTTCGATTCCGCCTAGGGGTGCGACCGGGTTCGGGGCAACCCCTTTGGGCAAACTTTTACAGCAGCTCCTCGAGGCGGTCGGCGAGCAGGTCCCAGCGCCACTTCTCCTCGACCCACTGCCGGCCCCGCTCCCCCATGCGGCGACGCAGCCCGGCGTCCCCGAGGAGGGCGACGATGCGGTCGGCGGCGCCCTCGGGAGAACCCCCGCGCACGACCCAGCCGGTCTCCCCGTCGAGCACCGCGTCGGGTGCGCCGCCGGAGTCCCCGGCGACGACGGGCAGCCCGGTCGCGGACGCCTCCAGGTAGACGATGCCGAGCCCTTCGACGTCGAGTCCGCCGCGCCGGGTACGGCAGGGCATGGCGAAGACGTCACCGGCGCCGTAGTGCGCGGGCAGCTCCGCCCAGGGCACCGGGCCGGTGAAGCGCACCGAGCCGGCCACCCCGGTCTCCCGCGCCAGCCCGCGCAGGTCCTTCTCGTAGGGCCCGCCACCGACGATCAGCAGCACCGTCTCCGGCTCGGCGGCCAGGATCCGGGGCATGGCCCGGATCAGGGTGTCCTGCCCCTTGCGCCTGACCAGCCGGGAGACGCACACGACCACCGGCCGGCCGGTGAGCCCGAGCCGGGCCCGCACCTCGTCGCCGCCCGACCCCGGGTGGAAGGTCTTCTCGTCCACCCCCGGCGGCAGCTGCACCATCCGCGCGGCGGCCTCGGGCGTCAGCGCGCCGGCGATCCGGGAGCGGGTGTACTCGCCGAGGTAGGTGATCGTGTCCGTGGACTGACCGATCCGGCGCAGCAAGCCGCGCGCCACGGGCAGCTGGGCCCAGCCGGCCTCGTGGCCGTGGGTGGTGGCCACCAGCCGCTTCGCGCCCGCCTTCCGCAGTGCCGGCGCCATCAGCCCGAGCGGCGCCGCCGCCCCGAACCACACCGATGCGCACCCGTGTTCCCGCAGCAGCCCGACCGCGCGCCGGGTGGCCCGGGGGGTCGGCAGCAACATCGTCGTGGGGTCGCGTACGACGGTGAAGGGCTGCTCCGCGTCGAAGGCGGCCGTCGCCTCGGCGCCCTCCCGGCCGCGCTTCCAGGTGGAGGCGTAGACGACCAGCCGCTCCGGGTCCAGCCGCAGCGCCATGTTGTGCAGGAACGCCTGGATGCCACCCGGGCGGGGCGGGAAGTCATTGGTCACGATGAGGGTCTTGTGCATCGCCGCCGACCCTACCCAACAGGGGAGTGCCGGCCGGCCGCGGCCGTGCCTCATGGCCGGGGCACGGCTCGTGGGGAGATCATGTGGTCCTCGGCGGGACGGCGGAAAGCGGACGGACGGGGGCTGAGGTGGACGGGACGGGCACGCCGCGGAGCCTGGCGGGACTGCTCACGGCCTGGGGCGCGACCCGCCTGGCGCTGCTGCTCTTCGCGCTCGGGGTCCTCGTCCTCCCCGGCCCGGACGTCACCGGCGACGTGTCGGTGATCTACCGGGGCTGGTACGAGGTGCTGCGGCAGGGCTCCTTCCCGCTGGACGACATCACCTGGCAGTACCCGCCGGCCGCCGCCCTGGCGATCCTCTCCCCCGCCGTGCTGCCCTTCCTCGGCTACGCCACCGCGTTCGCCGTCCTGGCGCTGCTGGCCGACCTGGTGGTGCTGTGCCTGCTGCTGTACGGCGGCCGGCGCCCCGGCCGCCCGCTGCGCGGCGCCTGGGTGTGGACGGCGGGCGCGGGCCTGCTGGGCCCGACCCTCTACACGCGCTACGACGTGATGGTGACCGCGGTGGCGGTGGCGGCGCTGCTGGCGGGGGTCCGGCATCCGCGCGCGCTGGGCACGCTGGCCGGTCTCGGGGCGCTGCTCAAGGCGTGGCCGGTGCTGCTGCTCGTGGGCGTGCGGGGGACGGCCCGGCGCCGGGCGTGGTCCGCGGCGGCGGTGACGGTGGCCGCGCTCGCGTCGCTGTTCGCGCTCGCCCTGCCCGGCTCCCTGTCCTTCCTGACCGCCCAGCGCGACCGGGGCACGGAGGTCGAGTCGCTGGGCGCGCTGGTCTTCCATGTGGCCCGGCACTTCGGCTGGAGCGGTCAGGTGCTGCTCAACTACGGCTCGGTGGAGTTCCTGGGGCCGTACGTCGACGTGGTCAGCACCGCCGCGCTGGCGCTCACCGGGGCCGCCTTCGGCTGGCTGCTGCTGTGGCGGCTGCGGGCGCGGCGGTTCGGGCCGCACACGCCTGCGGACGCCGCGTTCACGGCGGTGCTGCTGTTCACGGCCACCAGCCGGGTGATCAGCCCCCAGTACCTGGTGTGGCTGGTGGGGACGGGCGCCGTCTGCCTGTGCTTCCGGGAGAGCCGGATGCGGCTGCCGGTCGCGCTGGTCCTGGCGGCGGCCCCGGTGACGGTGCTGGAGTTCCCGGTGTACTTCGCGGACGTGGTCGCGAGCGACCGCCTGGGCGTCACGCTGCTGCTCGTCCGCAACGCCCTGCTGGTGGCCGCCTGCGTGGGGGCCGGCCGGGAGCTGTGGCGCGCCACGGCCTCCCGGACGGCCCCGGCGGCCCTGCCCGATCAGGCCTCCCGCAGCAGGGAGACCTCCACCTCCCCCTGACGGCCCGCGTCACCCCAGCTGTGCCCGCAGATACTCCCGCCACCGCTCGGTGAACTGCTCCAGCGTCGTCCCGAGCACCTTGTGCAGCGCGTCCTCGACCGCCCCGGCCCGGCTGCCGTGGGCACCGACGGCCCGGTAGAAGTCGTCCAGCCGCCTCTCGCCCCAGTGGGCGGCGATCATGCGGCAGGCCATCCAGCCGCTCTCATAGGACTGGGCCAGCCGGGTCGCGTCGCCGGCGAAGCCGAATTCCCCGTCGGCGGGCAGCGCGGCCGGCACGTGCCCGTCGGACACGGCCCGCTGGAGCTCGGGCGCGACCTCGTCCGGGGTGCGTCCGGTGCCGCGGTAGCCGGCCCAGTCGGCGTACCCCTCGGAGAGCCACAAAGGGGTGGCCCGGCCGGTGTGGGCGCGGGTGGCGACGTGGGTCGCCTCGTGGGTGAGCACGACCTGTCTGCCGAGTGGGCCGAGCATGCCGTACGCGTCGGGGTTGACGATGATCCGGTCCGCGGGGGCCCGGCCCGTGCCTCCCGCCTCGCCGGTGGTGACAGCGGCGATGCCGCGGTAGCCGGAGGCCGGTGAGCCCAGCAGTCCGGCCATGCCCTCCAGTGACTTCGGGACCAGTACGACGACGTGCCGGCTCCAGTCCGTACCCCACGCGTCCGACACCGCCGGCACCGCGTTGTCCGCCAGGCCGGCGTAGCCGTGCAGCGCCCCACCGCTCTGTCCCACACCGAGGACGATGCTGCGCCGCCCCCGGACCACCGACACCGCGCCCTGGTCCCACAGCTGCTGGGCGGACTTCTTCTCGGGCCGGTCGGAGTCGACGTGCCACGTCCCGTCCGCCCCGGTGGACAGGGTCAGGGTGCGGCCGGTGGTGACGGGCGCCGTGTCGTAGCCGGTCACCCGGTAGCGCAGCTCGGCCTCGGCGGTGGCGGTGTGGCCGGTGCGGTGCAGCGCGGTCAGGCGGTAGGACAAGTCCGCGAAGGGCACGTCTTCGAGGTTCGCGTACGGCGCACGGGTGCCGGTCGCGGCGTACGCCGCCGGGTCGTGGTGGAGGACCGCCGCCGCCCGCCGGTCGAGCACCCGCTGCACCTGGTGCCCGGCGGTGTCGGTCGCGGACTGCCCGCCGCATGCCACCAGGGACGACAGCAGCAGGCACACCGCCCCTACCGAGGATCCCGACACCCGCCTTCGACCAGCCACTTCCCGATCGTACGGCGGCTTCGCGGCGGCCGTCAGACCCTGGTGACCGACGAGATGGGCATCATGTTCACGGGGTCGTAGCGCACGGCCGCGCCCGGATAGGGGGCGTGGATCACCCGGCCGTGGCCCGCGTACATCGCGACATGGCCGGCGTCGGACCGGTAGACGACCAGGTCGCCCGGCCGGGCCTGGGACAGCGGGATGCGCCGGCCGGCGTACCGCTGCTCCTGCGAGGTGCGCGGCAGATGCACCCCGGCCTGGGCGTACGACCACTGCATCAGACCCGAACAGTCGAACCCCGAGGGGCCGCTGGCGCCCCAGACATAGGGGCGGCCGAGGGCGGAGCGGGCGGCGGCCAGCGCGGCGGCCGCACGGCCGGAGGCGGCCGGGCCGTCGTCGGCGCCGGACATGCCGGACAGTCCCGACAGCCCGGCCATGAAGCCGTCGCGGCCGGAGCGTGAGGTCCGGTCGTAGGCGTCACGTTCCGCCGGGGAGAGGGAGTTGAGCAGCTGCCGGGCCCGGGCGAGCTTCTGCTCGACGGTCCGTTTGTGGGTGACGACGGCCTCGCGGCTCTTGTCCAGTTCGGCGAGGGCCCGGGCGGCCTCGGCGCGCTCCTGGGCGAGTTCGCGCAGGGCCTTCTGCAGGTCCCGGAGTTCGCCGGCCTGCTGCGCGCCGATCCGGTCGAGCGCGGCCGCCTTGTCGAGGTAGTCGGCCGGGTCCCGGGCGAAGAGCAGCGCCAGGGACGGGTCGAGGCCGCCGGAGCGGTACTGGGCACCGGCCAGGGAACCGAGCGTCTCCCTGAGGGCGTTGACGTGCTGCTGCCGGCGCGCGATGCGGTCCTGGCAGTCACGCACCTGGCGGCGCAGCACACCGGCGCGCTCGTCGGCCTTGTCGTAGGCCTCGGTCGCCTTCTCGGCCTCCTGGTAGAGGCGGTTCACCTCGGCCCGGGCGTCGCCGTGCGGTGCGGCGACTGCGGAGGTGGAGGTGGCCGGTACGGCGGCGAGGGCGGCGGCCGCGGCGGACAGGACGCAGAACGCGGCGCCGGCGCCCCGGTCGAAGCCGGACGGTGCAAGACGGCGATGGAACCCCACGGGAAGCCGAACTCCCTCCACTGGCTGACATGGCTCTTCCCCCGGTGCCGGGGCGCAGTGCGCCCCGGCTGCGGGGGGAAACGCGCCAGACAGTAACCGCGCGGACACGCAGCGGCCAAAGACGCGGGCCGGCACAGAACGCGGCCGCCCCGCCTCTGACACAGGTCAGGGGCGGGGCGTGGGGTCAGCGTGGGCCGACGTGATTCGCTCGTTCGGGCGGCACGGCGCCTTGATCCGGGAGGTTCCCGAAGCGGGGTCCGGCGTCAGACGCGGACGCCGAACTGGAAGGGCATGTCGGCCATCGTCTCGTAACGCACGACGGCTCCGGTGTGCGGGGCGTGCAGCACCTGGCCGTTGCCCGCGTAGAGGCCGACGTGGTGCAGGTCGCCGTAGAAGAAGACCAGGTCGCCGACCTGGAGCTGGCTCTGCGAGTAGATCCGGGTGCCGATGTTCGCCTGCGCCTCGGAGGTGCGCGGGATGGAGACGCCGGCCTGTGCGTAGGACCAGGAGGTCAGGCCCGAGCAGTCGAAGGAGGAGGGGCCGGAGGCGCCGTAGACGTAGGGCGTGCCGATCTTGCTCTGGGCGGCGGAGAAGGCGGCGCCGGCGCGGCCGGAGGCGGGGGGCGTGTTGCCGTCCAGCGCGCTGCGCTGGCTGGCGCGGCTGGCCCTGCTCTGCTCTGCGGCGAGCTGGGCCTTCTCCTGAGCCGTGAGGGAGTTGAGGAGCTTTTGCGCCTCGGCGAGCTTGCCCTGGACTTCCTTCTTCTTCTTGCCCAGCTCGGTACGGGTGGCGGCGAGGTCCTTGAGCTTCTCGGTGGCCTCGGCGCGCTCCTGGGCCAGTTCGCGCTGTTTGTCCTGGATCTTCTTCAGCGCGTCCACCTGCTGGCCGCTCAACTGGTCGAGCGTGGAGGCCTTGTCGAGGTAGTCGTCCGGGTTGGAGGAGAGGAAGAGCTGGAGCGAGGGGTCTATCCCACCCGAGCGGTACTGGCCGGCGGCCATCGAACCGAGGCTGTCGCGCAGCTTGTTGAGCTCCTGCTGGCCGCGGGCGACGTTGTCCTGGATGGTGGAGATCTCCTTCTGGAGCTTCTCCTGCTTCTCCTTGGCCCCGTTGTACTTCTCGGTGGCCTGCTCCGCCTGCTCGTACAGGGCGTCGACCTTGGACTTGACCTCGTCCTTGCTCGGCTTCGCACTGGGCGCGGCGTTGGCGGCCTGAGCGCTGAGGGCTACGGCAGCAGCGGCCGCGGTGGTGAGCACGGTCACGCGAGTGCGGCTCGGCTGCTTGGGTCGACGGTGGGACGCCACGGAAGCGAGCTCCTTCTTCTGAGTGATCACCCGCTCGGAGGTTCGACGCCAGACCCTAGTGACCTCATCGTGATGAATTCAAATCCCACAGCAAAAAATCCCGCCACGCAAGCCATTCTTTGCACTCAACTCACAAGAGGTGAGACCCGGTTGACGCTGAGTGGCGTGACAGGTCCGTCAATTCAGGCATTAAGCCGCTACGTTGGGAATGAGGCGTAGATTGCGTTATGACCGGTTTCAGCCGCGCGAGAGGCGCTTCAGCAGCACCACCGACGCCACCGGCCGCGCGCCCGCCTTCGCGACCCCGTCGGCCACCTCGCGGTCGGTGGAGGCGACGATGACCGGCCGGCCGGGCGGCTCGGCGCGCACCAGCTGACGGATCAGCTCATCGGCGGTGACACCCGGCTTGGAGAACAGCACCCGCACCCCGCGCGGCGGTGCGAGCAGCACCGGCGCGGCCAGTTCGGCACCGTCGAAGACACAGGTGACCTCGGCGCCGGTCTGCGCGGCGAGCTGCGAGAGCTGCCCGAGCAGCCGCAGCCGCTGCTTCTCCAGCGGCATCTGGGGATAGCCGGTCTTGGTGACGTTGTAGCCGTCGACGACCAGATGGGCCTGCGGCAGCGCGAGCAGCTGGTCGAGGATGGCCGGGTCGTGCTCGGACAGCGCACGGGCGGCGATGTCCTTGGGCGTCATCCGCCCCGGCTCGACCGCGTCCACGGTCTCGGCCGGCCGCACCGACACCGGCGGCAGGGCCAGCTCGCGGCGCAGCCCCTGGGCCGCATCCAGGACGGTGTCCAGCAGCAGCCGCACCCTCATGTCCTCCACGCTGCGCCCCTCGCGGGCCGCTCTGCGGGTCGCCTCCAGGGCGGACTCCGACTCGCCCAGGCGCGCCTTGAGCCGCCGCGCCTCGCTCTCGGCGGCCGACACCTGGGCCTGCCCCTCGGCGCGCACCGCCTCGATCTCGCCCTGCGTCTTGCGCAACGCGGCCTCGCCCCGCTTGACGTCGCTGAGCGCGGCGCGCAGCTTGCGGTGCAGTGACTCGGCTTCCTTCTTGGCCGCGTCCAGCTCGGCACGCAGCCGTTCGGTCTCGGTGCGGGTCTGTTCGCGGGCCGCCGCGACCTCGGCGCGCAGCCGGTCGAGCTCGGCCCGGCTCTCCTCGTCGACGCGCTCGGCGTCCGCCCGCTGGGCCTCCTCGCCGGCGGCCGTCACCTGCTTCACCCAGCCCGCGGGCCGCAGTACATAGGCCGCGGCCGCCACGTCGAGCGGGTCCGCGGCCGGGGGCGGCGAGCCGGAGTCCAGGGCGCCGGACAGCTCCGGCTGGGCCTCTCTGAACTTCTCGGCGATGCGCTGCCGGAACAGCGTGTCCGTCTCCAGCGCCGCCGCCATCGCGTTGCCCGCGAACTTCGCCCGGCGGTTGGGCGCGAACCGGGCGTACTGCCGCAGCTGCGCGGGCAGCTCGCCGACGGTCAGCCGGCCGAACGCATCGGACACGATCTGCACGACCCGGCGGCGCACCCCGTCGGGCAGCGGACGGTCGAGCACCTCAGCGGCGCCGTCGGCCGGCTCCCCGCCTTGTGTCTCCACCATCCGTCACCCCATTGCCTTGCGGGATCCCCCGGCGGGGGATCCCTGTGCGGGCCCGCTCCGCTCAGGAGCCGGCGCCCGGCCTGTCCACGAGTTCCACCTGGTCCACGGCGTTGCACCAGCGGCAGCGCACCGACTCGATGGTCTCACTGACCACCTCGCGCTCCTCGACCTTCGGCTCTCCGGCGAGGTCGAGATGGACGTACTCGACGACCTTCGACGAGCGCGTCACGTCGAAGCGGGTGAGGTTGCCGCAGAGGGCGCAGCGCCACCGCGTCGTGGCGGTCGGCAGGGGAACCGTCATCGTGGCTGTTCGCTTTCCTTCTAGTCTCCGTGACGCGCCAGCTTCCCTGGGCGTATGGCTCGTAACCCTACGGCCTGGCGGCGACTCACCGCCCGAGTGTCCGCGGCGGCGAGGCGGTCTGTGCTGGTGCGTCCCGTTACGCCATGCTCTGTTCACATGATCGGCGACAGGAACGCGGTGGCCCTCCGGACAGCCAGGGCGCTCAGGGCGGTACGGGCGGTGCGGGCCGTACCGGCGCCGGTGACGTCCGCCCTGATCGTCCTGTGCTGCCTGATCTTCGTGGTGGGCCCGGCGGCGGGCCTCGATCCGGCCTACGGCACCGGTGAGCGGCTGCTGCTCGCCCAGCGGGCCTATTTCCGGCGCTGGGGCGTGATCCCCGCCGAACTGTTCACCGGAGCCCCACGGGCCGCCCTCACCCCCGCGACGGCCCTCTTCGTGCACGGCAGCTGGGTGCATCTGCTGGGCAACATGCTCTTCCTCTACGTCTTCGGGGCGATGACCGAGGAACGCATGGGCCGCCTGCAGTTCACGCTGTTCTACGTAGGCTGCGGCTACCTCGCCCTGCTGGGCTACGCGGCCGCCCACGCCGCCTCCGGGCAGACCCTGGTGGGGGCCTCGGGAGCGATCTCGGCGGTCCTCGGCGCATTCCTGTACCTGTTCCCCCGGGCGCGGGTGACCAGTCTCTTTCCCTTCCTGTTCTTTCTGCCGCTGCGCTTTCCCGCCTGGGTGGTCCTGCCCTTCTGGGCGGCCCTGCAGTGGCTGGCGGCCGGCCGCTCCACCCAGGGACCGGGCGTGGCCTACCTGGCCCACGTGGTGGGCTTCGGGCTGGGCTTCGCCTATGCGTGGGTACGGTTCGGCGGCACGGCGGGCCTGCCCGGTGGATCAGGCCCTAGAGTGAAGGTCACCCCTGCTCCGGCCTCCGAGGGAGAGAACCAGCCGTGATCACCGCGATCGTCCTCATCAAGACCAGCGTGGACCGGATCCCCGAGATCGCCGAGCAGATCGCCTCGCTGGACAGTGTCAGCGAGGTCTTCTCCGTGACCGGTACCTACGACCTGATCGCCATGGTCCGGGTGCGGCAGCACGAGGACCTCGCGGAGGTCATCCCCGGGCGGATCAGCAAGATCCCGGGCGTGCTGGGCACGGACACCCACGTGGCGTTCCGGACGTACTCGCAGCACGACCTGGAGGCGGCGTTCGCGATCGGGCTGGACTCCTGACCGCCTGAACACCGCCTCCCACAGGTTCCCCGAGGTCACACGGCCGGGACGCAGCGGCCGTCCTCCGTGCGGTACCGCCACTTCGCGCCGTCCCGCACCAGTGCCCTCACCGCCGTCACGAAGCGCTCGACGTGCTCGTCGGGGGTGCCGGCGCCGAAGCTGACGCGGATGGCGTTGAGCGACTTCTCGCCGGGCGCGGCCTCGGGAGCACCGCACTCGCCCTGCGCCTGCGGGTCGCTGCCCAGCAGGGTGCGCACCAGCGGGTGGGCGCAGAACAGGCCGTCGCGGACGCCGATGCCGTACTCGGCGGAGAGCGCGGCGGCGAAGTGGGAGCTGTTCCAGCCCTCGACCACGAAGGAGATCACGCCGACCCGCGGGGCGTCGTCGCCGAACAGGGAGAGGACCTTCACCTCGGGCACCTCTGCGAGGCCCTCCCGCACCCTGGCGATCAGGTACTGCTCGCGCGCGACGAGGGTGTCGAAACCGGCCTCCGTCAGGGCCTTGCAGGCGGCGGCGATGGAGTAGGCGCCGATCACGTTCGGGGAGCCGGCCTCGTGGCGGGCCGCGCTCTCGTGCCACTCCACGTCCACGCCCCCGTCGGTGCGCCGGGTGACCTTCCGGCTCGCGCCGCCACCCGCGAGGTACGGCTCGGCCGCGCGCAACCAGTCGGCCCGGCCGGCCAGCACGCCGGAGCCGAAGGGGGCGTAGAGCTTGTGCCCGGAGAAGGCGACCCAGTCGACGTCGAGGTCACGGACGCTCACCGGGTGGTGCGGGGCCAGCTGGGCCGCGTCCAGGACGATGCGGGCGCCGTGGGCGTGGGCGGCGGCGGCAAGTTCGCGTACCGGCCACAGCTCGCCGGTGACGTTGGAGGCTCCGGTGACGCAGACCAGGGCCGGGCCGTGGGGGTCGCGGCCGGCGAGGGCCCGCTCCAGGGTCGCGACGGCCTGCTCCGGGGCGCGCGGGGCGTCGAGGTAGGTGACCTTCGCGTCCTGCCACGGCAGCAGCGAGGCGTGGTGCTCGGTCTCGAAGACGAAGACCTCACAGCCGGCCGGGAGCGCACGGGCCAGGAGGTTGAGGGAGTCGGTGGTGGACCGGGTGAAGACCACATGGTCCTCCGCACGGCAGCCGAGGAACTCCCCGACCGTCCTGCGAGCGTTCTCGAACAGGTCGGTGGAGAGCTGGGAGAGGTAGCCGGCGCCGCGGTGGACGCTGCCGTAGTACGGCGCGTACGCCGCCACGTCGTCCCAGACGCGCTGGAGGGCGGGGGCGCTGGCGGCGTAGTCGAGCGCGGCATAGGTGACCTCGCCGCCGGTGACGAGCGGGACGGCGACATCCCGCCCCAGAACGGGCAGCGGGGCACAAACGGACTGGCCGGCGGCAACGGTGGAGACGGACATGGTGAACTCCCGTGAAAGCAGGCGTCGTTCCACGCGAGCAGGCACGGCTCCAGCGTGGAGAGAGGTGAAGAGGGGGATGCGGAGGCGGGGCTCTGCGGCCCCTGGGGGCTGTCGCCCCTAGCGCATTCGCTTGCTCACAGAAGGCTCCTCGACGACCAGGACCCCGGCCTTCGCATAATGCAAAAGCGTGCGAGGGGTCCGCGCTTGCCGTAGACCTCGCTGCCTACGACCTGGTCCTCACCCGGGGCACCCCGCCACGGACGGAGGGTTGCCGGACAGCCGGCCGGGGCCGAATGGCTGTCACTCATGACCTGGTTCAGTATCCTGCCACACGATCTTCGGCGCGCAAGGCGCAGTCCGGCATCCGGACTGCGCCCTGCGTCACACCGTCGGGGCCCGTGCGGGCCTCAGGCGTTGCTTGCGGCCACCCAGCGGTCCAGGGTGCGCCTGGCCGCCCCCGAGTCGATCGATTCCGCCGCCCTCGCCATCTGGGCCCGGATCTGCCCGGCAAGCGTCCCGGAGCCCGGCTCCAGGGCCACCAGGGCCGCCGCCGAGTTCAGCAGCACGGCGTCCCGCACCGGGCCCTTCTCGCCGTCCAGCAGCCGCCGCGCCACCTCCGCGTTGTAGGACGCGTCGGCGCCCCGCAGGGCCTCCACGGGCACCAGCTCGATGCCGACGTCCCGCGGGTCGAAGCTCTCCTCGGTGACCTTGCCGTCCCGGACGATCCACACCCGTGAGGTGGCGGTCGTGGTCAGCTCGTCGAGGCCGTCGTCGCCACGGAAGACCAGGGAGGAGTTGCCGCGTTCGGCGAAGACGCCGGCCACGATGGGCGCCATGCGCGGGTCCGCGACACCGACCGCCTGGGCCCTCACCCGGGCCGGGTTGGTGAGCGGGCCGAGCACGTTGAACGTGGTGCGGATGCCCAGCTGGCCGCGGGCGGCGGCGACATGCCGCAGCGCCGGGTGGAACTTCACCGCGAAGCAGAAGGTGATCCCGGCCTCCTCTGCCACCTGGGCCACCCGCTCCACCGGCAGGTTCAGGTTGACGCCGAGCTTCTCCAGCACGTCCGACGCGCCCGACGCCGACGAGGCGGCCCGGTTGCCGTGCTTGACGACCTTCGCGCCGGTGCCGGCGACGACGATCGAGGACATGGTCGAGATGTTCACCGTCTTCGCGCCGTCCCCGCCCGTGCCGACGATGTCGACGCTCGGGCCCGGGACCTCGATGACGTTCGCGTGTTCGTACATCGCCCGGACCAGGCCGGTGATCTCCTCGACCGTCTCGCCCTTGGCCCGCAGCGCCACCACGAACCCGGCGATCTGGGCGTCCGTCGCCTCGCCGCGCATGATGCGGTCCATCGCCCACGCGGTGTCGTCCGCGCTCTGGTCGTGGCCCTCCAGCAGGCCGTTCAGCACCTGGGGCCAGGAACGGCCCGCCGCGGTGTCGCCTCCAGCGGGGGTCACAGCGCTCATAAGCCGCTCCTGGGTAGGTGTCCCGGACTGCGGGACGCGTATCTCGAACAGGTCCAGCCTATCCAGCCCGGGGCACTGCGAAGGGCCCCGTCCTCCCCCAGGCTCTCGACGAGCAAGGGGTACCCATCCGGACGGGGCCCTTCGACCGTGGCGTGGCGACGCTCAGCGGTGAGTGATCAAGCGGTCATTGATCAGTGGTGGCCGTGGCCGCTCGTGATCTCCCTGTACTCCTCGACGGTCGGCTTCGGGATCTGGTTGTCCTCGCCGTAGTACGCGTTGCTGAGCTTGGCGCGCAGCCGCTGGGAGCCCTTCACCTTGCGCTCGACGCCGTTCTCGTCGACCGTCGGGCCGATCTCGGCCGGCGCGTACTGCTCGTGCGCCGTGAGGGTGTAGAGCTGCTCCTGGCTGAGCGGCTCGTGGACCTCGATGAACTCACCGTGCGGCAGGCGCTTGATGATGCCCGACTCGCGGCCGTGCAGCACCTTGTCCTTGTCCCGGCGCTGGAGGCCGAGGCAGATCCGCTTGGTGACCACGAACGTGATGACCGGCACGATGAAGAAGGCGACCCGGACGAACCAGGTGATCGCGTTGATCGACAGGTGGAAGTGCGTGGCCCACAGGTCGTTGCCACCACCGACGAGCAGCACGAAGTACCAGGAGATCCAGGCCGCGCCGAAGGCGGTCCGGGTCGGGGCGTTGCGCGGGCGGTCCAGGATGTGGTGCTCACGCCGGTCGCCGGTGACCCAGGCCTCGATGAACGGGTAGACCGCGATCGCCACCAGGACCAGCGGGAAGATCACCAGCGGGATGAACACACCCAGGACGAGCGTGTGGCCCCAGAAGTTGATCTCCCAGCCCGGCATCGTACGGATCAGGCCCTCGGAGAAGCCCATGTACCAGTCCGGCTGGGCGCCGGTGGACACCTGGTCCGGACGGTAGGGACCGATGGCCCAGATCGGGTTGATCTGCGCGATCGCAGCGATGGCCGCGATGACACCGAAGACCAGGAAGAAGAAGCCTCCGGCCTTGGCCATGTAGACCGGCAGCAGCGGCATGCCGACCACGTTGTTGTTGGTCTTTCCGGGACCCGCGAACTGCGTGTGCTTGTGGTAGAAGACCAGGATCAGGTGCGCCACCAGCAGACCGAGCATGATGCCCGGCAGCAGCAGGATGTGGATCGAGTAGAACCGGGCCACGAAGTCGTGGCCGGGGAACTGACCGCCGAAGAGGAAGAACGACAGGTACGTGCCGACGATCGGCACGGACAGGATCGCGCCCTCCATGAAGCGGACACCGGTGCCGGAGAGCAGGTCGTCCGGGAGCGAGTAGCCGGTGAAGCCGGTGAACATGCCCAGGACGAACAGCAGGAAGCCGAACAGCCAGTTGACCTCACGCGGCTTGCGGAACGCGCCCGTGAAGAACACGCGCATCATGTGCACGAACATGCCGGCCAGGAAGATCAGCGCGGCCCAGTGGTGGATCTGCCGGATCAGCAGACCACCGCGCACGTCGAAGGAGATGTGCAGGGTCGAGTTGAACGCCTCGCTCATCAGCTGTCCCTGCAGCGGGACGTAGCTGCCGTGGTACTCCACCTCGTTCATCGACGGGTGGAAGAACAGCGTCAGGTACACACCCGTGAGGATGATGATGATGAAGCTGTAGAGGCAGACCTCACCCAACATGAACGACCAGTGGTCGGGGAAGATCTTGCGCATGTTCGACTTGGCCAGGGAGTAGATCCCGAGCCGGCCGTCGGCCCAGTCGGCGAGGCGCTCGCCGGCCGGGGCCTGCCCGCGCGAGCGGCCCGCCGCGTTGCCGCCGGACGGATTGGTGTTGCTCGCTGAAGTACTCATCCGCGCTCCCAGAATGCAGGACCGACGGGCTCCTCGAAGTCGCCGAGCGCCTGGAGGTAACCCTCGCTGTCCACGCCGATGCGCAGCTGCGGCAGGGCGTGACCGGCGGGGCCGAAGATCACTCGGGCACCGTCGGAGAGGTCGAAGGTGGACTGGTGGCACGGGCACAGCACGTGGTGCGTCTGCTGCTCGTACAGGGAGATCGGGCAGCCCACGTGGGTGCAGATCTTCGAGTAGGCGACGATGCCCTGGTGCGACCAGTCGAGCTCGCGCTTGTCCTTGATGTTCTCCGGCTGGAGCCGGACGATCATCAGGGCCGCCTTGGCGATCTCGTCCTGGAAGTCCTCGCCGGTCTCCTCCAGGCCGTCGGGCTTGGCGAAGGTGAGCGAACCGACGGCGACGTCCTCGGGACGCAGCGGCAGGTTCGTGTTCATGTTGACGAGGCGCTTGCCCTTGGCCCACAGCGTGTGGCGCAGGCTGGTGCCGGGCAGCGGACCGAGGTCGCGCAGCAGCACGAGGCCGGAGAGCGGCACCAGCGTGAGCGCGCCGAACATCGTGTTGCGGATCAGCTTGCGACGGCCGATCACCGACTCCCTGGCGCCCTGCTTGAAGTCCGCGTGGACCTTCGCGCGAACCTCGGGGGACGCCTCGATCGGGTGGCGCTCGTCGGCGACCTCCGCGTCGGACATCAGGGTGCGGGCCCAGTGGACCGCGCCCGCGCCGATGGCGAACAGCGCCACGCCGAGGGTCAGGCCCAGGGCGAAGTTCAGCGCGTTGATGTGCCCGACCGGGAAGACGAAGATCGACTTGTCGTGCGGGATCGCCACGTACGAGGCGATGAAGCCGATGGTGGCCAGCATCGACACCATGAACAGCAGGGCGACGGTGCGCTCGGACCGCTTGGCGGCCCGCTCGTCGACGTCCTGGATCCGGTGCTCGTGCGGCGGCAGGCCCGGGTCGGCGAACGGGTGCTTCTCGTCCGCCACGGAGACTGCTCCGTGCCCGTGCTCGACGGCGGCCTGCTCAGCGGGCAGGTTCTCTTCTGGAATGTCTTGGCTACTCATGACTTCTTGGCCTTTGCGGTCCGAGCGGCGACCCAGACGGCGACCGCGATCAGGGCACCCAGTCCGAAGATCCACGCGAACAGACCCTCGCTGACCGGTCCGAGACCGCCCAGGTCCAGACCGCCGGGGTTCTCCGTCTCATCGCCGTTGACCGCGTTCAGGTAAGCGATGATGTCCTTCTTGTTCTTCTCCGTCATCGTGGTGTCGGGGAAGGAGGGCATGTTCTGCGGGCCGGTCTGCATGGCCTCGTAGATGTGCTTCGGGCTCACACCGTTCAGGGGCGGGGCGAACTTGCCGTGCGTCAGCGCGCCACCCTGGCCGGTGAAGTTGTGGCACTGGGCGCAGTTGGTGCGGAACAGCTCGCCGCCCTTGGCGACGTCCGCGCCCTCGGGGCTGTACTGGTTCTTCGTGGGGATGGCCGGGCCGGCCCCCAGGGAGGCGACGTACGCGGCGAGCTGGTCGATCTCGGCCTGGTTGTAGATGACCTTCTTGCGCGGGACCTGCGCGCCCGGCTGCTGGGCCGGCATACGGCCGGTACCGACCTGGAAGTCGACCGCCGCGGCGCCCACGCCCACCAGACTCGGACCGTCAGTGGTGCCCTGACCCCCGGTGCCGTGGCAGCTGGCGCAGCCGACCTCGTAGAGCTTCTTGCCCTCCTCGATGGTGAGGGACTGGGCGGTGTCGTCGGCCTTCGCCCTGCTCGCGGGCGCGAACGCGGTGTACAGCCCCCCAGTGGCCGCCAGCGCGAGGAGTAGGACGACGACCGCCGCCAGCGGATGGCGTCGTCGTGCGGAGAGCTTTTTCACGGATTACCCCGGTGTCAGGATCTTCTGCGTCGATGCTTTACGGACTTGGATCGGGTTCTCGGCTACTTGATCAGGTAGATCGTGGCGAAGAGACCGATCCAGACGACATCGACGAAGTGCCAGTAGTAGGACACGACGATGGCCGCGGTCGCCTGCTCGTGGGTGAACCTCCGGGCCGCGTAGGTACGGCCGAGGACCAGCAGGAAGGCGATGAGACCGCCCGTCACGTGCAGGCCGTGGAAGCCGGTGGTCAGGTAGAACACCGAGCCGTACGGGTCGGAGGACAGGGAGATCCCGTCCTCCTTCACCAGGCTCGTGTACTCGTAGATCTGACCGCCGATGAAGATCGCACCCATGACGAAGGTGACGATGAACCAGCCCCGGAGCTTCTTCACGTCACCGCGCTCGGCGGCGAAGACGCCGAGCTGGCAGGTGAGCGAGGAGAGCACCAGGATCGTGGTGTTCACCGACGAGAAGGGGACGTTGAGGTGGTCCGCCATCTCCTTCCAGTGCGCCGGACCCGTCACCGATCGCAGGGTGAAGTACATCGCGAAGAGGGCCGCGAAGAACATCAGCTCGGAACTCAGCCAGATGATGGTTCCGACGCTGGTGAGGTTCGGCCGGTTGACCGACGGGTGCGCGTGCCCGGTTTCTACTGTCGTTGCTGTCGCCACGACCGACATTATGTCGGTCGCTTATCCCGCCCTCACCCCGGGGGGTGCCGTTCGGAGTGTCTATGGGGTGTGTCCAGCCCGTATGGCCCATCGAAGGGCTGTTCCAACCGCTGTTGACCAGGAGTTGAAGGGAGTAGCATCCGCGCCATCGGTACCCGGAAGTTCCCGACGAAGTTCCCGACCAACGACGCGGAGGAACAATGCAGGCGACCGCCACGGTGCTGGTCTACAGCGATGACGCAGGCACCCGGGAGCAGGTGCGGTTGGCCACCGGCCGGAGGCCGGCTCCGGACGCCCCGCTGGTGGAGTTCGTGGAGTGCGCCACCCCTGCCGCGGTGCTGCGGGAGCTGGACAGGGGCGGGATCGACGTCTGCGTCCTGGACGGCGAGGCCGTGCCCATGGGCGGCATGGGGATGTGCCGGCAGATCAAGGACGAGATCTTCAACTGCCCGCCGGTGCTGCTGCTGATCGGGCGGCCGCAGGACGCGTGGCTGGCGACGTGGAGCCGGGCGGACGCGGCGGTGACCCTGCCGGTGGACCCGGTGGAGTTCGCCGCGGCGCTGGCCGCCCTGCTGCGGAAAAGATCCGCGGTGAGCGCCTGACGGTTCCCGACGGCCCGTGGTCCCGCGGCCGCGGGCCGTCCGTGGCCGGGCGTGCCCGCGCGGCGGTGCCGCGTATCGGCACGGACCCGTGCCCCTTCTTGCCCTCACGCGCCTTTCACAGGCTCTGGGGGCGCAGTCCGGCCTCGTCCGCCCGGGGGGTGGTGTCCGGGGCCGTCGAGCTCAGCGCACTGCCCAGGAGCCACTTCTGCCAGGGGAGGTTCCAGTCGCCGAAGCCGTTGGCGAAGGGCTCCATGAGCTTGCCCTTGGAGTTGACGACCTGGACGAGGTCGCCCTCGTGGATGGTCTGGAAGAACCACTCGGCGTTGGCGGTGCTCATGCCGGTGCAGCCGTGGCTGACGTTGGCGTAGCCCTGGGAGCCGACGGACCAGGGGGCCGCGTGCACGAACTCGCCGCTCCAGGTCACGCGGGTGGCGTAGTACACCGGCAGGTCGTAGGAGTCCGAGGAGCCCTCGGCGATGCCGACGGTGGAGCTCTTCATCCGTACGAAGTACTGCTTGGCCAGTACGACCTTGACCCCGTTGCGGGTGTCGAAGCCGGGCTTTCCGGTGGTGACGGGGATCTCCTTGATCTTCTCGTCGTTCTTGTACACCGTCATCTGATGTGTGGCCGCGTCCGTGACGGCGAGGATGCGGTCGCCGGTGGTGATGGTCAGCGGCTTGGCGGCGCCGCCCCACAGCCGGTCGCTGATCCTCATGTTCTCCAGGTTGCTGTGCACCTCGATGGTGGCGCCGGTCGGCCAGTAGTCCTGGGGGCGGTAGTGGAGCTGCTTGTCGTCGACCCAGTACCAGGAGCCCTTCACGGCGGGCGTGGAGTCGACCCTGAGGGCGCGCTCCACGACGGCGCGCTCGGCCCTGTCCTTGACGGGCTGGTCCAGGTTGGCCGTGATGGGTTCGCCGACGCCGTAGGTGCCCTTGTCCGGCCCGAACGTCACGTTCAGTCGCTTCTGGATCAGGGGCCGGCCGGTGTCGAACGTGAGGACCTTGCGGCCGGGTGCGCCGTCCCCGTCCTCCGTGCTCACCCGGAGCGTGTAGTGGGCGCCGGCGGCGAGCCGTGAGGTGCTGTGCCAGCGGCTGCCGTCGGCGGCGAGCTCACCGGAGACGTAGCGGCCCGTGGAGTCCACGGCGGTGACGTCCGTGATACGGCCGTCGGAGTCCTCGGCGGTGACCTCCAGGGGCTTGTCCGGGTCCGCCTTCTTCCCGGCGCCCGTGGGGCCGTTGAAGGAGATCTGGTCCGCCGCGTCGTACGGGTTGGCGGCCAGCGGGTTGCCGTCCGTGCCGCAGGCGGTGACGCCGCCCGTGCCGAGGGCGGCCACCAGCAGGGTGCAGCTGACGACGGTGCGCGTGCGCCGGCGCGCAGGTGTCGAGGAGGCGAGCGCACAGAGGCCCGAAGGATTGAGCACGGTCGCCTCCTCGACACCGGCTCCTGCGCCGCGGGAAAACACGTTGGTGCTCATGGCCTCACGCTAAGTAGCTCCGTCGGCTCCGGCGCGGTGGATCGTCCGTACGGGGGACTTCGCGGGGCAAAAGAAGGAACCCGGACCCTCCGTCGGAGAGTCCGGGCCCCGGATTGCTCGGCGTGTGTTACTGGGTGCGGCTCTCACCGCGGTAGTACTCGAAGACCCAGCCCCACAGACCGATCATGATGACGGGCGCCGCGAAGTACAGCATCCACCAGCCGACCGCGATACCCGCGAAGGCCAGCGCGCCACCGACGCCGAGGGCGAGCGGCTGCCAGCTGTGCGGGCTGAAGAAGCCCATCTCACCGGCGTCGTCCGCGACGTCGGCCTCCTTGTTGTCCTGAGCGCCCACGTCGACCCGCCGGGCCGTGAAGCCCAGGTAGAAGCCGACCATGATGCTCAGGCCGAAGGCCAGGAAGAGCGCCGTGGTACCGGCCGGCTCCTTCGACCACACGCCATAGACGACCGCCATGACGAGGAGGAAGACGCTCAGCCACATGAACATCTTGCCCTGGATCTTCACTTGCCGGCCTCCTTGTTGCCGGCGAGGGCCTTCTCACCGTGGCCGGCGTTCTCGAGCTGGTCGAGTGCGGCGATCTCGGGGTGGTGCAGGTCGAACGCCGGGGACTCGCTGCGGATCCGCGGCAGGGTGAGGAAGTTGTGCCGCGGCGGCGGGCAGGAGGTCGCCCACTCCAGCGAGCGGCCGTAGCCCCACGGGTCGTCGACGCCGACCGGCTTGCCGTACTTGGCCGTCTTCCACACGTTGTAGAAGAACGGCAGGATCGACAGGCCGAGCAGGAAGGAGAAGATCGTCGAGATGGTGTTCAGCGCTGTGAAGCCGTCGGCCGCCAGGTAGTCGGCGTACCGGCGCGGCATGCCCTCGGCGCCCAGCCAGTGCTGGATCAGGAAGGTGCCGTGGAAGCCGATGAACAGCATCCAGAAGGTCATCTTGCCAAGGCGCTCGTCGAGCATCTTGCCGGTGAACTTCGGCCACCAGAAGTGGAAGCCCGCGAACATCGCGAAGACGACGGTGCCGAAGACGACGTAGTGGAAGTGCGCCACCACGAAGTACGAGTCCGAGATGTGGAAGTCCATCGGCGGCGAGGCCAGGATGACACCGGTCAGACCACCGAACGTGAAGGTGATCAGGAAGCCCGTCGCCCACAGCATCGGGGTCTCGAAGGACAGCGAGCCCTTCCACATGGTGCCGATCCAGTTGAAGAACTTCACACCGGTGGGGACCGCGATCAGGAAGGTCATGAAGGAGAAGAACGGCAGCAGCACACCGCCGG
>NZ_JBIRST010000004.1:0-479455 GCF_044334385.1 Streptomyces sp. NPDC020801
CGCCTTGGTGAGCCGTTACCTCACCAACAAGCTGATAGGCCGCGGGCTCATCCTGCACCGCCGGAGCTTTCCACCACCCGACCATGCGGTCAGTGGTTGTATCCGGTATTAGACCCCGTTTCCAGGGCTTGTCCCAGAGTGCAGGGCAGATTGCCCACGTGTTACTCACCCGTTCGCCACTAATCCCCACCGAAGTGGTTCATCGTTCGACTTGCATGTGTTAAGCACGCCGCCAGCGTTCGTCCTGAGCCAGGATCAAACTCTCCGTGAATGTTTTCCCGTAATCGGGATGAACACCACGAGAGCGGTGCGAGAGGAGGAATAGTCCCCTCGCACACAGCGTCCTCGCTGTGTTGTTTCAAAGGAACCTCGACCATCGGAATGAACCGACGGACGGGGTATCAACATATCTGGCGTTGACTTTTGGCACGCTGTTGAGTTCTCAAGGAACGGACGCTTCCTTCGTACTCACCCTCTCGGGCTTTCCTCCGGGCGCTTCCCTTCGGTGATCCAAACTCTATCAGGCTTTTCCGGTCTCTCTGACCACCGTCCCGCAGGCATGCGGAAGGCGATCCCGAGATAGGATCTGACAAGTTGGGTGCTGCTCGGCAAGGACGCCTGGTGCGTCGCTCATCCCCGGGCAGGGGTACGACTGTACACGGGGCCGCAGAGCGGGTGCAAATTGATTGGTTTGGTGGTCTAGACCACCAACGCGGAGCTGTCGTAAGCTCTCGTCCGGTACCGGTACTTACCGTGACATCCTGCTGCTCAGTGTGCCGTCCAGCACAGACAGTGACGGCCCATATGAATCTCCACCCCTGGGAGGCTTCCCATGACCACCGTGACGTCCCCGCTCGCCGGACGCGCCATCGGACTGTCGGCCGTGCCGGATCCGGTCTTCTCGGGCGCGATGGTCGGCCCGGGCACGGCGATCGACCCCGTGCGTGAGCCCTCCGAGGCCGTCGCCCCCGTGGACGGCGTCATCATCTCGCTGCATCCGCACGCCTTCGTCGTCGTCGACGAGCAGGGCCACGGTGTGCTCACGCACCTCGGCATCGACACCGTGCAACTCAACGGCGAGGGCTTCGAGCTGCTCGTGAACAAGGGCGACACGGTGACGCGTGGCCAGGCCGTGGTGCGCTGGAACCCCGCCGCCGTCGAAACGGCCGGCAAGTCTCCCGTGTGCCCGGTCGTGGCCTTGGAGGCCACCGCCGAATCCCTCTCCGATCTTCGCGACGACGGCGATGTGAAGGCCGGCGACAGTCTCTTCGCCTGGAAGTGACACCACCGCCGTCCTCCGGGACGGCGCACAGAACAACCATCGCGGCGGCGGAACCCGCCGCACTATCGGAGACGGGTCAGATGGAGACAACGCTGCGAGGCGTCGGTGTGAGCCACGGGGTGGCGATCGGCGAGGTTCGGCACATGGGCACGGCGGTGCTGGAACCGCCTGCCAAGCAGATCCCGGCGGAAGAGGCGGGGCGCGAACAGGGGCGCGCCCGTCAGGCTGTGGAGGCTGTGGCGGCCGACCTGATGGCGCGCGGCAATCTGGCGGGGGGCGAGGCCCAGGCAGTGCTCGAGGCGCAGGCCATGATGGCCCAGGACCCGGAGCTGATCGCGGATGTCGAGCGGCGTATCGCCGTCGGCAGCACCGCCGAGCGTGCCGTGTACGACGCGTTCGCCGCCTACCGGGATCTGCTGGCCGGTGCCGGTGAGTACCTCGCGGGTCGGGTCGCCGACCTCGACGATGTGCGGAACCGTATCGTCGCACGCCTGCTCGGTGTGCCCATGCCGGGTGTGCCGGACAGCGACGAGCCCTATGTCCTGGTCGCCCGGGACCTGGCGCCGGCGGACACGGCGCTGCTTGATCCGACCCTGGTCCTGGGCTTCGTCACCGAGGAGGGCGGCCCGACCAGCCACAGCGCGATTCTCGCGCGGGCGCTCGGTGTACCGGCCGTCGTGGCGCTGCCCGGCGCCGGTGAGCTGGCCGAGGGCACGGTGATCGCTGTGGACGGCAGCACCGGGGAGATCTTCGTGAACCCCAGTGCCGAGAAGAAGGCCCAGTTGGAGGCCGCGGCTGCCGAGCGCAGGGCCGCGCTGGCCGCCTCGACCGGTCCGGGTGCCACCTCCGACGGTCACAAGGTGCCGCTGCTGGCCAACATCGGCGGTCCCGCGGACGTCGCGGCGGCGGTCGAGGCCGGGGCCGAAGGGGTCGGTCTGTTCCGGACCGAGTTCCTCTTCCTGGACGACAACAAGAACGCGCCGGCGGAGGAAAAGCAGGTCGAGGCCTATCGGCAGGTCCTGGAGGCCTTCCCCGAGGGCCGTGTCGTGGTACGCGTGCTGGACGCGGGTGCGGACAAGCCGCTGGACTTCCTGACGCCGGCCGACGAGCCGAACCCCGCCCTCGGCGTGCGCGGTCTGCGGACGCTGCTCGACCATCCCGAGGTGCTGCGCACCCAGCTGGCGGCGCTGGCCAAGGCGGCCGAGGGGCTCCCGGTCTACCTCGAGGTCATGGCCCCGATGGTGGCCGACCGGGCGGACGCCAGGGCGTTCGCGGACGCCTGCCGTGCGGCGGGGCTGCGGGCGAAGTTCGGTGCGATGGTCGAGATTCCTTCGGCCGCGCTGCGCGCGCGCTCGGTGCTGCAGGAGGTCGAGTTCCTGTCGCTGGGGACCAACGACCTCGCGCAGTACACCTTCGCCGCCGACCGTCAGGTGGGCGCGGTGTCCCACCTGCAGGACCCGTGGCAGCCCGCGCTGCTCGACCTGGTCGCGATGGCCGCGGAGGCGGCGAAGGCCGAGGGCAAGAGCTGCGGTGTCTGCGGTGAGGCCGCGTCCGACCCGCTGCTCGCGTGTGTGCTGACCGGTCTGGGTGTCACCTCCCTGTCCATGGGTGCGGCGTCGATTCCCTATGTCCGGGCGACGCTGGCCAAGCACACGCTGGCGCAGTGCGAGCGTGCGGCCTCGGCGGCGCGTGCCGCGGACAGCGCTGACGAGGCGCGCGCCGCGGCTCAGGCGGTGCTGTCCGGCGAGTGACCTCGCCACGCCGATCGCCGGCCGCGGCTCCGTGAGGGGCGCTCCACCCGTGGGTGGGGCGCCCCTGGTGCGTTCAGTGCCGGTGCCGCGGCTGCGGTCCCTCCTCTCCCAGGTCGGGCGGGGTGCCGTAGTCGACGCCCGATTCCGGAGAGATCAGGTCACCGGACTCGACATCGGTGCAGTAGGCGTCGAAGACCTCGCCGGCGGTGAGGGGTTCGAGGCCGTCGTCGCGAAGGCGCCAGCCGTAGATGCGGTCGGGGGTGTCGTCGGCGGTGGTGCGCATGACGAGTCCACCGGGGCTGCGGGTGGCGATGCCGAGGGCGAGGACGGTGGTGAATTCCAGGGCCTCGGCCTCGTCCAGCCGGGTGCTGCCGCTGTCCTCGTCGTCCACGTGGAGGACGGCGACGAGGGCTTCCGGTGTGGTCGAGACGCTGCACACCAGGTGCCGGTTGCCCGGTGGGGCCGTATCGAGGATGCGGACGAGGAGGTCCGCGGCCCGGGTGAAGGCGGCTCGGCCGATGTCCTCGCCGCAGGAGGCGCAGGGGCCGAGCCGGGCCAGGAGAGTGGAGGCGTACTCCCAGGTGGCCTGGCGCACCGCCTCGTCGACGAGGTCGGGGACGAGCTCGTCGAGGGGCCGGCCGTCGTAGGGAAGGCTGGGGCCGTTGGTCGCGATCTCGGCGGTGAAGCGGGCCCGGCTGGTGGGGGTGTCGGGCTCGAGGCCGGTGTCCGCGCAGAACGCGGCGTAGTCCTCGGGGTCGAACAGCGCCACTGCCGTGTGATTGCCCTGGGCGGCCCGGGACCTGAGGAGGGCCTCGACCTGTGCGAGGTAGGTGGTGTGGTCGGCGAAGGCGAAACTGCGGTAGCGCCGCATGGCCCGGAAGTCGTGCTCGTCGGTGAGCAGGCCGATGGTTCCGGCGATCTCCCGGTGCAGTACGCGTCGCATGGTCCTGTGGTCGGTGTGCGCCATGTCTTCCCCCTGTGAGCGCAGTCGATCAATGCTCACTCACAGTAACCGGCGCCACTGACAACGGGGCCTTCGTGAGCCGGTCGCGGGCGGTTCGGTGCTGGATCAGGCAGGTCACGGCGATGCCGGTGCCGAAGACCGTCCGGCCGGCCGGGCCGGTGGCGATGGCCCAGGTCCGCGGGCGGTCCGGTGCGCTGGGTGCATGTGCGCACGGTGATCAAGTTCCTGGGAGCGGATCTGCGGTGGGCCGCGGCCGCCTGCGACGCCACCACCTGCCCTGGCACGACGGGCGGTTGCTGCTGACGTCCGGCCGGGCCAGCCGTCTCCTCCAGGGGACGGTCCACGGGCTGATGACGGACGAGGGCACTCGCGCGTTGGTGTCCCGCGCGCGGGAGACGTACACGCGACGCCGTGGCGCCCTCCTGGGGGAGCTGCGGGCGTGGCGCTTCGCGGCGCACGGGGCGAGCGGGATGAATGTGTGGGTGCCGGTGGCGGACGAGTCGGCCGTGGTGACGGACTGCGGTCCTACGGCTGGTGCTCGCCGCGGGTTCCAGGTTCCGGCTGTCGTCCGAGCCCGGGTGCGGATCTCCGTCGCCGGGCTGGAGCCGGCCGGCGCGGCGCAGCTGGCCTCGGACTTCGCCGCCGTGCTGGGCGAGTCCGAGGCCGCCTGTGGGGGGATGACCGCAGCCGTCAGGCGCGCTTGCGGGCCAGGTCCTCGTAGAAGCGCAGGAGGTCGAGGTCGTCGATGGAGCCTGGGTTGACCGCCTTCTCCAGCGGGGTGCCCTGGAGGAGGCGCTTGACCGGGACCTCGATGCGCTTGCCCGTGAGGGTGTGCGGGATGCCCGGCACCTCGATGACCTCGTCCGGGATGTGGCGCGGGGAGAGCTGTTCGCGGATGGTCTGCTTGATGCGGTCCAGGAGCGCGTCGTCGAGGACGGCTCCGGGGATCAGGTGGACGAAGAGGGGCATCCAGTAGCCGCCGTCCGGCTGCTCGATGCCGATGACGAGGCATTCCTTGATCTCGGGGAGGCGTTCGACGGCTTCGTAGATGTCGGCGGACCCCATCCGCACGCCCTGGCGGTTGAGCGTGGAGTCGGAGCGACCGTGGATGATCACGGAGCCGCGGGAGGTGAGGGTGATCCAGTCGCCGTGGCGCCACACGCCGGGATACATGGCGAAGTAGCTGTCGTGGTAGCGGCTGCCGTCCGGGTCGTTCCAGAAGTGGATCGGCATCGACGGCATGGGGTTGGTGACCACCAGCTCGCCGACCTCGTCGACCAGGGGGGCACCGCTGGGGTCCCAGGACTGCAGATCGGTACCCAGGCAGGGCGCCTGGAGTTCGCCGATGTGGACCGGGAGGGTCGGTACGGCACCCGCGAAGCAGGAGCACACGTCCGTGCCGCCGCTGACGGAGGCGATCCACAGGTCCTCGCGGACCTCGTCGTGCAGCCAGCGGAATCCGTCGGGCGGCAGCGGGGAGCCCGTGGTGGCCACGCACTGGACCCTGGACAGGTCGAAGTCGCTGGACGGGTGCACCTGTGCCTTGCGGCAGGCCATCACATACGCGGCGGAGGTGCCGAAGAGGGTGGCTCCGGTGCGCTCGGCGACCCGCCACTGGGCTCCGGTGTCGGGATATCCCGGACTGCCGTCGTACAGGATGATCGTCGTACCGGTCAGCAGGCCGGAGACGAGGAAGTTCCACATCATCCAGCCGGTCGACGTGTACCAGAAGAAACGGTCCTCGGGGCCGAGGTCGCAGTGCAGGCCGAGCTGCTTGAGGTGTTCCACCAGGATGCCGCCCTGGGACTGCACGATGGCCTTGGGCAGGCCGGTGGTACCGGAGGAGTACAGCACCCACAGCGGATGGCCGAAGGGCACCTGCTCGAAGTCCGGCTCGACGTCGGCGGAGGTCAGGGCCGACCAATCCAGGGCGCCTTCGGGGGCGGCGGTGCCCAGGAGGGGGATGTGGACGACGGCGCGCAGGGTGGGCAGTTCGCCGCGCAGCTCGGCGACGGTGTCCCGGCGGTCGTGCTCCTTGCCCCCGTAGCGGTAGCCGTCCACGGTGAACAGCACGACCGGTTCCACCTGCTGGAAGCGGTCGAGGACGCTGCGGGCGCCGAAGTCGGGGGCGCAGGACGTCCAGACGGCCCCGACGGCGGCCGTGGCCAGGAGGGCGACGACGGCCTGGGGGATGTTCGGCAGGTAGCCGCTGACCCGGTCGCCCGGGCGTACGCCGAGGAGGCGCAGCTCGGCGGCCAGGGAGCCCACCTGGCGGCGCAGCTCGGACCAGGTCACGGGGCGTGGCTCGTGGGTCTCGTCGACATGGAGGAGGGCGGGTTCGTCCGGGCGGGTGGCGGCCGCGCGCAGGGCGTGTTCGGCGTAGTTCAGCCTCGCCCCGGGGAACCACTGCGCACCCGGCATCGAGCGGTCGCCCAGCACCCGCGCGTAGGGGGTCGAGAACCGTACGTCGAACCACTCCGTCACGGCTTTCCAGAAGGTGTCCAGCTCGTCGACGGACCAGCGGTGCAGGGCCGCGTAGCCGCCCTCGGCCGGGGCTCCGTGGTGCTCGGCCGCCCATGCCTGGAACTTCGTGATCTGTGCCTGGGCGATCCGCTGCGGATCGGGCTGCCAGAGCGGCAGGGGATTCACGGTCGACATGGGCGGCTCCCGGACTGTGCGCGTCGTGTGCGTCGGTCCGCGCACGTGCTGGGGTGTGCGCGTGACACGGCTGACACGGACGATGCCATGTGATCGACTTCCGCACCAGGGTGCGCCCCACATAGTCGCTGTCGTGAAGGTGTGGTCCGGGCACGGGTGAACGGAAGTTGAACGACACGCGCGCGGAGCGCCGTCAATGGCAGGGTGAGCAGCATGGACGGTCGTGACCTGGTGCGTTCGGTGAAGGCGGTCGGTTCGGCGAGGGCGGCCCAGGGGGTGCGCACCGTGCGGGCCGCTTGGCGCAGGCGGCGTGCCGACGCCAAGGGACTGCCGCCGCGCGGCGCCGAACGCGCGCGGGTGCCCGGTGAGGTGCGGGACGCGGAGCCGGGACCCGGAGGCGGGGTCGTGCGCTTCGCCCGCTCTGAGCTGCGCATCGTCGTCGCGGTGAACGGGGCCGTGTTCTGGGGCTGGGACGGGGCCGGGCCCGAGCCGTCCTACGCGCTGGCCGGCCGCTGTCCGGAGCCGGATCCGCGTGCGGTGCTGGAGCCGGACAAGGACGGCGGCTGGCGGGTCGTGGCCGAGCGGGCCACTGTCGCCGTCTCGCGGCACGGCGCGGTCGAGGTCCGCACGCCCGGGGGCGTGTCACTGCGCCGCGATCTGCCGCCCCGGTGGTGGGAGCCGGTTGGTGGGGGCGCGGCGCGCTGGACGCAGCGCTCTGAGGTGCCGGCCGACGCCCGGTTCTTCGGTCTGGGCGGACGGCCGTCGGGCCCCCGGCTGCGGAACGGCAGCTACCGCCTGTGGAACACCGATCCCGGTCATGCGTTCGGCCGCGACGACGACCCGCTGTACATCACCATGCCGGTCCAGCTGGTGGTGGCCGACGCGGGCACGCACCTGGTGTTCCACGACAACTCCTGGGACGGCTCGGTCACCGTGCGGGAGGGTGGGGAGGGCGCCGGCTCGGGCCACGACCGGGCCGGGGCGAGCGAGTTGAGGATGGACGGCGGTCCGCTGCGGTGCTGGGTGGCCGTCGGCACCCCCGCGCGCGTCGCACACACCTGGGCCTCTCTCACCGGGGCGGCCGCGCTGCCGCCCGCCTGGGCCCTGGGCCACCACCACGCGCGGTGGGGGTTCGGCACCGAGCAGGAGGTGCGGCGGATCGTCGCGGGCTATCACGAGCACGGTCTGCCCCTGGACGCCGTGCACCTCGACATCGACCACTACGACGACCACCAGGTGTTCACCGTCGACCAGGACCGCTTTCCCAAGCTGCCGGTGCTCGCCGAGGAACTGCGGCGGGACGGCATCCGGCTGGTGTCGATCGTCGACCCGGCGGTGAAGGCCGAACGGGGAAATGCCGTGTACGACGCCGGAACGGCAGCGGACGCCTTCGTGCGGGACGCCGCGGGGAAGGTCGTACGGGGCGTCGTGTGGCCCGGGGAAGCCGTCTTCCCGGACTTCACGCACGCGCGCGTGCGGCAGTGGTGGGGCGGCCTGTACGAGGAGCGGCTGGCCCAGGGGTTCTCCGGCTTCTGGCATGACATGAACGAGCCGACCTCGTTCGCCGCCTTCGGCGAGACGACGCTGCCCCGGTCGTCCCGCCACGCGCTGGAGGGCCGGGGAGGCGACCATCGCGAGGCACACAACGTGTACGCGCTGTGCATGGCCAGGGCCGGGTACGAGGGGCTGCGCGACCTGGTGCCCGAGGAACGCCCTTTCGTCTTCTCCCGCGCCGGGTGGGCCGGTATGCAGCGCTACGGCGGGACCTGGTCGGGGGACGTGGCCACCGGCTGGCCCGGCCTGCGGGCGTCGCTGTCCCTGGTGCTGGGGCTGGGCCTGTGCGGCGTGCCGTACTCGGGACCGGACGTCGGCGGGTTCGACGGCAGCCCCTCGGCGGAGCTGTATCTGCGCTGGTTCCAGCTGGCGTCGTATCTGCCGCTGTTCCGGACGCACGCGAGTCTGCGGGCGGGACGCCGGGAGCCGTGGGAGTTCGGGCCGGAGGTGCTCGGGCACGCGCGCGTGGCGCTCGTCGAGCGGCGGCGTCTGCTGCCGTACTTCGTGACCCTGGCCCATCTCGCGCGGCGCACCGGGGCGCCCTATGTGCGGCCGCTTTGGTGGAGCACGCCGGAGGACCGCGCCCTGCGGGACCGTGACGACGCCTTCCTGCTCGGCGACTGCCTTCTGGTGGCGCCCGTGCTGGGGCCGGGCACGGACCGGCGGGCCGTGCGGTTGCCGCGGGGCCGCTGGTACGACACGGCGACGGGACGGGCGTACGAGGGGCCGGGGCAGGTGCTGGTCGAGGCCCCCTTGGCGCGGATCCCGGTGCTCGCGCGCGCGGGTGCCGTGATCCCCGTGCGGGGTGCGGACGGCGGACTGGAGCTGGAGGTGTGGGCGCCCGCCCGTGGACGGACCGGAGGCGGGCTGGTGGTGCCGGACGCGGGTGACGGCTGGGAGGAGCCGGAGATCGAGCGGTATGCCTGCCGCTGGAAGGGCCGGCAGGTGGTCGTCGAGCGCGAGCGGGAGGACGGTGTGAGCGCACCGTCCCACCCGGTGCGCATACGCGGGCTGGACGAGCACTACTAGTTCAGACGTAGCGGCCCTCGAACCAGGCGCGGACGGCCAGCGTGTGCAGCGGGAAGGCGAGTTCCTGCGGCCTGCGCAGCAGGTGCCAGCCCTCCGTCTCGTCCGTGGCCGTGGACCGCGGCAGGCCCTCGGCCGGGCGTTCCGGGAGCAGCCCGAAGAGCAGCAGATGGCCGTCGGGCGAGCTCATGGCGTCGGCGAGCCGCACGTCCCGGGCGGCCGCGTCGATGCCCGTCTCCTCCCTGAGTTCACGGACGATGGCCTGCCGCCAGTCCTCGCGGTCGTCGACGTAGCCGCCCGGCAGCGCCGTGCCCCCGCGCGCGGGGGCCACGGTGCGGGTGATGACGACCAGGGCGGCGCCCTTGGTGTCGTACACGGGCTGGAGGGCCACCGCGACCGGCAGCGGATTGCGGTAGGCCACGGACCCGCACACCGGGCAGGTTCGGGGCCAGCCGCCGATGCCCTCTCCATAGGGCGCTCCGCAGCTCGAACAATGGGAGCCCGGTACGGAGTTGGCATTCGAGTGCTGAATTTCGGACACGCGCGGACTGTATCCGATCAGAGAAAGGTGGTCTTCCGTCAGGAGGCTCAGCGTCTCGCCGTGAGCGACTTGCAGGAGACGGGAAAGTCGAAGTAGGTGTCCGGGTGGGGCTCCGGCTTGAAGGTGTAGTGCCACCATTCCTCGGCGAGGTTCACGAACCCGAGGTGCTCCAGGGTGTTCTTCAGCAGCAGCCGGCTGGCGCGCTGTCGTCCATGGATACGCGGGTCGAGCGTGTGCGCGAGGGTGTCGAAGCAGTCGAAGCCGGTGCCCATGTCCACGGAGTTGTCCGGAAAGCGTTCGCCCTCGGGCGCGTAGCAGGGCACCGGGGGCTGTCCTGGGACGTAGGGGTGGGTCGGCCTGGCCGGCAGCCTGACGATCGTGAGGTCCGTCGTGGAGCCGCGGCTGTGGCCGGATTTCGCCGCGATGTAGCCGTCGTCGAACAGCCGGGTCTTGTCGACGTGCGGGTAGAACTCGCCCTTCATGGACTGGTCGTCCAGGTCCCGGGCCCAGCGGACGAAGTGGTCGACGGCGCGCTGGGGGCGGTAGCAGTCGTACACCTTGAGGGAGTAGCCCCTGGCCAGCAGCTCCTTCTGGGCCCGGTGGAGGGCCTGGGCGGCGGGGCGGGTGAGGATGCAGATCGGCTGCTGATAGCCGTCGATGCGCTCGCCGACGAAGTTGTGGGGGGTGAAGTAGCGGATCTCCTGGATGATCGTCGGATCCACGGAGCTCAGGGCCACGAAGTCCTCCGGCGCCTTTGGGGCGGGGGTCGCCCGGGCGGTGGCGGAGGCGGTGGTCACGGTCAGCAGGGCGGCGACGGCGGTGACGACACCGCGTACGGCACGGGACAGACGTGTCATGCCTCTTACATCTATCGGGGCTCCGTCCCGTTCGGGAAGCGGTCGCACGTGCGGTCCCCCCGGATGCCTGCCGCATTCCCCCGGGCCGTGGCACACTTCTGACGCATCGTCAGGTCTGGCTGCGGGGAGGGCCCATGTCGCGTGCACGCACTCCTGTGGTCGCCGGGTGGTTCACCGGCGAGGCAGAGAGCTTCCGGCTGCTCGGCACGCGGTGCTCCGCGTGCGCCTCGGTCTTCTTCCCCCGGGAGGACGCCCACTGCCGGAACCCGGGGTGCCCCGGCGGGGAACTCGTGGAGCATCCCCTGTCCCGGCACGGACGGATCTGGTCGTACACGGACACCCGGTACCGCCCTCCGTCACCCTATGTGAGCAACCCGGAACTCCCCTGGGTGCCGTACGCGTTGATCGCTGTGGAGCTGGAACCGGAGCGGCTCGTGGTGCTCGGGCAGGCGGCCGACGGGATCACGGCCGCCGATCTGGCCGTGGGGATGGCGGTGCAGGCCGTCCCCGGCGTGCTGTACGAGGACGCGGAGACGACCTGGACGACATGGAAGTGGCGGCCGACGGGGGTGGTGAGGGCGTGACGGAGGACATCGCGGTGCTGGGTGCGGGCATGCACCCCTGGGGGAAGTGGGGGCGGGGCTTCGTCGAGTACGGCACGGCGGCGGCCCGCGCGGCGCTCGCCGAGGCCGGACTGGACTGGCGGGACGTCGGCTCGGTCGTCGGCGCCGACACCGTGCGGGGCGGCTACCCCGGGTATGTGGCAGGGGCGACCTTCGCGAAGGCGCTCGGCTGGCAGGGCGCCCGGGTCGCCAGCGTGTACGCGGCGTGCGCGTCGGGAGCGCAGGCCGTGGCCACCGCGCGGGCGCAGATCCTCGCCGGGCTCGCGGAGACGGTGCTCGTCGTGGGCGCGGACGCGGCACCCAAGGGGTTCTTCCGCCCGGCGGGCGGGGACCGCCCCGATGATCCGGACTGGCTGCGGTTCCGCGTTCTGGGGGCCACCAACCCTGCCTACTTCGGGCTCTACGCACGGCGGCGGATGGCGGTCCACGGCGACACCCTGGACGACTTCGCGCAGGTCAAGGTGAAGAACGCCGCCATGGGAGCGCTGAACCCGAACGCGCGCTACCGCAACCGGGTCACCGCCGAGGAGGTGGCCGCCTCCGCCGTGGTCGCCGATCCGCTGCGGCTGCTCGACATCTGCGCGACCTCGGACGGCGGGGCCGCACTGGTGCTGTCCAGCATGGAGTTCGCCCGCCGGCAGGGCGCGGCACGGCCCGTACGCGTACGGGCGGTGTCCACGGTGACGCCGCGTTTTCCCAGCACCGTCCTGGACCTGCCGGACATCGCGACGGACTCCGCGGCCGCGGTGGAGCCCTCCGCCGAGACCTTCCGGGCATCGATCGCGCGGGCGGCCTACGAGGAGGCAGGTCTGGGCCCCGAGGATCTGTCGCTGGCCGAGGTCTACGACCTGTCCACCGCCCTGGAACTGCAGTGGTACGAGGATCTGGGCCTGTGCCGCGCGGGCGAGGGTGCGAAGCTGCTGCGGGAGGGTGCGACGGCCCTCGGCGGCCGCATACCGGTGAACGCAAGCGGCGGGCTGGCCTCCTTCGGGGAGGCGGTACCGGCCCAGGCGATCGCCCAGATCTGCGAGCTGACCTGGCAGTTGCGGAGCGTCGCGGGTGACCGGCAGGTCACGGGCGCGCGCGTTGGTATCACGGCGAACCAGGGGTTGTTCGGGCACGGTTCGGCGGTGGTCGCGGTGCGGTGAGCGAAGGCCCTCGGGGGGCTGGCCGGCTACGGGGCGGGGACCGGCCACGTGGGTCGCCGGGCCGCCGAAAGGCCTTTCCCATACGCACTGTGATCACCCGGGAATGCTGTGTGAACGTCTCATGAACTGGGCCTGGGCCGGATGGGACGGCGCCATCATGCTCCCGTGCACCCCTGGACGGATACTCTCCGCTTCGCCTTCCAGCCGGTGGTCAACCTGGCCTCCGGCGGGGCCGCCGCACTGGAGGTCCTGGCCCGCCCGGAGACCGGAGACGTGCTGGCCGAGGCCCGCCGCGACCCCGGGCTCGACGGCCGGCTGGCGGTGTCGGCGCTCCGCGCGGCCACCCGCAAGGAGACGCTGCTGCCGCTCCACCTCAACGTGTTCGCCGGCACTCTCGCCGATCTCGGGGGCCTGGGCCCCCTGCATGACGCCGTGCGTGAGGCGGGGCGGATGCCGTGGGAGGTCACGATCGACATCGTCCCGCCGTACGCACACGTACCTCAGCAGGCCCTGCTGGACGCCGTCACCGCACTGCGCGGCCAGGGCTTCAGGATCAGCGCGGACGGGGTCGGCGACGGCGACGTGCCCCTGCGGCTGCTCGCCGACCTCGCCCCCGACCTGGTGAAGCTCGACGCCTCACTGCTGGAACGACCGGCTGTGGTGCGGGCGATGCGGACACTGTGCGAGCAGGTGGGGGCGCTGCTCGCCGTGGAGGGGGTGGAGACCGAGCGGCAGTGTGCGATCGCGTTGTCGGCCGGGGCGCAGCTGGCGCAGGGGCAGCTGTTCGCCCCGCCCGCGCGGCTGCCGGCCGCGGACGTATACGTTCCGCCGCCCTCCCCCGAGGTCGTGCCGGCACCGCGATCCGGGCCGTCGGTGCGCGAGTTCCTGCGGCCCGCCGCGCTGCTGCCCGCCGGTGCCTCGGCAGGCCAGGTGCGGGCACTGCTGACCGGGACGCCCGAGGTGTCGGGGGTGCTGCTCGTGGACCAGTACGGGGTGCCGGTCCGGTCCGTGCACCGGTCCCGCTTTCTGCTGACCATGTCCGGACGCTACGGCCATGCCCTGTACGCCGATCGCCCGGCCGCCAAGCTGGGCGATCCGCCACGCACGGTCGGCATCGACGCAACGGCCTGGGAGGTGCTGGACGTCGTCGCGGTCGGCGGCCGGGACCGCACCTCGGACGACGTGGCGGTCGTCGACCGGCGCGGGCGGTGTGTGGGCGTCGTACGGCTCGCGGACCTCGTACGGGCGCTGGCCGAGTCGCGGGTCGAGGAAGCGGCAGGGCTCAATCCGCTGACGCGGCTGCCCGGCTCGGACGCGATCACCGGCGAGGTGGACCGGCGGATCTCGGGCGGGCGGGCGTTCGCGCTGAGCTGGCTGGACATCGACCACTTCAAGCAGATCAACGACGGCGCCGGCTTCGCGGCGGGCGACGAGCTGATCCGGTCGGTGGGCAGGGCCCTGCAGCGCGCGGCGACCGGGACGACCAGGGTGGGGCACATCGGCGGTGACGACTTCCTGGTGCTGGCGGATCCGGACGAGCTTGATCCGCTGGCCGCCTCCGTGCTGGACGCCCCCTGGTCGGCGGGCGGCCTTCCGGTGACGTTGTCCCTGGCCACGGTCGTCTGCGCGGCGGGCAGCGTGACCAACCACC
Organism: Streptomyces sp. NPDC020801; assembly: GCF_044334385.1. Classification (NCBI taxonomy): domain Bacteria; kingdom Bacillati; phylum Actinomycetota; class Actinomycetes; order Kitasatosporales; family Streptomycetaceae; genus Streptomyces; species Streptomyces sp. NPDC020801. Next base: position 14,056 of record NZ_JBIRST010000004.1, read on the forward strand.
GGCAGGCGGCCGCCTGCCTGGCCCCGCTGAAGAAGGCGGCGAAGGCGCTTCACGGGGCCAGCTGGGTCCTCGGCCGGGCCGGCCGGCCCGGCCACGAGGTCCGCCGCGGCCCGGCGGCCACCGCCGCCCAGGCGGGCTGAGGGCACGGGAACGGCGCCGGACCGGAACCGGAGCACACGCGAGTCGTTCCGGGGCCCCGCGTCCTCGGGGGCGGCTCACGCATCGGCTGTCACCGTTGCCGTCGGCGACCTTGACGCTCCCTGTGCACAGGTGAACACTTCCCGTGTCAGCCGACATCGCCGTACATTCTCGGCGCATCCAGGCACGGCGTCGGGCGGGCCCCGCACGCGCCCCGGCCCCTCCCCCACGGGCGATCCGGCTGCGACGGCACGCTCGTCACGGACGCCGGGCGGGGCGCGGGATCTCCCTGCCTTCGGCTGAGGACGCCAGCAGCAGCGCACCCCGCAGGGACAACCGGGGCCGATGTTCCCGGGCCGGGCCTAGGAGCCGCCATGAGCAACGCGGACGCGGACGCGAACGTGGTCGTCGGCGAGAGCACCGGCTCCGCCCTCCCGTCCCGCTTCGCCGCGGACGCGTCCGTCGTCCATCTCGCGCAGTATCAGCCCAGTGTGGGCCAAACTGTTACGAGTAAGGACGCAAACAGCCAAAACCGTCGCAGCCCTCGGGCCCTTCTCACCTCCCGGAGATCCGGCTACGCGATCCATCACGCGACCTGGACCCGCGCATCGTCCCAGCTGATCGAAGGGACGCACGCGGGCGTCGACCACAACGCAGCCTTCTGACCCTCGCCACCAAGGGGTAGCCATGACGGACAACGCCGAGAAGTACGTGGCCGCTATCGACCAGGGCACCACCTCGAGCCGCTGCATCGTCTTCAACCACAGCGGCGCCATTGTCGCCGTCGACCAGCGCGAACACCGGCAGATCTTCCCCAAGCCGGGCTGGGTGGAGCACGACGCCACCGAGATCTGGTCGAAGGTGCAGGCAGTGGTCGCGGGCGCGATCGCCAAGGCCGGGCTGCGCGCCGACCAGCTCAGCGCGCTCGGCATCACCAACCAGCGCGAGACGACGGTGCTGTGGGACCGCGCCACCGGCAAGCCGGTGCACAACGCGATCGTCTGGCAGGACACGCGCACCTCGGCGCTCTGCAACGAGCTGGGCGGCTCCGACGGGCAGGACCGTTTCCGTGAACAGACCGGCCTGCCGCTGGCCAGCTACTTCTCCGGCCCGAAGGCGGCCTGGCTGCTGGACAACGTGCCCGGTCTGCGTGACCGGGCGGAGCGCGGCGAGATCGCCTTCGGCACGATCGACTCCTGGCTGATCTGGAACCTCACCGGCGGTACCGACGGCGGACATCACGTCACCGACGTCACCAACGCCGGCCGCACGATGCTGATGAACCTGGAGACCCTCCAGTGGGAGCCGTCCATCCTGTCCGCCATGAACGTCCCCGAGGCGATCCTGCCCGAGATCAAGTCCTCCTCGGAGGTGTACGGGACCGCCGTCGGCCAGCTCGCCGGCGTACCGGTGGCATCGGCCCTGGGCGACCAGCAGGCGGCCGTGTTCGGGCAGGCCTGCTATGACGTGGGCGACGCCAAGAACACGTACGGCACCGGCAGCTTCCTGCTGCTGAACACCGGCAGCCGGCCGGTGCCCTCGAAGAGCGGTCTGCTCACCACCATGGGCTACAAGATCGGCGGCGAGCCGCCGGTCTACTGCCTGGAGGGGGCCATCGCCATCACGGGCGCGCTGGTGCAGTGGTTCCGCGACCAGCTCGGCATCATCCGCACCGCGGACGAGATCGAGCCGCTGGCGGCGAGCGTCGAGGACAACGGCGGCGCGTACATCGTGCCCGCGTTCTCCGGCCTGTTCGCACCGTACTGGCGTTCGGACGCACGGGGCGTGATCACCGGTCTCACCCGGTACGTCACGAAGGGGCACCTGGCACGGGCCGTGCTCGAGGCCACGAGCTGGCAGACCCGTGAGGTCGTGGACGCCATGTACCAGGACTCCGGGGTGCACCTGAAGACGCTGAAGGTCGACGGCGGCATGACGAAGAACAACCTGCTCATGCAGCATCAGGCGGATGTGCTCGGCGTGCCGGTGATCCGCCCCAAGGTCTCGGAGACCACCTGCCTGGGCGCCGCCTACGCGGCCGGGCTCGCCACCGGTGTGTGGAACGACCTCGACGAGCTCAAGTCGCACTGGCAGAAGGACGCCGAGTGGACCCCGTCCATGGAGGACTCGGTCCGGGACCGCGAGTACCACAACTGGAAGAAGGCCGTCGAGAAGAGCTTCGGCTGGCTGGAGGACGGCGAGGGCTAGCCGCGGGCGCGTGTGGGCCCATCGCGCGGCACGCACGCGTGCACGCCGTCCGCGCGCCACGCGCGCGTGCCATGGAACGCGGCCCGTACCCCGGTCGGCGGGGGTACGGGCCGTGCACGTGAGCCGGCCGGCGGCGGCTTCCCGGCGGCGGTGGACGCCTCAGGTGGTGACGGTCTGCCGGTGCTCCGCAGCGTGCGCCATGGCGTGCTGGACGACGCCGATGAGGATCTCCTTGACCGACTCGCGGTCGCGGGCGTCGCACAGCAGCAGCGGCACGCCGTTGTCGAGGTCGAGGGCCTGACGGACGTCCTGCACCGGGTAGCGGGCGGCACCCTCGAAGCAGTTGACGCCGACCACGAAGGGGATGGAGCGCCGCTCGAAGTAGTCCACGGCGGCGAAGCAGTCCTCAAGGCGGCGGGTGTCGGCCAGGACGACCGCGCCCAGCGCGCCCTCGGACAGTTCGTCCCACATGAACCAGAACCGCTCCTGCCCGGGCGTCCCGAAGAGGTACAGCACCAGGTCCTCGCGCAGGGTGATGCGGCCGAAGTCCATGGCGACGGTCGTGGTGTGCTTGCCCTCCACACCGCTGATGTCGTCGACCGGGCGCCCGGCCTCGGTCAGCAGTTCCTCGGTGCGCAGCGGCCTGATCTCGCTGACCGCGCCGACGAGGGTCGTCTTGCCCACGCCGAAGCCGCCGGCCACCAGGATCTTCAGCGTGACGGGCTCGACCGGGGGCTTGCCACGCTCAGAACGCCCGAAGATCATCGATCTCTTCTCCTGCTTGATGGTGGTCGGACGACGGTGGGCCGTAGCCTCCGCCGCCGGGGGTTTCGATGACGAGTACGTCGCCGGGGGCGACGTCCGCGGAGTCACTTCCGCCGAGTTCGACGACGGTGCCGTCCGCGCGCTCCACCCGGTTGGCGCCTACCGCGCCGGGCTCGCCGCCCGCCATGCCGTAGGGCGGGACCCGGCGGTGCTGGGACAGCGTCGAGACGGTCATGGGCTGGAGGAAACGAATGCGGCGCACCGCGCCGTCGCCGCCGCGCCACCGTCCACAGCCGCCGCTGCCGCGCCTGACCGCGAACTCCTCCAGCCGCACGGGCAGCCGCCATTCGAGGACTTCGGGATCGGTGAGCCGCGAGTTGGTCATGTGGGTCTGGACGACGCTGGCGCCGGGGAAGCCGTCGCCCGCGCCGGAGCCGGAGGCGACGGTCTCGTAGTACTGGTGGCGGTCATTGCCGAAGGTGACGTTGTTCATCGTCCCGGACCCCTCGGCCTGGACGCCGAGCGCCGCGTACAGGGCACCGGTGATGGCCTGCGAGGTCTCCACGTTCCCTGCGACGACGGCGGCCGGCGGCTCGGGACTGAGCATCGAGCCGGGCGGCACGATGATCTTCAGGGGGCGCAGACAGCCGTCGTTGAGCGGGATGTCGTCGGCGACCAGGGTGCGGAAGACGTACAGGACGGCCGCGTTGACGACGGCGAACGGCGCGTTGAAGTTGGTCGCCAGTTGCGGGGAGGTGCCGGTGAAGTCGATCGTGGCCGACCGGTGCTCGCGGTCCACTCGGACGCGGACCCGGATGACGGCGCCGGAGTCGGTCTCGTAGGCGTACTCCCCGTCCTGCAGTGCGTCGATGACCCGGCGGACGGCCTCTTCGGCGTTGTCCTGGACGTGCCGCATGTAGGCCTGGACGACGTCGAGGCCGAAGTCCTCGATCATGCGGTTGACCTCGTCGACACCCTTCTGGTTGGCGGCGATCTGGGCGCGCAGGTCGGCGAGGTTGGTGCCGGGGTTGCGGGAGGGCCAGGGCGCCTCGGTCAGCAGGCGGTGGGTCTCCTCCTCGCGGAGGTGGCCGTTCTCGGCGAGCAGCCAGTTGTCGAAGAGGACGCCCTCCTCGTCGATGGTGCGGCTGTCGGCGGGCATGGAGCCGGGCGCGATACCGCCGATCTCGGCGTGGTGACCGCGGGAGGCGACAAAGAAGAGAATGCGTTCACCGCGTGTGTCCCCGCCGTCGAAGACCGGGGTGATGACGGTGACGTCCGGCAGATGGGTGCCGCCGTGGTACGGGTCGTTGACCGCGTAGGTGTCCCCCGGCCGCATCGCCGCGCCCCGGCGCCGGATGACCTCCTTGACGCTGGTGCCCATCGAGCCGAGGTGCACGGGAATGTGCGGGGCGTTGGCCACCAGGTTCCCGTCCGGGTCGAACAGGGCGCAGGAGAAGTCCAGGCGCTCCTTGATGTTGACCGACTGGGCCGTGGACTCCAGTCGGGCGCCCATCTGCTCGGCGATGGACATGAAGAGGTTGTTGAACACCTCCAGCAGAACCGGGTCGGCCACCGTAGCGAGATTGGAACTCTGCGTAACCGCCGCGCGTTCCAACACCAGATGCCCGCCGTCTCGTGCCGCGGCCCGCCAGCCGTCGTCGACGACGGTCGTCGCGCCGGCCTCGGTGATGATCGCGGGGCCGGTGACGGTGTCGCCGGGAGGCAGGTCCTCGCGGCGGTGGAGCGGGACGTCCTGCCAGGCGCCGCCGGTGTGGAGCCGGACGGTCTCCGGTGCGGTGGAGCGGCCCGCGCGGGCGGCCCCGTACGGGGCGAGGGCGGAGAGATCGGGGGGGTCGGTGATGCCGGTGGCTTCCACGGAGAGGGATTCGACGACGATCGGACGGTCGAGCGTGAAGGAGTACGTGGCGCGATGACGTGCTTCGAAAGCGTGGCTCATGCTGTCGGGCTCGGTCAGCTCGACGGTGAGGGTGGTGTCCGTGCCGTCGTAGCGGAGCTGGGCGCGCCGGGTGACGCGGATGTGTTCCTCGGGGACGTCCTCGGCGAGCAGTTCCGCGCGGGCCGCGGCCTCCAGGCCGTCGGCGGTCTTCGTGACGCCCGGCATGGCGGCGGGCTCCAGTGGTGCTTCGACGGACTGCTCACGCATGGCCGTGGTGTCGGCGAGGCCGATGCCGAGCGCGGACAGGACGCCCGCCATGGGCGGGACGAGGACGGTGCGGATGCCGAGGGAGTCGGCGACCATGCAGGCGTGCTGGCCGCCCGCGCCACCGAAGGTGGTGAGGGCGTAGCGGGTGACGTCGTGGCCCTTCTGCACGGAGATCCGTTTGACGGCGTTGGCGATGTTGGCGACTGCGACCTGCAGGTAGCCCTCGGCGACCTGCTCCGGGCTGCGGTCGTCGCCGGTCCTGCGGTGGATCTCCTGGGCGAGTGCGGTGAAGCGCTCATGGACGAGTTCGTCGTCGAGGGGCTCATCGCCGCCTGGGCCGAACACCTCCGGGAAGTGGGCGGGCTGGATGCGGCCGAGCATGACGTTGGCGTCCGTGACGGTGAGCGGGCCGCCGCCTCGGTAGCAGGCGGGTCCGGGGTCGGCGCCCGCCGAGTCGGGGCCCACCCGGTAGCGGGAGCCGTCGAAGTGCAGGACCGAGCCGCCACCGGCGGCCACGGTGTGGATGTCCAGCATGGGGGCCCGCAGCCGGACCCCGGCGATCTGCGTGGTGAAGACCCGTTCGTACGCGCCCGCGAAGTGGGAGACGTCGGTGGAGGTGCCGCCCATGTCGAAGCCGATGACCCGGTCGAAGCCGGCGAGCCTGGACATCCGGGCCATGCCGACGATGCCGCCCGCGGGCCCGGACAGAATGGCGTCCTTGCCGCGGAACTGCCGGGCCTCGGCGAGCCCGCCGTTGGACTGCATGAACATCAGCCGTACGCCTTGGAGTTCGTCGCCGACGTGCTGCACGTAACGGCGCAGTACGGGCGAGAGGTAGGCGTCGACGACGGCCGTGTCCCCGCGGGGGACGAGTTTCATCAGCGGGCTGACCTCGCTGGACAGCGAGATCTGCGGGAAGCCGATGCGGGCGGCCAGTTCACCGACGGCCCTCTCGTGCGCCGGGTGCAGATGGCTGTGCAGGCAGACCACGGCGAGGGCGCGGATCCCGGCGTCGTACGCCTCCTGCAGCGGGCCGGCGAGGACGTCCAGGTCGGGGGCGCGCAGCATGGTTCCGTCGGCGGCGATGCGCTCGTCGACCTCGATGACGCGTTCGTGGAGCAGCTCGGGCAGTTCGATGCGGCGGGCGAAGATGTGCGGGCGGTTCTGGTAGGCGATGCGCAGGGCGTCGCGGAAGCCGCGGGTGACGACGAGCAGGGTCCGCTCGCCCTTGCGTTCCAGCAGGGCGTTGGTGGCCACGGTGGTGCCCATGCGGACCGACTCGACGGGACCGGCGGAGCCGCCGAGGAGTTCACGGACGCCCGCGACGGCCGCGTCGGCGTACCGTGCGGGGTTGTCGGACAGCAGCTTGTGCGTGACCAGGCGGCCGTCCGGGCGCCGCGCGACGATGTCGGTGAACGTGCCGCCCCGGTCGACCCAGAACTGCCAGCCTGTCACGTCACCACCCCGCTTCCGCGCCGCTCACAGCGCCCGCAGGCCGTTGATCACGTCGCGCAGAATACTCTCGTCCGGCAGCTCGGCCGGGGGCACCGGACGGTTGACGTGGACGTACTCCTCGTCCACGAGGTCGCCGACGAGGACGCGCACCACGCCGACGGGGAGGTCGAGTTCCGCGGCGAGTTCGGCGACCGACTGCGGTGTGTCTCGGCACATCTCCACGATGTCCACGTGTTCCGGGGACAGCGCGTGGTCCGCCTCCGGGTCGTCCACATGGTGTTCCGCGACGACCACCGCGATCAGGTCGAGGCGGTGCTGGGCCGCATGGCTGGTGCGGCCCCGCGTCATGGCGTACGGACGGACCACCGGTCCGGCCTCGTCGTCGAACCAGTGGCTTCCTGCCTGACCGTCTCCGCTCATGTCATCCCACTACCCGCCCGAGGGCAGATCGGTGCGCGGAGCGGCGCCCAGATGTACTCCGACCCGCTTGACGAGCAGCGTCATCTCGTACGCGACCTGTCCGACGTCGGAGTCGGCGTCGGACAGGACGGCCAGGCAGCTGCCGTCGCCGGCGGCGGTCACGAAGAGGAAGGCGTCGTCCAGCTCGACGACCGTCTGACGGACGCTGCCGGCCTCGAAGTGCCGGCCCACGCCCTTGGCGAGGCTGTGGAAGCCGGAGGCCACGGCGGCCAGGTGCTCGCTGTCCTCCCGGGTGAGGTCCTTGGACACTCCGGTGGCAAGACCGTCCCCGGAGAGTACGACGGCCTTGCGGATGCTGGCGACCCGGTCCACGAGGTCGTCGAGGAGCCAGTTCAGACCGGCCTTGTCGGTCGAGGTGTGGCCGGTCGCCTTCGGTGCGGTCATCGACCGTCCCCCTTAGTCGTTCCTTGTGCTGTGCCGTCCTGGGCGTCGTCGCCCACGGCGTTCTCCTCACGGCCACGCTGCCAGCCTCGCTGTAGCGATGCCATACGGCTGCGGACCTCGTCGGCGTCACGTTCGACGGCTTCGGGCCCGTCCTCGGTGCGCCGCTCGGGAGCCTGTTTGAGTTGCGGGGCGAGGTTCGCCTGCCGCACGCGCCGGGGCAGCGGTCCCGCACCGGGTCCGGGTTCGCCCGGCGCGGTGGCGGGGCTGAGGCCCGTGTCGTCGGGGCCGCCGGCCGCGAGGGCGGCCCGGCGGGTGCGCTGCGGGAGGGCGGGAGCCTGCTCCGCACCCTCGCCTGCGGCCGGTGGCGCCGGGGACACGCCGCGTCCGCCGAGGCGGTCGGCGGACGGGGTGGCCCGCCTGAGGGGCGTCTCGCCGCGCCGGCGGGCCGGCAGTGGAGGCGCGGGCTCCGGGTCCGGCCGGCCGGCGCTCGCAGCGGGCCGGCCGTCCGCCGGCTCGCGGCGGGACCGCTGTTCGCTGACCGGGCGCCCGTGGGAGCTGACCAGCTTGGGCGTCCGGCGCCGCGGCAGCGACACCGGCAGGTGCGGGACCTCGTCCTCGTCGGTGCGGTCTTCCGCGCCGCGCAGGCCGGTGCCCTGCCGGTGCTCGGCCGTCTCGTGGGGCGTCGCGTCGTCCGTCTGCGGCTTGGCCAGGGAGCGGCGCGGGCGGAAGAGTCCGCCGCGTTCGCTGTCCGCGTCACCGAGGGTGCCGGGGAAGTCCTCGATGGCGTCCAGGTCGACGGGCGCCTCCAGCTCCACCGGCCCGTCCAGCAGCGAGGCCGGCAGGCCGGGAAGCGGCACGGGTGCCTTGGAGAGGACTTCGGCCTTCGCGGCGGGCCGCTCCCGGTCCAGACGGAAGCCGACGCCGTTTGTGTCGGGGACGTCGTCCGTGAGCAGGGCGTCGGGGACGAAGACGACGGCGGTGATGCCACCGTAGGGGGACGGCTGCAGCGAGACCCGGACGTTCTGCCGCTGGGCCAGCCTGCTGATCACGAAGAGTCCGAGCCGGTCGGTGTCGGAGAGTTCGAACTCCGGTGTTTCGGCGAGGCGGAGGTTGGCGTCCAGCAGGGCTTCGGCGGCCATACCCAGGCCCCGGTCGTGGATCTCCAGGGTGAAGCCGTTGGCGACCCGCTCGCCGAGGACCTGCACCGCAGTGTGCGGCGGCGAGAACACCGTGGCGTTCTCCAGGAGTTCGGCCACGAGATGGGTCAGGTCGGCGACGGCGGGGCCGGTGACGGCGACCCGGGGCAGCCGGCGGACCTCGATGCGCTCGTAGTCCTCGACCTCGGCGACCGCGGCGCGAACGACGTCCATCAGCTGCACGGGTTTGCGCCACTGCCGGGAGGGGGCGGCGCCGGAGAGGATCACCAGGCCCTCGGCGTGCCGGCGCATACGGGTGGTCAGGTGGTCCAGGCGGAACAGGTCGGCGAGTTCCTCGGTGTCCTCGGTGCGGCGTTCCATGGTGTCGAGGAGGGTGAGCTGCTTGTGCAGCAGAACCTGGCTGCGGCGGGCGAGGTTGACGAAGACCTCGGAGACGCCGGCGCGGAGTTCGGCCTGCTTGACGGCGGCCTCGACGGCGGCCCGCTGCAGGGTGTTGAGGGCCTGCCCGACCTCGCCGATCTCGTTCTTGTCGTACTCCAGGCGCGGCACCTCGGTCTCCACGTCGACCTGTTCACCGGTCGACAGCCGGCGCATCACGCTGGGCAGCCGGACGCCGGAGGCCTCGTGGGCCTCCAGGCGCAGCTTCCTGAGGTCGCGGATGAGGCCGCGGCCGATGCGCACGGACAGGACCAGGGAGACCAGTACGGCGATCAGGCCCAGGACTCCCGCGACGGCCGCCTGCAGGATGACGTCCATGGCGACGGGGCGGACGCGGTCCTGATAGCGGTCGTTGGCCCGGTCGTCCAGGGCTCCGAGGTCGTCGAGGACGGTCGCGGCCGCGGTGTCCCAGCTCTTCGCGGTCACGGCGCGGGGCATGCCGGACGTGGTGGAGGCCGCGGTCTGCTCGGCGGCGCGCAGCGGGGCGGTGGAGGCGTTCTGCCAGAAGCGCTCGTAGCGGCCGCGCTCGGCGGCGGGCAGGAACGGCAGGCTGACGCCGTACATCAGGGTCCGCTCGGCCACGAGATCGGAGATGTCACGGCTCTCGGCACGGGTGAGCGTGCCGACGACGAGGGAGGAGCCGAGCAGCGCGTCCTCGCGGGAGAGCAGTTCGCGGGCCCGGGCGAGGTTGACGAGGGCGCGGTACTGCTCGTCCAGCTCCACGTCGTCGAAGACGTGGAGGTCGGCGAGCAGCGTGTAGCAGGGGTCGACCAGGTGGTTGTAGAGGCCGAGCGCCTGGGCACGGCCGACGGTGCCGTCCTCGACGCTGCGGCGCAGGGACTCGATGCCGTCGAATGCGTCGAGGACGGCGGTGAGCCGCCCCTCGCTGCCGGCGCCCATCGCGTCCCGGACGTCGGGATTGCGCGCGTTGCCGCGGATCTTGGCGATGGCCTCGTCGGCTGCGGTCCGGCTGCGCCGCAGTGCGGCGAGCCCGTCGGAGGCGCGCGGGTCGGCGAGATAGACGAGGGTCTGCCGGCGCTCCTGCTGCAGCGCTCGGACGGTGTCCTCGGTGGGGTAGGCGATCTTCTCCACCACGGACGAGGCGTTGAACAGCTGGGTCGCCTGCCTTCCGGTGATCACTGTGGCAAAGGCCCAGATCGCCGTCAGGGACAGCAGCGGCACGAGAAGCAGCGCCACGATCTTCCGGCGGATGGACTTCCCGCGAAAGCGCATGGCCTCCCCCAGCTCGCCCCCCACCGACAGGGGGGTACACATGTGCGTCAACAAACGGCGCGAGCCTACTACCGACACCGCGCTATCTCGAAGAGGCTTCCGGAACCTGAACTTCCGCACCGGCGACGAGAGATGGCGAGTTGTCCGGTCATTGCGGGAGATGACGACCCGGAATGAGGAGGTGACGGCCTGCCGGAACAGGTCGGGCCGCAGGGCCGGTTGGCCGATATTTTTCGCTTCTTGGGAATCTTCGTGGTGCTTCGCTCGTCCTTACTCATGGGACATGGGGGCGGAATGGGCCACTGGAGCCGCATCCCGCACCTGGGCGGCGTAAAGCAGCGCAAGCCGGGCAGCCCACTGGGGAGCCGGTTCTTCGGACACCGGGGGCGAGCGGTCTGCTGGCGGTGGGGAGTGACACGTTGATGGGCACGGAGGAACGGCGCGGGGCGGCCGGTGACGGCGGTACGGCGCAGCTGACGGTGGCGCGACGGAGATTCGAGGCGCCGGATCGCGACATTCCGGCGGTCGGACCCGACCGGCGGGGGTCGGAGAGGTTCGCCGGTCCCGCGGACGCGGACGGACGGGCCGAGCAGCCCTCCTGCAGACCGTTGTGGGTCGAGGAGCCGGCTCGGCGGCGCAGGCTGCCCGACCCGGTGCGTGAGGCGGCCGTGCGTGCGGTGCTGATCATCGCTGTGACGCTGATACAGGCGGTGGTGGCGTTCCTGTGCACCATGGCCGGGTCATGGCTGGCTTTCCCGATGGTCCTGAGCAGCGTGGCGAGCACGGTGGTCGCCACCTGGGCGGCGCTCGACGTGTGGGTGACCCGCCAGGTGTGGAACCAGCGCAACGGCGTGGTCTCGGCGCCGAGCAGCACCGCGCGGGCCCTGCGCCGCGAGCGGCGCAGGGCCCGGCGGGAGGAGCGGGCGGCCGAGCGGAGGCAGGAGCGGATACGCCGGCGGGGCGGCACGGGTCAGCTGTCGCACTCGTAGCGGACGGGACGGCCGCCGGCCCGGACGGCGGTTCCCCGGAGGGCGGCCGCCTGGGCCCGGGCGCTGTCCCGCGCCAGTTCGTGGCGGACCCGTGTGAGGGGGCGCGTGCGGTCCGCGGCGAGAACCGCGGTCGTGCGGCCGTGACGTTCGTACGCGGCGGCGATGCCGTCCCCGGGCGGTGCTCCGTCCACGAGCCGGCCCTCCGTGACGCGGAGGTGACCCTGTCCTGCCGACGGGCGGCGAACCGGATGCGGGCGCCGTACCGGCGGACGAGAAGTACGGCACCGAGCGCGCGGTCTCGACGGTGCGCCCGGCGAGCAGGCCGGCCACGGCGATGCGGGGCAGGGGGTCTTCGTCGGCCAGTTCATGGTCGCCCTGTGCTTCGCGGAACTGGCCGCCCGCTGCCCGATCGCGGGCAACGGCGAACTGCTCGACCGCATCAGCAACACCGCGGATCTACTGAGGGAGGAAGCCTGACTGGTGCTGCGACCGGAAAGGTTTGCCGGTGAACCTGTCCGGTCGCAGCACTGGGGAACCTAGGCCGGCCGTTTGAACATCCGCGTCGCCGTGATCTCGCTGTGCACCGTCTCTCCGGCCGGGGTCTGCTGGGGCAGCCCCGGCCGGAGGTGTTCCTCCACTCTGATGTACTTCAGGCCGGCCCTCAGGTCGGCGTCGTTGCGCAGGCGGATGACCAGGGGGAACTCGGCCAGGGCGGTGGTGTCGAACAGGCCGGTGGTGTAGAGGAGCTGGACGCCGAGCGCGTCGGACACGGCCCGCTGCAGTTCCAGCAGGTAGGTGGCGTTGGCCCGCCCGATGGGGTTGTCCAGGAACAGCGTTCCCGCGTGGCGGTGCTTGTCACGGCCGCGGTCGTTGGAGCGCAGCGCCGCCATGGTGCAGTACAGGGCGATGGCCGCGGTGAGCAGCTGGCCGCCGGAGAACACGTCGCCCATCTGGCCGACGGGGACGCGCTCGGCACGCAGCACGGCGTCCGGCTTGAGGATCTCGACGGCGACCCCCTTGGGCTGGAGGGCGGCGGCCACACCGCGCAGCAGCAGGGACATGCCATCGCGCCGAAGGTCGGAGTTCTTCTTCACGGCGGCCCGGGTCGCCTCGTCGATGACCTCGCCGAGCCGCTCGGTGAGCGTGGCCTGGTCCGGCTCCTCGAAGCGGATGCGCAGGAACTCCTGTCCGGACCACTCGCCGAGGCCCTCCGGGAGCCGGGAGAGGCGCTGGGCGGACCTGAGCGTGGCGAGCGCCGACTCGACCAGGCCGCGCAGCCGGTCCACGATCGAGTCCCGGTTCCGCTCCAGCTGGGCCAGTTCGTCGGTGAGGACGCGGAGCCGGGGCGCGAAGGCCTCGGCCCACTTCTGGGCGTGCTCGGGCAGGGCGGCGGCGGGCAGCTCCCGGATCTGCTGCCGGGCGGGGGTGCGCACCTGTTCGTAGCGGGTGGAGTTGGCGTGCCGGACCAGGACGTCGCTCGCCTCGCGCACCGCCGCCTCGGCGGCGGACAGGTCGGCGGAGCAGCCGCGCAGCGAGCGGCGGGACTCGGCGGCCGCCTGCCGGGCGCCTTCCGGGCTGCCCGGATACGGCTCCGGTTCCTCCTGCTCCTCGTCACTGGTGTGCTCGCGCAGCAGGTCGCGGAGCGTCGCGGAGATCTCGTCGAAGCCGCTCGCCGCGTCCTCGGCGGCCCGATGGGTCTCGAGCAGCTCGGCGTGCGCCTCCCGGGCCCGGGTCAGCGCCTCGGTGCGGGAGGCGAGTTCTCCGGTGGCGGTGCGCAGCAGCGCCTGCGCGTGCCCGGCGTCGCGCGGGAGCTGCTCCTCGGGCAGCTCGGTGTGCGCCTCGCCGTCCTCGGGCGCGTGCCGCTCGGCCTCGCCGCGCAGCCGCCCGAGCTGCTCACTCGCGGACGACATACGGGTCTCCAGCAGCTGCACCAGCTCCTCCGCGCGGGCGGCGGCGGCCTGCCGGGACGGGCCGTCGGAACCGTCGGGGGACTGAAGGAGCTGCTCGGCGCGCGTACGGACCTTGTTGCTGAGCCGGTCCAGTTCCGCGCGGGCCGCGCTCTCGTCGCTCTCCGCCCGGGCCTGCTCGGCGCGCAGGTCGGCGCCGACGCCGACCTTCTCGTACACCTGGGAGGCGGCGCGGTAGGCCTCACGAAGGGCGGGCAAGGAGGCCTTCGGGGCGTCTGTGTCGCTCTGCGGTACGTCGTCGGGGGCACCGGCGATCTCGGACCGCTCGGCGCGCAGCGCGCGGGCGGTGCGGCGGGCGTCGTCGGCGGCGCGCTGGGCGGCGCGCCGGTCCTCGTCGGCGGCGCGGGCCCGCTCCAGGCATTCCTGGGCGCGGGCCTCCGACTCCGCGGCCTCATCGGCGAGTTCACGCAGCCGGACCTGCCAGCCGGCGCGCTCGCGCAGCCGGAAGGCGAGCCCGGCGAGGGCGTCGGCGGCGCGCCGGGCCCTCTGCGCGGCTTCCTGCCGCTCGTCGCGCAGCTGCGCGGCCTCGGCGGCGGCCTCGTCGGCCTCCGCCCGCGTGGCGCGCGCCTCGGCCAGCTCGGCCTCGGACTCCTCGGCGAACACGCGTGCGTCCCCGGCGGCCCGGGCCAGCTCGGTCAGCCGGCCCGCGGGACAGCCGGTGCGCCAGGAGGCGAGCCGGGCCGCCAGTTCCCGGTCCTTGCCGAGCCGGGCGGCCAGCGCCCGGATCTCCTCGTCCCGCCGGGCCGCCCGCGCGCGCAGCGCCTGCCGCTCCTCGTCGGCGGCGTGCTCGTCGTGCATTGCCGGGTTCGGCGGCACGAGAAAGACGGCGCCGTCGGCCGCGCCGGCCGCCGGGGTGGGGGCGAGCAGAGCCGCCGCGGTGCCGACGGCCACGGCGGACCGGGGCAGCAGGGCCGCGTCGGCGAGCGCCTCGCGGGCCCGCGCGTGCGTGTCGGGATCGGTGATGATCACACCGTCGACCAGTTCGGGGCGGGCGGCCAGTACGCGCGCGTGGTCGGCGGGGTCGACGGCCTGGGCGAGGTAGCGCCAGCCGGGCAGCGCGGGAATGCCGTGCTCCCCGAGGAACTCGACGGTCGCCAGCACGTCCGGGCCCGGCGGTAGCAGACCGCCGTCGCCGAGCGCGCCGAGGATGCGCGAGTCGTCGGCGGCGGCGGTGCGCAGCTCGAACAGCTGCCGCTCGGCGCAGGAGACGGCGTCGTCGAGGAGTTCGCGCAACTCGTCGGCGAAGCGGTCCAGGTCCTCGGAGGTGAGGTCGTGCTCGGCGAGGGTGCGTGGCCCGCCGTCGGCCGCGGCGCCCGCCGGGTCCGCCGCTCTGCCGCCGCGCTGTCCGGCTCCGCCCTCGGGGCCGTTCGTCCGGCCATGGGCCGCTCCGCCGGCATCCACGCCCGCGTCGGCCGCCGCCGTCTCCGCCGCTCCGCCGCGGGCGCCGGCGGTGTCGTCCGGCCCCGTCCTGGGGCCCGGCACTCCGGTCCGGCCGGCGCCGCCGGCGCCCGGCAGGCTCAGCAGCTCCGCGAGTCGTTCCTCCCCCGCCAGCGCCTCGGCGAGACGGCGCTCGGCGTCGTAGGCCCGTTCCGCCGCCGTGGCCGCGTCGGCGGCGCGCGCCGCCGTGAGTTCCCCGCGGGATTCGGCCGAGGCCGCCTCGCGGGCGTGCTCGGTGGCCTTCCGGGAGACCTCGCGGGCCTCGTCCCAGGCGGCGACGGCCGTCTTCTCGGCGTCGCTGGCGGCCAGGGCGGCGCGCGCCGGGTCCGCGTCGGGGGCGCTGTCGTCCAGCCAGCCCGCGCGGACGGCCTCGGCGGTCTCCTGCTCGACCTCGGTCAGCCGCTGGCGCAGATGGCCGGCCTCGCTGCGGGCGCGCTGCGCCTCGGTGGCGGCGGCGGTCTGGTCCCGGTAGGCAGACTCGCCTGCCTCCTGCAGCCGCGCGGACCGCTCCTCCTCCTCGTTGGCGAGGCTCTCGGCGCTCTCCGCGGCCGCGTGCAGGGCCCGTACGAGATCCACGGCGGCCTTGGCGCGGGCGGCGAGCGCGGGGGCCGCGTCCCGCTCGGCCTCCTGGATGGCCGCGGAGACGCGGGTGACGCGGTCGGCGGCGGCGCGGTGGCGCAGTACGGCCTCGGCGGCCTGCCAGGCGGAGTGCAGGGTGCGGGCGTCGGCGAGCTCGCGCTTCTGCGCCGCGGCCGACTTCTCCGCGGCGGCGAGCGCCAGCGAGGCGTGCCGGTAGGCGAGTTCGGCGGCGATGAGGGCGCTGCGCTCGCGGGCGCCCTCGCAGTGCGTGACGGCGTAGGCGGCGGCCGTGACGCGCTGGGCGAGGTCGGCGGCCCGGACCCGCTCCTGCACGGCCCGCGCGGACAGCCGCCGGGCCAGCGTGCGGGTGCGCCGCTCGGCTGCGGTGTGGATTTCACGCGCGCGCGTGCGAGCCCGGGCCGCCTCGACGATCCGTCCGAGCAGGTCCACCGACCCTGCGGTGAAGTCCCGTTCGGCGATCAGTTCGGCGCGCCGGCCCAGCTTGTTGCCGAAGCCGCTGACCAGGTCGGCGAGTCCGTCGGTGTCGCGGGTGTCGGTGACGGCGCGCAGTAGCAGGTCGGTGAAGTCGGAGTCCTTCTTCACCGCGAACAGGCCGGCGGCCTCGCCCTCGTCGGCGTTCATCTCGCGCTGGTAGCGGAAGAGTTCGGGGTCCAGACCGAGGTCGCCCAGGTGCTCGGTCCAGCGCTCGTGGATCTCCTCCCAGTGCACCTCCAAGTGCGGATAGGCCTTGCCCGCCTCCGTGATCGCGTCCCGGAAGCCCTTCATGGTGCGGCGCCGGCCCTGCGCGGCCGACTGGCCCTCCGCGGGCGGGCGTACGGCGGTGGCCTCGGCGACGGGGAGGTTGTCCAGGGTCAGTCCGGGGCCGGGCCGGAAGGAGTACCAGGCCTCGGCGAACTTCCGCGGGTCGTTGGACACCTGGCGCCCGCGCCACTCGCTCACCTTGCCGACGACCACGCACTCGCCGGTCAGTACGTGCTGCCACTCCAGCGCCACATGCCCACAGTCGTCGGCCAGGAGGAACTTGCGCAGCACGCCGGAGCTGGCGCCACCGAGGGTGTTGCGGTGGCCGGGCAGCATCACGGAGAAGATCAGCTTGAGCAGGACCGACTTGCCGCCGCCGTTCTCCAGGAAGAGCACGCCGGCGGGCGCGGGGCGGCGCGGCGGGCCGACCGGCTCCTCCTCGAAGAACTCCGCCTGGGTGGGCGCGGGGTCGGGCACCGGCTCGCCCACGCCCCGCAGGTCCAGCACGGTGTCGGCGTAGCGCGCACCGGCCGGCCCGATGGAGTAGAGGCGGACCCGGGACAGCTCGTACATGGCGGACTCTCGTCAGTCTTCTTGCGGATCGGCGGTTCGGGAGGGGTCAGGGGCGGGAGGGCGCGTGGAAGGGCAGCCCGGCGTCGGCCACCAGCTCCAGGTCTTCGGTGTGCTCGGCGGGCAGCAGGCTCGGTGTGCCGTCGGTGACCGGGACGACGCCCAGTTCGAGGAGTTCGGCCATGGCGGCGCTGCCCGCCATGTCGCGCACCTGGAGCTGGTAGCGGGCCGTCGTGCGGTAGGTGCCGCCGCTCTCCTCGCCGGTGCGCTGGAGGAACCCGGAGTCGGTGAGGAAGGCCAGCGCCTTCGCCACGATGCCGGTGGTCGAGGCGGCCGGCCGGCGCGCGTCCTTGGTCGCTCCGGTCGCGCTGCGTCTGGCCCAGATCCGCCAGGCGGCCTCGAGGCCGGGCGCGTCGGTGGCCGGGTCGGTGTTCTCGCCCTGTTCCTCGGCGCGCTGCTCCAGGCGGCGGCAGGCCTGGCGCACGAAGGCGTCGACGCCGTTGACCGTGACGCGCCCGATGTAGCCGTCGTCGGCGAGATCCTCGGGGCGCGGGAAGGCCAGGGCGGCCACGGCGAGGTGGGCGAGCCCGTGCAGGAAGCGGTCCCCGGAGTCGGCGGCGGTACGACGCGCGTAGTCGCCCATGCGGACGGCGAACACCGAGTCCTCGGCGGCGGTCACCGCCATGCCCGCGCGCGGGGACACCTCCAGGACGACGAGGCCGAGCCCGGCGGCAACCGCGTCCGCGAGCCGTGCGAACGCCGGGTCCTCGCGGTGACGGCGCAGCAGCTCGGCGTACTCCTGGTCCCGCGCCGGCTGCAGCTTGGGCTGGAGTCCGAAGGCCACGAGCCGCGCCGCGTCGGCGGCGTCGGCGGGGGTGACGGCGGCCGTCGCGGGCGCACCGCCGGCTTCCGGCTCACTCCGGTCGACGTGCTCGGTCACGGTCGGTACTCCTTGCTGCGGCCGTGCTCGTGGCCCCGGTCCTGCTCGTGGGTGCGGTCCCGCTCGTGGGTGCGGTCCCGCTCGTGCCTGGGGTTGCGGGTGGGGTTCACGCCGCCTCCGTCCGTCCGGCCGCCATTCCGGCCGCGTCCAGCAGGGCCGTGCCGACGATGAGGTCGGCCCCGCCGAACTCGGGGTCGTCCAGCTCGGTCCCGTCGTCCACGGCGAACAGCAGCTTCTCCTCGCCCTGCCGGTAGGCGGTGCCCACCGGAGGGCTGGCCGCGTGGACGGCCAGCAGGGCCACCAGATAAGGAAGTTCGGTGTCCTTGCGCCGGGCCTCGGCGAGCAGTCCCGAGAGCCGTCGCGGCGCGTCGGCGGGGAGGTCCAGCAGTTCCATGGCGGCCGCCAGTTGTTGCTCGCTGAACCGGCTGTCGTCCGGCGTGGCAATCAGGTCGGGCTCGGGCATCTCCGCGCCGAGGTGCTCCCGCTCGGCGGGCGGCGTCAGCAGTATGCCGACGAGGTCCGCGACCCGGACGGAGACCGGTGTGCGCAGTCCGGTGCCGTGCGCGAAGAAGGCGTCCGTGACCCGGATCGCCTGCTCCAGGGGGAGCGGGAGGGTCGGTGCGAGCAGGTGTCCGAAGAGGTCCGTCCCGGAGGTGGTCAGGGGCGTGGCGAAGGCCTGCCGGTCCTGTTCGGCGCGGAAGAGCGGGCCCGCCTCCAGCAGCCGGGACTGCAGCTGCGTGTGCCTGCGGATGCAGTCCTTGACGATGTCGACGAGCTCGGCGGCGCGCCGCTTGTGCTCGGGCTCCTCGGTCTCGTCGCGGGCCTTGCGGATGTTGGTCAGGATCGCGTTCTCGTGCCGGTAGCGGTCGGCGACGTGGTCGAGGGCCTCGGCGATCATGTCGGGCACCGCGTTCAGCCAGTCCACCGCGCGGACGTTGCGCCGGGTGGCCTCCAGGGCCCGGCGCAGGGTCTCCGAGTACTGCACGGTCCGGTAGCGGGCCTGCTCGGCGGCGAGCTGGGCGTCGGCGAGCCGGCCGCGGTTGATGAGCACCTCGAGTTTCACCTCGGCGGCGATCTGCGCGCTGGTGACGTCGGTGTCGAGGGCGCCCACGAGGACGTTGACGGCCTCGTCCGTGGTGCGCAGATAGACGCTGCCGCCGGGGCCCGGCACCTCCTCGATCAGCTTGAAGTCGTAGTCCCGGCGGACATAGGTGCCGTCCGGGGCGAAGGTGCCGTACACCGCGCGGAAGCCGCGGTCGACACTGCCGACGTTGATCAGGTTCTCCAGCACCCAGCGGGCCACGCGCTCGTGCTCGGCCACCGGCCGGTGCGGGGCCTGGGCGGCGACGCGCGGGATGAGCCGGGCCACGATCTGGTCGTGGTCGGCGCCGGTGTCGAAGTCCATGTTGAGGGTGACGAGGTCGATGGCGGCGAGCGCGACCTCCGCCATGCCGTACACCGAGTACTCGCCCGCGAGGTTCGCCTTGCGCGCGTCGAGGTCGTGCAGCGGCGCGGTGCACGCGAGCGCGCGCAGCCGCCGCGCCAGCCCTTCGTCGGCGGCCGGGCCCGGTGCCGGGCGCGGCCCCGCGCTGAGCTGGGGCGGAACGCTGTCCGTCGATGCAGGCGAAGTCACGGTGCACAGACTAGGTCCTCGCTCTGACAACGACCCAAACGGCGCAGATGCGCCCGGCGCGACCGGCGTCACCGAAGGGGCGGGGGACCCGCTACCCGTCCTCGCCGACCCGTCTGCGGTACACCTCCACGATCCGGTCCAGCGAGTCGTCGAGGTAGACCGCGAGGAGCCTCTCGGCCCCGCCCCGGTCGCCCGCCAGCAGGGCCCGGAGGATCTGCTGGTTGCGGCCGAGGTACGGCTCGTGCAGGCGCCGCGGGTCGTCCACGACGTGGAAGGCGAGACGCAGTTCGGCGAAGACGCTGCGCATCAGTTCGTCGGTGCGCTCGCTGCCCGCGAGCGCGACCAGTTCCCGGTGGAAGTGGATGTTGGCGGTGCCCAGCCCATTCCAGTCGGCTTCGCGGGCCGCCCGCCGGCCCTCCGCGACGGCCTCGGCGAGGCCGTCCACTGCGTACGGCGGCTCACCCAGGCCGCGTACGACGGCGCACTCGACGAGGCGGCGGGTGCGGTAGATGTCCTCGACGTCCTCGACCGCCAGCACCCGTACGAACACGCCGCGGTTCAACTCGTGGACGAGCAGCCTCTCGTGCGTGAGCAGCCGGAACGCCTCGCGCAGCGTGTTGCGGGAGACGCCGAGCGCCCCGCCGATGCTGTCCTCCGACAGCCGGGTGCCGGGCGGGAAGTAGCCCTCGGCGACACGGCTTCTGAGGATGTCCGAGACGCGCTCGGCGGTGCTGGTGCGGCCCAGCAGGGCACGGTCGTCGGCCAGTGGCGTCAGCTGCTCTGCCATGCCCGGAATTCAACCGCAGACACAGGAACGAAACAACAGGGGTATTGAAGGATCGTTCAACGATCCTCTACCTTGCTACGCACGGCGCCGCCGCTTCCCCGTACTGCGGCACGACGGCGCCCTGGCTTCCGCACGGCACGGCTCACTCCTCCGCACCCTCCGTCCCACAACTGCGAGGTGCCCATGAGCACGACCCCTCCACCGCAGGCCCTGACCTCCGGCACCCGGTCCAAAGGCGGCGAACACGCCCCCGACGACGGCGCGTTCGGCTGGCTGCGGGCCCTGGACCCGCGCGGCCGCCGCGCCTTCGCGGGCGCGTTCGGCGGCTATGCGCTGGACTCGTACGACTACTTCACGCTGCCGCTGAGCATGGTGGCGCTGGCCGCGCACTTCGGTCTGGACAGCGGCCAGACCGGCCTGTTCACCACCGTCACGCTGGTCGTCTCCGCGATCGGCGGCGCCGTCGCCGGCGTGGTCGCGGACCGCGTCGGCCGGGTCCGGGCACTGATGATCACGGTGATCACCTACGCGGTGTTCACCGTGGCCTGCGGCTTCGCCCCCACCTACGAGACGCTGCTGGTGTTCCGCGCCCTGCAGGGCCTCGGGTTCGGCGGCGAGTGGGCGGTCGGCGCGATCCTGGTCGCCGAGTACGCGAGCGCGAAGCACCGGGGCCGCACGCTCGGCGCGATCCAGAGTTCCTGGGCGGTCGGCTGGGCGCTGGCCGCGGTCGTCTACACACTGGTCTTCTCCGTGGCCGGCGACGACCTGGCCTGGCGCGTGATGTTCTGGACCGGCGCGCTGCCCGCGCTGCTGGTGGTGTGGGTACGGCGCCGGGTGCACGACGCGCCCGAGGCGACGGCGGCCCGGGAACGAAGCGCCGGACGCGGATCGTTCGCGGCCATCTTCAAGCCGGGCACCGCCGGTTCGCCGGGCCTGCTGCGCACCACGGTCTTCGCGGGACTGCTCTCCACCGGTGTCCAGGGCGGCTACTACACGCTGGCCACCTGGGTGCCGACGTACCTGAAGACGGAGCGGGGCCTGTCGGTCGTCGGGACCGGTTCGTACCTGACGTTCCTGATCTCCGGTGCCTTCATCGGCTATCTGACCGGCGGTTACCTCACCGACCGGCTGGGCCGGCGCCGCAACATCTGGCTGTTCGCGCTGCTGTCGGCGATCTGCATCCTGGCGTACGCGAACATACCGAGCGGCGCCAACACCCTGCTGCTGGTGCTGGGCTTCCCACTGGGGTTCTGCATGTCGGCCATCTTCAGCGGCTTCGGCTCCTACCTCAGCGAGCTGTACCCGACGGCGGTGCGCGGCACCGGGCAGGGCTTCACGTACAACACCGGCCGCGCCCTGGGCGCGGTCTTCCCGACCCTGGTCGGCTTCCTGGCCGACAGCTGGGGCGTGGGCGGCGCGCTGGTCTTCGGCGCGATCGGCTACGGCATCGCCGCCCTCGCGCTGCTGGGGCTGCCCGAGACACGCGGGAAGGAGCTGGCGTGAACCCCACGGACACCACCAACGGTTCCCCCACGGACCGCCGCCTTCGGGTACTGGCGGAGGACCGCCCCGTGGCCCTCGCCGACGAGCACGCGCACGCGTGGAGCCCCGCCGCGGCCCGGCGGCGCTTCCGGGAAGGGCTGACCGGCCCCACCGCCGGGGTCGCCGCGGGGCACACCCAGGTGAACATCATCTCGGTCCCCGCCGACTGGGCCTACGACATGCTGCTGTTCTGCCAGCGCAACCCCAAGCCGTGTCCGGTCCTGGACGTCACCGACGCCGGTTCCTTCAGAACCGTCCTCGCCGAGGGCGCGGACCTGCGCACCGATCTGCCGCGCTACCGGGTGTGGCGGGACGGCGAGCTGGTGGAGGAGCCGACGGACGTGCGCGGGCACTGGCGCGCGGACCTGGTGACGTTCCTCATCGGCTGCAGTTTCACCTTCGAGTGGGCGCTGACGTCGGCGGGCGTCCCGATCCGGCACATCGAACAGGGCCGCAACGTGCCGATGTACGTGACGAGCCGTCAGTGCCGGCCGGCCGGACGGCTGCACGGCCCCATGGTCGTGTCGATGCGTCCGGTGCCGCCGGAGCACCTGCCGGCGGCCATCCGGGAGAGCAGCCTGCTGCCGGCGGTGCACGGCAGCCCGGTCCACTGCGGCGATCCGTCCGGGCTGGGCATCGCGGATCTGGACCGCCCCGACTTCGGTGACGCGGTGGACGCCGAGCCGGACGACATCCCGGTGTTCTGGGCCTGCGGGGTGACCCCGCAGGCGGCGGTGACGGCCTCCCGGCCACCGTTCGCCATCACCCACGCGCCGGGGCAGATGTTCCTGACCGACGCCCGCGACGAGCAGTACCGCGTGGCCTGAGGAGAGACGCGAATCAATCCATGACCTCGATCGATCTCAACGCCGACCTCGGTGAGGGCTTCGGCCGCTGGCGGCTGACCGACGACGAGCGGCTGCTGTCCGTCGTCACCAGTGCCAACGTGGCCTGCGGCTTCCACGCCGGGGACGCGGCCACCATGCGCCAGGTGTGCGAACTGGCGGCCGAGCGCGGGGTGCGGATCGGGGCGCAGGTCTCCTACCGCGACCTCGCCGGGTTCGGGCGGCGCGCGATGGACGTGCCGCCCGCCGAACTGGCGGCCGAAGTGGCGTACCAGATCGGTGCTCTGGAGGTGTTCGCGCGAGCGGCGGGCGCCCGCGTGTCGTACGTCAAGCCGCACGGCGCCCTCTACAACCGGGCGGTGCACGACGAGGAGCAGGCCGGTGCGGTCGTCGAGGGGGTGCTGCTGGCCGACGCGGCGCTGCCGGTGCTCGGGCTGCCCGGCTCACGGCTGCTGGAACTGGCCGCAAAGGCCGGACTGCCCACGGTCACCGAGGCGTTCGCGGACCGGGCGTACACGGACGAGGGCACGCTGGTGTCACGCGGCCGGGACGGCGCGGTGGTCACCGATCCGGAGGCGGTCGTGGAGCGCTCGGTGGGCCTGGCCCGCTCCGGGACGGTCACCTCGCACTCCGGAGCGCTCGTCGACGTACGGGCCCGCTCGCTCTGCCTGCACGGGGACACCCCCGGCGCGGTGGAGCTGGCCCGGCGGGTCCGTGACCGGCTCACGGCGGCGGGCGTGCGGGTGGAGGCCTTCGCATGAGGGTGTTGCCGGTCGGCGACGGCGCGCTGCTGGTCGAGGTCTCCTCCGGCGAGGAGGCCCAGGCCCTGCACGCGGAGCTGCTGCGGCGCCGCGCGGAGGGCCTGCTCACGGCCCGTGAGATCGTGCCCGCGGCGCGTACGGTCCTCCTCGACGGCCTCGCCGAGCCCGACCGGGTGGCCCGTGAACTGACCGCCCTTGAAGTGCCACCCGCCCTTCCGCGCGGGGAGCGGGTCGTGGAACTGCCCGTGCGCTACGACGGTCCGGACCTGGCCGACGTGGCCGCCCAGTGGGACGTCCCCGCGCGGGAGGTGCCCCGCATCCACGCGGCCACCGAGTTCCGCGTCGCGTTCTGCGGGTTCGCGCCCGGCTTCGGCTACCTCACGGGGCTGCCCGCGCGCTACCACGTTCCGCGCCGGGCCACTCCGCGTACGGCGGTCCCGGCCGGCGCGGTGGCGCTGGCGGGTGCGTACACCGGCGTGTACCCGCGGTCGTCGCCGGGCGGCTGGCAGCTGATCGGCACCACGGACACGGTGCTGTGGGACCACGCGCGCGTGCCGGCCGCCCTGCTGTCGCCGGGCACGCGCGTGCGCTTCGTTCCGGCCGGAGCGGCGGGTGCCGGATGACGGACCGCGCGCTCGCCGTCGTACGCGCCGGGGCGCTGACCACCGTGCAGGACGCGGGGCGCCCCGGACACGCACACCTCGGTGTGCCCCGGTCCGGGGCGCTGGACGCACCGGCCGCCGCGCTCGTCAACCGCCTGGTCGGCAACCCCGCCGGGGCGGCCGTCCTGGAGACCACGCTCAACGGCTGTGCGGTGCGGCCCCGTTCGGCGGTCACCGTGGCGGTCGGGGGTGCGCCCTGCCCGGTCTCGGTGGACGGGCGGCCCGTCCCCTGGGGGGCGCCGGTGCGGGTGCCGGCCGGGGCGCTGCTGGACGTGGGCACAGCGGCCTGCGGGGTGCGCAGCTATGTCGCCGTGTCCGGCGGGGTGGCCGTGGAGCCGGTCCTCGGGAGCCGCTCCACCGACCTGCTGTCCGGGCTCGGCCCCGCGCCGCTCGCCGACGGCGTGGTGCTTCCCCTGGGGCAGCCGGCCGGCCTCCACGCGCGCGTGGACGTCGTCCCGCAGCCGCGGCCCCCGGCCGAACTGGTCCTGCGCGTGACCCCGGGGCCCCGCGAGGACTGGTTCACGCCGGCGGCCCTGGGGACGTTCGCCTCGCGCCCGTACCGCGTGTCCTCGGCGAGCAACCGCATCGGCCTGCGCACCGAGGGGCCCGCCCTGGAGCGGGCCCTGCCTGGTGAACTCCCCAGCGAGGGCATGGTGCTGGGCGCGGTCCAGGTGCCGCCGGACGGCCGCCCGGTGGTCTTCCTGGCCGACCACCCGACCACCGGCGGCTACCCGGTGATCGCGGTGGTCCGCACCACCGACCTCCCGGCCGCCGCCCAGGCGGCCCCGGGCACCCCCGTCCGCTTCGTACCGGTACGCCGCCGCTGAGGGACATACGCACCCTGCCGGCGGCGGCCTGGTTCTTCTCACGCGGCGTCCGGTTCGGGACGGTCGCGCACCGACAGCGCGGCCAGAGCCGCCGACACCGACGCCGACGCCCGCAGGTCGAGGCGGGCGCTGGTGCCGCGAGCGCGGTGGCGCAGTTCGCCGGCGGCGAGGGTGAGCAGCTGCGGCAGCAGATCGGTGCAGCGGCGCGCCACCCAGCCGGTGCCGGCCGTGGCCAGCCACCACAGCCTCGCCGGCCGGGTGGGCGCGGGAGAGTCCGGTTCCGGCGAGGGCGCGGCACCGGCCGCCAGGCCCGCCGCGGTGAGCAGCGCGTGGAAGCGGACGGCCAGTTGGCGGTGTCCGCGTTCGCCGGGGTGCAGGCGGTCCGCGCTCCACATGGCGCGGTCGGTGAGCCACTCGCCCTCGTCGGCGTGCAGGTGCACGGCCCCGTACCGGTCGGACAGGGCGTGCACCACCGCGTTGACCGCCCGCTGCCGGCGGGCCAGCGGGCGGGCCAGCGCGCCCGGCAGGCCGAGCATCGCGCCGGGGTCCGGCAGGCAGGCGGTCAGCAGGACCGCTCCCCGGCCGGTGAAGGCCGCGTACACCTGGTCGAGCCGGGCGGCCACGGCGTGGATGTCGAAGGTGCGGCGCAGGGTGTCGTTGACGCCGACGACGACGGAGACCAGGTCCGGGCGCAGTTCGAGGCCGGCCGGGGTCTGCCGGTCCAGTACGTCCCGGGTCTGTGCCCCGCTGACCGCGAGTTTGGTGAACTCCACCGCCGTGGGGTCCCCGGCAAGCCCTCCGGCCAGCAGCTCGGCCCAGCCGCGCCACCCGCCGCCCGCACGGTCGCCCACGCCCTCGGTGAGCGAGTCACCGAGGGCGACGAAGCGCAGGGGTCTCATGCCACTCCCTCCGGCACCGGGCGGCGGCGCGGGCGGACCGGGGCGTCGTGGGCGGCGAGGAACGCCGCCACGGAGCCGGCCCACCCGAAGCACTCGGCACGCGCGCGTGCCGCCTCGCGCCGCGCGCGCTCCGGGCGTTGCAGCAGCGTCTCCACGGCGTCGGCGAAGTCCTCGCCGCGGTCCGCCGCGGTGGCCCCGGCGGAGCCGATCACCTCGGGCAGCGCGGAGGAGGCGCTCGCCACCACGGGGGTGCCGCAGGCCATCGCCTCCAGCGCGGCCAGCCCGAACGTCTCGGCCGGGCCGGGCGCCAGGCACACGTCCGCGCAGGCCTGGAGCGCGGCGAGCAGGCCGGGGTCGCTGACGTGCCCCAGGAAGGTGACCGGGAGCCCGCGCTGACGCGCCCGCTGTTCCAGCCGGGGCCGCAGCGGGCCGTCACCGGCCACCACCAGCACCGCCCGGCGCCCGCGCCGCAGCAGCACCTCCAGGGCGTCCAGCGCGTTCCCGGGCCGCTTCTCCACCGACAGCCGGGAGCACATCACCAGCAGAGCCTGGTCCACGCGCGCGTGCCGGGCGCGCAGCGCCGGGTCCCGCAGCGCCGGACGCCGTTCGGCCAGGTCGACGCCGAGTGGGGCGCGTACGACGTTGCGCGCGCCGATGCGCACGAACTCCCGCTCGGCGAACTCGGTGGTGCACACGATTCGCGCATAGGTGTGCGCGGTACGGATGTTGAGGGCGTCGGCGGCACGCCGGGACAGGTTCTC
This sequence comes from Streptomyces sp. NPDC020801, assembly GCF_044334385.1. Lineage (NCBI taxonomy): Bacteria > Bacillati > Actinomycetota > Actinomycetes > Kitasatosporales > Streptomycetaceae > Streptomyces > Streptomyces sp. NPDC020801. Next base: position 40,439 of record NZ_JBIRST010000004.1, read on the forward strand.
CGACAGGCCCCAGGTGCGCAGCACACCGTCGGCGGACTCGTGCGACACCATCACGGCGGGCACCCGGGCACGCCTGGCCCAGCGGCCGGTCCACCTGAGCGTCGTACGGTCGGAGACCTCCAGGCGGTCAGGCGCCAGTTCCTCCAGGACGGCGGCGACGCGCTGCCTGCCGGTGAGGACCCGGTAGCCGCCGGTGCCGGGCAGCAGCGGCCCGGGCAGGGTGATCACGCGGCCCTGCTCCGTCTCGCGGTCGGTGTGCCGTTCGCCCGGGGTGATCAGCACCGGTTCGTGACCGGCCGCGCGGTAGCCCTTGCCGAGCTCGCGCAGCGCGGTGCGCAGTCCGCCGGAGGCGGGGGTGACGAAGTTGGCGAGCCGTACGATCCTGAGCGGTCCTCTCTTCATGCCGCCACCACCGGCCTGCGCTCGGCGAGCACGTCGGCGTAGTGGGCGAGGAGCTGGTCGCCGACGGCCTCCCAGGTGCGGCCCTCGACGGCGGCGCGGCCGGCCGCCCCGAACGCGGTGCGCAGCGCGGGGTCGGCGGCGAGCGACCGCACCGCCTCGCGTACGGCGGCGGCGTCGCGCGGCGGGACCAGCAGCCCGGTGCGGCCGTGGGCGACGAGGTCGAGCGGGCCGCCGGCGGCGGGCGCGACGACGGGCACCCCGCTGGCCATGGCCTCCTGCACGGTCTGGCAGAAGGTCTCGAACGGGCCGGTGTGCGCGAAGACGTCCAGTGAGGCGAAGATCCGGGCGAGTTCGCCACCGGTGCGGCGGCCCAGGAAGACCGCGCCGGGCAGGGTCTCGGTCAGCTGCGCCTGGCTGGGCCCGTCGCCCACGACGACCACCCGGACGCCCCGCAGACCGCAGACCCCGGCGAGGAGTTCGACCTGTTTCTCGGGGGCCAGCCGCCCCACGTAGCCGACGAGCAGCTCGCCGTTCGGGGCGAGTTCGCGGCGCAGCGCCTCGTCGCGGTGCTCGGGGCGGAAGCGTTCGGTGTCCACGCCGCGGGGCCACAGCCTGACCCGGGGCACGCCGTGTGTCCGCAGGTCGTGCAGAGCGGCGCTGGAGGGAGCCAGGGTGCGGTCGGCGGCGGCGTGGACGGAGCGGATGCGCCGCCAGGCGGCGGCCTCGCCCGCGCCCATGTAGGTGCGGGCGTAGCCGGCGAGGTCGGTCTGGTAGACGGCGACGGCCGGGATGCCGAGCCGGGCGGCGGCCGCCATGCCGCGGACGCCGAGGACGAAGGGGCCGGCCAGATGGACAAGGTCGGCGCGGTGCTCGGTGAGCGCCGCGGCGACGCGCCGGCTGGGGAGGGCGACGCGGACCTGGGAGTAGCCCGGGAGCGGGAGGGAGGGGACACGGACGACGGGCACGGCGGGGCAGGGCGACCAGGCGTCCGGCCCCTTCGCGGCGGCGGTGGCCGGAGCGACAACGAGGGGAGCGTGACCGCGATCGACGAGGTGCCGGGCGGTCTGGAGCGCGCAGTGGGCCACGCCGTTCACATCGGGGGGAAAGGATTCGGTCACGATGACGACACGCATACCGGTGTTGTCGCCGTGCCGGACGTGGCCGCGTCAACGTGGATCTTTCCGGCCGAGGAACGTCCCATGAGCGTTGGGCTGCACAGCCGGGCAGGTCAGCCCATGTCCACGCACTCCTGACTCCCGGGTCACCGGCCGTTCACACGGCGGGCGTGTCGGGTCCGATGCGGCTGCGTACGGCGGTCTGGACCTCGGCCTCCTCTGCCGGGTCGGCGGCGAGGCGGCGCAGCTGCTCGACGACGCGGGTGTCACCGGTCTCGGCGTGCCGGGCGGCGAGTTCGCGGGTGGTCTCCTCGCAGTCCCACAGGCATTCGACGGCGAATCCCGCGGCGAAGGAGGGGTCGGTGGCGGCGAGGGCGCGGGCCGCGCGGCCGCGCAGATGGGAGGAGGCGGTCTCGCGGTAGACGTGGCGCAGGACGGGCGTGGCGACGGTGATGCCGAGGCGTCCGGTGCCGTCGACGAGGGTCCACAGGGTGGGCGCGTCGGGGCCTTCCCCGCGGACGGCCTCCCGCAGGGCGGCGAGTACGAGGTCGCGGTCGCGTGTGCCGCCGCGGCAGGCGAGCATGCGCCCGGCGGCGGCGCCCAGCGGGTCGGGGCGGCGGGCCCAGCCGCGCGCCCGGTCGACGGCGGCGACACTGCGCATGCGTTCGAAGGCGTCCACGGCGGCCTCCACCACGGCGGCCGAGCCGTCGGACACCGCCGACTCGATCAGTTCGAGGGCGTCGGGGTCGTTGCCGTCGGCGAGGTAGCGCAGGGCGGTGCAGCGGGCTCCGTCCGTGCCCTGCCTGGCGGCCCGGAGGATCTCGGGCCGGTCCTCGGGACCCGCCACGGCGGTCAGACAGCGGGCGGCCGGCACGTGGAGCGCGGCACCGCGCTCCATGCCCTGCTGGGCCCACTCGAACACGGCCTGCACGCTCCACCCGGGGCGGGGCCCGGTGGGGCGCAGCTGCCGCTGCCAGCGGTCGAAGCAGCCGGCCTCGTGGGCGGCACGCACGCGCGTGGCGATCGACTCGCGGGAGTCCTCGGCCCACAGCCGCCACGGCCGGGGCTCGAAGGCGTCGCGCACGGCGACGGCCAGTTCGGCCTCGCCCTCGGCGTCGGCGGGGAAGCGGGCGAGGACGGGTGCGGCCAGGGCGCGCAGTCCCGCGTCGTCGTCCCTCAGCGCCAGCTCGTCCAGGGCCCAGGCCCAGTTGGCGCCCGTGGCGGCGTACCTGCGCAGCAGCGCGAGCGCGTCCAGTCTGCCGTAGGAGGCGAGGTGCCCGAGGACGGCGAGGGCGAGCCCGGTGCGCGACTCCTCGGTGTCGAGGGCGTCCTCGGGATCGAAGAGGTGCGCCTCGATGGCGTCCAGTTCGCCGTTGAGATCGAGGAAGAGCCGTGCGTAGTAGAGGGAGCGGTTCTCCACCTGCCAGTCGTGGCGGGGGTCGCGCAGCACGCAGTGGTTCAGAGCCGCGAGCGCTTCGGCGCGGGGGGCGGTGAGCGCGTGCAGCGTGCCGTCGCCGCGGCCCCGCTGGAGCAGGCCGAGCAGCGTACCGCTGGGCGCTATGACCGGATCGAACATGGGAAACAGCCTCACATCAAGCGTCGACGCAACCGGGGACCACGCACTACCTGGCCGCGTGACAACACGTCGGGGCGCCCGCCGTCTCTTGCTCGCTGTAGACCATCTTCCTCTGCCTCTCGTCGGTGGCCCTGCGGACCGCATCACGGCCCGCGCGGTGCGGCAACCCCTGCCCAGCCATCGCGTCCGTGAATCACGACGTCATGATGACCCGGCCTGTGAGCTGCCGCGACCGATATTTCCGGCGGCCCCGTACCGCCTCCCCCGTTTTCCGTGTCGTGCCTGGTCAAAAGAGCCGTAGCGGCTGCTCACGGCCCTTGGGTTCACTCGCTGCCGAAAAGCTCCAGCAGCTCCGACTTGCCGAACATCCGTGCAGTGTCGACGGCCGACGGCGTACCGGCCGACGGGTCCGCGCCGCCCTCCACCAAAACCTTGATCACTTCCTGCTCGCCCTTGAAGACCGCTCCGGCGAGGGGCGTCTGCCCGCGATCGTTGACGCGGTCGGCGTCCGCGCCGCACTCCAGCAGCGCACGGACCGCGTCGGCGTGGCCGTGATAGGCGGCGAGCATCACCAGGGAGTCGCCGCGGTCGTTGGTGAGGTTGGCCGGGACGCCCGCGTCGACGTACGCGACGAGCGCCTCGGTCCGCCCCTGCCGGGCCAGATCGAAGATCTTGGTCGCCAGCTCCACGACCTCGGGGTCGGGGGCTTCACTCATCGGCCGGACCGCCTCTCACTGCGAACGTCGGGTACCTCGGTGCTGCGGGGAGCAAGCGTACGGCGGCGAGCGGTGCCGTCCGTACGGGTGAATCGCCAGCGTACTGGCTCCTGCGGCACATGACCCGATCTGCCCGAGGTAAAGATCACCACGAACCCGGCCGGACGCAGACAGTGCTGCTCAACCGGCTCACCAGGCTCCGCCAGTCGGGGTAAAACGAATGAAATTCACCCATTTGCACCTTTTGTCATATGGATACATGCTGTGATCCTGGAAGAACTCAGGGTGACTGTCCCCTTCCCGACACCAGGAGACCTCCCATGATCCTCTCCATCTCAGGCGTCGTCCTGTTCGGCACCATCGTCTTCGTGTTCTTCCGCAAGGACGGACTGAAGCCCTCGCACGCGTGCACGTCGGTGCTGTTCGGCTTCTACCTGGCAAGCTCGGCCATCGCCCCGGGCATCAAAGCCGGCGGCGAGAGCCTGGCGAGCCTCCTCGGCGGCATGAGGTTCTGATACACCGCCAGTCACCCCCGTCCGCACCTCCAGGAGGCAGCAGTGGCCCGGCGCCCCCTCCCCCGCATTCTGAGCACAGGCAGCGCCCAGCTCGCCCGGAGCCGGGAGCTGGCCCGGACGGCGGCCGACAGCGCCACCGACGTCCTCCACCCACTGATCACCATCACCCGTGGTCTGCGCCGGCTGGCCTCGGCCGGACGGCGCAGGTGGGCGGACACGCCCAAGGACCGACGGGGGCCGCTGCTGTTCCTGGTGGCCTCGCTGATCCTGGTGGTGGCGCTGGTGCCGTACGGTCCGCTGCTCGCCGCCGTCGTGGTGATGGCGGCGGCGGCCTGGCAGGGCCGCGACCGGACCCCGCAGGAGCCCGAGGGTCCGGACGAGGCGCGCGTCCAGCGTCTGATGTCGCTGTACGAGGCCCTGGTCCCGTACTTCTCGGCCGCCGAGGACCCGTGCCCGCTGTACGCCCACGGCGGCGACTGGGAGAAGGCCTTCCCCTCCTACGAGTTCGACGACTCCGGCCGCGTCTCCCACTTGCTGATCCGCTACCCCGCCTACTTCACCGATGGCGAGCCCGAGGCCCGGGCGCGGATCGAGCACCTGCTCACCGTCAAGGCCGGCCGCGGACGCGAGTACCTCTTCGGCTGGGACGAGGAGGGCAACCAGCTCACGGTCACGGCCCTGTCCCCGCTGCCCGCCGACATCGCCGCCCAGCGCTTCGTCACCGCCCCGGGCGAGACCGTGCTCGGTTTCACCGACCCGAGCGAGGTGCAGCGCACGCTGCCCCTCACCCACGGCGAGGAACAACGCGACGTGCCGCCGGTCGTCTGGCGCACGGGCCTGCGCTCCACCGAGCCGCATCTGCTGGCCCTGGGCCAGCCCGGCAGCGGCACCTCGACCCTGCTGCGCTCGATCGCGCTCCAGTCCCTGCAGCACGGCGACGTGCTGATCGTCGACGGCGGCGGCACCGGCGAGTACGCCTGCCTGACCGGCCGCGACGGAGTCCTCGCGGTCGAGTGCGGGCTGGCGGGGGTGCTGGCCAGCCTGGAGTGGGCGGCGACCGAGACCGAACGGCGGCTGATCGCCGTCAACCGCGCGCGTCAGGCGGGCCACCCGCCGCCGGAAGACACCAAGCGGCCGCTGTGGCTGCTGCTGGACCGGCCGACCGCGTTCACGTACCTGGCCGCAGCGGACGGCCGCAAGGACCCGCAGGCGCTGCTCCAGGTGCCGCTGCGGCACGGCCGTGCGGTCAATGTGACGGTCGTGGTGGCCGAGCAGTTCGACAGCGCCGAGGCGCTCAGCGACGCGGTGCGCCAGCACACGCGCGCGCGTGTCGTTCTCGGTCCCGCCACGGGCGAGCAGCTCAAGGCCGTGCTCGGGGCTCCGCCGCACACCACTCCGCTCACCGTCGTCCCGCCCGGGCGCGGTTACGCGCGGCTCGGCACGGGAGCCGTGCACCGGCTGCAGGTTCCGGCGACACCCGACCCGTACGACGACTCCGCGAGCGAGGCGCATCGCGCGGCGGTGCGGGATCTTCTGCCGCCGAAGACGACGCCGGCGGACGGGGAGACCGTGCCGGAGCCCATGGAGGCGGTGACGGAGACGGTGACGGAGGCGGCTGTGGCCGAGCCTTCCTGACGGACGGTGCCGCAGCTCGGCCGCCCGCCGCCCGCCGCCCGCGGCTCGGGGCCCGCAGCCCGGCGATCCGCGGCCCGGCACCGCCCGCAACCCGAGCCCGTGACTCGGCCGCCTGGATCAGGACCCGCGGCTTGGGGCCCGCGACTCGGCACCCGCAAGCCAAGCCCGCAGCACGGCCGCCCGCCACCCGGGCCCGCGGCCCTGGGCTCCGCCACGGCCCTGGGCTTGAGCCGCCGCCCTGGGCTATGCCACGAACGTCCGTGGTGGCTCGCCGCCTCCCGAAGCGCCCGCCTCCACCAGCCGCGCCGCCGCCGCCAGCCGCGCCGCGGCCTCTTCCGCCACCGCTCCCCCGACGGTGAACGGCAGCCGGACGTAGCCCTCGAAGGCTCCGTCGACGCCGAAGCGCGGCCCGGACGGGACCCGTACGCCCACGCGTTCCCCCGCCTCGGCCAGCCGCGACCCCGACAGGCCACCGGTGCGCACCCACAGGGTGAGGCCGCCCCGCGGGATCTCGAACTCCCAGTCGGGCAGCTCGCGCCGGACGGCCGTGACCAGGGCGTCCCGGTTGTCGCGGGCCTGGCCACGGCGGATCTCCACGGCCTGCTCCCAGCCTCCGGTGCTGAACAGCCAGTTCACGGCCAGCTGTTCCAGCACGGGGGTGCCCAGGTCGGCGTAGGCGCGCGCGGCGACCAGGCTGCGGATCACATCGGGGGCGGCCCGCACCCAGCCGATGCGCATCCCGGCCCAGAACGCCTTGCTGGCCGAGCCGACGGTGATGACCGTCGAGCCGGCCGGATCGAACCCGCACACCGGCCGCGGCATCGCCAGATCCGCTGCCAGACACAGCTCGCTCATCGTCTCGTCGACGACCAGCACCGTCCCCGCCGAGCGGGCCGCCTCCACCAGCCGCCGTCGCTGGTCCTCGTCGGCGAGCGCGCCCGTCGGGTTGTGGAAGTCGGCGACCACGTAGGCGATCCGGGGCGCGGCCTCCCGCAGCACCTGGCGCCAGCGGTCCAGGTCCCACCCGGCGAGTCCATCGGCCATCGCCACCGGCACCAGCCGGGCGCCCGCCTCCCGCATCAGCTGCAGGATGTTGGCGTAGCTCGGCGACTCCACGGCGATCCGCTCGCCGCGTCCGCCGAAGAGGTGGCAGATGGCGTCGATCGCGCCCATGGCGCCCGTGGTCACCATGATCTGCTCGGGCATGGTCGGGATGCCGCGCGCGGTGTACCGATCGGCGATCATCGAGCGCAGCGCGGGCAGCCCGGCCGGGTAGTCGCCGTGCGTGTGGGCGTAGGGCGGCAGCTCCTCCAGGGCGCCCTGCACGGCTCGGGTGAGCCAGGGCTCGGGGGCCGGGAGGGCCGCGCAGCCCAGGTCGATCATCGAGCCGAGCGCCTCCGGCGGCAGCGGTTCGAGGCCCCGCGCGGGCAGCGGGTTGCCGGCCGGTACGGCGGTCCAGCTGCCCGCTCCGCGCCGGGACTCCAGGAAGCCCTCGGTGCGCAGCGCCTCGTAGGCCGCGGCGACCGTGGTGCGGCTGACGGACAGGGCCAGGGCGAGCTCGCGCTCGGCGGGCAGCCGGGCGGCCACCGGGACGCGGCCCTCGAGCACCAGCAGCCGGACGCCGTCGGCGAGGGCCCGGTAGGCGGGCGGGCGGCGCGAGCCGGATCCCGCCGGGCGGTCCTGCTGGGAGTTGAGCAGCCGGGCCAGCTGCGCGGCACCCACCGCCGAGGTCCACTGCGCCATGACTACCAGTCCACCTTCCCAGAATTGGCCATGGTTGGGTTGTCTCCCCACGCCACAGAGTGTCATGCACCAGGCCACTTCCACCACCAGGGGGGACACTTTGTCCACACGGGCCCGTCTCGGGAGACGACTGATCCAGCTGTACGCCGGCCTCGCGCTGTACGGCGCGAGTTCCGCGCTCCTCGTCGAGGCGAGCCTCGGGCTCGAGCCCTGGAACGTGCTCCACCAGGGCCTGGCGAAGCTCACGGGTCTCACGATCGGCGTGGTGTCGATCGTGGCCGGCGCGGCGGTCCTGCTGCTGTGGATCCCGCTGCGCCAGCGCCCGGGCCTCGGCACGGTCTCCAACGTCTTCGCCGTCGGCCTTGCCATGGACGGCACCCTGGCGCTGGTGCCCGACGCCCGCACGCTGGCCGTGCGGATTCCCCTGCTCCTGGCGGGCATCCTGTTCAACGGCGTGGCCACCGGCCTCTACATCTCGGCCCGCTTCGGGCCCGGCCCGCGGGACGGGCTGATGACCGGGCTGCACCGGCGCACCGGCCGCTCGATCCGCCTGATGCGGACGGTGGTGGAGGTCGCGGTCGTGGCCACCGGCTTCGCCCTCGGCGGCACCATCGGCATCGGCACCGTCCTCTACGCGGTGTCCATCGGCCCGCTGGCCCAGTTCTTCCTGCGCGTGTTCGCCGTTGCGAGGGCAACGGGCGGCAGCACGGTCGTTGCCACCGCGACACCCGAAGGAGCGATACTGCGTCCGTGACCACGCTCGCACGCCACCCGTATCTCGACCATCCGGGGCCCATCGCCTTCGCGCACCGCGGCGGGGCCGCCGACGGCCTGGAGAACACCGCGGCGCAGTTCCGGCGCGCGGTCGCACTCGGGTACCGGTACATCGAGACCGATCTACACGCCACGGCGGACGGCCGGCTCGTGGCCTTCCACGACGCGACCCTGGACCGGGTGACCGACGGCGCGGGCCGCATAGCGGACCTGCCGTGGGAGGACGTGCGGCACGCGCGCGTGGCGGGCCGCGAGCCGGTGCCGCTCTTCGAGGAACTCCTGGAGACCTTCCCCGAGGTGCGCTGGAACGTCGACGTCAAGGCGGAGCCGGCGCTGCGTCCGCTGCTGGACGTGATCGAGCGCATGGACGCCTGGGGGCGGGTGTGCGTCGGCTCGTTCTCCGAGGCGCGCGTGGCCCGGGCCCAGCGGCTGGCCGGGCCGCGCCTGGCCACGTCGTACGGCACACGCGGGGTGCTGAGTCTGCGGCTGCGCTCCTGGGGGGTGCCGGTCACGCTGCGCCGCTCGGCGGTCGCCGTGCAGGTCCCGGTCTCCCAGTGGGGCGTCCCGGTGGTCGATCCACTGTTCCTGCGCGCCGCCCACGCGCGCGGGCTGCACGTGCACGTGTGGACCATCAACGAGCCCGAGCGGATGCACCGGCTCCTGGACCTCGGTGTCGATGGCATCATGACCGATCACATCGACACGTTGCGCAAAGTCATGGAGGAGCGGGGCGTCTGGGTCTGAGACCCGGCCCGGACCGCCCCCTTCCCCGGCTTCGCGGAACCTGGCACGGCATCGGCGGCGGCAGCCGCGTCAGCGGGGAAGCGAGGGCACGGGTGGACATCGGCACCGTGCGGGTACAGGAGGCCGACGAGGCCGCCGAGCGGCGGCGCGAGCAGCGCGGCTGGTACTTCTACGACTGGGCGTGCTCGGTCTACTCGGCCAGCGTCCTCACCGTCTTCCTCGGCCCCTATCTGACCTCGGTCGCCCGGTCGGCGGCGGACGCGGATGGGTTCGTGCATCCGCTGGGGATCCCGGTGCGGGCCGGGTCGTTCTTCGCCTACTGCGTCTCGGCGTCCGTGATCCTGGCGATCGCGGTGATGCCGGTCGCGGGCGCGGCGGCCGACCGGACCGGCCGCAAGAAACCGCTGCTGGCGGCCGCCGCCTATACCGGTGCGGGCGCCACCACGGGGCTGTTCTTCCTGGACGGCCACCGTTATCTGCTGGGCGGCTTCCTGCTGATCCTCGCCAACGCCTCCGTGGCCGTGTCGATGGTCCTCTACAACTCCTACCTGCCGCAGATCGCCCCTCCCGAGGAGCGCGACGCGGTCTCCTCCCGCGGCTGGGCATTCGGCTACGCGGCGGGATCGATCGTGCTCGTGGCGAACCTGGTGCTGTTCACCGCCCACGACTCCTTCGGTGTGTCCGAGGCGGTGGCCGTCCGGATCTGCCTGGCCTCGGCCGGACTGTGGTGGGGCGTCTTCACGCTCGTACCGCTGAAGCGGCTGCGCGACCGCCCCGCGCCCTCCGTGGCGCCGGCGGCGCACGGCTGGCGGCAGCTGGCGGCCACCGTCCGGGACATGCGGGGCAAACCGCTCACCCTCGCGTTCCTGCTGGCCTACCTCATCTACAACGACGGCATCCAGACCGTGATCTCCCAGGCCTCGGTGTACGGCTCGGAGGAGCTGGGGCTGGGCCAGTCGACGCTGATCACGGCGGTGCTGATGGTGCAGGTGCTGGCGGTGGCGGGGGCGCTGGGCATGGGACGGCTGGCGCGGACGTACGGCGCGAAGCGGACGATCCTCGGGTCCCTGGTCGCGTGGACGGTCACGCTGGGGGCCGGGTACTTCCTGCCGGCCGGGGCGCCGGTGTGGTTCTTCGTACTGGCGGCCGGGATCGGGCTGGTCCTCGGCGGCAGCCAGGCACTGTCCCGGTCGCTGTTCTCCCACCTGGTCCCGCCGGGCAAGGAGGCCGAGTACTTCTCGGCGTACGAGATGAGCGACCGGGGCATGAGCTGGCTGGGGCCGCTGCTGTTCGGGATCACCTACCAGCTGACCGGGAGCTACCGGGACGCGATCATCTCGCTGGTGGCCTTCTTCACCATCGGGTTCGTACTGCTCGCCCGGGTTCCGGTGGGGCGGGCGATCCGCGACGCGGGCAATCCGGTTCCTGATCGGATTTAGCACTCGAGACGAAAGGGCTGTAGTGTACGCGTTTGGCCTGCCAGGCGTACCGTTACTGCGCGTCAAAGATGCCGAAACGCTGGGTGACATCTCGTATCAGATGTGACAAACCGGGCGCCGGTGGGTACTGCACTGGTTGACAAGGCTGCGGCTACGACGGCGACGCATGACCCGGAACGGGACATCGGAACGGGAATCTTTACCGCCGACCGGACGTTGACCGGATGACGACGACAGCGACACCTGTCCTGTGGGCGACAAGCCCGGGAGGCACGATTCATGAGTGAGCGAGCTCTTCGCGGCACGCGCCTCGTGGTGACCAGCTACGAGACCGACCGCGGTATCGACCTGGCTCCGCGCCAGGCCGTGGAGTACGCATGCGAGAAGGGGCACCGCTTCGAGATGCCCTTCTCGGTCGAGGCGGAGATCCCGCCGGAGTGGGAGTGCAAGGTCTGCGGGGCCCAGGCACTCCTGGTGGATGGCGACGGTCCGGAGGAGAAGAAGGCCAAGCCTGCGCGTACGCACTGGGACATGCTGATGGAGCGGCGCACCCGTGAGGAGCTCGAAGAGGTTCTCGAGGAGCGCCTCGCCGTACTGCGGTCCGGTGCGATGAACATCGCCGTGCATCCGCGGGACAGCCGCAAGAGCGCCTAGCCCCTCCGGGGCTCGGGCCGGTTATCGGACGCACGTGCACTGCTGCGGGCGCCACACGTGAGCATCACGTGTGGCGCCCGCAGCAGTGTTCTTGCGGGTGCGGCTTCGTACGGGTGGCCGTCCCTGGGGCCTCCGTCCTGGGTGCTCCGTCCCAGGACCCCATCGAAGTGAACGGCCCCACCCTCAAGCACCGGAGGTGCTGCTGGTTCTCACCGAGTCAGAGGAGGGCGCTGCTCCCCCGGCTCGTCGCCCGGCTCCTCCCTGATGACCTCGCCCTGGACGACCTTGCCGTCGGGGCGGTGGATGCGGGCCTGCTGGAAGGCGTCGCCCAGCGTGCCGGGAGTCGCCTCGCGGAGCCTGCGGTCGACCGTGCGCTCCGCCAGGCCGCCGAACGCCCGCTGCACCGGCGGGACCAACAGGAGCAGGCCGACCACGTCCGAGATCAGGCCGGGGATCATCAGCAGCAGGCCGCCCAGCATCATCCAGCCGTTGCCACCGCGGCGCGAGGAAGGGGTGCCGCCGCGCTGCAGTGCCTCGTTGAGGTTCTGGAAGGCCCGGCGGCCCGCCCGCTTGATCACCACCGCGCCGAGCACGAGGCCGGCGACCAGCAGCAGGAAGACCGTGAGGCCGCCCGCCGCGCCCGCGACCACCGTCAGCAGCCAGATCTCCAGCACCAGCCACGCGGCGACGCCCAGCGGCAGGATCCTGCGCAGCCGGGAGCGCCGGGGCCCGGCGGATCCGGTGGAGTACGAAGAGGTCGGAACGCCTGTCGTCATGCTCCCAGTGTGCCTGGGCGCGGCTCAGCACGGGATAAGAGGGTGAGCGGCTCAGCACGGGACAAGAGGATGAAGGGGATGCTCGGCCCCGCCCGTGCGGACTGCCGCTACCGCCGCGTCCGGCCGCCGCGGCCCGTGAGCTTGGCCACTCGCTCCCGCACGCCCCACGACGTGACCCGCCACAGCGCCTCGACGACGATGTCCCGGCTCATCTTGGAGTCGCCCAGCTCCCGCTCCACGAAGGTGATCGGGACCTCGACCACGTGGTACCCCGCCCGGACCGCGCGCCGCGCCAGGTCCACCTGGAAGCAGTACCCCTGGGAGGCCACCCTGTCCAGCCCCAGGCCCTCCAGGGTCTCGCGCCGGAAGGCGCGGTAGCCGCCGGTGACGTCACGGATCGGCACGTCGAGCATCAGGCGCGAGTAGGTGCTGCCGCCGCGCGAGAGGAACTCACGGGACTTGGGCCAGTTCACCACGCGCCCGCCCGGCACCCAGCGGGAGCCGAGCACCAGATCGGCGCCCTTGAGGGCGGTCAGCAGCCGGGGCAGTTCCTCGGGCTGGTGGGAGCCGTCGGCGTCCATCTCGACCAGGACGCCGTAACCCTGCTCCAGGCCCCAGCGGAAGCCCGCGAGATAGGCGGCGCCCAGGCCCTCCTTGCCCTTGCGGTGCAGCACGCGCACCTGCTCGTCCTCGGCGGCCAGCTCCTCGGCGAGCTTGCCCGTGCCGTCGGGGCTGTTGTCGTCGGCCACGAGGACGTGTGCCTCGGGGACGGCCTTGCGCACCCGGCCGACGATCGTCTTGATGTTCTCCGCCTCGTTGTAGGTCGGAATGATCACCAAGGCCGTGCCGAGCGGGCCGAACCGCCTCTCCTGGGCCCGAGCCGCGAGGGTGCCGTCGCCGTCGTTCACTGCTGCCCCTTCATATCCGTACGCAGGGGACCACCATAGTGGCCACGGCCTGCGAGGACGTGACACCACGGTCGTACGGGGGTGTCGATTGCACAAGAGCGGGGTAAGGACGCTCTTTCGGGACTTTCTCGGCATCTGCGCGTTCTGCGGATGGGGGCCCGGCGCCCTTCGGGCCGACCTGGGACCCGCTGGCTGCGGATCGACCGAAAGCCGTTGTCTACTGAGCGGCCGGGCCCCACCCGGGTCACACCTTGCCGACCGTCCGGAACGATCCCGCGCCGACGCGGGCGCTGAGCCTGGCTCCCAGTGACGGTGACCCGGTCCGGCACACCGTCCCTGACCCAGCGGCACTGCGGCGCGGGTACGGAGGTTCCCCGGTCGGGCGTCCGGTGGTGGACCCGGCAGAACCTATCGGCCCGCTGCCGTCGCCTGTCAAACAGCACTTCGACCTGTGTGAACGGCGGCTTCGGCCGGATCGGCGGCGAGGATGCGCAGGTCGCGCGACGGTGGGCGGCCGGTGATCGCCGCCGCGCCACCCCGGGAGATCACTCGCCCGGCCCTACGAACACGGTCCGCCCGCCCACCACGGTCCGCAGACAGACGGGCAGGTCACGGCCCGGGGTGAGGTCGGGCAGCCCGGGGGTGCCGGAGCGCGGGTCGGTCGACCAGCGCGCGACCCGGTCGTCGGGTGCCTGGACGACGAGTTCGTGGGTGCGCCACACGGCGTAGTCCGCGGGCGCGCCGGGCACCAGGACGCCGGCGTCGTCCCGTCCGAGCGCCCGCCAGCCGCCCCGCGTGTGCGCGGTGAAGGCGGCGCGGACGGAGATGCGGTGCTCGGGGGTGCGGTGGAAGGCGGCCGCCCGGACCGTGCCCCACGGGTCCAGCGGCGTGACGGGGCTGTCGGAGCCGAAGGCGAGCGGGACGCCGGCGCGCAGCAGGGCCGCGAAGGGATTCAGGGTGCGGGCCCGCCGGGCGCCCAGACGCCGGGCGTACATGCCGTCCTCACCGCCCCACAGCGCGTCGAAGGCGGGCTGCACGGACGCGGTCAGGCCCAGCTCGGCGAAGGCCGCGATCGTCTCCGGGGTGAGCATCTCGGCGTGCTCGACGCGGTGCCGGGCGGCGCGGACACGGGGCAGGCCCACCTTCTCGGCGGCGGCGCGCACGCCCTCGGCGACGGCGGTGACCGCGGCGTCGCCGATGGCGTGGAAGCCCGCCTGGAGGCCGGCCTCGGTGCAGGCGATGACGTGTGCGGCGACGTCGGCGGCCTCCAAGTGGGCGGTGCCGGTGTGACCGGCGTCGGCGTAGGGGCTGTGCAGGCAGGCGGTGTGCGAGCCGATGGAGCCGTCGGCGAAGAGGTCGCCGGCCGCGCCCAGCGCCCCGAGCCGCCGCGCCTTGTCGACGTCCCGCTCGGCCCAGTATCCGACGACCCGGGGGCCCGGCTCGTCGGCGGCGAGCCTCAGCAGGCCGGTGAAGTCGTCCTCGGAGGAGATGTCCGGGCCGCCGCACTCGTGCACCGAGCCGATGCCGAGGGATGCGGCGCGGGCGAGCGCGGCGCGCTGTGCCTCGGTGCGCTGGGCGGGGGTGACGGCGCCGAACGCGGCGGCGCGCACGGCGTGGTGGGCGTCGGCGGTCAGCGGGCCGTCCACGGGCCCCAGGTCGCCGGTCACCAGGTCGAGCAGGGCGGTGGTGACGACGGCGGAGTGGACGTCGATCCGGCTGAGGTAGAGCGCACGGCCGCCGGTGGCCTCGTCGAGTTCCGCGCACGTGGGCGGGCGGCCGCCGGGCCAGCGGGCCGCGTCCCAGCCGTGGCCGAGCAGCACCCGGTCGCCGGGGCGCGCGGCGGCGAAGTCCCGCACCCGGGCGAGGGCCGCCTCCAGTGAGGGCGCGTCGGACAGGTCGAGGCCGGTGAGCGCGAGTCCGGTGGCGGTGGTGTGCACATGGGCGTCGGTGAACGCCGGGGTGACGAGGGCACCGTCCAGGTCGATCACCTCGTCGACGCCGCCCGCGAAGGAGTCGGCCGCGCCTTCGGAGCCGACCCAGGCGACGTGACCCGCCTCCACGACCATCGCGGTCGCGAACGGATCGGCGGGGCTGTGCACCTCGCCACGGCGGAGGAGAACGGTCTGGGGCTCGGCGGTGCGCTCACTCATGGGCACCAGTCTCGCCCCTCGGCCGGGCCGCCCGGCACGCAGGTCGGCGGTCCGGGGCACGGGTGGGGAGCGGCCGTCAGACGCGAGGGGGGCGTGCCTCGTACGGCGTCGACAGGACCACCGTCGTACGTGTGGAGACTCCGGCCAGCGTCCGTACCCGGGCCAGGAGTTCCTCCAGCTCGTGCGGGGTGGACACGCGCACCTTGAGGATGTAGTTCTCGTCGCCCGCCACGCTGTGGCAGGCCTCGATCTCGGGGACACCGGCCAGCCGGTCCGCGATGTCGTCGGGGGCGCTGGGGTCGAAGGGTTTGACCGAGATGAAGGCGGTCATGGGCAGCCCCACGGATTCGGGGTCGACGACCGCGGCGTACCCGCGGATGACGCCACGCTGCTCCAGCCGCCGCACCCGCTGGTGCACGGCAGACGTGGA
Source organism: Streptomyces sp. NPDC020801 (assembly GCF_044334385.1). NCBI lineage: Bacteria > Bacillati > Actinomycetota > Actinomycetes > Kitasatosporales > Streptomycetaceae > Streptomyces > Streptomyces sp. NPDC020801. The sequence goes on from NZ_JBIRST010000004.1 coordinate 56,016, forward strand.
CAGGCCCGTGGCCTTGCCCAGGTCGGTGTAGCTCATCCGCCCGTCCTTGACGAGCAGCTGCACGATCTGTCGGTCCAGCTCCTCCATGGCGCAAGAACCTACAGTGCGTCTGATCTCCTCGGATACCTCGGCAGGGCTGGTCCTGCCCCGTTCGAGACGTGCGCGCTTGTGGGCGGTCGGCCACCTGGGCGACAGGACCGGCGCGGCGGGCACCTGCGGCTGGCATGTGACGAACACCACAGCCCCGGGGCGGCCTCCGTGATGGTTCCGTGATTACCGCGGAGACGGCGCGGGAAATGCTTGCTGTGGTCGAGGCCGCAGTGCCTTCACGGCCCAGCCTTAGGGGGAGAATCCCATGCAGAGTCTCAAGCGCCCTGGTCGTTCCGTGCCCAGGCGGCAGCAGCCGGTCGTCGAGCCCGCGCCGGAGGGCGTCGAACCGGACGACTTCGCCGGCGAGGAACTCGACGCCTACGACACTTTCGAGATGTACCGGGTGATCTGCCCGGAATGCGCCCAGCCCATCGCCCTGCTGGCGGACGAGGAGGCCCTGCCGGAGCACGCGCTGTGCGCCTCGCCGTGGAATCCGTTCGGGCTCACGGTCTGTGCCGGTACGGGCCGCCGGGCGTCCGACGCACCCCCCGCGGACGAGTCCGTCGAGCCGCAGGAACAGCACACCGCCCTGCTGCTGACGCTCCCGCAGGGACTCGACTGGCGTACGCAGCCCTTCTCGCACGTCGGCGGCCCGGGCTCGCGCCCGATGCGCGTGCCGGTGATGCGCCGCCACGCCGCCTGAGCGCCCGGTCCCCCGGTCCCCGCCATCCGCCCCGCACCACGGCACGGGCTGCCGTGGTGCCGGACCAGTGCGTCCGGGTCATTCCGGGGTGCCGCTCGGCGGAGCCGGACGTCCATGAACTCACGCTTGATACCGCACGGCGGTGACCCGTGCGCCCGGCGCCGCGTTGCCCGGGTATGACCCCAGGACGTCCGGCAGCCGGGCGTCGGCGCCGCCTCTTCGTGCCGACGCCCACAGAATCGATTCCGCCTGCACCGCCGCAGCTCCCGGACCCGCCGATCTACCGCGATCTGGTGCGCACCTGGGCCGACCGGGGCCGGGGCCGCACCCTGCCGGCGCGCCACGACCCGGAGTGGGTACGGCTCGCGGCGCCCTTCATCGGCCTCGGGCAGTTCAGCGGGTCTCGGGACCCGCGACGTGACGGGCGATGACCATCCGCTGGATCTGGTTGGTGCCCTCGACGATCTGCAGCACCTTGGCCTCGCGCATGTACCGCTCGACCGGGAAGTCCGCCGTGTAGCCGTACCCGCCCAGCACCTGGACGGCGTCGGTGGTCACCTTCATGGCCGTGTCGGTGCAGAACAGCTTGGCCATGGCCGCCTGCCGCGCGAACGGCCGGCCGGCGTCCCGCAGCCGCGCCGCCGCGAGGTACAGCGCGCGGCCGGCCTCGACCTGCGTGGCCATGTCGGCGAGCATGAAGCGCAGCCCCTGGAAGTCGGAGATCGGCCGCCCGAACTGCCGGCGCCCGGTGGCGTAGGCGACCGCCTCGTCGAGCGCGGCCTGGGCGAGGCCGATGGCGCAGGCGGCGATGCCGAGCCGTCCGGAGTCGAGCGCGGACAGGGCGATGGCGAAGCCCTGGCCCTCCTCGCCCAGGCGCCGCTCGTCCGGGACCCGCACCCCGTCGAGGTGGATCTGCGCGGTCGGCGAGCCCTTCAGGCCCATCTTCCTCTCCGGCGCCGCGGCGCTCAGGCCGTCGGCGTCGCCGGGCACCAGGAAGGCGGTGATCCCGCGCGGGCCCTCCTCGCCGGTGCGCGCCATGACCGTGTAGAAGTCGGCGACACCGCCGTGCGTGATCCAGGACTTGGTGCCCGTGATCACCCAGCCGTCGCCGTCGCGGACCGCTTTGGTGCGCAGCGAGGCCGCGTCGGAGCCGGAGGCGGGTTCGGAGAGGGCGTAGGCGCCGAGCAGGCCGCCGCCGAGCATGGCGGGCAGGTGCTCGACCTGCTGCTGCTTGGAGCCGTAGGTGGCAAGGCCGTAGCAGGCCAGGGTGTGCACGCTGAGCCCCAGGCCCACCGTCAGGCGGGCCGCGGCCAGTTCCTCGAGGACCTGGAGGTAGACCTCGTAGGGCTGCTCGCCGCCGCCGTACTCGCCGGCGTAGGGCAGGCCGAGCAGGCCGGACCGGGACAGCAGGGTGAAGACCTCGTGCGGGAAGCGTCCTGCGTCCTCCTCCTCGGCCGCCTTGGGGGCGATCTCACGCTGGGCGATGTCGCGGACGAGTGAGATCAGCTCCCGGGCCTCGTCCGTGGGCAGTTGCCGGTCCACCGGCTGCGGGGCGCGGTCGGGCATGGCGACGCTCTCCTCCCTTTCGGGCACATCGGCGGATGTGCGCCTTGGGTGGGGGCGGCTCCGCCGGAGTCTTCCTCGGGCCCAGCCGATGCTCGCACTCCCGGGTCACGGAAGCTGCTGACCAGCGGCTGTGCGCTGTGAGTATGCCCGATCGGAGGCAGGGAGTCACCAGTTAACGACCGCTTACTTCAAGAAAGGGGCCGCCCCATCCGCATTGGTCCGAACCATTGACCCAGTGGTCTAGTCCTCCTATTGTGTGCGCTCATCGCTTCTTCGCGTTCATGCCAATCGGCGCGCGTTCCCCTCACCCCCACGAGGAGACACCCGATGCACACTCCCCACCCTCCCCGCTCCCGGTGCCGGGCGCTGCTGTCCGCCGCGTGCTGCGCCGTCCTGGGCGCCGGGCTGCTAGCGGGCGCCGGAACCGCCACGGCCACCCCGTCGGCGAAGGTGACCGCGGCCGCCGCCGGATCGAAGGTCGTCGGCTACTTCACCGAATGGGGCACCTACGACCGCAAGTACTACGTCAGGAACATCGAGACCTCCGGCTCGGCGGCGCGGCTGACCCACATCAACTACGCCTTCGGCAACGTCACCGGCGGCAAGTGCGCGACGGGCGACTCCTACGCGGCCACCGACCGCGCCTACACCGCCGCCGAGTCCGTGGACGGTGTCGCCGACACCTGGGACCAGCCGCTGCGCGGCAACTTCAACCAGCTTCTGAAGCTCAAGAAGAAGCACCCCGGCCTGAAGGTGCTGTGGTCCTTCGGCGGCTGGACCTGGTCGAGCGGCTTCGGCGAGGCCGCGAAGAACCCCGCCGCCTTCGCCCAGTCCTGCTACGACCTGGTGAGGAACTCCAAGTGGGCGGGCGTCTTCGACGGCATCGACATCGACTGGGAGTACCCCAACGCCTGCGGCAGCACCTGTGACACCAGCGGCCGCGAGGCGTTCAAGAACGTGATGGCGGCGCTGCGCGCGAAGTTCGGCGGCGGCGCGCTGGTCACCGCGGCGATCACGGCGGACGCCACCGGTGGCGGGAAGATCGACGCGACGGACTACGCGGGCGCGGCGGGTTACGTCGACTGGTACGACCCGATGACGTACGACTACTTCGGCGCCTGGGACGCGGCCGGGCCCACGGCCCCGCACTCCCCCCTGAACTCCTACTCGGGCATCCCGAAGGCGGGCTACTACACCTCCGCGACCATCGCCAAGCTCAAGGGCCTCGGCATCCCGGCCTCGAAGCTGCTGCTCGGCATCGGATTCTACGGCCGCGGCTGGACCGGCGTCACGCAGTCGGCGCCCGGCGGCACGGCGACCGGGCCGGCGACGGGGACGTACGAACAGGGCATCGAGGACTACAAGGTGCTGAAGACCAAGTGCCCGGCCAACGGCACGGTGGGCGGCACCGCGTACGCCAAGTGCGGCAGCAACTGGTGGAGTTACGACACCCCGGCGACCATCGCGGCCAAGATGACGTACAGGAACCGGCAGGGCCTGGGCGGGACGTTCTTCTGGGAGCTGAGCGGGGACACCGCCGGCGGTGAGCTGATCAAGGCGATCAGCTAGCGGACGCGGCGGGGGCCGGGTGGGTCGGGTCCAGCTCCCCGATGGCGCGCAGCGCACCGCCCAGGGTCTTCACCAGCAGTTCTCGCACGGTGTCGCGGGAGAGCTCCGGTCGGTCTATCCAGTCGAGGGTGGCGCCCTCGACGCTGCAGACCCAGGAGAGCAGGCCCATGCGGGCGAGCGGCGCGATGGCGGTACGGCCGTAGGCCCCCTCGGCGATGGTCGCGACGATCGCCTCGCGCACGCCGTCCCGGATGGCGTGCACCTCGGTGTCGAAACCGACGCCACCGCTGACGATGGTGCGGTAGGCGGCATGGTTGTGCTCGGCGTAGCGGAGGTAGCCGTCGATGGTGCGGTGCACCCGGTCCACGGCGGGCAGTTCCAGGCCGCTCGCGGCGAAGGTGACCAGGTCGGCGACCGAGTCCTCGACGATCGCCAGGTAGTAGCCGCGCTTGGAGCGGAAGTAGTAGTAGATCAGCCCCTTGGCGACATGGGCCTGCCGGGCGATGTCGTCCATCGAGAGGGCGTCGTAGGAGGTGTCGGCGAACAGCCTCCGGCCGATGGCGATGAGTTCGGCGCGCCGTGCCACGGAGCGCTCGGTGCCGCGCGCCCGGCTGGGGGTGTTCCCGGCCCGGACGGAGTCGTGCGCCCGGGGAGGGACGGTCTCGCGCTGTCGGCTCGTATTCAATTTCGGCCCTGGTCTTCCAACTGGCGGTCGGACAACCGCAGTATGGCAGGTCGGGGACCGGTCGGCTCACATCAGGCCGAGCTGGGTGACGAGCATCGCGATCACCACGACGAGGGTCCAGCCGAGGACGTGCTCGAGGGTCTTGGGGCCGTCGTCCTTGGGGCCGCCGGTGCGGACGCGGGCGGCGGTGGCTGAGTGCGCGGTCATGGTCTCTCACAGTGGTCGGACGTGCTGGGTGTACTCCCCCGCCCCTGATGTCCCACCTTGCCACCGCTGCGGACCGCACGGCGGAGACGTTGGTCACAGGGAAGGCCCCGGGCTCCGGGGCCTTCGCGGCGGCGCAGGAGTGCGGTCAGCGCACACCGACCTCGGCGAGCGCCTGGCACTGGCGGGCCGTGGGGTGGGCCGGGAAGTACAGGTAGCAGACGCCGCCCGTGCCGGAGACGACCTTGCCGGAGGCGTTGTACCGCTTGGTCCTGAGCCAGATGTTCTCGAACTCCCGGCGCCGGTAGACGCGCCGGACCGCCTCGTCGGTGGGCGAGGCCGGGTCGTTGGCGATCACATCTCCCGCGGCGGTGAACCCGATGACGGTCATCAGGTGGCCGGAGGTGCCGTAACCGGCTCCGGTCAGCTCGGACTTGAGGAAGGACTGGGACGTCATGGCCGGGACGCCGGAGGCGATCAGCGTCTGGAGGTCGGTGAGCGAACCGAGCCGGGTGACCACGCCCTGCAGGCCCTTGAAGGTGGCCGCGTAGGCGGCGTTGAACGGCCAGTTGCCGCACCCTGCGTACTGGTAGTCGTACGTGTACCGGGCCGCGTGGCAGACCTGCGGGTCGGCGTAGGACGGGTCGACCCAGGACAGTTCACCGGGGGTGAGCCGGCCGCCCCAGTACTCGACGATCATCTGCGAGGAGGTGGGGCTGCACCAGGCCTCGCCGCCGTTGTCGTACTCGGGGTACTGGCCGGCGTGGATCTCCTGCGAGTAGCGCGGGACGACGAGTTCCCCGGCCGGGCCGGGCGTGGAGGCGGGGACGGTGAAACGGTCGGGGACGTCGGACCCCATGCCGCCGAGCCGCCAGACGGTGGGGGTGAGCTTGGTGCCGGGCCTGCGGTAGAGGGTGAGTCGCAGCCGGTAGGAGGCCAGGCGCAGTCCGGAGGCCGGGGCGTCGACGGCGAAGGTGTCCGTCCCGATGCTGCTCCTGCCGTCGCTCTGGCCGTCGACGGAGGTCCGCTTGATGTCCTGGTCGCCGGCCGCCCAGCGGCCCATCACGTACCAGGGGGTGTCCGTGCCGTCGGAGTACGTGCCCCGCAGCTCGACCTGGAGCCAGGTGCCGGCCGGGGTCTGCGCGTTCCAGGAGGCGACCGCCTCGGTGGCGGGCACGGGGAGCCGGTGGACCGGGGAGGTCCAGGTCGCGTACTCCCAGGTGGCGGTGGTGCCGGTGTGCGGGTCGGTGTAGTCGGTGGTGCCCGCGGGGGCGGCGATCTCGACGCCGGGGCGCGGGCCCGCGACCGGGCTGGTGCCGTGGGAGGTGCCGCTGCGCCAGTCGGTGTACGTGGTCCAGGCCCGGTAGTCGACGGGGCGGGTAGAGCTCGTCACGGCGCCGGTGTCCGAGGTCTGTTCGGCGGTGGTTGCGGCAGCGGCCGCCGGAGTCGCGCCGCCTGCCACGGCGGCGGCCACCGTGGCGGCCAGGACGGATCTGCGGGACGGTTGTTCGGCTCTGCTCATGGGTGGGAGACCCCCAGGTGTCCGAGTCGGGGCGGGTGGCGGGTCCGTGCACGGCTGTGCGCCCACTATGACCGCGGCGACGGGCCGCGGCCAGCATCTTGCACGACGCCACGCCCACCAATATTGGTCTCCACCACTGGCATGACCTGCGCGTCCGTGCAGACACCCGCGCCTTCGGGCGGTGCCGGCCCCACTCCCGCCGTCCGGCGGGTGCGGGTCCCCCGGGGTGCCCGCTCCCGCCGTCCGGTGGGTGGTCAGATGAGGTCCATCGCCGCGATCTCGTCCGGGCGGCCGTAGCTGACCGGGCCCTGGAAGTGGCGGCGGGCGCTGGTGAACCACCACAACGTGGCGATGAACAGGACGACGGCGAGGGCGATGGGGGCGTAGTTGAAGGAGTCGACGGTGATCGGGGAGGCCTGGGGCAGCATGAACAGCACGCTGCTGAGCACGATCCACGTCACGGCCACCACGCCGATCGGGCAGCCCCAGCGGCCCAGGTGCCAGGGGCCGGGCTGGAACTCCTCGCCGAGCCGCAGCCGGAGCAGGATCGGCACGGCGTAGGCGAGGAAGAGGCCGACGACGTTGACGCTGACGATGGCGGTGAAGGCCGTGTGCGACCACCAGCCGGGCAGCACGAGGGCGAGCGAGCAGGCGACCGCCAGCCAGACTGCCTTGACGGGAGTGCGGGTGCGCGGGGAGACCGAGTGCCACCAGCGGGAGCCGGGCATGGCTCCGTCCCGGGAGAAGGCGAAGATCTGCCGGGTGTTGCTGGTCAGGTTGGCCAGGCCGCAGAAGAGCATGGCCCCGATGACGATCAGCAGCAGCGCCTTCGCGGTGCCCAGGCCCAGGGCGTCGATGAGGATCTGCACGGGCGGTGCGTCCGAGCCGGCCACGCGGTCGTAGTCGCGAATGCTGTACACGAGCGCGAGCATGAGGATCAGACCGGTGACGGCCGAATAGCCGATCGACCGGGTGATGCCCTTGGGCGCGTTGACGGTCGCCCGGACCGTTTCCTCGGACATGTGGAAGCTGCCGTCGAAGCCGGTGAAGGTCCAGCTGGTGACCAGCAGGCCGAGCATGCCGCCGTAAAGTCCGTTCGTGAAACCGGTGTTGTTCGCGAAATGCGTGACGAAGGACGCCGAGCGGTGCTGATCGGGAACGGTCACGAGAGCGGTCACGATCACCACGAGGCCGATCATCAGCCACCATACGGAGATCCGGTTCAGGACGGCGACCAACTGGACCGTGTAGGTGTTGGCCAGTCCCTGGAGCACGATGATCAGTGCGGTGATCAGCACCGTCTGGTGGGCGGTCGGCCGGTAGGACGGCCACTGGAGGGCGACGAACGCCTGGATGAAGGTGGCGGCCGCGTAACCGGTGGCGGCGGTGCCGCCGACCTGGCCGACGAAGTTCAGCCAGCCGGTGAACCAGGACCAGGCTCCCTTGTGCCGTTTGGCGAGTTTCCCGGCCGAGAAATACAGGGCCCCGCTCGTCGGATATGCGGAGGCGACTTCCGCCATGGCCGCCCCGACGAACAGCACCATGACGGAGACGCCGATCCAGCCGAACACGAGAACACGGGGACCGCCCGCGTTCATACCGAATCCGAAGGACGAGAAAATACCCGAGATGATATTGATGATGGTGAATGAGATCGCGAAATTGTCGAACGCCTGGAAACGCCGGGTGAGTTTTCTCGGATAGCCCATCGCGTGCAGCGTCGCGTCGTCGTCGAGCGCGCTCGGGTCCGCCTTGCCGCGGGCCCCGCGGGCGCTGTGTGCTCCCCGCGATCCGTGGGGTGCGCCGGCACCGGCGTGCGGGGCTCCTATCCGTTCGGGCACTGGTCGGCCTTTCTCTCGGTGGGGGGTCGGGCGAGGAATCACGGGGACTGGGGCACGGGCAGGCCGCACGCGCGCCGGGCCCGGGTGAGCTGCTCGACGGGGTCGCCGAAGACGCACCAGGGCATCCGTGAGGCGTATGGCCCCATGGCCGTGAGGACCGCGCGGGCCTCGAACTCCCGCTTGGCCAGGACGAGCGCATGAGCCAGGTAGGCCAGGTCGAGCACCGGCGTGAAGCGGTAACCGGCCACCGTGGGCAGCCAGTTCTGGTAGATCGCGAGCGCGGTCGAGCGCCACTGGGGCTGCTCCCAGACCCGGTCGGCGAGCAGTTGCGTGGGGTTGTAGCTCTCCACCAGCGCGACGAGCGGCAGCAGCCGCAGCGCGGAGTCGGCGGGCGCCCGCTGGCTCAGGAAGGCGGCCACGTCCCAGGCCGCGTTGACCGAGCCGCCGTACCGGGTGAAGAAGAAGGCCAGGAAGCGGTGGTGGGCCTCGCGGTGCAGGGGGTCCAGGGAGAGGATGTGCGCGAACAGCAGCCAGGGCCCTGGCGGGGCGGTCAGCAGCCCCTGCGGCGCCGGGTCGCGCAGCCGGTGCAGCCGGGCCATGGCGAGCTTGGCGACCCAGGGCGTCGGGTCGGCCGGGTCCATGGCCGAGGCCCGTTCGCAGGCGGACAGCGCTATCCGCTCCAGCGCCTCCGTCCGCGCATCCCGGGCGTCGGCCGCGCGCAGTGCCCTGAGCACCGCCACCCGCGCCCACATCAGCCCTGCCTCCGCGGTCGGCTCCTCGGCCAGCCAGCGTTCGGCGAGGTCGGAGTCGGCGGCCTCCGAGGCCAGCACCAGGGAACGGTGGGCCCGCAGCCCGAAGTCGCCGCGCGTCTCGGCAAGGGCGTCCCGGGCGCTCACATGGCGGCCGGCCCGGACGTCGACGCACACGCTCGCGAGCACGCGGTCGTCTGCCGCCGGGTGCCAGACGTACTGCCCCTCGAATAACCCGGCGGCCATCTTCCCCCTGTCCGTGCCGTACGACGTCTCACAAGTGAACACCAGGCACTTTACTCAGCACCGGGGACAACCGGAACGCCGATTTCGATATGTCCGCCTGCGGATTCGCGCGTATATCGGCGGAGCCTGACGCACACTCACCCGGTAGTTCAATACCGCACTAATTCAGGGGCCACCGAACACCACCGGACCGGACGGCCACTAGAATGTTCCCGCGAAATATGCCACCAGCCCAGCACGCAGACTCCGGGAACCGCCATTCACGCCCTCGCCGCCCGTCTCCGCCGCCTCGAACCCTCCTGCGGCCCGGTCCGCCTGGTCGGGATCGACGGACACGCGGGCTCCGGAAAGTCCACGTTCGCCGGACAGTTGGCCGAGGCGCTGGACGGCGCCCCCGTCCTGCACCTGGACGACATCGCCAGCCACCAGGAGCCGTTCACCTGGGACGGGCGGCTGCTGACCGAGGTGATCGAGCCGCTCACCCGCGGCGCGACGGCGCACTACTCCCCCTACGACTGGCGCACCCGCCGCTTCGGCGGCGCCCGCGCACTGCCCCCGGCGCCGGTGATCCTCATCGAGGGCGTGGGGGCGGGCCGCCGCGCGCTGCGCCCGCACCTGGCCCTGCTGCTGTGGATGGAGTTGCCGCACACGGCGGCCTGGGCGCGGGGGCGGTCACGGGACGGGGAGGAGCAGCGGGAGTTCTGGGACGGATGGGTCGAGGGGGAACGCCGGCACTTCACCGAGGACCCTTCCCGGCCCTTCGCCGATCTTCTGGTACGGCAGTTGCCAGAGGGATACGAGGTGTTGTCCGGGCCTGCTGGGACGGTTGGACCGGACCAGAATGTCACCCAACGTGACGACCCGTCGCCAATGTGGTGAGCTCCTGAAGATCCCCGCGGGGGCAACTTGGCCTGACTGCTTCAACTCGGCTTGACCGGGGGGCCGTACAGGTCTTACGTTCTCAATGTGCGGTCACTGCCGACCGCCTTCGGACGCGAAGCCCCCGATTGTTCCCCCGTGATCGGGGGCTTCGTTCTGTCTTCACCCCATTTCACAGGCGCTGCGCGACACCATCCGATCACCCTACGTGACCGTGCGCGATCTTGCCTCACCACCCCCACCTCGAGAAACGGCCTGTGCGGCACCCTTCGGCGGGCGGCGGCCCCGCAGGTACGATGCCCTCGGTGCGACCTTCGAACGGCTGCTTCGCGCACCTGCAACTCCGGTCCGCGGCACAGCGGTTCGACCAGAGGAAGCCGCCGGGCGACCGTCCGGCGGCGGACCTACGGGGGCACGGTTTGTGGGGGACTTGATGGACTTCGGCACGCAGGGTCCCGAGGCCCCGGCCGACCTCGCCTGGCTGCGAGGCGTGGACGCCTACACCATGGGCGCGTACCCGCAGGCCGAGGAGGAGTTCCGGGCCGCGGTGCGGATGGACCCCGGAATGGCCGACGGCTGGCTCGGGCTGCACGCGCTGCGCGTCGACACGACGACCGCGCTGCTCAGAATGTTCCGGCACCGCGACCGCTTCGGCGAACAGCGCGCCCGGCACCGCCGCACCCTCAACTCCTGGTACTGGCTGGGCTGGTGGGTGCAGCCCGTACTGGAGAACCCCCGCGACCTGCTGCTCGCGCACGCCTCGCACTGGCTGGACGGGCGCCACGTGCCCGAGCTGGACCGGGCGCTGGCCGGGCTTCCGCCGGTCGACGCCGACGCCCAGGTCCGCTTTCTGCACGCCTGCCGCGCCTACCTCGTCAAGGACTGGGAACAGCTGGTCCGGCACACCGACCCGCTGCTCGACGACCCGATGCTGGGCATCGAGGCAGGGCTGTTCGGCGGCATGGCCCGGGTCCGGCTGGAGATGTACGGGCAGGCCGAACCGCTGCTGTCGGCCGCGCTGATGCGCTGCCGCAGCGAGCAGCCGCAGCGCAAGGAGCTCAGGTACTGGCTGGCCAGGGCGCACGAAGGCACCGGGCGCAGCGCCGCCGCGCTCCCCCTGTACCGGGCGGTGCACCGGGTGGACCCGGCCTTCATGGACACCTCGGCGCGGCTCGCGGCGATCGCCGAGGGCGACGGATACGACGACGCGGCCGACCTCGCCGCGATCACGCTCACCGGTCTGGGGCAGGACACCGTGGACGGCCCGGACATCCTGGACCCGCTCTTCGGCACCGAGGGCCGTGACCTGAAGCTCGGCGAACCGGATCTGCCGGCCTCCGGTCCCCTCCCCTCGGTGGGCGATCCCGCGGTGCGCGAGCGGACCACGGTCGCCACTGGGCCGCTGCCGTCCGGCCCCACCGATCCCGCGTTGCTCGAGGAGGCGCTCGCCGAGCTCGAGCGCATGGTCGGCCTGGAACCGGTCAAACGGCAGGTCAAGGCGTTGTCCGCGCAGTTGAACATGGCCCGGCTGCGCGCCGGGCAGGGACTGCCCGTGCAGCCGCCCAAGCGCCACTTCGTCTTCTCCGGGCCCTCCGGCACCGGCAAGACCACGGTCGCCCGGATCCTCGGCCGTGTCTTCTACGCCCTCGGTCTGCTCGGCGGCGACCATCTGGTGGAGGCCCAGCGGGCCGACCTGGTCGGCGAGTATCTGGGCCAGACCGCCGTCAAGGCCAACGAACTCATCGACTCCGCGATCGGCGGGGTCCTCTTCGTCGACGAGGCCTATTCCCTGTCCAACTCCGGGTACGGCAAGGGCGACGCGTACGGCGACGAGGCGTTGCAGGTCCTGCTGAAACGGGCGGAGGACAACCGGGACCACCTCGTGGTGATACTCGCCGGCTATCCGGAGGGCATGGACCGCCTGCTGGCCGCCAACCCCGGGTTGTCCTCCCGCTTCACGACCCGCGTGGACTTCCCGTCGTACCGCCCCCTGGAGCTCACCGAGATCGGCAAGGTGCTCGCCGCCGAGAACGGTGACCAGTGGGACGACGAGGCCATCGACGAGCTGCGCTCCATCGCCGGGCACGTGGTGGACCAGGGGTGGATCGACGAGCTCGGCAACGGGCGGTTCCTGCGGACGCTGTACGAGAAGAGCTGCGCCTACCGGGATCTGCGGCTGTCCACGTACCCCGGCACGCTGTCCCGGGACGATCTGGCGACGCTGCGGCTGCCGGATCTGATGCAGGCGTACGGGGAGGTCCTGTCCGGGCGGGGCCCGCAGGATCCGTCGGCACTCTGACGGATCCCGCGGCCCGTGCGCATGCGTGACGGCTCGTGCGCATGCGTGGCGGACCCGTGCGCATGCGTGGCGGCTCCGCGCCGCGCGGCTACGTCGCCAGCACCTGGTCCGGCTCCCCGCTCGCGCGCGGCTCGGTCAGGCGCACTTCCCGCGCCACCCGGTGGGCCGGATCGCGTACCTCGCCGACCAGCAGTTCCAGTACGTCCTCCAGGGCCACCAGACCCAGCACCCGGCCGGAGGCGTCGGCCACCTGGGCCAGGTGTGTGGCGGCCCGCCGCATGACGGTCAGGGCGTCGTCCAGCGGCAGCTCGGACCGCAGCGTGGTCATCGGCCGCCATATCCTCTGCGGCACGGCCCCGTCGGAGTCCTCCAGGTCGAGGACGTCCTTGACGTGCAGATAGCCCATGAAGGCGCCGTTCCCGGCGGCGACCGGGAAGCGCGAGTAACCCGTTCGGGCGGTGAGCGCGACGATCTCGCCCGGGGTGACGGACGGGTCGACGGTCACCAGCGCCTCGCGCCTGAGCAGGACGTCGGTGACCGGACGGGAGCCGAGCTCCAGCGCGTCCTCCAGCCGCTCCTGCTCCTCGGGGTCCAGCAGTCCCGCCTGGCCGGAGTCCTCCACCAGCCGGTTGAGCTGCTCGCTGGTGAAGGCGGCCTCGACCTCGTCCTTGGGCTCGACGCGGAACAGCCGCAGGATTCCCTTGGCGCAGGCCCCGAGAGCCACGGTGATGGGCCGGCACAGGCGGGCGAAGGCGACCAGGCCGGGGCCGAGCCACAGCGCGGCCTTCTCGGGCGCGGCCATCGCGAGGTTCTTCGGCACCATCTCGCCGATGACGAGGTGGAAGAAGACCACGGCCGCGAGCGCGATCACATAGCCGAGGGGATGCACCATGCCGTCGGGCAGGCGCATCCATGTGAAGACCGGCTCCAGCAGATGGGCCACCGTGGGTTCGGCGACGGCGCCGAGGGTCAGCGAGCAGACGGTGATGCCGAACTGGGCGGCGGCCATCATCTGCGGCAGCCGCTCGAGGCCGTGGAGCACCTGGCGGGCCCGCGCGGTGCGCAGGGGTTCGATCTGGCTGCGGCGGACGGAGACGAGCGCGAACTCGGCGCCGACGAAGAAGCCGTTGGCCAGCACCAGCAGCGCGGCGAAGACCAGTTGGAGCACGTTCATCGGGCGGCCTCCACGGCGCCGGCGACGACGTCCTTGACGGGGGCCGTCCGGACCAGGCGGACGCGCTCCGCACGGTAGTGCCCGACCTGGCGCACGGACAGCCGCCAGCCGGGCAGCTCCGCCCTGTCGCCGGGGGCCGGGATACGGCCGAGCAGGTCGGCGACGAGTCCGGCGACGGTCTCGTAGGGGCCTTCGGGCACGTCGAGGCCGATGCGCTTGAGCAGGTCGACACGGCAGCTGCCGTCGGCGTCCCAGGCGGGACGGCCGTCCTCCGGCGGAGCGGGGGCGAGCTCGGGCACGTCCTTGGCGTCGTGCTCGTCGCGGACCTCGCCGACGAGTTCCTCGACGATGTCCTCCAGGGTGACCACGCCCGCGGTGCCGCCGTACTCGTCGACGACGACCGCGATGGGCTGCTCGCTGCGCAGCTGGGCCAGCAGCGGCTGCACGGGCAGGGTCTCGGGCACGAGCAGCGCCGGGCGGGCGATGCGGCCGACGGGGGTGCGCAGCCGGTCCTGCGCCGGGACGGCCAGGGCGTCCTTGAGGTGGACCATGCCGACGACCTCGTCGATCCGCTCGTGGTACACGGGGAAGCGGGACAGGCCGGTGGCGCGGGTCAGGTTGACCACGTCCTCGGCGGTGGCGGAGGACTGCAGGGCGCTGACCTTCACGCGCGGGGTCATGACGTGCTGCGCGGTCAGGTCGCCCAGCGACAGGGTGCGCACGAAGAGGTCGGCCGTGTCCTGTTCCAGGGCGCCGGCCCGCGCGGAGTGACGGGCCAGCGAGACCAGTTCGCCGGGGGTGCGGGCGGAGGCCAGCTCCTCGGCGGGCTCCACTCCCAGTGCGCGCACCAGGCGGTTGGCCACCGTGTTCAGCGCGGCGATCACCGGCCGGAACAGGCGCGAGAAGACGTGCTGCGGGCCAGCGACGAAGCGCGCGACCTGCAGGGGCCGGGACACCGCCCAGTTCTTGGGTACGAGCTCGCCGATCACCATCTGGACGGCCGAGGCGAGCAGCATGCCGACGACCACGGCGACGCCGGAGACGGCGCCCTCGGGGACGCCGGCCGCGGCGAAGGGGCCGCGCAGCAGCTCGGCCAGCGCCGGTTCGGCGAGCATGCCGACGACGAGGGAGGTGATGGTGATGCCGAGCTGGGTGCCGGAGAGCTGGAAGGACAGCTCGCCCAGCGACTGCACGACCGTACGGGCCCGTTTGTCGCCGTCGGCGGCCGCCTGCTCGGCGTCCGGGCGTTCGACGGTGACCAGGCCGAACTCTGCCGCGACGAAGAAGCCGTTGGCGAGGATCAGCAGGAAGGCCGCTCCGAGGAGCAGCAGGGGGATGGTCATGATGCCGCCGCCTCCGCGTTCGCACGCACCGCGCTCGGGCGGTCCGCGCTATGTCGGCAGGGGGCGGCGCAGGTACTGCAGGACGATCCGTCCATCGCCGGGGGGTGTCACTCCTCGGGTAGCAGGAACCCCTGGCGCCGGTCGGAGCTCAGGGGCGGAGGCGCAGCGAAGGCCTCCGCCACCAGATTAATCAAGACATCGGCGACTGCGGCAGGGTGGACGCCACAGAGTCAGCCCTGAGGTTCACCCGGGGACCGCTGCGGATCCCGGATGGAGCGGGCCTCGACGAGCGCCCGCAGGGTTCGGGCGTCGGCGACGGCGCGCTGCCTGGCGATGCCCGGCTGGATGCCGAGCGCGGGCAGGCTGGTGCCGTCGCTGAGGTTCAGGAAGACCCACGGGTCGCCGGGACGCAGGTTCACCTGGAGGATCTCCGCCCACTCCAGATGGCGTTTGCCGGCGATGTTGACGACGGTGACGCCGGATTCGTCGGCGACCACCTTCGGCCGGGAGAGCACGAGCAGCACCCCGGAGAGCAGGGCCGCCGTGAAGACGAAGCTCACGCGCTCGCCGGGGTTGAGCTGCTCCAGCTGCATCGCGACGGTGACGATGACCACGAAGATGGCCACCGCGGCCGTGAGCAGAACCACACGGGTGCGGGCCGGCCGGAACGTGACGGGAAGCTCGGGCAGGTCGGACATCTCTCGGTGCCCCTTACAGACGGCAGGCGTGGATGGCCGTGGTCAGGATGGCCCGCGCGCCGATGGAGTACAGGTCGTCCATGATCCGCTGGGCCTCCTTGGCCGGGACCATGGCACGGACGGCGACCCAGCCCTCGTTGTGCAGCGGGGAGACGGTCGGGGACTCCAGGCCCGGGGTCAGCGCGACGGCCTTCTCCAGCTGCTCGACCCGGCAGTCGTAGTCCATCATCACGTACGTCCGGGCCACCAGGACGCCCTGGAGGCGGCGCAGGAACTGCTGGACCTTGGGCTCCTCCGCGTCCGCGCCGGTGCGGCGGATCACGACCGCCTCGGACTTCATGATCGGCTCGCCGATGACATCCAGGCCGGCGTTGCGCAGCGAGGTGCCGGTCTCGACGACGTCGGCGATGACCTCCGCGACACCGAGCTCGATGGCGGTCTCGACGGCGCCGTCGAGGTGGACGACGGAGGCGTCGACGCCGTTGTCGGCGAGGTGCTTGGCGACGATGCCCTCGTAGGAGGTGGCGACCGTCATGCCGCCGAGGTCCGCGACGCCGTTCGCGGTGCCGGGCTTGGTGGCGTAGCGGAAGGTGGAGCGGGCGAAGCCGAGCGGGAGGATCTCCTCGGCGTTGGCGCCGGAGTCGATGAGCAGGTCGCGGCCGGTGATGCCGATGTCGAGGCGGCCGGAGGAGACGTAGATCGCGATGTCGCGGGGGCGGAGGTAGAAGAACTCGACCTCGTTCTCCGGGTCGACGATGCGGAGCTCCTTGGACTCCCGCCGCTGCAGGTAGCCGGCCTCATGCAGCATGTCCGCCGCAGGGCCGGAGAGTGAACCCTTGTTGGGGACGGCGATGCGCAGCATGAGGTCGGCTTCCTTTGTTCGGGCGTACGGTGACGGGGGTGCTGGTGCTCAGAGGTGGGCGTAGACGTCGTCCAGGGAGATGCCGCGGGCGACCATCATCACCTGGACGTGGTACAGCAGCTGCGAGATCTCCTCGGCGGCCGCCTCCTTGCCCTCGTACTCGGCGGCCATCCAGACCTCGGCGGCCTCTTCGACGACCTTCTTGCCGATGGCATGGACCCCCTTGCCGACCAGCTCGGCGGTGCGGGAGGTGGCGGGATCGCCGTGGGCGGCCTTGTGCTGGAGCTCGGTGAAGAGCTCCTCGAACGTCTTCTTGGACATGGTGGTCCCAACCCTACGCGCTCCGGGCGACTCCTCACCGCCAGGGTTCGGATACTGAACGCAGTGTCGCCGCGGTCGCCACCGCGGCGGTGACCGCCTCGTGCCCCTTGTCCTCGTTGGAGCCCTCCAGGCCGGCCCGGTCCAGGGCCTGCTCCTCGGTGTCGCAGGTGAGCACGCCGAAGCCGACGGGGACGCCGGTCTCGACCGAAACCCGGGTCAGGCCCTGGGTGACGCCCTGGCAGACGTAGTCGAAGTGCGGGGTGCCGCCGCGGATGACCACGCCGAGGGCGACGATGGCGTCATAGCCGCGGCCCGCGAGCACCTTCGCCACCACCGGGAGCTCGAAGCTGCCGGGAACCCTGAGCAGGGTCGGCTCGTCGATCCCCAGCTCGTGCAGAGCGCGCAGGGCGCCGTTGACCAGTCCGTCCATCACCTGCTCGTGCCACTGCGCCGCGATGACGGCGACCCTGAGGTCCCCGACGTTCCGGACGGACAGTTCCGGTGCACCCTTGCCGCTCACGTGTCTCCTCAGTGCTTTCGTGCTTACTGGTTGCCGCAGGTGGACACGGCGGTGGTGTCCAGCCAGGGCAGGTCGTGCCCCATCCGGTCCCGCTTGGTGCGCAGGTAGCGGAGGTTGTGCTCGCCGGCCTGGACGGGCATCGGCTCCCGGCCGGTGACCTTCAGGCCGTGGCGCAGCAGCGCGTCGGTCTTGTCGGGGTTGTTGGTCATCAGGCGGACGCTCCTGACCCCGAGGTCCTGCAGTATCTGCGCGCCGGCGCCGTAGTCGCGGGCGTCGGCGGGCAGGCCGAGTTCCAGGTTGGCGTCGAGGGTGTCGCGGCCGCGCTCCTGGAGCTCGTAGGCCCGCAGCTTGGACATCAGCCCGATGCCGCGCCCCTCGTGGCCGCGCAGGTACACCACCACGCCCCTGCCTTCCTCCTGGATGCGCTCCAGGGAGGCGTCCAGCTGGGGACCGCAGTCGCAGCGCAGCGAGGAAAAGACGTCGCCGGTCAGGCACTCGGAGTGGACCCGTACCAGGACGTCCTCGCCCTCGCCGAGTTCGCCGTGCACGAGGGCGACGTGCTCGACGCCGTCGACGGTGGAGCGGTAGCCGTAGGCCGTGAAGGCGCCGTGCGCGGTGGGCAGGTGGACCTCGGCCTCGCGGCGCACGGTGGGCTCGGAGAGCTCGGGGGAGCGGCGGTAGGCGATCAGGTCCTCGATGGAGATGATCGTCAGGCCGTGCTTGCGGGCGAAGACCATCAGCTCGGGCAGCCGGAGCATCCGGCCGTCCTCGCCGGCGATCTCGACGATCGCGCCGGCCGGGCGCAGCCCCGCGAGCCGGGCGAGGTCGACGGCGGCCTCGGTGTGGCCGTTGCGCACGAGCACCCCGCCGGACCTGGCGCGCAGCGGGAAGACATGGCCGGGGCGGACGAGGTCGGTGGGCTCGGCTGTACCGCCGGCGAGCAGCTGGAGCGTGGTCGCCCGGTCGGCGGCGGAGATCCCGGTGGTGACGCCGTGCGCGGCTGAGGCGTCCACGGAGACCGTGAAGGCGGTCTTCATCGACTCGGTGTTGTCCTCGACCATCTGCGGGAGGCGCAGCCGGTCCAGCTCCTCGCCCTCCATGGGGGCGCAGATCAGGCCCCGGCACTCGCTCATCATGAAGGCGACGATCTCGGGGGTCGCCTTCTCGGCGGCGATGACGAGGTCGCCCTCGTTCTCGCGGTCCTCGTCGTCGACGACCACGACCGGGCGGCCGGCGGCGATGTCGGCGACCGCCTGCTCGATCGGGTCGAGCGCGAAGTCCTCGATGTTGTCCGTGCTGTAGAGGATCGGGGCCGCACTCATGCGGGCGCTCCTTCCATGACGGGCCGCGCGGTCCGGCGGGAGCGCAGCCACCAGTCGCGCATGCCCCACAGGACGAGTGCGCCGTAGATGACGTAGACGAAACCGGAGAAGGCGAAGCCGTTGGCGAAGTTGAGCGGCACGCCGACGACGTCGACGAGCAGCCAGGCGAACCAGAACTCGACCATGCCGCGCGCCTGGGCGTACATCGCGACGATGGTGCCGACGAAGATGTAGGCGTCGGGCCAGGGGTCCCAGGACAGCGACGGGTGGGCCTTGAAGAGGGCGGCGACCGCGACCGTGCCGACGGCCGCTGCGCCGAGCAGCACCGCCCGCTCGCGCCAGGTGGCGAAGCGCACGGCGATGTGGCCGTCCTCCGCCCGGCCCCTGCCGCGGCTCCACTGCCACCAGCCGTACCCGGCGACGGCCATGACGACGACCTGCTTGCCGGCGCTGCCGGAGAGGTGCGCGGTGGCGAAGGCGGCGAAGAGGATCAGGCCGGAGAGGAACTGGGTGGGCCAGCTCCACAGGGAGCGGCGCCAGCCGAACGCGAGGGCGATCAGGCCGATGACGTTGCCGATCATGTCCGACCACTTGATGGGCTGGCCGAGAAGCGCGAACGCCTCGGAGTTGAGCCAGTTCACTCGGCCGCTCCCCGCGTGCGGTCGCCGAGCAGCCGCTCGACGTACTTGGCGACGACGTCCACCTCGAGGTTGACCGGGTCGCCGGGCTGCTTCAGACCGAGGGTGGTCAGGGCGAGGGTGGTGGGGATGAGGCTGACGGTGAAGTGGTCGGGGCCCGCCTCGACGACGGTGAGGCTGATGCCGTCGACGGTGATGGAGCCCTTCTCGACGACGTAGCGCGCGAGGTCCGCCGGGAGGGAGATCCTGACGATCTCCCAGTGCTCGGAGGGCGTGCGCTGCAGGACCGTGCCGGTGCCGTCGACGTGTCCCTGCACGATGTGGCCGCCCAGGCGGGCGCCGACGGCGGTGGGGCGTTCGAGGTTGACGCGGGAACCGGCCGCGAGGACGCCGAGGCTGGAGCGCTTGAGGGTCTCCGCCATGACGTCGGCGGTGAACTCGTCGCCCTCGTGCTCGACGACGGTGAGACAGACCCCGTTCACGGCGATGGAGTCGCCGTGCTGCGCGCCCTCGGTCACGACGGGGCCGCGGAGCCGGAAGCGGGCGGCGTCGCCGAGGTTTTCGACGGCGGTGACCTCGCCCAGCTCTTCGACGATTCCGGTGAACACTTCCCGGGTCCTCCTGCCTCTTCGGGCACGGACTCCGGGGCTGCCGATGACGACAGAGTGTACGAGCGAGGACATCCGGGGCGACGCCGGACGGGACCCGCCCGTGAGGGGCGAGCCCAGAGACGGCGGCGCACACATGCGTGTGCTCGCTCGCCGCGCACTGCCTCCCATCCGGACTTTAACCGTCGGTCCAGGAATTTCACCTGGTCAACCGGCCGCTGGAAGCGACCGGGTCGCGGACTGTAACCGCCGGTTCGGACTTTCACCGACCCCGGAGTGCGCTGCTACTGGTACAGGGCCAGTGTGCCACGCCCGATCGACGTCCATACGGACGATCGGTGTGGGCTCGCTCACAGAGTGCATCGCCAACCCCTTCCGGGTGCACGACCGGCCGGACTCCTCGGGCTGCGCGGCTGGAGGTCCGGCGGCGGGCAAGGGCCGTCGTCACCGCCGCCGGACCGGCCTGCGCGGGAGCCGCCCACGCCCAGAACCCTAAGAGGACTAGACCACGACGGTCAACAGGTACGGACCAAGCCCGGGTTCCGTTCTGACAGGGTGAACCCATGACGATCGACGAGGAGTTCGAGCAGCACCGGCCGCGGCTCTTCGGGCTGGCCTACCGGATGCTCGGGTCCGCCGACGAGGCCGAGGACACGGTCCAGGACGCGTATCTGCGCTACCGCGGCGCCGACCGCACGGCCGTCGAGCACCCGGCCGCCTGGCTCGCCAAGGTCGTCACCAATCTTTGTCTGAACCGGCTGACGTCGGCGCGGGTCCGGCGCGAGAGCTACGTCGGGCCCTGGCTGCCCGAGCCGGTGGTCACCTCGGACGGCACGCTCGGCCCTCTGGAGTCGGCCGAGCAGCGGGACTCCGTGTCGATGGCCGTGCTGGTGCTGCTGGAGCGGCTCAGTCCGGCCGAGCGGGCGGTCTACGTGCTGCGGGAGGCGTTCGCCTACGGACACCGTGAGATCGCCGGGATCCTGGACCTGACCGAGGCCAACTGCCGTCAGCTGTACCGCCGTGCGGTGCGGCGGGTGGGAGAACCCGGCGCACGCTTCCAGCCGTCCCCGCAGCAGCGGGAGCGGCTGGTCACGTCGTTCCTCACGGCGGCCCGCGAGGGCGACCTGGCCGGCCTGGAGAAGCTCCTCACCGCCGACGTCACCTGGTGGAGCGACGGTGGCGGCAGGGTCAGCGCGGCCCGGCGGCCGGTCGAGGGGCGCGAGAAGGTCGTCCGCCTGCTGGTGGGCGGGGCCGAGCGGTTCGCGGCGGGCCTGCACTACACGGTGCTCGAGGTCAACGGGGAGGGCGCGCTGGCCGCGTGGGCGGGCGACACGCTGGCCGGGGTGGTCGCCCTCGAGCTGCGCGAGGGCCGGGTGGCGCAGGTGCGGGTGGTGGTGAACCCGGACAAGCTGGACTTCGTACGGCGCCAGCTGACACGTCCGTGGCCGCCGCCTGTCACATCGGCGGAGGCTGTCCGGTCTCAGCTGGCGAAGGGCGCTCCGTCCGGGAGCACCGACGTCCGAAGGGACTGAACAGCATGACCACCATCCTGGTGACCGGCGGCACCGGAACACTCGGCCGGCTCGTCGTCGAGCGGCTGCGCGCGGACGGGCACGAGGTGCGGGTGCTCAGCCGGCACACCCTGCCGTACGCCGTCGACCTGCGCGAGGGCGGCCCCGGTCTGGACGCGGCCGTCGCGGGCGTGGACACGATCGTGCACTGCGCGAGTTCACCGCGCGGTGGCGACGAGGAGGCCGCCGCGCATCTGATCGCGGCGGCGCGCAGGGCCGGGGTGGGCCATCTGGTGTACATCTCCATCGTGGGCGTCGACCGGGTGCCGTTCGGCTACTACGAGTCCAAGCTCGCGGTGGAGAAGCTGATCGGTGAGTCGGGGCTCGGCTGGACCGTGCTGCGCGCGACCCAGTTCCACGATCTACTGGCAACGCTGTTCGAGGCGTTGGCCAAGCCGCCGGTGGTGCTGCTTCCCGCCGGGGTGCGAGACCAGCCGGTCGAGGTGGCCGAAGTCGCAGCCCGCCTGGCCGAGTTGGCCCTGGCCCCACCGGCAGGCCGGGTACCGGACATGGGCGGCCCCGAGATCCGCACCCTCGACTCCCTGGCCCGCGCCCACCTGAAGGCGACAGGACGGCGACGCCCGGTCCTGCGCATCCCGCTCGCCGGGCGCGCCTACCGGGGCTTCCGGGAGGGCGGCCACCTCGCTCCGGCCCGGGCGGTGGGAAAGCGGACCTTCGAGGAGTACCTGACGAGCCGCTTCGGGGGCGGCCGACAGGGGTGAGGGCGTAGGGGACCGGGACAGGGGTCGGGGCGGGGGCGGGGACGGGGGGAGGGCTGCCCGGCGGGGCCGGGTGGCAGGGGCGCCGCCACCGCCGGAACCGGGGCGGAGCCCCGAGGGCGGTCAGCCGATGACCGGCCGGGACCGCTGGGTGGGTGGACCGGATGGTGCGAAGAGCTCGTCCTGGGCCCGGTCGCGGGCCGTCAACAGGGCCCCGCGCAGCACCGCCCCGCCGCCCAGAGAGCTCGCCCGCACCTCCGTGGGCAGCGGGGACATCCTCCCGATCCGCTGCCCCACGCGCGCGGCGAGGGCGTCCCCGCCGGCCTGCCCCACCTCGCCGCCCAGGACCACGCACCCCGGGTCCAGGACGGCCACGACCGACGCGACCCCGAGTGCGACGCGATCGGCGAGGGCGTCGAGGAAGCGTGCGGCCGGGCTGCCACCCGTCGGGGCGTCCTCCGGCGGGATGCCACCCGCCGGGGAGACGTCCGGTGGGATGCCACCCGCCCGGGACGCCTCCGCGATCACCGCCGCTCGTACCAGTTCCGCGGCGGCCGGCTCCCGCTCCAGCCGCTCCCCCGGCAGCCCGTGTTCCCCCGCCAGCCCCACCACCGCCGCCGCCCCCGCCAGCGAGTGGAAGCCGCCCGCACAGTCCGTCGCCGAGGGCAGGGCCCTCGTGCCCGGCACCGGAAGGAAGCCGATCTCGCCCGTGCCGCCGGAGGCCCCGCGGCGCAGCGCGCCGTCCAGCACCACCGCCGCGCCCGTGCCGTGCCCGAGCCACAGCAGGACGAACGTGTCCCGTCCCCGGGCGGCCCCTTCACGCTGCTCGGCGAGTGCCGCGAGGTTGGTCTCGTTCTCGACGATCACACGGGCGTGCGGCAGTCTCTCCTGCAGCGCGGCCACCAGCCGGCGGTGCCACTCGGGCAGTCCCGTGGAGTCCCGCAGCTCACCCGTGACCGGGTCGATCAGACCCGGTGCGCCGATGCCGACCGTGTGCAGACTCCCCCGGGCCCGGCCGAACTCGCGCGGGGACACGTCCACCGCCCCCGCCTCCTTCGCCACCCGCTCCACCAGCGCGACCGCCTGCTCCACCGCGGGCCCGGTCCCGGTGTCCCCGCCGATCGGCACCCAGGCCCCGGCCAGCTCCCGGCCGAGCAGGTCGGAGACGGTCACGGCGACGCCCTCGGTGCGTACATCGAGGGCGGCCAGGTGGGCGCGGTCGGCGACGATGCCGTACAACCGCGCGTTCGGGCCCCGCCGCTGCTCACCGGACTCGCCGACCACGGTGATCAGGCCGGAGACCGTCAGACGCTCGACGAGGTCGGCCACCGTCGGTCGGGACAGGCCGGTGAGCTGCTTCAGCTGCCCTGCCGTCAGCGGCCCCTCCCGCTGCAGCAGCCGCAGGGCGAGCCGGTCGTTGATGGCCCGGGCGGTGCTCGGGGATGCGGGCATGCCGGGAATCCTCCCAGATCTGCGGGGCCGCACCGCGGGCGGCCGTATATCCCCTATCCATCAGGAAGGGTCCCTGATAGTTTACGTCGGCGCTGATCGGCGCTGATCGGCGCTGATCGGCACGGTCGGTCCGAGTGGCCACGAGGGCGCAGCCTGCGACACTCAGCCCGGGAGGGGCCGGACAATGAGCGCAGTGGTCTACGAGCAGCGCGAGGTGCGGCGCGCCCGCTACGCCGTGGCGGCCGTCTTCGCCGTGCACGGCGCCGTCACCGGTTCGTTCGCGACCCGGGTGCCGTGGATCCAGGACCACGCCTCGGTCGGCGCGGGCCAGCTCGGGCTCGCCCTGGCCTTCCCCGCGCTCGGCGCGTCCGTAGCGATGCCGCTCGCGGGCGGCATCAGTCACCGTTTCGGGGCCCGCGCCGCGCTGCGCGGTCTGCTCGCCCTGTGGACCGCCTCCCTGGTTCTGCCCGCCCTCGCGCCCGGCCTCCTCGCGCTCTGCGCGGCCCTGTTCGTCTTCGGCGCCTCGGCCGGCATGGCGGACGTCGCGATGAACGCCCTCGGCGTGGAGATCGAGAACCGGCTCGGCCGCTCGATCATGTCCGGCCTGCACGGCATGTGGAGCGCGGGTGCCCTGACCGGCTCGGCGGCCGGCACCCTCGCCGCGCACCTCGGCTCGGACGCCCGGCTGCACCACGCCCTGGCGGCCGCCGTGCTGACCGTGCTGGGTCTGGTCGCCTGCACCTGGGTCCTCGACCTGCAACCCGCCGAGGACGAGGAGCCGCCGCCGCGGTTCGCGCTGCCGCCGAAGTCGGCGCTGCTGATCGGCGCGATCGGGTTCTGCGCGGTGTTCGCGGAGGGGGCGAGCCTGGACTGGTCCGCGGTGTACCTGCGGCACCAGCTGGAGACCTCCGCCGGACTCGCGGCCGCGTGCACCACGGGCTTCACCCTCACCATGGCCGTCGCCCGGATCGCGGGCGACAAGGTGGTGGACCGGTTCGGCTCGGTGCGCACGGTGCGGGCGAGCGGCGTCCTCGCCGTCCTCGGTGGCCTGCTCATCGTCGTGGCGGGCCATCCGGCGGTGGCGATGACGGGGTTCGCGCTGATGGGGCTGGGCATCGCGGTCGTCGTGCCGCTGTGCTTCGCGGCGGCGGGCCGCAGCGGGCCGAACCCCAGCCAGGCCATCGCCGGCGTGGCGACCATCACGTACACCTCCGGACTGGTCGCGCCGAGCGCGATCGGCGGCCTGGCCCAGGCGACCAGCCTGGTGGTGTCGTTCGGCCTGGTGACGCTGCTGGCGTGCGGCCTCGTCGCCTTCGCGGGCGTCCTGCGGGCGGGCGACCGGGACCGCCCGAAGGTCAGTCCGCCGGCCGCAGCAGTTCCCGGCCCGCGCCCCTGAACCGCTCGCTCCACGGCGCGGGCCGCAGGGTCGCCGCATCCAGACGGACCAGGACCCGGGTGCCGTGCGCGTACGTCACCGCGCCGTCGGCCGAGCAGAAGCGGAAGCCGTACGTCAGCCCGGTGGTGCCGAGCCGTTCCAGCCACAGGTGCACGGCGTACTCGCCCGGCCGGGTCACCGGGGCCTCGTGGGTGATCCGCAGCTCCTTTACCGCGTTGCAGGCGTCACCGGCGGCCGCCCAGTCGCCCTCGAAGTGGAAGCCGTGCTCCCGCCACAGCTCGGTCCAGGCCCGTTCGACCATCAGCGGGTAGCGGGCGTTGTGCAGCAGCCCGAGCGCGTCCAGGTCGTCGAAGTGGACGGCGACGGGGATCAGCCGGCCGTGCGACAGGGCGGGGGCGACGGGTGCTTCGGCGGTCACGGCGGGGCTCCTGGACGTACGGCGGAGACGGTGGGTCGACCCCATCCTAAGCGGACGCTCAGGAACCCGCCGCCGCGGAAGCCGTCGCCGCGGCCACCAGGATCACGGCCGCCCGGGCTCGCCCACTCGTCAAGCACTCCGATCGGTTACGTGAACCGCGTCGGCAAGGCCGACTGGATCGGCCTGCCCTCGTTCCAGGGGCCGTCCTTCCAGTGGTCGGCGATCCTGGTCGCGCTGCCCGTCGTCATCGCGCTGGTCGCGGAGAACGCCGGGCACGTGAAGGCGGTCGGCGAGATGACCGGCGACCCACTGGACGACAGACTGGGCACCGCGATCTCCGCCGACGGCGTGGCCTCCATGCTGTCGACGGCCGTGGGCGGCCCGCCCAACACCACCTGCTCCGAGAACATCGGCGTGATGGCCGCGACCCGCGTCTACTCCACCGCCGCCTACTGGGCCGCCGCCGGCTTCGCGCTGCTGTTCGGCATCTGCCCCAAGTCCGGCGCGATCGTGGCGGCGATCCCGGGCGGCGTCCTCGGCGGCATCACCGTCATCCTGTACGGCATGATCGGCCTGCTCGGCGCGCAGATCCGGACCAACGCCGGGGCCGACCTGCGCAACCCGCTGAACCTGGTGCCGGCCGCGGCGGGCATCATCATCGGCGTCGGCAACGTCAGCATGAAGTTCACCAGCGACTTCTCCCTCAGCGGCATCGCGCCCGGCACCCTGGTCGTCATCACCGGCTACCACGCGCTGCGCGCCTTCGCCCCCGCCCACCTCAAGAGCCAGGAGCCACTGCTGGACGAGGGCACCTCGTCGTACGACGAACCGGGGCAGGCGGACACCGAGCGCGCCCGGCCGTCGTAGGCACCCCGCACCCGGCCCTGTCGCCCAGATCCGCGCCCGGCCCGCGCGACGGCAGCGTTCGCCCGTTCCGGCGAAGCGTCGGGCCCGTCGGTGCGCGGGCCGGGTCCGGCCTGGGACGCTGCCTCCATGGGGCAATCGGCACAACTCGCCCGTCGCCCGGGCACGGCGGATGCCGTGGCCGCGGTGGACACGAGGAACGCGGTCCACGCGGTGGCCACCGTCGCCGACCGGATGCGCGCGCTGGACGCCGCGCTGCCGGAGCGGGACGGTGTCGCGGTCTTCAACCGCGTCTATCTGGCCGTCACCGAGGCGGTCGACCATCGGCTGGCGGCCGGGCGGTTCGCGGACCCGCGGGCCGCGGCCACGCTGGACGTGCGCTTCGCGGAGCGGTACCTCGCCGCCGTGGAGCCGACCGGAGAGGAGCGGCGGCCGCCCGCCTGCTGGCGGCCGCTGCTGCAGCTGCGCCGGCATCCCGGCGTACGGCCGCTGCAGTTCGCCCTCGCGGGCATCAACGCGCACATCGGGCACGATCTGGCACTCGCCGTGGTGGACGCCTGCCGGACGCTGCGGTGCGAACCGGCCGAACTGGAGGACGAGTTCGACCGCGTGGGCGACCTGCTCGTCTCGCTGGAGGAGCGCGTCCGCGAGGACCTGATGCCGGGCCCCGACCTTCTCCAGATCGCCGACCCGCTCACCCATCTGCTCGGCGCGTGGAGCCTGGAGCGGGCCAGGGACGCCACCTGGTCGGCGGCGCGGGCGCTGTGGGCGCTGCGCCGGCTGCCGGACGTGGCCGAGGAGTTCACCCAGCGGCTGGACGCGGCGGTCGGCTTCGCCGGGCGCATGATGCTCACCCCGCTGCCGGACTGATCCGGACATTCGCCGGCGGCTTCCCGGAACTCCGGTGTGATCACTGTACGTTGACCGTTGGACACTGACGATCACGAAGGAGCACACCGCCATGGCGACCCGTCTGGGACTCGGGCTTCCGCAGAATCGGCAGTACGACCTCGGCAAGGACGTGCCCGACGTGGCACGCACCGCGGAGCACATCGGCTACGACAGCGTGTGGGTGTACGAACGGGCGCTGTTCCCCGAGCCCGCCACCCAGGGGCTGTACGGCATCGAGGGCCTGCCCTGGCCGGACTCCTACCGCCATGTGGCCGACCCGCTGGTGGCCCTCACGCTGGCCGCGGCGGCCACCGAGCGGGTCCGGCTGGGCAGCAGTGTGCTGGTCGCGCCGCTGCATGTGCCGTTCCAGCTCGCCAGGACGCTCGCCTCGCTGGACGCAGCCAGTGGCGGCCGGGTGATCGCCGGCTTCGGCACCGGCTGGTCCCTGGACGAGTACGCGGCCTCGGGCATCCGCCCGATCAAGGAGCGCGGGCTGGTGCTGGACGAGGTGATCGACGTCTGCCGGGCGGTGTGGGGCCCGGACCCGGTGCGCCACCACGGCCGGATCACACACATCGACTCGGCCGTCGTCGGGCCCAAGCCCGCCCGGCCGATCCCGATCCTGCTGGCCGCGAGCACCCACAAGGCGCGCGAGCGGCTCGTCGAACACGCCGACGGCTGGCTGCCGATCGGCAT
Organism: Streptomyces sp. NPDC020801; assembly: GCF_044334385.1. Lineage (NCBI taxonomy): Bacteria > Bacillati > Actinomycetota > Actinomycetes > Kitasatosporales > Streptomycetaceae > Streptomyces > Streptomyces sp. NPDC020801. Next base: position 83,862 of record NZ_JBIRST010000004.1, read on the forward strand.
GGGCGCCGGGCAAGTGGCCGGCCAGTGGCACGCCTTGCAGGACCTGGCCGCCGAGCGGGGCCGCCGGCAGCCGATCCAGACGGTCCTCAGGGTCAACGCGCGCTACTCGGCCAAGGCCCACGACGGCGCCGACCGGCACCCGTTCCAGGGCAGCGCCGACCAGATCGTCGAGGATCTCCTCGCGCACGCCGAGATCGGCCTGGAGGAGATCCTGATCGACGTGCAGAGCACCGTGCGGGACGCCCGGGAGCTCAAGGACGTCGCCGCGGAGGTGTACGAGAAGGCGCGGGCGGCCGGGCTGTGACCGCCCGCGCCCGACTCGCCTCAGTCCTCGGGGAGTTCGACCGGCGCGATCTCGTCGTAGACGTCGCCCGGGCCGGGGTTGGCCGCGTCGGTCTGTCCGCCGAGGTGGTGCATGACGCCCCAGACCGCGTTCAGCGCGGTCTGGACGGCGCCCTCGGCCCAGCCGGCCGTCCAGGAGATGTCGTCGCCGGCGAGGAAGATGCCCCGCTTGTCCTCGGGCAGCCGGTCCTGCATGAAGTGCGTGAACAGGCGCCGCTGGTAGCGGTAGTGGCCGGGCAGGTTGGCCTTGAACGCGCCCATGAAGTAGGGCTCGTTCTCCCAGGAGACGGTCACCGGGTTGCCGATGATGTGCTTGCGGATGTCGACGTCCGGATAGATCTCCGACAGTGACTTCAGCATGACCTCCATCCGCTCGCTCGCGGACAGCGGCAGCCACTTCAGGCTGTCGTCGCACCAGGTGTACGACAGGCAGATCACGGCGGGCTTGTCCGGGCCGTCGTCCAGGAGGTAGGTGCCGCGGGTCATGCGGTCGGTGAGCGTCATCGACATGACGTCCCGGCCGGTCGGATTTCCGCTCTCGTCGACGGCCTTGTCCAGCCAGAAGGGCCGGTCGACCGGGACGAAGAGCTTGCTGGACTCCATGTAGTGGGTGCGCTCGATGGCCGTCCAGTGGTCGATCGGGAAGAGCCCGTCGTCGCACTGGATCTTGGACAGCAGCATCCAGGACTGGGCGGTGAAGATCGCCGTCCGGTAGGTGCGGATGTCGCCGGCGGCGTCCGTCACCGTGATCCGGTTGCCCGCGGTGCGGTGCAGCCGGGTGACGGCCGGGCGGGGTTCGCCGTCCACGTGCAGGGACTTCAGCGAGGTGCCGTACGGCCAGTGGACGATCTTCTCCGGCTCGCGCTCCCAGAGCCGGAGCGGCAACTGCTGCGAGCCGCCGACGATGCCGCGGTGGTGGTCGTCGGCCTCGGTGTAGACGACGCGCAGGATCTCCAGGATGGAGTTCGGGAAGTCGGTGTCCCAGCCGCCGGTGCCGAAGCCGACCTGGCCGAAGATCTCGCGGTGCCGGAAGGACTTGAAGGCCTCGGAGTCGCAGAGGAAGCCGTAGAAGGTCTGGTTGTCGAGCTTCTCGACGAGCCTGGCCCAGATCTCGCGGATGCGGGGTACGTCCCGCTCGCGCATGGCGCGGTTCATGTCGGAGAAGTCGGCGCCCTCCTCCAGGCACTTGTTCCAGGCGTTCGCGACGTCCCGGTAGACCTGCGGCAGGTCGTCGATCGTCTCGGCGTAGTGCGACTCGCCCTTGAGGTCGACGACGGTCGACGGGGTCGCCTCGGCCAGGGGGTTGGGGAAGGGCCGGGTTTCCAGGCCCACCAGGTCGATGTAGTGCTGCAGGGCGGTGGAGGAGGGCGGGAAGCGCATGGCGCCCATCTCCGCGGTCAGCGACTCGTCACAGCCCTCGAAGCCGACGGTGCGCAGCCGCCCGCCGATCTGGTCGGCCTCGTAGACGACCGGCTTGAGGCCCATCTTCATCAGTTCGTAGGCGGCGACGATGCCGGACAGACCGCCGCCGATGACGGCGACCTCGGCGCCGTGCTCGGTCGCGGGGATCTGACCCAGGCCCGCGGGGTGGGAGAGGAAGTCGTCGTACCCGTACGGGAAGTCCGGGCCGAACATGGTGATCGGCGGCTGCTGATGCTCGTCGGCGTGCTCGACGGCGTTGGGCACCGTGGACGTCATGGGCTACTGACTCCTTGCGCGGAAAGCTGAACGGGGAGGGGAGGAGAGAGGATCAGGCAGGTAGAGGCAGGAAGACGGCAGGGGAGGGAGCAGGCGGGGCTCGGGAGGATCAGGAACAGGTCAGACGAGGGACCCGTACAGGCCGGGGCGGCGGTCCTTCAGATACGGGTTGGCCTCGCGCGAGGCGGCGAGGAAGGCGGGGTCGGCGTCGGCGAGGACCAGTTCCTCGGCGCGGCCGGCGCGGGTGCGGGCGACCCCGTCGGGCCCGGCGAGAGTGGACAGCCCGACGAACTCGAACTCGCCTTCCTGCCCTGCCCGGTTGACGTACGCCACGTACATCTGGTTCTCCCAGGCACGCACCGGCACCAGGGACTCGGCGACGAACTGGAACGGGTGCATCTGCGCCGTGGGGACGACGAGGAGGTCGGTGCCGGCGAGGGCGTGGGCGCGCACGTTCTCCGGGAACTCCACGTCGTAGCAGATCATGATGCCGACGGTCAGGCCGTTCAGCTCGGCCTGGACGACCGGCCGGTCGCCGGGCGTGAAGTGGTCGTGCTCGAAGCAGCCGAAGAGGTGGGTCTTGCGGTAGTTGGCCAGGCGCGTACCGTCGGCGGAGATCAGCTGCGCGGAGTTGAAGACGGTCTCGCCGTCCCGCTCCGGGTAGCCGTAGGCGACCGCCAGGCCGTGCCGGGCGGCGAGCTCGGCGATCGCGTCCGCCGAGCGGCCGTCGGCCGGCTCGGCGAGGCGGGCGATGTCGTCGCCGATCGCGTACCCGGTCAGGAACATCTCCGGCGCCACGAGCAGCCCGGCGCCCGCAGCGGCGGCCCGGCCCGCGGCGGCGTCGAGGACCTTGAGGTTCTCGGCGACGGAACCGGGGCGGCCGGAGCTCTGGAGCAGGGCGGTGCGCATGCGTGATCCTCACCGGTACGGGGGTCTTTGGGGTTGCTTAGACGGTACGGTCGGCGGGCTCGGGCGGACAAGCGGGAGCCGTTGCGCGGCGGTGAGCGGATCGTTGCGTGCGCGACGAGCGATGCGGCGATTCGTTGCGCGTCCTCGCCGGCCCCTTCGGGGCTCACAGCTCGCGCAGTCGCTCCACGATCTCCCGAAGCAGTTCCGGGTCGGCCGTGGGGCCGTGCGGCAGCACGCGCAGGGGCGGGTCGATGCGGACGAGACCGGCCTCGGCGAGGTCGCCGAGCAGCACCCGGACCACCGTCAGCGGCAGGTCGGCGTCGGCGGCGAGCTCGACGACCGGCCGGGGACCACGTCGCACGAGGTCCAGCAGGGACGCGCGGGCGTGGTCGACGCCCGGCCGGCCCTCGTCCGGGTGCAGAGCGGTGACCTGGGACATCAGGTCGATGGCGTGCCGGTCCGAAGGGCGGGTGCGGCCGCGCGTGACGGTGTAGGGCCGCACCATCGCCCCGGTCTCGTCCTCGTACCAGTGGTCGTCGGTCACGGCGGATTCAGGGCGCGGCGGGGTCCGGCCCCGAGCGTGCGGCGGTGTTCATGTGCCGGCCGACCCGGCGCACCAGCAGGGCCATCTCGTGGGCCAGCTGCCCGACGTCGGTCCGTGCGTCGCTGAGCACGGCGAGGCGGCTGCCGTCGCCCGCAGGGGTGATGAAGAGGTAGGCGTCGTCGAGCATCACCATGGTCTGCCGCACCCGGCCGGCCGCGAAGCGCTCACCCGCCGAGCGGGCCAGGCCGTGGAAGCCGGAGCAGACGGCGGCGAGGTGTTCGATGTCCCGCCTGCGCATGCCCTCGGAGCAGCTCAGCGGGAGTCCGTCCGCGGTGAGCAGCACCGCCTGGCGGACGTGGTCGGTCCTGGCCACGAGGTCGTCGAGCAGCCAGCCGAGGCCGGTGCCGGGCTGCTGGGCCTCCTCGGTGCGGGCCTCGGGGTTCTCGTCACGGACCATCGTCGGCGTCCGTCCCTTCCTCGGTGTCGGTTCGCTGCGTGGGGGCGGGCGGGGTGCGGCCGGTTTCCGCGGGACCGGTGTCCGTCGGACCGGTGCCTGACGGGCCGGTGTCCGTCGGATCGGTGTCCGTGGGCACGCCCCTGCGCCCGCGGTCGAGCCCGCGCTGGAAGGCACCGAAGACGGCCCGCATCTCCTCGGCGCTGATCTCACGCGCCGGGGGCCCGTCGGCGGCGGCCTCAGTGCGCAGTTCGGGGGCGAGGGACTTCTGGCGGACGCGGGTGGGCAGCGTGGCCGGCGTGGCGGGCGCGGGCGCCCCGGGTGTGTCCTGGCTCGGGGCCGGGGCCGTCGTCGCCCTGCGGGACGGAAGTGCCCGCACCGGCGCCGTCCCGGCCTCCGGGAGAGCCACCGCCCGCACCGGGGCATCCAGCTTCCCCGCGGACGGCTCGGTTTCCTCCATGAACGGCTCGGGCTCGGGCTCCACCTGCGCGAGCACTGCCGCCGGAAGCAGCACCACCGCCGTCGTACCGCCGTACGGCGACCGGGTCAGGGTGACCTCGATGCCGTGCCGGGCGGCGAGCCGGCCGACGACGTACAGACCGAGCCGGTCGTGCCGGGTGGGGTCGAAGTCGTCGGGGCGGGTGAGGGTGCGGTGGGCGTCCTCGAGCTGGTCGGGGTCGAGGCCGAGGCCCCGGTCGTCGATCTCCAGCACGAATCCGCCCCGTGCGTGGCCGGTGCGCAGGGTGACACGGGTGTGCGGCGGTGAGAACACCGTGGCGTTCTCCAGGAGTTCGGCGATCAGGTGCGCGACGTCGGCGACGGCGTCGGCGGCGATGCCGGCCCGCGGCATCGGCGGCACCTCCACGCGCGCGTAGTCCTCGATCTCGCCGACCGCGGAGGACACGACGTCGGCCACCGGGACAGGCCGCCGCCATCTGCGGCCCGGAGCGGCACCGGAGAGGATGATCAGACTTTCGGCGTGGCGGCGCATGCGGGTGGTCAGGTGGTCGATGCGGAACAGCTCCCGCAGGACGTCCGGGTCGTCGGTGCGCCGCTCCAGGGTATCGACCAGCTTCAGCTGGCGGTGCACGAGCGCCTGGCTGCGCCGGGCGATGTTGAGCAGCACGGCGAACAGGCCGCGGCGCAGGCCGGCCTGCTTGACGGCGGCCTCGACGGCGGCGAGCCGGGCGGCGTTGAAGGACCGGCCGACCTGGCCGATCTCGTCGGGGCCCGGTCCGGCGTCGGCGAGCGGTGGCGCCTCGGCGGCCGCGTCCACCTCCTCGCCGGCGCTCAACCTCGCCATCACGTCAGGCAGCTGGCGGGTGGTCAGCAGGTCGGCGGCGTCCCGCAGGGTCTCCAGGCGGCGCGAGATGCGGCGGGCGCCGCGCACCGCGAACCACAGCGACAGCCCCACGGCGGCGAGTCCGAGCACCCCGACGACGGCGGCCCTGGTCAGCTCCCGGTAGGCGAAGGCGCGCCCTCGCGCGGCCGAGTTCTCGGCCGACCGTGTGCACAGCTGCATGTAGCGCTTGACGGCCCGGTCGGTGGTGGTGCGCCAGGAGCCGGCGGCGACCGCCCGCCCCGCGCCCACCGCGCCGCCCCGCAGCAGCGCGTCCTCTCCCCCGGTGAGCGCCTGGTGCACATCATCGCGCTGGAACTGTTCGAACAGCGCCCGCGAGTCGGCGGGCAGCGCGGGCACGTAGGTCCGCTCGAAGACCCTGCGGTCCTCGATCGTGGTGGTGAGCATGGTGTACTGGCGGGCGGTGAGGGTGCCGGCCGCGCGCGCCCCGGCGACGAGCGCGTCCTCGCGCGAGACGAACTCGCGTACCCGCACCAGCTCGACGACGACCTGCGCCTCCCGGGCGAGCTGTCCGGCCTGCAGGGAGGTGAGCGAGGACTGCACCTCGAAGCCGGGCTCCACCAGGGCGTCGTACTCGGTGACCGCCCGGTCCCAGGAGATGCGCCGGGCGAGCACACGCTCGCGCAGCCCCTCCAGCCGGTCGGCGGCGCTCAGCACGGTGCCGAGGACCTGCCGCTGGCGGACGGTGAGCCGGCCGCGGTCCCCGTCGCGGATCGCGTCGCGCATGGCGCGGACGGCGCTGTCGGTACGGCGCTGCTGCTCCAGCAGGTCGACGGCGGCGTCGGTGCGCGGGCCGCCGCCCAGGTAGGCGGTGGCGAGCCGGCGTTCGATCTGGATCTGCCCGATCGCAGTGTCGACGGGGGTACCGAAGTCCTCGTAGACACCCTGGAGGCGGATCAGCGCGCGCAGGTCCCCGGTGACCGAGACCATGGCGAAGCTCCACAGCACCATCAGCGCGATCACCGGAGCGAGCGCGAGGGCCACGATCCGGGCGCGGACCGTGGTGGGACGGCCGATGGGCCAGCGCATGCTTTTACCTGTCGGTGTTACCAGTCAGTAGAATGTCGGCACAACGTACGGGACGACACACCGGTACCGCAATGGTTACCTGGAGTAAGGCCCAGCCCGGAACGACCGGCCCGAGGAGGCCCCGCCGCCGGCTGAGGAGGCTTCGGGTCGGGCGGTTCGGGTGAGCCGGTCCGAGTGAGGCGGTTCGGGCGCGGCGGTTCGGCTGGGGCGGTTCGGCTGGGGCGGCTCAGTGGGGCGCGCCGGAGGAGAACCGCCGCAGCAGCGGCGACAGCACCAGCACGGACTTCGTCCGCTCCACGAACGGCTCCCCGGCGATGCGTTCCAGGACCCGCTCGAAGTGCCGCATGTCGGCGGCGAAGACCTGGGCGATCGCGTCCGCCTCACCGGTGACGGTGGAGGCGGACACGACCTCCTGGTAGCGCTCCAGGCCCCGCTGGATGGTCTCCGGCGAGGTGTTGCGCCGGCAGTAGATCTCGACGTACCCCTCGGTCTCCCAGCCGAGCGCCGCCGGATCGACCCGGACGGTGAAGCCGGTGATGGCGCCGGTGGCACGGAGCCGGTCCACGCGCCGCTTCACGGCCGGCGCGGACAGGCCGACCAACTGCCCGATGTCCGCATAGGAGCGGCGGGCGTCCTCGGCGAGGGCGTGCACGATGCGTTCGTCGAGATCGTTCAGCACAGTGGGTGGATCACTTCTCGGATGGTTCGGACGATGAGGCCAGACGGGACCGGCGGTAGCCGTACACGAAGTAGAACACGAGCCCGACCGCCATCCAGACTCCGAAGACCAGCCAGGTGACGGCCGACAGGCTGCCCATCATCCAGACGCAGAAGAGGAAGCCCACCGCGGGCAGCACCGGCGACAGCGGCACCCGGAAGGTGCGGTGCATGGCCGGGCGGGTCCGGCGCAGCACCACGACGGCCACATTGACCAGCGCGAAGGCGAAGAGGGTGCCGATGCTGGTGGCGTCGGCGAGCTGACCCAGCGGGATCGCGGCGGCCAGCACCCCGCAGAACAGGGAGACGATCACCGTGTTGGCGCGGGGCGCGCCGGTCTTCGGGTGGACGCGGGAGAACACCTTGGGCACCAGCCCGTCGCGGGACATCGCGAACAGGATGCGGGTCTGGCCGTACAGCACGGTCAGGACCACGCTGGCGATGGCGATCACCGCGCAGAACGCCAGCAGTGTGCCCCAGAAGTTCTGGCCGGTGACGTCGCGCATGATCTGGGCGAGCGCGGCCTCGGAGTCGTTGAAGTTCTGCCAGGGCTTGGCGCCGACGGCGACGGCCGCGACGAGGACGTACAGCGCGGTGACGATGACCAGCGACAGCATGATCGCGCGGGGCAGGTCGCGCTGGGCGTTCTTGGCCTCCTCGCCGGCCGTCGAGGCGGCGTCGAAGCCGATGTACGAGAAGAAGAGCGTGGCACCCGCGGCGCTGACCCCGCTCATGCCGAGCGGCATGAAGTGGGAGTAGTTGCCGGAGCGGAAGCCCTGGACGCCGATGGCGCAGAAGAGCACCAGCGCGGCGATCTTCACGCAGACCATGACCGTGTTGGCGCGCGCGGACTCCTTGGCCCCGCCCATCAGGAACACCATCGCCAGCAGTACGACGATCAGCGCCGGCAGGTTGAAGACGCCCCCGTCGCCGGGCGGGGCCGACAGGGCGGCCGGGATGGTGACCCCGATGGTGCCCTTGAGCAGCTCGTTGAGGTACTCGCCCCAGCCGACGGCCACGGCGGCCACCGACACGCCGTACTCCAGCACCAGACACCAGCCGCAGACCCAGGCGACCAGCTCACCCATCGTTGCGTATGCGTACGAGTACGAGGACCCGGACACCGGGATGGTGCCGGCCAGCTCGGCGTAGGACAGGGCCGAGAAGAGGGCCGTGAGACCGGCGATCACGAAGGAGAGCGTGACGGCGGGACCGGCCTTGGGGACGGCCTCGCCGAGAACCACGAAGATGCCGGTGCCGAGCGTCGCACCGATGCTGATCATGGTGAGCTGCCACAGGCCCAGAGACCGCCGCAGACTCCCTCCCTCCCCCTGACCACCCTCCGCGACCAGGCGTTCCACGGGCTTACGGCGCATCAGTCGCGCGCCGGCGGACAGGGGGACCGTGGCTGTTCGGTTCTGCGGGGGTGCGCCTTGGTCGAGCACGCGCGGCTCCTTCGTCGCTGCGGGTCTGGGCGGCGGTGACCAGTGCGCCCCGTCCCACGGGAACCCACCGAGCGGGGTCCCCGCACGCCTCGTACAGCGCAGCACCCTATGAGGCGGCGGTTCACGGGCGTAATGCAGCAACCTTGCGCATCTCCACAAGATCATTGCGTTCCCGGCGGTTGCGGGGGTGTTTCGTTGCGCGGGGCCTTTCGACCGTTGCGCACGGGACCGGCGGGACCGCCCGGACAGGGTCGGTGCGAGCCGGCGGAAGCCGACGGCCCCCGCTCTCCCGTCACCGGGACAACAGGGGCCGTGAGCAAGGGACTTGGCCCGACCTTGCGGGTGTCGGCGGGTCAGCTCCAGCTGGCGTGCAGCGGCTTGCCCTCGGCGTAGCCGGCCGCGCTCTGGATGCCCACGACGGCCTTCTCCGCGAACTCCTCCAGGGAGCCGGCGCCGGCGTAGGTGCAGGAGGAACGGACGCCCGCGATGATCGAGTCGATGAGGTCCTCGACGCCCGGGCGGCCCGGGTCGAGGAACATGCGGGAGGTGGAGATGCCCTCCTCGAACAGCGCCTTGCGGGCACGGTCGTAGGCGGACTCCTCCGAGGTGCGGTTGCGCACCGCGCGCGCGGAGGCCATGCCGAACGACTCCTTGTACAGGCGGCCGTTCGCGTCCTGCTGGAGGTCGCCCGGCGACTCGTAGGTGCCCGCGAACCAGGAGCCGATCATCACGTTGGACGCGCCGGCCGCGAGGGCCATCGCCACGTCGCGCGGGTGGCGGACACCGCCGTCGGCCCACACGTGCTTGCCGTACTTCTTCGCCTCGGCCGCGCACTCCAGGATGGCGGAGAACTGGGGACGGCCGACACCGGTCATCATGCGGGTGGTGCACATGGCGCCGGGGCCGACACCGACCTTGACGATGTCCGCGCCCGCGTCGATCAGGTCCTTGACGCCCTCCGCGGAGACGATGTTGCCCGCGGCGATCGGGACCCGCGGATCGAGGTCGCGGACCAGCTTGATGGCGCTGATCATCGACTCCTGGTGGCCGTGCGCGGTGTCGATGACCAGCGTGTCGACACCCGCGGCGAGGAGCTGCTCGGCCTTGCCCGCCACATCGCCGTTGATGCCCACGGCGGCGGCGATGCGCAGCCTGCCCCGCACGTCGGTGGCGGGGGTGTAGAGCGTGGCGCGCAGCGCGCCCTTGCGGGTGAGGATGCCCGCCAGCCTGCCGTCCTTGTCGACGGCGGGCGCGTAGCGGCGGTTGGCCGCGTCGAGGGTGTTGAAGGCCTCGCGCGGGTCGATGCCGGCGTCGAGCAGGAGCAGGTCCTTGCTCATGACCACTTCGAGCTGGGTGAAGCGGTCGACGCCGGTCAGGTCGCGGTCGGTGACGACACCGACGGGCCGGTGGTCGTCGTCGACGACCACACCCGCGTTGTGCGCGCGCTTGGGCAGCAGGGAGAGGGCGTCGGCGACCGTCTGGTGCGGGGCCAGCACGATCGGGGTGTCGAGGACGTGGTGGCGGCTCTTCACCCAGGAGATCACGTCGGTGACGACGTCGATCGGGATGTCCTGGGGTATGACCACCAGGCCGCCACGGCGGGCCACGGTCTCCGCCATGCGACGGCCGGCGATCGCGGTCATGTTGGCGACGACCAGCGGGATCGTGGTGCCCGTGCCGTCCGGGGAGCTGAGGTCCACGCCCTGACGCGAGCCGACCGCACTGCGGCTCGGCACCATGAAGACGTCGTCGTACGTCAGGTCGTACGCGGGCTGGATGTCATTGAGGAAACGCACGTGCTGCACATCCCAGTCGATCGAGGTGACCCCCGGACAGGTGTGCCAGGGGGAAAGAGCACGTACTTCATTCTCCCATGCCCTCCCCCCTGCCATGCCCCGTCAATACATCCAGGCTGGTCAGGGCCCCCCTAGGAGGAACCTCCAAGGCTCAGCGCGACGGTGAGCGCGGGGGTGCGGTCCGCAGCCTCGGCGAACACGTCCTGTGCGGTCCGCCACTCCCCGGGGTTCGCCTCGGCGTACCCCCGCCAGCCCCGTACGACGACCAGCAGCCCCTGCTCGGCGGCTGCCCCGGGCCATACGGTCCGGTCGCCGAGGGAGTCGGCCAGCGCGTCCCAGTTGCGGCCGAACCAGCCGGGCAGCGCGAGGTCCCGGACGGCGCGGTCCATCAGGGCCGCCTTGTCCGTGACGCCGTCGAGGTCCAGGGTGACCACGAACCGGCCCGCCAGGTCTTCGCTCATCTCAGCACCGCCCGGAACGAGGTGTAGTGATCATCGGTGTAGTAGATCTCCCCGCCGCGCCCGGTGACGATGCGCCGGGCCCCACGGTCGCGCGACCCGGGCGTGCGCACCGTGTACTCGTGGTAGTAGCCGCGCGGCTGCCGGGGCAGCCGTCCCTCGAAGTTGCCGAACACGGCGCCGTCCTGGTGGTACGGGAAGGGGCCGCCGCGGTCGACGAGGTCGAGGGTGTGCCGGGCCTCGGCGGGCAGCCGGGACGCCTGGACGGCGGCCATGCCGTGGGCCCACGAGGGGGTGGCGGCACCGGAGGCCGTCCTCCCGGGGGCCGAACAGCCCGTCAGCAGGACGGCGAGCGCGACGAGGAGCCCGGTGAGCACACGGGGGACGGACCGCAGCAGCATGCGCCGATGCTCCCACGGCCGCCCCCTCGCAGTCCGGGGCCGGGCCCGTCCGGGCCGATGTCAGTGCCCGTCCGGGCCCGATGGTGAGGTCAGCGCCCGTCCGGGTCCGCCCGGTTGAGGGCGGGCTTCGGGGTGGGCCCGGCCGCCATCAGGTAGTCCGCGGCCGAGGTGTCCGTCACCAGGCTGGTGACCAGTCCGGACCGCAGCACCGCGTCGATGGCCGATGCCTTGCGCTGCCCGCCGGCGATCGCCACGACCTCCGGGATACGGCGCAGCTGGTCGGCCTTGACCGTGATGCACCGCTCCCCGAGGTCCCGGCCGACCCGGCGGCCCTCGGCGTCGAAGAGGTGCGCGGCCATCTCGGCGGCGACGCCGAGGGAGGCGTAGTGGGCTCGCTCCTCCTCGCTGAGCATGTCGTGCACCGTGGAGATACCGGGCTCCCAGGATCCGATGGACACGCAGGCGACCGTGACCTTGTCGAAGTACTCGAAGGCGCGGGCGATCCCGGTCTGGTGGCGCAGCGCCGCAGCGGTGGCCGCGTCCGGCAGCAGCATCGGCGCGTAGATGGGGTGGGCGTCGCCTCCGGAGACCTGGGCGGCACGGCGCACGGCCTCCACCGAGCCGCGCTCGGAGGTCCCGGCGTCGTACACCCCGGTCAGCTGCACCACCGTGCACGGGGGCAGCCGGTCCAGGGCCGCCGCCATGTGGATGGTGGACCGGCCCCAGGCCAGGCCGAGGACGTCCCCTTCGTTGACGAGCTCGCCGAGCAGGTCGGCGGCGACCTCGCCGAGGTTCTCGGGGTCGGGCGTCTCCTCGGCCTCGGCCGGGGACTCGACCACGACGGCGTGCCTGAGGCCGTAGCGGGCGCGGAGCGCGTCGGAGCGCTCGGCGTCCAGTTCGGCCGGCACACGGATCTCGATGCGTACGAGATCCCGTTCGAGGGCGGTCTCCAGGACCCGGGCCACCTTGAAGCGGCTGACGCCGAACTCCTCGGCGATCTGGATCTTGGATTTGCCCTCGAGGTAGAAGCGGCGGGCCATGGCCGCCGCCTGCACCAGCTCAGCGGGTCCCATCCGCACTGCTGACCGGCCCGCCGACATACCCGACACGGCGATCTCCTCACTGCTGTTCACACTCTGGATTCGCCGTTCATCCTCGCAGATCCGGCGCACTTGATCAGCCCTGATGAGAGCCGTTCACGTAGCTGTGGCTCAGTGGTTGCACCCCCACGACGCCTTGGCGGTGGCCGCCTCCGCCTGCGTGCGCAATGCACGTACCGCCTCGGCCGGGTCGTCCGCGCCGTACACCGCGGAGCCGGCGACGAAGACGTCGGCCCCGGCGTCCGCGCACTGCTCGATCGTCGAGGCCGACACCCCGCCGTCGACCTGGAGCCACAGCTGCAGGCCGTGCTTGCTGATGAGCTCCCTGGTGCGGCGGATCTTGGGCAGCATGATGTCGAGGAACGCCTGCCCGCCGAAACCCGGCTCCACCGTCATGATCAGGAGCATGTCGAGCTCGGAGAGCAGGTCCTCGTAGGGCTCGATCGGGGTGGCGGGCTTGAGCGCCATCGAGGCCCGGGCACCCTTGGCGCGGATCTCGCGGGCGAGCCGCACGGGAGCGGCGGCGGCCTCGACGTGGAAGGTGACCGAGGAGGCACCCGCTTCGACGTACTGCGGGGCCCACCGGTCGGCGTCCTCGATCATCAGATGGCAGTCCAGCGGCGTGTCCGTCGCCCGGGCCAGGGATTCTACGACCGGCACACCGAGCGTGAGGTTGGGGACGAAATGGTTGTCCATGACGTCGACATGGAGCCAGTCGGCCCCCTCGACCGCCTTCGTCTCCTCGGCGAGGCGCGCGAAGTCGGCGGACAGGATGCTGGGGTTGATCTGCACGGCCATGACCCAAGCCTGCCATGCCGGGGCACGGTTGTTCGCGCCGGTACCCGGCTCCGGGTGTGCGGCGCCCGGTGGGCGTCGAGCCCCGGCCGACCCGAACGCCGTCACCGCGTGCGCGTCGGCCCGGAAAAGCGCGATGGCCCGAGGCGGTCGTTCTATGGTCGACCGGCAGACGATCCGCAGGGGGGCCACGGGAGGTGTTGCGGTGCCGGCGGCCCCGACGAGGTCCGGAGCAAGGAACCTGCCGATCGTCCTCGGGCTCTCGCTGGCCTTCACGGTCACGGTCGTCGACCCGCTGGTGCTCAGCCTGAACCTGACGGAGGTGAGCCGGGCCCTGCACGTGCCGCCGAATCTCGTCGGGCTGCTGAGCGGGGCGGCGACGCTGGTGGTGGCCGCCGCCGTCCTGGCCGCGGGCAATGTCGGGGACGCCTTCGGGCTCAAGCGGCTGCTGATGCTGGGACTCGTCGTCGTCACGGTCGCGAACCTGCTCTCCACGCTCTCCCCCGGCTACGGCTTCCTGCTGGCGATGCGCTTCCTGGACGGACTGGGGCTGACCGGGCTGCTGGGCGTGTCGCTGGCCCTGCTGAAGGTCTCGGTGACGCCGGAGAAGCGGCCGGGTGCCCTCGGTGTCTTCATGGCCATCGAGATGCTCCTGTGCGGAGTGACTCCCGCGTTCGCCGGCTGGTTGGTGGAGGTCGTCGGCTGGCGGTCGATGTTCCTGATCTCCCCGGTGCTGTGCCTGCTCTCGCTCTGGCTCAACGGCCGGTACGTCCCCCGGCCCCCCGCCCAGGAGCGGCGTCGGCTCGACGTGGCCGCCGTGCTCCTGGTCGGCGCGGCCCTGCTGTCCCTCGTCGTCGGCATGGCCGCGGCGCAGAACGGCGTCGCCCGGCCCGAGACCTGGGTTCCCCTGCTGATCAGTCTGACCGCCGCGGTGCTGTTCGTGCTCCACGAGCGCCGTGCCCCCGAACCCGCCGTGGACCTGGCGCTGTTCCGCGTCCCCGCGTTCAGTGTGGCCCTCGCGGCGGCCCTCACACTCAACTTCCTGGGCGCGGGGTTCAGTTTCTCCCTGGGACAGTTCGGCGCGGCGGTGTTGTCGCTGCCGCCGCAGACCATCGGCCTGCTCTTCCTGCCCGGCACCGGGCTGGTCGCCGGGGCCGTGATCCTGGCCGGGCACCTGATGGGCCAGTACACCCCGCGGCCGGTGATGGTCACCGGCCTGCTGGTGCTGACGGCGAGCGCCTGGGTGATGGCGGGCACCGCCGGCCCGGCGATGGCGCTGTGGCTGCTTCTGCTGGCCACCTGGCTGTGCAACCTCGGGGTGACGATCACCTCCACCTCGGTCTCCGAGACGGTCCTCTCCCACGCACCGCGCGGGCGTTCCGGCACGGTGGCCTCCATACAGTCGGCCTGCTGCATGACCGGCTCCGCGCTGGGGCCCACCGTCTATGTACTGCTCCTCAACTTCTTCTTCCACCAGGAGTGGCTGGCCGACGCCACGTCGCGCGGTCTGTCGGAGCCCAAGGCCCAGCAGGCCGTGGACGCCGTGCGCAGCCAGATGGCAGTGAGCCCCCCGGGCACGGCCGTGTACGACCCGAACCTGCTCCGGCAGGCCGCAGGCCTCAACCTCGGACTGGACTTCAGCAACGGGTTGCGGCTCACGATGCTGACCGTCAGCCTTCTGCCGTTCCTGCTGGCGGTGGCCGCCCACTTCCTGATGCCCGGCTGGCGCCGGAAGACGCGGAAGCAGGACCCGGCCCAAGCGTCACCGGAGTAGGGCCGGGCCCAAGCGCCACCGGCCCGGCCCGAGGTGGGACCCCGGTCAGCTGGTCCGGCGGATGAGGGCCAGGTACATCGCGTCGATGCCGTGCAGGTGCGGCCACAGCTGTACGTCGGGGCCGTCACCGAGAGCCGGGACGCCCGGGAGGAGCGGGCGGGCGTCGATCAGCTCGGTCCCGGGGAACTGCTTGAGCACATCGGCGACCACAGCGCGGGTCTCGGCGAGGTGGGGCGAGCAGGTGGCGTAGCCGACGACACCGCCGACGCGCACGGACTCCAGGGCCGTGCGCAGCAGGCCGCGCTGGAGCGGGGCGAACCCCTCCAGGTCCTCCGGGCGGCGGCGCCAGCGCGCCTCCGGGCGGCGGCGCAGGGCGCCCAGACCGGTGCACGGCACGTCGACGAGGACGCGGTCGAAGCTGCCGGGCCGCCACGGCGGGCGGGTGCCGTCGGCGGCGATGACCTGGTAGGGGCCCGGGTTGCCGTCGAGCGCCCTGGCCACCAGCCCGGCGCGGTGGGGCTGCTTCTCGGAGGCGAGCAGCACGGCGCCACGCTCGGCGGCGAGTGCGGCGAGCAGGGCCGCCTTGCCGCCGGGCCCGGCGCAGCCGTCGAGCCACTTCTCGTCCGGCCCGTCGAGGGGCGCGTGGGCGAGTGCGAGCGCGACCAGCTGGCTGCCCTCGTCCTGCACTCCCGCCCGGCCCTCGCGCACGGCGTCCACCGCACCCGGTTCGCCGCCCTCGGTGAGCCGCACCGCGTACGGCGACCAGCGGCCCGGCACCGCCGCCTCCTCGCGCAGCAGTTCCTCGGTGGTGGCCCGCCCGGGCCGGGCGACCAGGGTCACCTCGGGCCGCTCGTTGTCGGCCTCCAGCAGGTCCTCGATGCCGGCGCGGCCGCCGCCGAGGGAGTCCCACAGGGCGGAGACGACCCAGCGCGGGTGCGAGTGGACGACGGCCAGGTGGTCCTCGGGGTCCTCGTCGTAGGGCGGCGCGACCTTCTCGAGCCAGCCGTCGAGGTCGTTCCCGGCGACCTTGCGCAGCACGGCGTTGACGAACTTGGCCCGCCCGTCGCCGAGCACCACCCGGGCGAGCTCGACGGTGGCGGAGACCGCCGCGTGGCTGGGGATGCGCGTCCCGAGCAGCTGGTGGACGCCGAGGCTCAGCACGTCGAGCACCGGCGGGTCGACCTCCCTGAGCGGCCGGTCCACGCAGGCGGCGAGGATCGCGTCGTAGGTCCCCTGCCGGCGCAGCGTGCCGTACACCAGCTCGGTGGCCAGTGCCGCGTCCCGCCCGTCGAAGTCGCCCTTCTCGCGCGCCTTGCGCAGCAGCGGCGGCAGGACGAGGTTGGCGTAGGCGTCCCGCTCGTCCACGGCGCGCAGCGCCTCGAAGGCGAGGATGCGGACGGGGTCCTTCTGGGGCCGGCGGTAGGGCTTGGCCGGCTTGCGGGGCCGACGGGAGGTGTCGCTCACGAAAAAGGTGCTCCGGATGTCTGGGTGCGCCGCGTGTGCATGCGCGGTGCACCCAGCCTACGTCCCGCCACGGGCCGTCCGGTCAGGCCCCGAGTGTCTCGCCCTCGGCGATGCGCACGCCGCGCGCCCAGTCCGCCGCCCGCATCGGCTTCTTGCCCTGGGCCTGCACCCACAGCAGCTCGACGGCGTAGGAGCCGGTGCCGACGTGGACACTGCTCTTGCCGGCGGCGAGCGCGCCCGGGGCGAGGCCGGTCCGCTCGGGCACGGGCACGGCCTGGATCAGTTTCAGCCGCTCGCCGCGGAACGTCGTCCAGGCACCCGGGGCCGGGGTGCAGCCGCGCACCACCCGGTCCACGCGCAGGGCGGGGGTGGTCCAGTCGATCCTGGCGTCCTCGACGGTGATCTTGGGCGCGAGGGTGACTCCCTCGGCCGGCTGCGGCACGGCCTTCAGGCCGCCGTCCTCGATGCCGTCCATGGTCGCGGCGAGCAGTCCGGCGCCGGCGAAGGCGAGCCGGGTGAGCAGATCGCCGCTGGTGTCGGTGGGGCGGATCTCCTCGGTGACGGTGCCGTAGACCGGACCGGAGTCGAGCCCCTCCTCGATGAGGAAGGTGGAGGCACCGGTGATCTCGTCGCCCGCCATGAGGGCGTGCTGCACGGGTGCCGCGCCGCGCCAGGCGGGCAGCAGCGAGAAGTGCAGGTTGACCCAGCCGTGCGCGGGGATGTCGAGGGCGGCCCGGGGCAGCAGGGCGCCGTAGGCGACGACGGGGCAGCAGTCCGGGGCGATCTGCGTCAGCCGCTCCAGGAACTCCGGATCCCGCGGCTTGAGGGGCTTGAGCACCTCGATGCCGGCCTCCTCCGCCCGCTCGGCGACCGGGCTCGCGACCAGCCTGCGCCCGCGCCCGGCGGGCGCGTCGGGCCGCGTGACGACGGCGGCCACCTCGTGCCGCCCGGAGGCGAGCAGAGCGTCCAGGGCGGGAACGGCGACCTCGGGGGTACCGGCGAAGACGAGCTTCATGAGCGGGTGCGGGCCTCTCGGTCGGGGCGGGAACGCAGGCAGCGCACAAGTCTAAGACCACGGACGGAAAACCCGCCGGAGGGGAGCCATGCAGCGCACACCCGTGCGCGGGGGCGTACGCAAATGCCCTTACGCCCCCACACCGTGACCAGCGGAGCGAAAGCGCGTTGGTCAAGAAAGAGTTGACCGCAAAGGGCCGTCGAGCGGCCCAATTCCTTTCAACGCCGGTTCGAGAGGCTTGTTCATGGCCGACCACGCAACCCACGACGCCCAGGCCCGGGCCAGCCTGCACTTGCTGGTGCGGGACATCGAGCGGGTCCGCCGGCAGGTGGACGCACTGCGCACGCTCACCGCCCAGCTGGGCAACGTCTACCGCCCGCGCCGCTCCGGCCCCTCCACGGGCTTCGTCGTCTACGGACGCGCCCCCGCTCCGACGGTCCGTCTCGCGCAGGAACTGCGGGACAGCGTCGAGACCCTGGTGACGGCGGCCGTGGACTTCGACCGCTCGCTCGGCTTCTCGTGGGACGCCGTGGGGTCGGCGCTCGGCGTCACCAAGCAGGCGGTGCACCGCCGTTACGGCGCACGCCGCGCCGCAGCGCAGGCGGCCGCGGAGGCCGAGCGGGGCCCGGAGCCCTCGGGCACCCGCACGGTCAACGTCGGCGCCGGCATTTCGGCGGTACCGACGGTCCCCGCGGCCCGCTCCATGCCGACCCAGCCCACCGCGGGCAGCCCGTCCCTCCGCGACGAGGCCATCTCCACTGCCTTCCCGGGCCCGCGCAACGGCTGATCCCACCCCGCCGTCCCACCGCGGTGCCCTCCCGGCCGAGGGAGGGCACCGGTGCGCCCGGACGTCGCTCTCGCCGGCCGCCCGCGCACGAACGGCCCGTCACCGGAGGGCAGTACAGCCGAGGAAGGTCCCGTCCGACCGGGGCAGGCACCGGACCCCGCGGGCACAGGGCCCCCGACAACGGACGGCACCACAGTCCCGCCCCGCACGGCTCCGGAGCACCGGCCCACGGGCCGACGCGAGGGCACGGCACCCCGGCACCCCGGCACCCCGGCACCCCGGCACCCCGGCACCCCGGCACCCCGGCACCCCGGCACCCCGGCACCCATGGATATTGGAACCGCGCCGCTTGGGGCACGCCCCGGAGTCCGGCCGTGCCGAGGCATCCGGACCCGCCCCCGCACGCGGGTCACCGGCAACCAGCCTCTACGGCCATCAGCCGAGCCCACCGCCCCAGCCCGCCCGTGCCTGCCGCCGCGCCCCAGGCACCGAGCCCGCCGCCGCGAGCCCGCGGCAGCCCGGCCACGCCCGCCTCAGCCGATGTCGGGCGGATCGGCCACGCCCGCGTCAGCCGATGTCGGGCGGATCGATGCGTACCCATACCGCGTCGCCCGTTCCCCGGGCCATCCGCGCCGCCTGGGCCGCCTTGAGGGCGGAGGCGAGGGACGCTCCGCTGCCCGGCGGCACGCGGATCAGGGCCCGGTCCCAGTGCTCCCCGGGGGGCGGCGCGCCCGACCGCCTGGGGCGTCCGGCCGGTGTGACCGGCAGCGGGACCGGGCCCAGCACCTCGGCCTCCCGGGGCAGTTCCACCGCGCGGAGGAACTCCGCGAGGGCCTCCGGCGGGGCCGACACCGCCGCCATGCGGGACACCGGCGGAAACCCCAGTTCCGCCCGCTCGGCCAGTTCCCGCACCGCATGGCCGACGGGGTCCCAGCGCACGAGTGCCTGCACGGGCCGCAGCGTCGGCTCGGCGACGACCACGACGGTTCCGCCCGCCTCCTGCGGCCGGACGAGCGCGGCGGCGCCGATCCAGCGCCGCAGGGCGTCCTCGCCCGCCCGCAGGTCGGGCCGCCCCAGCATGGCCCAGCCGTCCAGCAGCAGGGCGGCCGCATAGCCGCCCTCGGCGACCGGCTCGGCCCCCGGTGTGCTCACCACCAGGGCGGGAGTTTCCGGCACGGTGTCCAGCACGTGCTCGCGTCCCGAGGTGCGCACCGGTACGGCGGGGAACGCCCGCCCCAGTTCCTCGGCGGTCCGCCGGGCCCCGACGACCTGGGCCCGCAGCCGGAAGGCACCGCACTCCGGACAGTGCCAGGCGCCCTCCTCACGCCCGCACCAGCCGCACCGCAGCATCCCGGCGTCCTGCCCCTGCAGCGGTCCCGCACAGTGCCGGCAGCGCGCGGGGGCCCGGCACTGGGCGCAGGCCATCCGCGGCACGTAGCCCCGCCGGGGCACCTGGACCAGCACCGGCCCGTGCCGCAGCCCGTCCCTGGCCGCCTGCCAGGCGAGCGAGGGCAGGCGTGCGGCGCGGGCGGCCTCGTCCCGCGCGAGATCCCCGTCGCCCACGGTGCGGACGAGCGGAGCGGCCCGCCGCACCTGTTCCCTGGCCGCCACGAGGGGCCGCGCCCAGCCGCTCTCGACGAGCTGCGCCGCCTCCACCGTGCAGTTCCAACCGCCCAGCAGGAAGCCGCACTTGTCCAGGGCAGCGCGCAGCAGCAGCACGTCCCGGGCGTGGGGCTGCGGTGCGTGCTGCTCGCTGTGACTGTCGTCCCCGTCGTCCCAGACGGCGACGAGCCCGAGGTCCCGCACCGGCGCGAACATGGCGGCCCGCGTGCCGACGACCGCCCGCACCGAGCCGCGGCGTACGGCGAGCCACTGCCCGTACCGTTTCTCGGGCCCGGCGTCGGCGGTCAGCAGGGCGTGCCGCCCCTCGCCGAGCACCGCGGTCAGCGCCGTGTCGACCCGGGCGGCGGCCCGCCCGTCGGGGACGACGACGAGTGCGCCACGTCCCGAGGCGAGCGTCGCGGCGACGGCGCGGGCCAGCTCCTCGCTCCACAGCGGCCCCGGCAATGCGTTCCACACGGCCCTGGGCGCGCCCCCGGCGGCCAGCGACTCGATGAACGCCGCCCCCTGCTCGTAGCGGGCCCACGAACCGGCCTCCGGTGCCGCCGGCGACGGCAGCGGCGCGGGCGACGGGCGCTGCTCGGCCCGGGCGCTGCGCGGCGGCACGGCCAGTTGCAGGACGTCGGCGAGACTCCCCGCGTACCGGTCGGCCACGGCCCTGGCGAGCCCCAGCAGCTCCTCGCTCAGCACTGGCTCGGGCGAGACGACCTGGGCCAGCGCCGCCAGTGGCCCGGAGTAGTCCGACTCGGCCCGCCGCTCGATGAGGAAACCGTCGATGAGCCCGCCGCCCTCACGGCGCCCGTCCCGCACCCGGTGCCGGCCGGCCCCGAACCGCACCCGCACCCGCACCCCGGGCCGCGCCTGCTCGTCCAGCTCCTCGGGCACGGCGTAGTCGAAGTACCGGTCGAGGTGCAGCACGCCCTTGTCCACGAGCACCCGCGCCACGGGCAGCTCCTTGGCAACCGCCGCGCCCCGCCAGGTCCGCGGCTTGGCCCGGGGCTCCTTGGCCTTGCGCACGCTCTCCCGGATGAGCGCGAGCTGTTCCGGCGCGGCCCGTTCGGCCCCGCCGTCCCCCGGCCCGTTCTCGCTGCTCACGCTTGCATTCTTACCAAATGCCACTGACAGACGGCGGCGAGGAACCCGGCCTGCCCCCGACCGCCTGCTCCCAGCCCGCGGCAGGTTCTCCCGGCAATGCGCCGAGGCCCGGCCCCCAGCGGGGGGACCGGGCCTCGGCGAGAGCCTCACACGGTGACCTACAGGCCCACGGCCTCGCGCAGGGCGTCCACGCGGTCGGTGCGCTCCCAGGTGAAGTCGGGCAGCTCACGGCCGAAGTGGCCGTAGGCGGCGGTCTGGGCGTAGATCGGGCGGAGCAGGTCGAGGTCGCGGATGATGGCGGCCGGACGGAGGTCGAAGACCTGGTCGATCGCCTTCTCGATCTTCTCGGGCTCCACCTTGTGGGTGCCGAAGGTCTCCACGAACAGGCCCACCGGCTCGGCCTTGCCGATCGCGTAGGCGACCTGGACCTCGCAGCGGGCGGCCAGGCCCGCCGCCACGACGTTCTTCGCGACCCAGCGCATCGCGTACGCCGCCGAGCGGTCCACCTTGGACGGGTCCTTGCCGGAGAAGGCGCCGCCGCCGTGGCGGGCCATTCCGCCGTAGGTGTCGATGATGATCTTGCGGCCGGTCAGGCCGGCGTCACCCATCGGGCCGCCGATCTCGAACCGGCCGGTGGGGTTGACCAGCAGGCGGTAGCCCTCGGTCTCCAGCTTGATGCCGTCGTCCAGCAGGGCCTTCAGCTCCGGCTCCACGACGAACTCACGGATGTCGGGCGCCAGCAGCGACTCCAGGTCGATGTCGCTGGCGTGCTGCGAGGAGACGACGACCGTGTCCAGGCGGACCGCCTTGTCGCCGTCGTACTCGATGGTGACCTGCGTCTTGCCGTCGGGGCGCAGGTAGGGGATCGTGCCGTTCTTGCGCACGTCCGAGAGCCGCTTGGACAGGCGGTGCGCCAGGAAGATCGGCAGCGGCATCAGGGTCGGCGTCTCGTCGGAGGCGTAACCGAACATCAGGCCCTGGTCACCGGCGCCCTGCCGGTCCAGCTCGTCGAGTTCCCCACCTGCGGCTGCACGCTCGACCCGGGACTCCCACGCCGTGTCGACACCCTGTGCGATGTCCGGGGACTGCGCGCCGATCGAGACGGACACGCCGCAGGAGGCGCCGTCGAAGCCCTTCTTGGACGAGTCGTAGCCGATCTCGAGGATCGTGTTGCGGACCAGGGTCGCGATGTCCGCGTAGCTCTTGGTCGTGACCTCACCGGCCACGTGCACCAGGCCGGTGGTGATCAACGTCTCCACGGCGACCCGGGAGGTCGGGTCCTCGCGCAGGAGTGCGTCGAGAATGGCGTCACTGATCTGGTCAGCGATCTTGTCGGGGTGGCCCTCGGTCACGGACTCCGAGGTGAACAGGCGACGGGACACAACGCTCCCTGGGGTTGCAGCGGCTGCTGGCTGATCATTGGCGGACGCCACGGGGGGCTGCGCCCGGCGTCGTCCGAGAACAGTTTATCGGTCGCGCTCGACCACCGGCCCACCCGTCTCGCCTCTCGGGAGCGCTGTGACCTGCGGCACGGGCATTCTGCCCAATGCCCGGCGGCCTTGGCCAGAGCCGCCACGCGCCAAAGTGCGAGGTTCGCGTGAGCCGTGGACCGAATGAAACCCTCAGTCCAGCCGTGCGGCCACCAGGTCCCACACGATTTCGGCCAGGGCCTCCTTCGGCCCGTGCGGGACGGGCGTTTCGCTGCCGTCGGCGCCCAGTACGACCGCCTCGTTCTCCTCGGAGCCGAAGGTCTTGCGCTCCCCCACCTCGTTCACCACAAGGAGGTCACAGCCCTTGCGCGACAGCTTCCGGCGCCCGTTGGCGAGCACGTCGTCGGTCTCGGCGGCGAAACCCACGATCACCTGTCCGGACCGCGCCCGGTCGGCCGACATCTCCGCAAGAATGTCCGGATTGCGTACCAGCGCGACGGGCTCGGGTTCCTGGTCGTCCTTCTTCTTGATCTTCCCGGTGGCGTAGGCCGCGGGGCGGAAGTCGGCGACGGCGGCGGCCATGACCACCGCGTCGGCGTCCGCGGCCGCCTTCAGCACCGCCTCGCGCAGTTGTACGGCCGTCCCGACCGGGACGACGTCCACACCCGCGGGGTCCGGCAGCCCGGTGTTGGCGGCGATCAGCGTGACCCTGGCGCCGCGTGCGGCCGCCGTCCGCGCCAGGGCGTAGCCCTGCTTGCCTGAGGAGCGGTTGCCGAGGAAGCGGACGGGGTCGAGCGGTTCGCGGGTGCCGCCGGCGCTGACGACGACGTGCCGCCCGGCGAGGTCCGGCTCGGTGACACCCCGGGCGAGGACGCGGCGGCACACCTCGAAGATCTCCGCCGGGTCGGGCAGTCGGCCCCTGCCGGTGTCGACGCCGGTCAGACGGCCGACGGCCGGTTCGACGACGACGGCGCCGCGGCGCCGCAGCGTCGCCACGTTCTCCTGGGTGGCCGGGTGCTCCCACATCTCCGTGTGCATGGCCGGGGCGAAGACCACCGGGCAGCGGGCGGTGAGCAGGGTGTTGGTCAGCAGGTCGTCGGCGAGGCCGTGGGCCGCCCTGGCGAGCATGTCGGCGGTGGCCGGGGCCACGACCACCAGATCGGCGTGCTGGCCGATGCGGACGTGCGGCACCTCGTGCACGTCGTCCCAGACCTCGGTGGAGACCGGGTTGCCGGACAGGGCGGACCAGGTGGCGGCGCCGACGAAGTGCAGGGCGGACGCGGTCGGCACCACCCGGACGTCATGCCCGGACTCGGTCAGCCGGCGCAGCAGCTCGCACGCCTTGTACGCGGCGATGCCGCCACTGACCCCCAGAACGACCTTGGGCTTGCTCACCGGGCCTCCCCGCACTCGACACCCGTACGCCTCGGCTCGTCGGCGTACCCGTTCTATGACACACCACAGGCCCGGCAGTCGCGCTGCCGGGCCTGTGGAAAAACCTACTGCGGTCTGCAGATACGACGAATCGCGGGCGACTCGCCGCCGGGGCTCACTGCCCGGGGCCCTCGATGGCCTCGGACGTCAGCAGACCTGCGTTGATCTCGCGCAGGGCGATGGAGAGCGGCTTCTCGTGGACGTGGGTGTCGACGAGCGGACCGACGTACTCGAGGAGGCCCTCGCCGAGCTGCGAGTAGTACGCGTTGATCTGGCGGGCCCGCTTGGCCGCGTAGATCACGAGGCTGTACTTCGAGTCGGTGGCCTCGAGGAGCTCGTCGATCGGCGGGTTGATGATGCCCTCGGGCGCGGAGATGGAAGAGGACACGCTCTACCTTCCGATGGATGGGAAAGATGCAGTCGGTGTGATCATCACGGTGACCGTCACGATCACACAACGTCCATCAAGGCTAGCAGCTCGCGCGCCACGTCCTCGACGGAGGTGTTGACCAGGGTCTCGTCGAACTCCGGCTCGGCCGCCAGTTCGACCTTCGCCGCCTGCAGACGGCGCTCGATCACCTCGGGCGGCTCGGTACCCCGCCCGGTGAGCCTGCGCACCAGCTCCTCCCAGGAGGGCGGAGCCAGGAACACCAGCCGGCCCTCCGGCATGGTGTCACGGACCTGCCGGGCACCCTGGAGATCGATCTCCAGCAGGACCGGCACCCCCGCCTCGAGGTGCTCCAGCACGGCGACACGCGGCGTGCCGTACCGGTTGCCGGCGAACTCGGCCCACTCCAGCAGCTCGCCGTTGGCGATCAGCTTGTCCATCTCCTCGTCGGTGACGAAGAAGTAGTGGACACCATGCCGCTCGCCGGGGCGGGGCTTGCGGGTCGTCGCCGACACCGAGAGCCAGACCTCGGGGTGTTCCTTGCGCATATGGGCGACGACCGTGCTCTTGCCGACCCCGGAGGGGCCGGAGAGCACGGTCAGCCGCGGACGTGCGTCCGGGGGTACGGGGGTCGTCCCCCGGGGTGTTGCAGCCATGCAGCGATTATTCCAGCAATCCCGGACTGCCCGGGACTCCCTGCCTGGGGCTGCGGGGCTCAGGAGCCGGTGCTGCCGAACTCCCGCTCCAGGGACGCGATCTGGTTGGAACCGAGGCCGCGCACACGGCGGCTCTCGGAGATGCCGAGTCGCTCCATGATCTGCTTGGCGCGGACCTTGCCCACGCCCGGCAGGGACTCAAGAAGGGCGGACACCTTCATCTTGCCGATGACGTCGTTTTCCTGGCCCTGCTTGATGACCTCGTGCAGGGAGGCGCCGGAGTGCTTGAGTCGATTCTTGACCTCGGCCCGCTCCCGGCGAGCCGCGGCGGCCTTTTCGAGCGCGGCTGCGCGCTGTTCAGGGGTAAGGGGCGGAAGAGCCACGCCTACGTCACCTCGGATGTCGAACTGTCGGATACGGACCGGTGAGGAACCTAGTCGCCCCACACCTGGGGAGCCACGAGCAACACGCTTGCCCGTTCACTCTCGTCGGAGACTAGCGGTCAAGGACGCCAGAGTCAGCGAGAACAGCGGAAAAGTCCTGGTCAGCCTCTGCCAGGCCAGACATTTAGGACATACTGCCCTGGATTTGAGAATGTATCCAGACTCAAGGCGGCCCGGAACCACTCGTCCGGGCACTCAGCCGGCGGCCACCGCCGCACGGATCTCCTCCGCGAACCGGTCCGCGGCGTCACGCAGCGCGGCCACGTCGGGACCGTGACGCAGGACACCCCGGCTGACGTTCGGGACCACGTTGCGCGCCGCGGAACCGAAGACCGCAGGAAGGTCGGCCGGAGTCGCCCCCTGGGCGCCGATCCCGGGCGCCAGGAGCGGTCCGTTGATGTCGAGGTCGTACGACGACAGGTCACCCAGTGTGGCGCCCACGACCGCGCCGAAGGAGCCCATCGGGGTCTCGCCCGCGTTCTCCTCGGCGAGGTGCGCGAGCATGGTCGCGCCGACGTTGCGGCCGTCGGGCCGGACGGCGTGCTGCACCTCGCCGCCCTCGGGATTGGACGTCAGCGCCAGCACGAACAGGCCCGCGCCGCTCTCCCGCGCGAGCTCGACCGCGGGCTTCAGGGACCCGTAGCCCAGGTACGGCGAGACGGTCAGCGCGTCCGAGAACAGCGGCGCGTCCTTGTGCAGGAAGGACTCGGCGTAGGCGGCCATGGTCGAGCCGATGTCGCCCCGCTTGGCGTCCATGACGACCAGCGCCCCGGCCGCCCGCGCCTGCGCCACGGACTTCTCCAGCACGGCCACGCCCCGGGAGCCGAAGCGCTCGAAGAAGGCGCTCTGCGGCTTCAGCACGGCGACCCGGTCGGCCACCGCCTCCACCACCGTGCGGCTGAACCGCTCAAGACCGGCCACGTCGTCGTTCAGGCCCCACTCGGCGAGGAGGGAGGCGTGCGGGTCGATGCCGACGCACAGCGGGCCGCGCTCGTCCATGGCGTGGCGCAGCCGGGCACCGAAGGGTTCCATGGGGCTCATGCCGTCGTCCCTGCCTTCTTCACATCGGCGCCGACCGCGTCGGCGAGGGTGGCGTACGGGCTGGTCCGCAGGCGTGCGGCAAGCCCCTTGTGGATCGCACGGCCCCAGAAGGGACCCTCGTAGACGAAGGCGCTGTAGCCCTGGACCAGCGTGGCGCCGGCCAGGATGCGCTGCCAGGCGTCCTCGGCGTTCTCGATGCCGCCGACACCGACGAGGGTGATGCGGTCGCCCACGCGCGCGTACAGACGGCGCAGGACCTCCAGGGAGCGGGCCTTCAGCGGGGCGCCGGACAACCCGCCGGTCTCCTTGACGAGGGAGGGTTCGGATTTCAGACCGAGTCCCTCGCGCGCGATGGTGGTGTTCGTGGCGATGATCCCGTCCAGGCCGAGTTCGACGGCCAGGTCGGCGACGGCGTCGACGTCCTCGTCGGCGAGGTCCGGCGCGATCTTCACCAGCAGGGGCACACGGCGCCCCGGCACGACCCGGTCGGCGGCCTCGCGCACGGCGCTCAGCAGCGGGCGCAGCGACTCGGTGGCCTGGAGGTTGCGCAGGCCGGGCGTGTTCGGCGAGGAGACGTTGACGACCAGGTAGTCGGCGTACGGCGCCAGGCGCTCGGCCGACTTCACGTAGTCGCCCACGGCCTCGGCCTCCGGGACGACCTTGGTCTTTCCGATGTTCACGCCCACGACGGTCCTGAAGACCGGCTCGCGGGTCGCGAGGCGGGCGGCGACCGCGAGGGAACCCTCGTTGTTGAAGCCCATGCGGTTGATCAGCGCCCGGTCGGGCACGAGCCGGAACAGCCGCTTCCTGGGGTTGCCGGGCTGCGGCTCCCCCGTCACCGTGCCGATCTCGACGTGGTCGAAGCCCAGCATCGCCATCCCGTCGACGGCGACCGCGTTCTTGTCGAAGCCGGCGGCGAGCCCGAAGGGGCCGTGCATCCGCAGCCCGAACGCCTCCGTGCGCAGCTCCTTGTGGCGGGGCGCGAGGGCGGCGGCGGCGAAGGTGCGCA
Source organism: Streptomyces sp. NPDC020801 (assembly GCF_044334385.1). Taxonomy (NCBI): domain Bacteria; kingdom Bacillati; phylum Actinomycetota; class Actinomycetes; order Kitasatosporales; family Streptomycetaceae; genus Streptomyces; species Streptomyces sp. NPDC020801. The sequence goes on from NZ_JBIRST010000004.1 coordinate 111,066, forward strand.
GCACCGGGACGCGGACGGCGAGGCGGATCCACCGGAAGGCCAGGTGGTGGGCCTGCTCGGGGTCCATCCGTTTGAAGACCAGACGGAAGAAGAGCTTGTACATGTAAGTGTCCTCACGAAGAGGGGGACACCGTTTCCGATGTCCCCCTCAGGGCTGCTAGTCGCGGGCCGCGGTCAGGTGTTCCGCGTGTTCCTGGAGCGAGCGGACGCCCACGTCGCCGTGGTTGAGGGCGTCGATGCCCTGGACCGCCGCGGCGAGCGCCTGGACCGTCGTCAGGCACGGCACGGACCGCGCCACCGCCGCCGTGCGGATGTCGTAGCCGTCGAGGCGGCCGCCGGTGCCGTAGGGGGTGTTGACGATGAGGTCGACCTCGCCGTCGTGGATGAGCTGGACGATGGTCCTCTCGCCGCCCGGACCGGTGCCCTCGGACTGCTTGCGCACGATGGTGGCGTTGATGCCGTTGCGCTTGAGCACCTCGGCGGTGCCGGAGGTGGCGAGCAGCTCGAAGCCGTGGGCGACCAGCTCACGCGCGGGGAAGATCATCGAGCGCTTGTCCCGGTTGGCGACCGAGATGAAGGCGCGGCCCTTGGTCGGCAGCGGACCGTAGGCGGCCGCCTGCGACTTGGCGTACGCCGTGCCGAAGACGGAGTCGATGCCCATGACCTCGCCGGTGGAGCGCATCTCCGGGCCGAGGACCGTGTCGACGCCGCGGCCGTGGATGTCACGGAACCGCGACCACGGCATGACCGCCTCCTTGACGGAGATCGGCGCGTCCAGCGGGATGGTGCCGCCGTCGCCGCTCCTGGGCAGCAGGCCCTCCTCGCGCAGCTCGGCGATGGTCGCGCCCAGCGAGATCCGGGCGGCGGCCTTGGCCAGTGGCACCGCGGTCGCCTTCGAGGTGAAGGGGACCGTACGGGACGCGCGCGGGTTGGCCTCCAGGACGTAGAGGATGTCGCCGGCCAGCGCGAACTGGATGTTGATCAGACCGCGCACCCCGACACCGCGCGCGATGGCCTCAGTGGAGGCCCTCAGCCGCTTGATGTCGTACCCGCCGAGCGTCATCGGCGGCAGCGCGCACGCCGAGTCGCCGGAGTGGATGCCGGCCTCCTCGATGTGCTCCATGACGCCGCCCAGGTACAGCTCCTCGCCGTCGTAGAGGGCGTCGACGTCGATCTCTATGGCGTCGTCCAGGAACCGGTCGACGAGGACCGGGCGGGAGGGGCTGATCTCGGTCGACTCGGCGATGTACGCCTCCAGGCGCGCCTCGTCGTACACGATCTCCATGCCGCGTCCGCCGAGGACGTACGACGGCCGCACGAGGACCGGGTAGCCGATCTCGTCGGCGATGGTCTTGGCCTGGGCGAAGGTGGTGGCGGTGCCGTGCTTGGGGGCGGGCAGGGCCGCCTCCGCGAGCACCTGGCCGAATGCGCCCCGGTCCTCGGCCGCGTGGATCGCCTCCGGGGACGTGCCGACGATCGGCACGCCGTTGTCCTTCAGCGCCTGCGACAGGCCCAGCGGGGTCTGGCCGCCCAGCTGGACGACGACACCGGCGACCGGGCCCGCCTGCCGCTCCGCGTGGACGATCTCCAGGACGTCCTCCAGGGTCAGCGGCTCGAAGTACAGCCGGTCGGAGGTGTCGTAGTCGGTGGAGACGGTCTCCGGGTTGCAGTTGACCATCACGGTCTCGTAGCCGGCGTCGCTCAGCGCGAAGGAGGCGTGGACGCAGGAGTAGTCGAACTCGATGCCCTGGCCGATGCGGTTGGGGCCGGAGCCCAGGATGATCACCGCGGGCTTGGTCCGGGGCGCGACCTCGGTCTCCTCGTCGTAGGAGGAGTAGAAGTACGGCGTCTTGGCGGCGAACTCGGCCGCGCAGGTGTCGACCGTCTTGTAGACCGGCCGGATCCCGAGCGCGTGCCGGACCTCGCGGACGACGTCCTCGCGCAGGCCGCGGATCTCGCCGATCTGCTGGTCGGAGAAGCCGTGCCGCTTGGCCTCGGCGAGGAGGTCCGGAGTCAGCTCGGCGGCCTGCGCCAGCTCGTCGGCGATCTCCTTGATCAGGAACAGCTGGTCGACGAACCACGGGTCGATCTTCGTGGCCTCGAAGACCTCCTCGGGCGTGGCGCCCGCGCGGATGGCCTGCATGACCGTGTTGATGCGGCCGTCGGTGGGCCGTACGGCCTCGCGCAGCAGCTCGTCCTTGTCACCCGTCTCGCCGACGAAGGTGAACTGGCTGCCCTTCTTCTCCAGCGAGCGCAGCGCCTTCTGGAAGGCCTCGGTGAAGTTGCGGCCGATTGCCATGGCCTCGCCGACCGACTTCATGGTGGTGGTCAGCGTGGAGTCGGCCTGCGGGAACTTCTCGAAGGCGAAGCGCGGGGCCTTGACGACCACGTAGTCGAGCGTGGGCTCGAAGGAGGCCGGGGTCTCCTGCGTGATGTCGTTCGGGATCTCGTCGAGGGTGTAGCCGACGGCCAGCTTGGCGGCGATCTTGGCGATCGGGAAGCCCGTCGCCTTGGAGGCGAGGGCCGAGGAGCGCGACACGCGCGGGTTCATCTCGATGACGATGACCCGGCCGTCCTCGGGGTTCACCGCGAACTGGATGTTGCAGCCGCCGGTGTCGACCCCGACCTCGCGGATGACGGCGATGCCGATGTCGCGCAGGATCTGGTACTCGCGGTCGGTCAGCGTCATCGCCGGGGCGACGGTGATCGAGTCGCCGGTGTGCACGCCCATCGGGTCGAAGTTCTCGATGGAGCAGACGACCACGACATTGTCGTGCTTGTCGCGCATCAGCTCCAGCTCGTACTCCTTCCAGCCGAGGATGGACTCCTCCAGGAGCACCTCGGTGGTCGGCGACAGGGTCAGGCCCTGGCCTGCGATGCGGCGCAGCTCCTCCTCGTCGTGGGCGAAGCCGGAGCCGGCGCCGCCCATGGTGAAGGACGGGCGGACGACGACCGGGTAACCGCCGAGCTCGTCGACACCGGCGAGCACCTCGTCCATGGTGTGGCAGATCACGGAACGGGCGGACTCGCCGTGCCCGATCTTGTGCCGGACGGCCTCCACGACCTCCTTGAACTGGTCGCGGTCCTCGCCCTTGTGGATGGCCTCGACATTGGCGCCGATCAGCTCGACGCCGTACTTGTCCAGGACGCCGTTCTCGTGCAGCGAGATGGCCGTGTTGAGGGCCGTCTGACCGCCCAGGGTGGGCAGCAGCGCGTCCGGCCGCTCCTTGGCGATGATCTTCTCGACGAACTCCGGGGTGATCGGCTCGACGTAGGTGGCGTCGGCGATCTCCGGGTCGGTCATGATCGTCGCCGGATTGGAGTTGACTAGGACGACGCGCAGGCCCTCGGCGCGCAGGATGCGGCACGCCTGGGTGCCGGAGTAGTCGAACTCGGCGGCCTGGCCGATGACGATCGGGCCGGAGCCGATGACCAGGACGGACTGGATATCGGTGCGCTTAGGCACGCTGGCCCTCCATCAGGGAGACGAAGCGGTCGAACAGGTAGGCGGCGTCGTGCGGACCCGCGGCTGCTTCGGGGTGGTACTGGACGCTGAAGGCCGGCTTGTCGAGGAGCTGGAGGCCCTCCACCACGTTGTCGTTGAGGCAGACGTGGGAGACCTCGACGCGGCCGTAGGGGGTGTCGGACACCTGGTCGAGCGGGGCGTCGACGGCGAAGCCGTGGTTGTGCGCGGTGACCTCGACCTTGCCGGTCGTACGGTCCTGCACCGGCTGGTTGATGCCTCGGTGGCCGTACTTCAGCTTGTAGGTGCCGAAGCCGAGCGCGCGGCCCAGGATCTGGTTGCCGAAGCAGATGCCGAAGAGCGGCGTGCCGCGCTCCAGGACGGCGCGCATGACGGAGACCGGGTGGTCGGCGGTGGCCGGGTCGCCGGGGCCGTTGGAGAAGAACACACCGTCGGGGTCGACGGCGTACACGTCCTCGGCCGTGGCCGTGGCGGGCAGCACGTGCACCTCGATGCCGCGCTCGGCCATGCGGTGCGGGGTCATGCCCTTGATGCCGAGGTCGACGGCGGCGACGGTGTACTTCTTCTCGCCGATCGCGGGGACGACGTACGTCTCCTTGGTGGCGACCTCGGCGGAGAGGTCCGCGCCCGTCATCTCGGGGGCCTGGCGGACCTCGGCGAGCATGGTGCCGTCGTCGGGCAGCGCGTTGCCGGAGAAGATGCCGACGCGCATGGCGCCGCGCTCGCGCAGGTGGCGGGTGAGGGCGCGGGTGTCGATGCCGCTGATGCCCACGACGCCCTGGTGGCGCAGTTCCTCGTCGAGCGAGCGCCTGGCGCGCCAGTTGGAGGGCACGCGCGCGGGGTCACGGACCACGTAACCGGCCACCCAGATCCGCTTCGACTCGGGGTCCTCGTCGTTGACGCCGGTGTTGCCGACGTGCGGGGCGGTCATCACGACGACCTGGCGGTGGTACGACGGGTCGGTGAGGGTCTCCTGGTAGCCGGTCATGCCGGTGGAGAACACGGCTTCGCCGAAGGTCACCCCCACGGCCCCGTAGGCGCGGCCGCGGAAGATCCGGCCGTCCTCCAGGACGAGTACGGCGGGAGCTGCCTTGTGCCTCTGCGAGGCGGCTCCCTTGATGGAGGTCGTCATCGTTCGGCGCCTTCCGTGCTGTTTGTCTTGATCATGGAGTTGATGGCGTCGACCCACTCGTTGTGCTCGGCCGCATGGTCGGACCGGAAGCCGGAGTCGATCAGCCGTTCGCCGTGCGCCCAGGTCACGACGAGCAGTCCGCCCTCGGTGAGGACCTTGCCCGCGATGCCCTTGTCGAGCCGGGCCTCGCGCAGGGCGGCGACGGGGACGAAGAAGTCAGCCGCTCCGGGGCGTACCACGTCCAGGCCCGCGTCCGTCAGCGTGAGCTCGGCCCGGCTGCGGGTGCCGAGGCCGTGGGCCACGATGCGGTCCAGCCACTGCCCGGCGGTGGTGGAGCCGTGATAGCGGCCGCTCATGCTCAGTCTGGCCGGGCCGGGGTCGTCCGGCGCGCTGGGCAGCTCGGGCAGGTCGCCCTGGAGCGTGCCCCGCCACTTCCAGCCCTCGCGCATCAGCCAGTAGACCAGCGCGACGAAGAGGGCGAGTCCGACCAGCCAGCCGATGCGGGCGGCCCAGTCGGTGACCGCGGCCGACTTCCTGTCGGCGGCGAGTCCGGTCGCGAGCCCGGGTGCGAGCAGAGTTGCAGGTGTCACGTGAGCTTCCCGTCGACGAGCGTCGCCTTGCCCCGCAGCCACGTGTGGGTGACACGGCCCGGCAGCTCACGTCCCTCGTACGGGGTGTTGCGGCTGCGCGAGGCGAAGCCCGCGGGGTCCACCTGCCCACGGTATGCCGTGTCGACCAGCGTGAGGTTGGCGGGCTCACCAGCCGAGACGGGGCGCCCATGACCGGTGGCCCGTCCGATCCGGGCCGGCTTGAAGGACATGCGGTCGGCGACGCCCGCCCAGTCCAGCAGGCCGGTGTCGACCATGGTCTCCTGGACCACCGACAGAGCGGTCTCCAGCCCGACCATGCCCATGGCGGCCGCGGCCCACTCGCAGTCCTTGTCCTCGTGCGGGTGTGGGGCGTGGTCGGTGGCGACGATGTCGATCGTGCCGTCGGCGAGCGCCTCGCGCAGGGCGTGCACGTCGCGCTCGGTGCGCAGCGGCGGGTTGACCTTGTAGACCGGGTCGTAGGTGCGCACCAGCTCGTCGGTGAGGAGCAGGTGGTGCGGGGTGACCTCGGCGGTGACGTCGATGCCGCGGGACTTGGCCCAGCGGACGATCTCGACGCTGCCGGCCGTCGACAGGTGACAAATGTGGACGCGGGAGCCGACGTGCTCGGCGAGCAGCACGTCCCGGGCGATGATCGACTCCTCGGCGACCGCCGGCCAGCCGCCCAGGCCCAGCTCGGCGGAGACGACGCCCTCGTTCATCTGGGCGCCCTCGGTCAGCCGCGGCTCCTGCGCGTGCTGGGCGACGACACCGCCGAAGGCCTTCACGTACTCCAGCGCCCGGCGCATGATCACCGCGTCGTCCACGCACTTGCCGTCGTCGGAGAAGACGGTGACCCCGGCGGCCGACTCGTGCATGGCACCCAGCTCCGCGAGCTTCCTGCCCTCCAGGCCGACGGTGACGGCGCCGATGGGCTGCACGTCGCAGTAGCCGTGCTCCTGGCCCAGCCGCCAGACCTGCTCGACCACGCCGGCGGTGTCGGCCACGGGGAAGGTGTTGGCCATGGCGAACACGGCGGTGTAGCCGCCGGAGGCGGCGGCGCGGGTGCCGGTGAGCACGGTCTCGGAGTCCTCGCGGCCCGGCTCGCGCAGGTGGGTGTGCAGGTCGACCAGGCCCGGCAGCAGCACCTTGCCGCCGGCCTCGACGACCTCGGCGCCGTCGTCCGCGAGCGCCGTACCGACGGCCTCGACGACCTCGCCGTCGATCAGCACGTCCTGCGGGTCGCCGCCGAGCACCTTCGCACCACGGATCAGGATCTTGCTCATGTCTCTTACTTCTCCTCGGCGAAAGAGGTGTGCGCGGAGCGCTCGTCGGAAGGCTGGTGGTGGGAGACGGCCGGGCGGGCGTGGGTGACGGCGGGTTCGTTGCCACCGAGCAGCAGGTACAGCACCGCCATCCGGATGGAGACGCCGTTGGCGACCTGCTCGACGGCGGTGCAGCGCCCGGAGTCGGCGACCTCGGCGGTGATCTCCATGCCGCGGACCATCGGGCCGGGGTGCATCACGATGGCGTGCTCGGGCATCCGCGCCATGCGGTCGCCGTCGAGGCCGTAGCGGCGGGAGTACTCGCGCTCGGTCGGGAAGAAGGCGGCGTTCATGCGCTCGCGCTGGACGCGGAGCATCATCACCGCGTCCGACTTGGGCAGGGTGGCGTCGAGGTCGTAGGAGACCTCGCAGGGCCAGGACTCGATGCCGACCGGCAGCAGGGTGGGCGGGGCGACGAGGGTGACCTCGGCGCCGAGCGTGTGCAGCAGGTCGACGTTGGAGCGGGCGACCCGGCTGTGCAGCACGTCCCCGACGATGGTGATGCGCTTGCCGGACAGGTCCTGGCCGAGGCCCGCGTCCCGGCCGGTCAGCCGGCGGCGCATGGTGAAGGCGTCGAGCAGGGCCTGGGTGGGGTGCTGGTGGGTGCCGTCGCCGGCGTTGATGACGGCGGCGTCGATCCAGCCGGAGTTGGCCAGGCGGTACGGGGCTCCGGAGGCGCCGTGCCGGATGACCACGGCGTCGACGCCCATGGCCTCCAGGGTCTGGGCGGTGTCCTTGAGGGACTCGCCCTTGGACACCGACGACCCCTTGGCGGTGAAGTTGATGACGTCCGCGGACAGCCGCTTCTCTGCGGCCTCGAAGGAGATCCGGGTGCGGGTGGAGTCCTCGAAGAAGAGGTTGACGACGGTGCGGCCGCGCAGGGTCGGCAGTTTCTTGATCGGCCGGTCGGCGACCCGGGCCATCTCCTCGGCGGTGTCGAGGATCAGGACGGCGTCGTCACGGGTGAGGTCGGCGGCCGAGATGAGATGACGCTGCATCTGTCAGGCTCCGTAAGGCAGTTCATCGGGAGAATTCGGGCAGGCGGGCGCGCGGGTGGCGCACTCGCGGCGCGTACGGCGGTGCCGTACGCCGGAGTGCTACTGCTGCTCGCCCGGGGCGGCCGGCTTGGCGCCGAGCAGCACGGTGTCGCGACCGTCCTCCTCGGCGAGCTGGACCTTGACCGTCTCCCGCAGCGACGTGGGGAGGTTCTTGCCGACGTAGTCGGCGCGGATGGGCAGTTCGCGGTGGCCGCGGTCGACGAGGACCGCGAGCTGCACCGCGCGGGGGCGCCCGATGTCGTTCAGGGCGTCGAGCGCGGCACGGATGGTGCGGCCGGAGAAGAGCACGTCGTCGACGAGGACGACCAGGCGGCCGTCGATGCCGTCACCGGGGATCTCGGTGCGGGCCAGCGCGCGCGGCGGGTGCATGCGCAGGTCGTCGCGGTACATGGTGATGTCGAGCGAGCCACAGGGAACCTTGCGCTCGGTGATCTGCTCGAGCTTGGCTGCCAGCCGCTGGGCGAGGAAGACGCCCCGGGTCGGAATGCCGAGGAGCACCACGTCGTCGGCGCCCTTGGCGCGCTCGACGATCTCGTGGGCGATGCGGGTCAGTACCCGCGCGATGTCGGGGCCCTCGAGAACGGGCCGCGCATCGGAGGCTTGCGGATTTGCGTTCGTGTCCATACGAAACGGACCCCCTTCTCCGCCTCACGGGACGGACCTTAAAGGACGTCGGAATTGCGCCATCCACGGTAGCAGGTGCCGCCGGCCGCCCCGATCACCCCTTCGGCCCAACCGGGTGCCGCGGCCGCGGAAGAGACGGCGCGGACCGTTCGGCTTGACGCAGCAGAGTAACGCTGCGTAACCTCACAGTGAGTTACCAGCCGCGCGGCGGGAAACCAAGCCAGTCGCGTCGACACAGTGTCCGGGGAGCCATATGTCCAGCGAATACGCCAAACAGCTCGGGGCCAAGCTCCGGGCCATCCGCACCCAGCAGGGCCTTTCCCTCCACGGTGTCGAGGAGAAGAGCCAGGGCCGCTGGAAGGCGGTCGTGGTCGGCTCGTACGAGCGTGGCGACCGGGCCGTGACCGTTCAGCGCCTCGCCGAGCTGGCGGATTTCTACGGAGTGCCGGTGCAGGAGCTCCTGCCGGGCACCACCCCGGGCGGCGCCGCCGAGCCCCCGCCGAAGCTGGTCCTGGACCTGGAGCGGCTGGCCACGGTGCCGGCCGAGAAGGCGGGCCCGCTGCAGCGCTACGCGGCGACCATCCAGTCGCAGCGCGGTGACTACAACGGCAAGGTGCTCTCGATCCGCCAGGACGACCTGCGTACACTCGCCGTCATCTACGACCAGTCGCCCTCGGTCCTCACCGAGCAGCTGATCAGCTGGGGCGTGCTGGACGCGGACGCCCGCCGAGCGGTGGCGTCCCACGAGGAGGCCTGAGCCCCTCGGGCGCAGGCAGAGCTCAGCAGAAACGTGCCGCCGGGGTGGCCGGAACTTCACGGTTCCGGCCACCCCGGCGGCCTTCTGCGGGCCTGTGGGGGCACCCCCGCCCCGGTGGGCCGGGGACACGCCGAAGGGCCCGCAGCGCTGACGCTGCGGGCCCTTCGGCGGTGTCTGCCTCTCACGCCTCGTTGCTCGCGTCGCGGCGCAGCGAGGGCTTGAGCTCCTTCAGCCGGCCGAGCAGACCGTTGACGAACGAGGGCGACTCGTCCGTGGAGAACTCCTTCGCCAGCTGCACCATCTCGTCCAGCACGACGGCGTCCGGGGTCTCGTCCACCCAGATCAGCTCATAGGCGCCGAGCCGCAGGATGTTGCGGTCGACGACCGGCATGCGGTCGAGCGTCCAGCCGACGGCGTACTGGGCGATCAGCTCGTCGATACGGGTCGCGTGCTCGGCGTAGCCCTCGACCAGCTGCATCGTGTACTCGCTGACCGGCGGCTGCCGGGTGTCGGTCCGGGAGTGCCGGATCCAGTCCGCGAGGACGGTCAGGACGTCGGCGTCGCGCTGGTCGCCCTCGAAGAGGATCTGGAAGGCACGCTTGCGGGCCGTGTTGCGGGCAGCCACGGTTAGCTGTTCACCCGGCCGAGGTAGTCGCTCGTACGGGTGTCGACCTTGATCTTCTCACCGGTGGTGATGAAGAGCGGGACCTGGATCTGGTGACCGGTCTCCAGCGTGGCGGGCTTGGTGCCACCGGTGGAGCGGTCGCCCTGGACACCCGGCTCGGTCTCGGCGATGGTCAGCTCGACGGCGGCGGGGAGCTCCACGAAGAGCACCTCGCCCTCGTGCTGCGCGACGGTGGCGGTGAAGCCCTCGACCAGGAAGTTCGCGGCGTCGCCGACGGCCTTCCGGTCGATGTGCAGCTGGTCGTAGGTCTCCATGTCCATGAAGACGAAGTACTCGCCGTCCATGTAGGAGAACTGCATGTCGCGCTTGTCGACGGTGGCCGTTTCGACCTTGACGCCGGCGTTGAAGGTCTTGTCGACGACCTTGCCGGAGAGCACGTTCTTGAGCTTGGTGCGCACGAAGGCCGGGCCCTTGCCGGGCTTGACGTGCTGGAACTCGACGACGGACCAGAGCTGGCCGCCTTCGAGCTTGAGCACCATGCCGTTCTTGAGGTCGTTCGTGGAAGCCACGGTTGCTTCAATCTCCTGGACGTACGTGGACGACCCCGGGGCACGCGCCTACAACGCGAGCAGCTCCTTGGTCGTGATGGTGAGTAGCTCGGGTCCGCCGTCCGCCTCGGGGCGTACGACGAGCGTGTCATCGATCCGGACACCACCCCGGCCCGGGAGGTGGACCCCCGGTTCGACGGTGACCGGCACGCAAGCGTCCAGTTTACCCATGGCCGCCGGGGCCAACTGCGGGTCCTCGTCGATTTCGAGTCCGACGCCGTGCCCGGTGAGGGACTGCAGGCCCTCGGTGTACCCGGCGGAGTCCAGGACCTGCCGCGAGGCGCGGTCCACGTCGCGGTAGGCGGCGCCGGGGGCCAGCGCCTCCCGTCCGGCGCGCTGGGCGGCGAAGACCAGGTCGTACAGCTGGATCTGCCAGTCCGCCGGGGACGTGCCGATCACGAAGGTACGGCCGATCTCGCAGCGGTAGCCGCGGTAGGCGGCGCCCAGGCACACGGAGAGGAAGTCGCCCTCCTCGACCCTGCGGTCGGTGGGGCGGTGGCCGCGGCGCCCGGAGTTCGGGCCGGTGGCCACCGAGGTCGGGAAGGCCGGGCCGTCGGCGCCGTGGTCGACCAGGCGCCGCTCCAGCTCCAGGGCGAGGTGGCGCTCGGTGCGCCCGACGAGGATCGACTCCAGGAGCTCGCCGAGGGCCTGGTCGGCGATCTCGGCGCCGATTCTCAGACAGGAGATCTCCTCCTCGTCCTTGACCACCCTGAGCTGTTCGACCGCGCTGCCGAGATCGGCGAGACGGAGCCGGGGCGCGACCGAGGCGAGCGCCCGGTGGCGGGCCACGGTGAGGTGGTGTTCCTCGACGGCGAGCGAGTCGGCACCCTGGGCCTGGGCGAGATCGGCGGCGCAGACGGCCGCGTCGCCGCCGGGCTGGGGCAGGACCTGCACCACCAGCGCCTCGTCGGGACGCCCCTCGTGGGGCCGGTCGTCCGGTGGGCTCTGGCACACCAGCAGGTCCTCGCGCTTTCCGAGGAGCAGGACGGCACCCTGCGGGGCAGCGCCCGCCAGGTACCGCACATTGGCGGGACGAGTCACCAGCGCCGCCGCGCTGCCGCCCGCGTTGCAGCGCTCCCGTAGCCGGGTTCGGCGGGCCGCGTACACCTCTGACATGAACCGAGCGTAAGAGCGGTGGCCGGAAATCGCCGTTCGGGAGGGGCCGAGTGGGTCGCCTGCGGTCCGGTGGTTCGGCCCGGACGCCACGGGTGCGGGGCGGATCGCGCCCGCTCACCTTGCCGGAAGGGCGCGGGTCACTCCTGCCGGGCGGGCGCAGGTGACTCCAGCCGAGCGGGCGCGGGTGCGTCGGGGTACGGCGTTCACCACTGTGGCGGGCTGGCGATCGCCCGGGAGAGGACCTCATCCAGGAAGCGTGCCGTCGTCGGCACGTCGAGCTGGGAGTTGTCGATGATGGGGAGGCCGGAGCCGTACCAGCCGGCCATGCGGCCGTGGATACGGGCGACCTCCTCGTCGGTCAGGCGGCGGTTGCCGGTGCGCTCGGCGTTGCGCTCCAGGACGATGTCCAGGCCGGGGAGGAGGACGACCGGGAGCAGGCCGGGGCCCACATGGCGTTTCCAGCCACCGAGGCCGACGGCCGGGCGGTCGGGGAAGACGGCGTCGTCGAGGATGCACGAGATGCCGTTGGCGAGGAAGTTGCGCGCGGCGAAGCCGCAGGTGCGGCGGGCGAGGCGGTACTGCGCCTCCGAGTTGTCGTTCCACCCCGACTGCGGGTCGGCGAAGCCGGAGCGGACCCATTCGCGGACGTCGTCGAGGCTGATGTGCGCGGTGGGGACCCGGCGATGCTCGGCCCAGTACTTGGCGACGCTGGTCTTGCCGGCGCCGGCCGGTCCGATCAGCAGCACCGCGAGGAGGGTGGTGGTCGGATCGGGCGCGGCCTGGGCCGGGGGCGCGCTGGGCATGGCGACCGGTCCGCCCGGGGGCAGCCGGACGTGGCCGGTGGCCTCGGTGGGCGCGGGGACCGGTGGCACGGACGGGTGCGGCGCCCCGGGCACGCCCGGGTAGCCCGGTGCCGGGGGCGGCGGGGGCACGGGGGCGGATTCCTGGTGGGCGCCCGCGTGGTGCGGGCCCGGGTGGTGTGCGGCCGGCGACCAGCCGGTGGCCGGTCCGTGCCCCGGCTGGTGGGGCGGCGGCAGCGGAGAACCCACTGCGTGCTGCATCCGGTGCCACTCCGTCTCGTCACTGTTGGCTCGTTCGCCGCGGGCAATCGGCGCCGGCAGCGGGCCCGAACCCGCTCCGTACCGAACGGTACCGTCCCCGGCCGCCAGATGGTGAACGGCCGGGCGCGGCCCGAAGTGCCCGCTGACGCAAGGCGAATCGGGCGGATGACGCTCGGTGGGACTTACTGCCCCACCTCGCCGTACGCGGCGAGCAGCACGGCCGGGTCGGGGCCCTCCAGGACGGTGGGCTTGGCGAGGCCGTCCAGGACGATGAAGCGCAGCAGGTCGCCACGGGACTTCTTGTCGACCTTCATGGTCTCCAGCAGCTTGGGCCACTGGTCGTAGCGGTAGTGCAGCGGCAGGCCCACCGACTCCAGCACCGTGCGGTGACGGTCGGCGGTCGCGTCGTCCAACCGCCCCGCCAGACGGCCCAGTTCGGCGGCGAAGTGCATGCCCACCGCCACCGCCGCGCCGTGCCGCCACTTGTAGCGCTCGTTCTTCTCGATCGCGTGGCCGAGCGTGTGGCCGTAGTTCAGGATCTCCCTGAGGCCCGACTCCTTCAGGTCGGCGGAGACGACCTCGGCCTTGACCCGGATGGATCGCTCGATGAGTTCGGCGGTGTGCGGGCCGGCCGGGGTGCGGGCGGCCTCCGGATCGGCCTCGACGAGGTCCAGGATCACCGGGTCGGCGATGAAGCCGGCCTTGATGACCTCCGCCAGGCCGGAGACGTAGTCGTTGACCGGCAGCGAGTCCAGCGCCGCCAGGTCGCACAGCACGCCCGCGGGCGGGTGGAAGGCGCCCACGAGGTTCTTGCCCTCGGCGGTGTTGATGCCGGTCTTGCCGCCGACCGCCGCGTCGACCATGGCCAGGACGGTGGTCGGGACGGCGATCCAGCGCACCCCGCGCAGCCAGGTGGCGGCCACGAAACCGGCCAGGTCGGTGGTCGCGCCGCCGCCCACGCCGACGATGACGTCGGTGCGGGTGAAGCCGGACTGGCCCAGCGCCTTCCAGCAGTAGGCGGCGACCTCGGCGGTCTTGGCCTCCTCCGCGTTCGGCACCTGGATAGCGACGGCCTCGTAGCCCTGCTCCGCCAGGTCGGCGCGGAGCGCGTCCCCGGTCTCGGCGAGCGCCTCGGGGTGAACGACCGCGACCCGCTTGGCCCGGTCACCGATCAACCCGGCCAGTTCACCCAGGAGCTGACGGCCGACCAGGACGTCGTAGGGCGCGGTGCCCGCGGTGCCGCCGATGTGGATCCGCGTCACTGCCTCGCTCATGCTTCCTTCAACTCCACAGCGTCCAGGACGGATTGGGTGACGTCTTCGGGCGTACGGCCGTCGGTGGCCACCACTGCCGTGGCGACCTCCTCGTACAGGTGCCGGCGGGCCTCCATCAGCTCACGCCACTGCTTGCGCGGGTTGACCGCCAGCAGCGGGCGGGCCGCGTTCAGGCCCGTGCGCCTGACCGCCTCCTCGACGTCCATCGACAGGTAGACCACACGCAGTCCGGCGAGCAGTGCGCGTGTGTCCTCGTCGAGGATGGCCCCGCCGCCCAGGGCGAGGACGCCGTCGTGCTCGGCCAGCGCCCGCCGCACCGCGTCCTTCTCGACCGCGCGGAAGGTCTCCTCGCCCTCGTCGACGAAGATCTCGGCGATGGTACGGCCCTGGGCCACGACGATGTCGTCGTCGGTGTCCCGGTAGCCGACCCCGAGGCGGTCGGCGAGCAGCTGCCCCACGGTGGACTTGCCGACCCCCATCGGCCCGACCAGGACGACCACCGGTACCCCGGTCACCGGATCGCCAGGTTCTCGAGGTAGGAACGCACGTTGCGGGCGGTCTCGGCCACACTGTCACCGCCGAACTTCTCCGCCACCGCGTCGGCCAGGACCAGCGCCACCATCGCCTCGGCCACGATGCCGGCCGCGGGCACCGCGCACACGTCCGAACGCTGGTGATGGGCCTGCGCCGCCTCACCGGTGGAGACGTCCACCGTCCGCAGCGCCCGCGGCACCGTCGCGATCGGCTTCATCGCCGCCCGCACCCGCAGCAGCTCACCCGTGGAAAGCCCGCCCTCGGTGCCGCCCGAGCGGCCCGTGGCGCGCCTGATGCCCTCGTCGGTGGTGACGATCTCGTCGTGGGCCCTGGAGCCCGGCACTCGTGCGAGGTCGAAGCCGTCACCGACCTCGACGCCCTTGATCGCCTGGATGCCCATCAGTGCCGCCGCGAGCCGCGCGTCCAGCCGCCGGTCCCAGTGCACGTGCGAGCCCAGGCCCACCGGAACGCCGTAGGCCAGCACCTCCACCACACCGCCCAGCGTGTCGCCGTCCCTGTGGGCCTGGTCGATCTCCGCGACCATCGCCTTGGAGGCGTCCGCGTCCAGACAGCGCACCGGGTCCACGTCCAGCTTCTCGACGTCGGCGGGGGTCGGGTACACGCCGTACGGCGCCTTCGCCGACGCCAGCTCCACCACGTGGCTGACGATCTCGATGCCGGCCGTCTCCTTCAGGTACGACCGGGCGACCGCGCCCAGCGCCACGCGGGCGGCGGTCTCGCGGGCGCTCGCCCGCTCCAGGATCGGCCGGGCCTCGTCGAATCCGTACTTCTGCATGCCCGCCAGGTCGGCGTGGCCGGGGCGGGGACGGGTCAGCGGCGCGTTGCGGGCCAGCTCGGCCAGCTCCGCCGGGTCCACCGGGTCGGCGGCCATCACCTTTTCCCACTTGGGCCACTCGGTGTTGCCCACCATGACCGCGACCGGGGAGCCGAGGGTGAGCCCGTGCCGCACCCCGCCGAGGAAGGTGACCTCGTCGCGCTCGAACTTCATCCGGGCACCGCGTCCATATCCCAGGCGCCGACGTGCGAGGTGGTCCGCCACCATCTCCGTGGTGATCGGCACGCCGGCGGGAAGGCCCTCCAGCGTGGCGACGAGTGCGGGTCCGTGGGACTCCCCCGCGGTCAGCCAACGCAACCTGCTCAACGGTGCTCCTCATGCTCGCGCCCGGAACTGCGACGGCGCGACCAGGTGCGCGGCCCTGGCCCGCCACCTCCGATCCTCCCATGCCCGGGCCCTGAACCCGGCCGAGGTCCAGCAACCGGACGCCGGAGGGGACGTCAGCGCTCGGCCAGGGCCTTCTCGCCCGCCCTGCGCATGGCGTCCAGCGGGGCGGGGGCGCGGCCCGTCATCTGTTCCACCTGGAGGACCGCCTGGTGGACCAGCAGGTCCAGGCCGCTGACGACGGCGCCGCCGACCATGGACCAGCGGGCCGCGAGGGCGGTGGGCCAGGGCTCGTAGAGCACGTCGAACAGGGTGGCGGGCCGTTCGGGCACGGCGGTCGCCAGCGCGTCCGTGGTGCCGGCCGGCGTGGTCGCGACGACCAGCGGCGCCCGGAGCGCCTCGGCCGCGTCGGCCCAGTCCGCGGTGCGGACCTCCACGTCCAGCCGCTCGCCCCACTGCCGCATCTCGGCGGCCCGGGCCCCGCCGCGGACGTAGGCGACGACCTCGCCGGTGCAGACGCGGGCGAGGGCGGCCAGCGCGGAGGAGGCGGTGGCCCCGGCGCCGAGGATCGCGGCCGAGTCGACCTGCTCGATGCCGTGCTCGCGCAGGGCGGCGACCATGCCGGGCACGTCGGTGTTGTCGCCCAGCCGGCGGCCGTCCTCGGTGAATACGACCGTGTTGACCGCTTCGACGGAGGCCGCCGTCCCGCTGACCTCGTCGAGCAGCGGGATGACGGCCCGCTTCAGCGGCATGGTCAGCGACAGCCCCGCCCACTCGGGCCCGAGGCCCTCGAAGAACCCGGGAAGGCCGGCCTCGTCGATCTCGAACCGGTCGTACGACCAGTTCGCAAGCCTCAGTTCCTCGTATGCGGCCCGGTGCAGCACCGGGGAGAGGGAGTGAGCGATGGGCGAACCGAGCACGGCGGCCCGGCGGGCGTCAGTTGCCCGAGCTGGCATTGAACTTGTCCTTGAGCTTCTGGAATTCGGCGTAGGTCTTGGCGAATTCGGTCTTGTTCATACCGTCGGTCGCCACGAAGTAGATCCAGCCGTCGTCGGTGGGATTCAGCGCCGCCTTCAGCGCGTCATCACCCGGGTTGCCGATCGGTCCGGGCGGCAGCCCCTTGTTGGTATAGGTGTTGTACGGGCTCCGGTTGCTGTTGATCTCTTTTTCGCTGATGTGAATGTTGCTCTCGCCCTTCAGGTAATTGAAGGTGGAGTCGAACTGCAGCAGCTGGTTGGTCTCGGTGTTCGTGGGCTTGAGCCGGTTGTAGACCACCTCCGCCATCTTGCGGAAGTCGTCGTGGGTCTTGCCCTCGGCCTGGACGAGGCTCGCCACTGTGATCATCTGCAACGGACCGGCCAGGCCGAACTCCTTCGCCTTCGCGGCGAGGTTGTACCGTCCATAGGTCTGGTTGGCCTGCGTGACCATCTGCTTCAGCACCACCTCGGGCTTCATTCCCTTGGCAGCGGGATAGGTGCCCGGGGAGAGGAAACCCTCCAGCGGATCGAGGATCCTGCTGTTGCTGTTCGCCCAGCCCGGCAGCCCGATGGTCTTGTACTCCCTTGCGGCGATCTTCTTCGTGGTGCCGTCGGAGAGTTCGAGTTGTTTGTCGATCGCCGCATAGACCTGGGCATTGCGCTCGCCAGGCTTGACCAGCACATTGCTCTGGCTCCTGGGGTCGAGCATCAACGCGACGGCGCTCGCCGCTGACATTTCCTTCTTCAGCAGATAGGCACCGGCCTGGATCTGCTTTCCGTTCGGATTCTGGGACTGCGCGGCCACGAAGGCGTCCACGCTCTTGACGACGCCCGCCGCCTTCAGCGCACGGCCGATGTCGTAGCCGCCGGCGCCCTTGGGGATCTCGACGGTCACCGTCTCGCTGATGCCGTTGCCCGCGTAGTCCGGCGCGGTGCCGAAACGATTTTGGTAGAACTTGTACCCGTAATATCCGACACCGGCCACACCGCCGCCGAACACCATCACGACCACCAGGCAGGCGCATCCGTTGCGGCGCTTCTTGCTCTTGCCGCCCTTGCCCTTGCCGCCGCGGCCCTTGCGGTCGCCGCCTCCGCGGCCGTCCTTGGGGTCGTCGGCGTCGGGGCCGTCGTCGTCCTCGTCGTCATCGCCCGCGAAGAAGGGGTGCCCGTCCCCGTCGGACTCGGGCTCCGGGTCCCAGTCGGGCCGCGGCTCGGGGTTGGCGTTCCTACGGCCCGGCGGCTCCGGCGGCGGGTAGGCCTCGGGGGTGCCGTAGAAGTCGGGCTGCCCGGCGCCGTAGGGAGCGGCCTGCTGGCCGTACGGATCGGCGGGGTCGGCGGGATACGGGATGTGCGGCTGTGCCGCGTTGCCGTCCCAGCCGCTCTGCCCGTACTGCTGCTGGAGATGGCCGGCGTACCGCTGGTCGTACTGCTGGTGGCCCTGCTGGTCGTATTGCGGGGACTGCTGGTGGCCCTGCTCGTCGTAGTGCGGGTACTGCCCGCCGTAACCGGCCTGCTGCTCGTGGTCCCATTCGCCGTAGTGCGACTGCTGCGACTGCTGCGACTGCTGCGACTGCTGCGGATGGTGCTGCGAACGGCCGCCGTAGGGGGACTGCGGGCCGGCGTGGGCCTGCTGTCCTCCCCATCCGCCGTCCCCGTACAACGGGTCCTCCGGATGCCACGGTTCGGAGCCTGGGCCCCGGCCATACTCAGTCATCGATCCCCTAGAGCCGCGAGGCGGCGGTCACGCGGCTTCTGGCACGGCTCCCGTTCCGCCTCTTGCTGTGCGGCGGCTGTTCGAACACCGCCGCATCGCGCGGAACGTTACCGTATCGCGATCAGATGACCACTTCGACGCCCTCGCCGGGTGCTTTACCTGACACCCGTTCGGATTCCAGGGCCTGCTGCAGAATGATGACCGCGGCGGCCTGGTCGATGACGGAGCGTCCCTTCCTGGATTTCACCCCGGAGGCCCGTAGCCCCTGACTCGCCGTCACCGTGGTCATCCGCTCGTCCACCAGCCGCACGGGCACCGGGGCGATGCCCTTGGCCAGCTCCCCCGCGAAGGCGCGGACCTTGACCGCGGCCGGGCCCTCGCCCCCCTTCAGGGAGCGAGGAAGGCCGACGACGACCTCGATCGGCTCGTACTCCTCGACGAGCTGCCTCAGCCGGCGGTGGGCCGCCGGAATGTCACGCCCGGGGACGGTCTCCACCGGGGTGGCGAGGATGCCGTCGGGGTCGCACGAGGCGACCCCGATCCGGGCGTCCCCGACGTCGATCGCAAGCCGACGTCCTCTGCGCATTTTTGACCGTTTCCTTACCCGACCGTCACTTGGCGGTCTCGGCGACCAGCCGCTCGACGGCGTCGACGGCGTCGCCGACGGCGGCCGGGTTCTGGCCACCGCCCTGGGCGACGTCCGGCTTGCCGCCACCGCCGCCGCCGAGGGTCTTGGCGGCGGTGCGCACCAGGTCACCCGCCTTCAGACCGCGCTCACGGGCGGCCTCGTTGGTGGCGATGACGGTCAGCGGCTTGCCGCCCGTGACCGCGAAGAGGGCGACCACGGCGGCCCGGCCGCCCTGGATGCGGCCACGCACGTCGAGCACCAGCCTGCGCAGGTCGTCCGGCGTTGTGCCGTCCGGGACCTGGCCCGTGACGACGGCGACGCCCCGGACGTCCTTGGCGGACTCGGCGAGACCGGCAGCGGCCTGCAGGACCTTCTCGGCGCGGAACTTCTCGATCTCCTTCTCGGCGTCCTTCAGCTTGCCGAGCATGGCGGAGACCTTCTCCGGAAGCTCCTCGGGGCGGCCCTTGATCAGCTCCTGGAGCTGGGCGACGACCGTGTGCTCACGGGCGAGGAAGTTGTAGGCGTCGACGCCCACCAGTGCCTCGATACGGCGCACACCCGAGCCGATCGAGGACTCGCCGAGCAGCTTCACCAGGCCCAGCTGGGCGGTGTTGTGCACGTGCGTACCGCCGCACAGTTCCTTGGAGAAGTCGCCGATGGTGACCACGCGGACCCGCTCGCCGTACTTCTCGCCGAACTCGGCGATGGCCCCCTGCTTCCTGGCCTCGTCGATGCCCATGACATCGGCGCGCACGTCGAGGTCGCGGGCGAGCACCTCGTTGATCTTCTGCTCGACGTCGGTCATCACGGCCGTCGGGACGGCGGACGGGGAGCCGAAGTCGAAGCGGAAGCGGCCGGGCTGGTTCTCCGAACCGGCCTGGGCGGCCGTCGGGCCGAGGGCGTCACGCAGGGCCTGGTGGGTCAGGTGCGTGGCCGAGTGGGCGCGGGCGATGGCCTTGCGGCGGCGGGCGTCGATCGAGGCTTGGGCCTTGGCGCCGACCGTCACCTCGCCGACCTGGACGACGCCCTTGTGGACGTACACGCCCGGGACCGGCTTCTGGCAGTCGCGGACCTCGATGACGGCGCCGGAGTCGATCTTGATGCGGCCGGTGTCGCCGATCTGGCCGCCGCCCTCGGCGTAGAACGGGGTGCGGTCCAGTACGACCTCGACCTCGTCGCCCTCGGTGGCGGCCGGGGAGGAGACGCCGTCGACGAGGATGCCGACGATGGTGGACTCGCCCTCGGTGTCGGTGTAGCCGATGAAGTCGGTCTCGCCGGCACTGTCGGCGATCTCGCGGTAGGCGCCGAGGTCGGCGTGGCCGGTCTTCTTGGCCTGGGCGTCGGCCTTGGCCCGCTCCCGCTGCTCCTTCATCAGGCGGCGGAAGCCCTCTTCGTCCACGGAGAGGCCCTGCTCGGCGGCCATCTCCAGGGTGAGGTCGATCGGGAAGCCCCAGGTGTCGTGGAGCAGGAAGGCCTTGTCGCCGGAGAGCACCGCGCCGCCGGAGGCCTTGGTCTCGGTGACGGCGGTGTCGAGGATGTTGGTACCGGCCTTCAGCGTCTTCAGGAAGGCGTTCTCCTCGGCGAGGGCGACCTTCTCGATGCGCTCGCGGTCGGTGACCAGCTCCGGGTACTGCTGCCCCATCATGCCGATGACGACGTCGATCAGGTCCTTGACGACCGGGCCGGTGGCGCCCAGCAGGCGCATGTTGCGGATGGCGCGGCGCATGATGCGGCGCAGGACGTAGCCGCGGCCCTCGTTGCCGGGGGTGACGCCGTCGCCGATGAGCATCACGGACGTGCGCATGTGGTCGGTGACCACGCGCAGGGAGACGTCGGAGTCGTGGGCGTCGCCGTAGGCCACCCCGGTCAGCTCGGTGGCCTTCTTGATCACGGCCATGGAGGTGTCGATCTCGTACATGTTCTGCACGTCCTGCAGAATCATGGCGAGGCGTTCCAGGCCGAGACCGGTGTCGATGTTCTTGCTCGGCAGGTCGCCCAGGATCTCGAAGTTGTCCTTGCCGATGCCCTCACCCCGCTCGTACTGCATGAAGACGAGGTTCCAGATCTCCACGTACCGCTCGTCGTTGACGGCGGGGCCGCCCTCGACGCCGAACCCGGGGCCGCGGTCGTAGTTGATCTCGGAGCAGGGGCCGCACGGGCCGGGGACGCCCATGGACCAGAAGTTGTCCTTCATGCCCAGGCGCTGGATGCGCTCCTTGGGCACGCCGACGACCTCGTGCCAGATCTGCTCGGCCTCGTCGTCGTCCTTGTAGACGGTGATCCACAGACGTTCGGGGTCGAGACCGTAACCGCCCTTGTCCTGGGGTGCGGTGAGCAGCTCCCAGGCGTACTTGATGGCGCCTTCCTTGAAGTAGTCGCCGAAGGAGAAGTTGCCGCACATCTGGAAGAACGTGCCGTGCCGCGTGGTCTTGCCGACCTCTTCGATGTCGGGCGTGCGCACGCACTTCTGCACGCTGGTGGCGCGCGGGTACGGAGGCTTGACCTCGCCCAGGAAGTAGGGCTTGAAGGGCACCATGCCGGCCGGGACGAGGAGCAGAGTCGGGTCGTCCGCGATGAGCGACGCCGAAGGGACGACGGTGTGCCCGCGCTCCTCGAAGAAGCTCAGCCAGCGGCGGCGGATCTCAGCCGACTCCATCAGTGGTCCTCATTCCGGTTGTGCGAGTACGTCTGGTACGTCGGGTCCTCGACGTACTTCGGGTTGTTGCGGTTCTCGATGGCGGCGTACCGCCGGGGCGCGGGGAGTTCCTTGTCGACGGGTGCGTTCAGGCCGAGCGCGTCGCCGAGTTCGGCCTCCCGCTGGGCCATGTTGTCGCGGACGTCGAGCGCGAAGCCGACCGCGCGGTCCTTGATGCGGTGACCGGCCTCGAGCGCCTTGTTCGCCGCGGTCGCTGCGAGACTCTCGGGGGTCAGCTGCCTCAGCTTGCGGTTGACCTTGGTGGTGGCCCACACACCGGCGGCGACACCGGTGCCGAACCAGAACGTACGGCGGAACATCGCTAGTCCTTACTTCTCCCGGTTGTTCCGCTTCCCCCGCCGGGCGGCCGGGACGGTGCGGCCCACGATCACGGTACGCCTCGAGGTTCCGACGGGCACGTCCTCCGCCTTGCGGCCGCCGAGGGCCCGGCGCACGCCGTAGCCGAAGGCCGCGACCTTGACCAGGGGGCCGCCGAAGGTGGAGGCGACCGTGGTCGACAGCGCGGACGCGTTGGACGTGACCTCCTGGACGTCGGAGGCGATCGCGTCGACGCGGTCGATCTGGGTCTGCGCGGAGCGCACCGCCTGGGAGGCGTCGGCCAGCAGCGGAACCGCCTGGTCGGTCACGTCCGCCACGAGCTTGGTGGTCGCCCTGAGCGTCTGGGCCAGCCTCGTCAGTGCGACGGCGAGGAAGGAGACCAGGATCGCCCAGAACACGGCCACCAGGATCCCGGCCACCTCTCCACCGGACACTGTGCGCACCCGCTCCCTGAACGTGCAGTGAACATCGGAACCAAAAGAATCAGTGCACCGAGCCTATCGCGCCAAGGGTGGGGCTCCGTACCGGATTACCGCTCGCGCGGGTCTGAGAGGCGCGACGCGACGGCACGGTGCGATGACGGTCCAGTACGTTCCGGATCCCGCGCGCCGAACCCCGGTGCGCAGGTGTGTGGCGATCCCGCGCCCGGCCCTGGTTCGCCACCACGGCTGCGAGGCCACGGCACGCCGTTCGGGCCGGTGCCGGGGGCCGTGAAGACGCGTCAGCCCGCCGGCTCGCCCACCCGGAAGGGCGGGGAGACGGCGGGCTGACGTGCGGTGTGCTACGACCTGCCGGTGATCAGCGGGCGTAGTACTCGACGACGAGCTGCTCGTCGCAGATCACCGGGATCTCCTTGCGGTTCGGCTCACGGTCCAGGCGGAACGCCAGGGCCTTGAGGTTCACCTGCAGGTAGCGGGGGGTCTCGCCCTCGGGGGCGAAGCCGCCCTCACGGGCGATCTGGAAAAGCGTCTTGTCCTTGCTGCGGTCGCGGACCTGGATGACGTCGTCCGGACGCACGCGGTAGGACGGCTTGTCGACCTTCTGGCCGTTGACCTGGATGTGGCCGTGGACGACCATCTGGCGGGCCTGGTAGATCGTGCGGGCGATGCCCGAACGCAGGACCAGCGCGTCGAGACGGCGCTCGAGCTCGATGATCAGGGCCTCACCGGTCTTGCCCTGGACCTTGGAGGCACGCTCGTAGGCGCGGACGAGCTGGCGCTCGGACACGTCGTACTGCGCGCGCAGACGCTGCTTCTCGAGCAGACGGACCTTGTAGTCCGAGTTCTGCTTGCGGCCGCGGCCGTGCTCACCCGGCGGGTAGGGGCGGGCCTCGAAGTACTTGACGGCCTTCGGGGTCAGCGCGATGCCGAGGGCACGCGACTTCTTGACCTTGGGGCGGGACTGGTTCGCCATGGAACCGACACCTCGTGTTTTCTGTGCGAATACGGCTTCACCAGGGTTAGGGGAGGTCGCATCCGCAGCCGGGGAAACCCTGCGGGTCCGCATGGGACCTGCGGGGCAGCCGTTCCCCTGGTCTGGGCACATACGTGCAGCACGCGAGTGGCCCACCGACCGCGCCCGGAGCTCCGGGTGGTGGTGGGCTGCCCACGACACCGTTCGACGGTGCGCGACGCTCCTGGATCCCCGCCGCCCCGGGGCGGTGGGGTTCCGGCTGGATGTCCCGCTCTGGTGGCGTCCGGTCCCTCTTGCGAGGCGCCGGACACGGGACTCAGCACTTCGAGGAAGTTTACAGGGTGCTCAGGACCGCTTTCGACCGAGGTGCTTGCGGGTCCACTCCACCGCGTCGGCGTACCTCGCCTCGGCCCCGTGTCTGCCCGGGGTGTAGTACTCGCGGTCCTTGAGGGCGTCCGGTGCGTACTGCTGGGCGGCGATGCCCTCGGGCAGGTCGTGCGGGTAGACGTAACCCTGCGCGTGTCCGAGCTTGGCCGCGCCCTTGTAGTGCCCGTCGCGCAGATGGGGCGGCACGGCCCCGGCCAGTCCCTTGCGTACGTCCTCCAGGGCGGCGCCGATGGCCGTGGTCGCGGAGTTGGACTTGGGGGCCAGCGCGAGGGCGATGGTGGCGTGGCTGAGGGTGAGGGCCGCCTCGGGAAAGCCGATCATGGCGACGGCCTGGGCGGCGGCCACCGCGATCGGCAGCGCGCCCGGGTCGGCCAGGCCGATGTCCTCGCTGGCGGAGATCATCAGGCGGCGGGCGATGAAGCGGGGGTCCTCGCCGGCCTCGATCATGCGGGCCAGGTAGTGCAGCGCGGCGTCCACGTCGGAGCCGCGGATGGACTTGATCAGGGCGCTGGCGACGTCGTAGTGCTGGTCGCCGTCGCGGTCGTACTTCACCGCGGCCCGGTCGACGGTCTCCTCCAGCGTCGTCAGGGCGATCTCGCTCTCGCCCTTGTCGAGCGCGGCACCGGCGGCGGCCTCCAGGGCGGTCAGCGCGCGGCGGGCGTCGCCGCCGGCGATGCGCACCAGGTGGGCCTCGGTGCCCTCGGGGAGCGCCACGGCCCCCTTCAGGCCGCGCTCGCCGGTGAGCGCGCGGCGCAGCAGACCGCGGACGTCGTCGTCGGTGAGCGGTTCGAGGGTGAGCAGGAGGGAGCGGGAGAGCAGCGGGGAGATCACCGAGAAGTACGGGTTCTCCGTGGTGGCCGCGATCAGGGTCACCCAGCGGTTCTCGACCGCCG
The DNA here is from genome assembly GCF_044334385.1 of Streptomyces sp. NPDC020801. Classification (NCBI taxonomy): domain Bacteria; kingdom Bacillati; phylum Actinomycetota; class Actinomycetes; order Kitasatosporales; family Streptomycetaceae; genus Streptomyces; species Streptomyces sp. NPDC020801. Next base: position 135,477 of record NZ_JBIRST010000004.1, read on the forward strand.
GGAGCAGGGAGTCCTGCTGGGCCTTGCTGAAGCGGTGGATCTCGTCGAGGAAGAGGACGGTCTCCTTGCCGTACCCGCCGGAGGCGCGGCGGGCGCCGTCGATGACCGCGCGCACCTCCTTGACGCCCGCGGTGATCGCCGACAGCTCCACGAAGCGCTTGTCCGTGGCCCTGGAGACGACATGGGCGAGGGTGGTCTTGCCGGTGCCGGGCGGGCCCCAGAGGATCACCGAGGAGGGTCCCGCGGGGCCACCCGCGCCCTCACCGACCAGCCGGCGCAGGGGCGAGCCGGGCTTGAGCAGGTGCTGCTGGCCCACCACCTCGTCGAGGGTGCGCGGGCGCATCCGGACCGCCAGGGGGCTTGCGGCCGGGTCTTTCTCCTGGCGTTCTTCGCTCGCGGCGGTGAACAGGTCGGACTCCACGCCGAAACCCTATGGCACGCCACTGACAACGAAGCCGGCGCCGGTGGGGCCCGGGGCCCCGGTCCCGGATCAGGCCCAGAGGGTGCTGCCCCAGCGGGTGAAGATCAGCATGGCGATCACACCGCAGTGCGTGACCGGGAGCACCCACGTGAACTCGGAGAGGAAGTTCTTCACCGGGCGCGGGGCGGGGAGGAAGTCGTTGCGGACGTTGAACGAGGTCACGTACCAGAACATGGTGATCGTGGCGACCCAGGCCAGCGAGCACCACAGGCACAGCGCGTTGATCCGGTACAGCGACTCGAACTGCAGCCAGGTGACGAAGCAGACACCGAACAGCGTGCCGAAGTTGAAGGTCAGCCAGTACCAGCGCGGGAAGGTGGCGCGGGCGAGCAGGCTCATGCCGACGCAGATCACGATGCCGTAGCAGACCAGGCCGAGCAGCGGGTTCGGGAATCCGAAGACGGCGGCCTGCTTGCTCTCCATGACGCTGCCGCAGGACACGATCGGGTTGAGGCTGCAGCTCGGGGTGAAGGTCTTGCCGCTGAGCTTGCCCTCGAGGATCTTCTGCTTGTCGATCGTGATGACCCACGCGGCCAGCAGTCCGGCCGCGCCGGTGATCACCAGCAGCAGGGCGAAGGCCCGGCTGCCGCCAACCGTCCGCGGCCCCTGGACCGCGTGCTCGGGTTCGGGCTCCGTGGAGACGTCTTTGACTGTCGTCTTGCTCATCACGCCGATTCCGTCACTTGTGAGTCGGGCCTTCTTCGGGCACGGCCATTGTGCCGCACACCCACCCGTGTCCACCGTCCGGTGGACACAAGGAGATACGCACGGTCGTCCCCGGACGTTCGGTTCCGGACAATGATCGGAACACGACGGCGAACGAGCGCGCGGTGCGCGTACGGGGACCGCGCAAGCGGTACGGAGACGTCACCCGCCGTCGGCGGCATCGACCTCGGCATCGCGAAAGGCGAGGTCTCCGGCCTGCTCGGGTCCCCCGGCGCAGGCATGGGCACCACGGCGGAGATCCTCCGGGGCAGCTCTTCCAGGGACGCGGACGGGGCGTCGGTCCCAGGTCGCAGACCCGGCGACCCGGCACGCGCGCGTGGCGCCCGTGCGCCGGAGTCGGAATCCTCCGGCAGGACGAATCGAACCCGCACGGTTGACGGTCCGCGGCGTCGACGCTCCACGCGGCCGCACGGCACTTCGCCCGCCACTGCCCGTACCCGCGCCGGCCCGGAGCAGGCGCGTGCGTGTGCAGGTGCGCGTGCAGGTGCGCGCAACGGGCCGGGCCGGGCGCCGGGCCGGACCGTCCGGAGACGAAGTACGCCGGGTGCCGTGCACGGCACCCGGCGGCTCTCCCGGCGGCTCAGCCGAGCCGCGACTCCAGTTCCGCCACGATCTCGTTCACGCCGATCGCCGTCTGCTCGCCGGACTCCATGTCCTTGAGCTGGACGACACCCTCGGCGAGGTCGCGTTCGCCGGCGACCAGGGTGTAGCGGGCGCCGCTGCGGTTGGCGTTCTTCATGGCGCCCTTGAGGCCCTTGTGGCCGTAGGAGAAGTCGGCGGCGATGCCGACCTTGCGCAGATCGGTGACCTTCGCGAACAGGACACGACGCGCGTCCTCGCCGAGCGGGACCGCGAACACGCTGGTGGTGGCGGGGAGTTGGAGCTCGACGCCCTCCGCCTCCAGGGCCAGGACGGTACGGTCCACGCCCAGCGCCCAGCCCACCGAGGGCAGCGCGGGACCGCCGATCATCTCGGACAGGCCGTCGTAGCGGCCGCCGCCGCCCACCGCGGACTGGGAGCCCAGACCGTCGTGGACGAACTCGAAGGTGGTGCGCGTGTAGTAGTCCAGGCCGCGCACCAGCTTGGGGTCGTCCTCGAAGGAGACGCCCGCCGCGGTGATCAGCTCGCGGACCTCCTCGTGGTACGCCTTGCACGCGTCGCACAGGTAGTCCCGCAGCAGCGGGGCCTCGGTCAGCTGCTTCTGCACGTCCGGACGCTTGTCGTCGAGCACCCGCAGGGGGTTGATCTCCGCCCGGCGCAGGGTGTCCTCGTCCAGGTCCAGGCCACGCAGGAAGTCCTGCAGGGCGGCCCGGTAGACCGGACGGCACTCCTTGTCGCCCAGGCTGTTGAGCAGGATGCGGAAGTTGCGCAGGCCCAGCGAGCGGTACGCCTGGTCGGCCAGGATGATCAGCTCGGCGTCGAGGGCGGGGTCCTCGGCGCCGATCGCCTCCGCGCCGACCTGGGAGAAGTGGCGGTAACGGCCCTTCTGCGGGCGCTCGTAGCGGTAGTAGGAGCCGGAGTACCAGAGCTTGACCGGCAGGTTGCCCGCCTTGTGCAGGTTGGCCTCCAGGGCGGCGCGCAGCACGGAGGCGGTGCCCTCGGGACGCAGGGCGAGCCGGTCGCCGCCCTTGGTCTCGAAGGCGTACATCTCCTTGGTCACGATGTCGGTGGACTCGCCGACCCCGCGGGCGAACAGCTCCACGCTCTCGAAGCCGGGTGTCTCGATGTAGCCGTAGCCGGAGTTGCGCAGCGGGGCGGCGATCGCCTCGCGGACCGCCAGGTACCTGGCGGAGTCCGGCGGGATCAGGTCGTACGTGCCCTTGGGGGCCTTGAAGGTGCTCACGAAGTTACTCGTCACATTCCTCGTCGGGGAGCTTCCGAGGCTCCCAGGCCGGCGGCCACCTGCCGCAGATAGGGGTTGGTGGCGCGCTCCTGGCCGATGGTCGTCTGGGGGCCGTGGCCGGACAGCACCACGGTCGAGTCCTCGAGCGGCAGGCACACGCGGGCCAGCGAGTCGAGCATCTCGGCCATGTCACCGCCGGGCAGGTCGGTGCGTCCGATGGAGCCGGCGAAGAGCAGATCCCCGGAGAAGAAGACCGACGGGACGTCCGCGGCCTCGGGCATCCGGAAGGTCACCGACCCCTTGGTATGGCCGGGCGCGTGCGCGACGGAGAACTCCAGGCCGGCCAGCTCCAGCCGCGCCCCGTCGGCCAGTGCCCTGACGTCGTCCGGCTCCCCCACGGTCAGCTCGCCCATCAGCGGCATCCCGATGGAGCGGCCCAGGGCCTTCCCGGGGTCGCTCATCATGTACCGGTCGGCCGGGTGGATCCAGGCCGGTACGCCGTGCGCGCCGCAGACCGGGACGACCGAGGCCACATGGTCGATGTGGCCGTGGGTGAGAACGACGGCGACGGGCTTGAGCCGATGCTTCTTCAGTGCTTCCTCGACGCCTTCGGCGGCCTGGTGGCCGGGGTCGATGATCACGCACTCCTCACCGGCGGCGGGGGCGACGAGGTAGCAGTTCGTCCCCCAGGCCCCGGCGGGGAACCCGGCAATGAGCACGATCGTCCTTCGTTGTGTCGATACGGGCGGCTGCAACTGTCGTCAGAGCCTACCGGCGCTGCCGGATCCTCAGCGAACCCATATACGGTACGGGGCACACGCAGGCGGTCGACCCACAGGACGCATGTGTACCGGTCGACACATCAGACGCATGAGGAGAGAACCCGGTGGTCACCCAGGAGCAGCGGCGGCGTCAGCTCGCCCGGGAGAAGTTCTTGCGGCAGCAGCAGCGGCGCACCGCCGCGCGGCGCAAGGCACGCATGCGCAACTCCGTGATCGCGTCGGTGCTGGGCGTGGTCGTCATCGGCAGTGTCGCGCTGTACACGACCGGGGTCCTCAAGAACGACAAGAACGGCAAGACCAACACGAGCGCGGACGTCACGCCCAGCGCCTCGGCCCCCAGCAAGGCGCCGGACCCGTGCGGGAAGCCGGCCGCGGGCTCGGTGCAGAAGCTGAGCTGGAAGACGGAGCCGGCGATGACGATCGACGCGTCGGCGAACTACACGATGAAGCTCGCGACGACGTGCGGCGAGATCGACGTGGCCATGAAGGCGGCGGCCGCGCCGCACACCGTGAACTCCTTCGGGTTCCTCGCCGGCAAGGGCTTCTTCGACCACACCAAGTGCCACCGGCTCACCACCCGGAACATCTACGTGCTGCAGTGCGGCGACCCGACGGGCACGGGCAGTGGCGGTCCCGGGTACACGATCCCCGACGAGAACCTCAAGGACAAAAGCCTGAAGGGCAACGTGTACCCGGCGGGCACGGTGGCGATGGCGAACACCGGGCAGAAGCACACCGGAGGGAGCCAGTTCTTCCTGGTCTACCAGGACAGTCAGCTCCCGCCCAACTACACACCGTTCGGTACGATTTCCGAATCCGGACTGAAGGTGCTGAAGAAGATCGCCACCGCGGGCGAGAACACCGGCGGCGGCGACGGAGCGCCGAACGCGACGGTCGTGATCAACAGGGCCACGGTCACGAAATCCTGACCGTCAACTGCGAAACTTCGGTCGCGCTGGATGCGGACAGGCAACCCGCTGGTCGCCTATGTTGGCCGTGACGAAACTGTGGACGATGCCCGGGGGAGCTTCGAAGCCCCCTCGCCGGCATCATGTGGAGGAGGCGCTGTGAGCAGCGACCCGTGGGGCCGCGTCGACGAGACGGGGACCGTGTACGTGCGGACGGCCGACGGCGAGCAGGTCGTCGGTTCCTGGCAGGCCGGCTCCCCCGAGGAGGCGCTGGCCTACTTCGAGCGCAAGTACGAGGGCCTGGTTGTCGAGATCGGCCTCCTCGAGAAGCGAGTGCAAACCACCGACCTGTCGGCGAAGGACGCCCAGGCGGCCATCGACCACCTGCGGGAGCAGGTGGACGCGCACCACGCGGTCGGCGACCTGGCTGCGCTGCGCATCCGCCTGGACAAGCTGGTCGAGACCGTCGAATCGCGGCGCGAGCAGCGCAAGGTGCAGCGCGCCCGGCAGGCCGACGAGGCCCGGCACGCCAAGGAGGCGCTGGTCACCGAGGCGGAGGAACTCGCGCAGTCCGATCAGTGGCGGGCTGCCGGTGAACGGTTGCGCGCGCTGGTGGACACCTGGAAGGGGTTGCCGCGGCTGGACCGCAAGTCCGACGACGAGTTGTGGCACCGCTTCTCGCACGCCCGGTCGGCGTTCTCCAAGCGGCGCAAGGCGCACTTCGCGCAGCTGGACGCGCAGCGCGAGGAGGCCCGCAAGACCAAGGAGCGGCTGGTCGCCGAGGCCGAGGCGCTGTCGGACTCGACGGACTGGGGCCCCACGGCGGCCCGCTACCGCGAGCTGATGACGGAGTGGAAGGCCGCGGGCCGCGCCCAGCGCGAGCACGAGGACGACCTGTGGAACCGCTTCCGCGGCGCCCAGGACGTCTTCTTCGCCGCCCGCAGTTCGGTGTTCGCCGAGCGGGACGCCGAGCAGGCGGAGAACCTGAAGCTCAAGGAGGAGCTGGCCGAGGAGGCCGAGAAGCTCCTGCCGATCACGGACCTGAAGGCCGCCCGGGCCGCCTTCCGCTCGATCAACGAGCGCTGGGAGGCCATCGGTCATGTGCCGCGGGACGCCCGTCCCCGGGTCGAGGGCCGGATGCACACGGTCGACCGGGCCATCCAGGAGGCCGAGGAGACCGAGTGGCGCCGGACCAACCCGGAGGCACGTGCGCGTGCCGAGGGTCTGACCGGTCAGCTCCAGGCCGCCGTGGACAAGCTGAGAGGCCAGATCGAGCAGGCACGGGCCCAGGGCAACACGGCCAGGGCCGACAAGCTCGAGAAGGAACTGGAGGGCCGCCAGGCGCTCCTGGACCAGGCTCTGAAGGGCCTGCAGGAGTTCGGCGGCTAGAGCAGATTCCGGCCACCCACGAGGCGAGGGCTCCCGTACGGGAGCCCTCGTCCGGTTTCTGACGCCTGTGCGCCCTGGCGGCGCTCTACGCCCTGCTGCGCGCCGAGGTCACCCGGTACACGTCGTAGACGCCCTCCACGCCGCGTACGGCCTTCAGGACGTGGCCCAGGTGCTTGGGGTCGCCCATCTCGAAGGTGAACCGGGAGGTGGCCACGCGGTCGCGGGAGGTCTGGACGGCCGCGGAGAGGATGTTGACGTGCTGGTCGGACAGCACCCGTGTGACGTCCGAGAGGAGCCGGGAGCGGTCCAGCGCCTCGACCTGGATGGCGACCAGGAAGACCGAGGACTGGGTGGGCGCCCACTCGACGTCGAGGATCCGCTCGGGCTCGCGGGACAGTGACTCCACGTTGACGCAGTCGCTGCGGTGAACCGATACTCCGCTACCGCGGGTGACGAAACCGATGATCGGATCGCCGGGTACGGGCGTGCAGCAGCGGGCCAGCTTGACCCACACGTCATCGACACCCTTGACGACGACGCCCGGGTCGGCGCTGGAGCGGCGCTTGCGGCCGCGTCCGCGCGCCGGCGGCACGCTCTCGTCGATCTCCTCGGTGGCGGCCTCCTCGCCGCCGAGGGCCTGGACGAGTTTCTGCACGACGTTCTGCGCGGAGACGTGGCCCTCACCGATCGCCGCGTAGAGCGCGGAGATGTCCGGGTAGCGCATCTCGTGCGCCAGGGTGACGAGCGAGTCGCCGGTGAGGATGCGCTGGATCGGCAGGTTCTGCTTGCGCATCGCGCGGACGATGGCGTCCTTGCCCTGCTCGATCGCCTCGTCGCGGCGTTCCTTGGAGAACCACGCCCGGATCTTGTTGCGGGCACGCGGCGACTTGACGAAGCCGAGCCAGTCGCGGGAGGGGCCGGCGCCGGTCGCCTTGGAGGTGAAGACCTCCACCAGGTCACCGTTGTCCAGGGTGGACTCCAGCGGTACCAGGCGGCCGTTGACGCGGGCTCCTATGGTGCGGTGGCCGACCTCCGTGTGGACCGCGTAGGCGAAGTCCACGGGGGTGGCGCCGGCCGGGAGCGCTATGACGTCGCCCTTGGGCGTGAAGACGAAGACCTCGTTGCGGGAGAGGTCGAAGCGCAGCGATTCGAGGAACTCGCCGGGATCCTCGGTCTCCTTCTGCCAGTCCAGCAACTGCCGCAGCCACGCCATGTCGTTGATGGCGGCCGTGTCCTTGCCGGCCTTGCCGGTGGGCTTCGGTGCGTCCGTGCGTACCTTGGAGGCGCCGGCGACGGCCTCCTGCTTGTACTTCCAGTGCGCGGCGATGCCGTACTCGGCGCGGCGGTGCATGTCGAAGGTGCGGATCTGCAGCTCGACCGGCTTGCCGTTGGGGCCGATGACCGTCGTGTGCAGCGACTGGTACATGTTGAACTTCGGCATCGCGATGTAGTCCTTGAACCGGCCGGGGACCGGGTTCCATCGCGCGTGCACGGTGCCGAGGGCGGCATAGCAGTCACGGACCGTGTCGACCAGGACACGGATGCCCACGAGGTCGTAGATCTCCGCGAAGTCACGGCCGCGGACGATCATCTTCTGGTAGACGCTGTAGTAGTGCTTCGGGCGGCCGGTGACGGTCGCCTTGATGCGGGCGGCGCGCAGGTCGGCCTGGACCTCGTCGGTGACGATCGCGAGGTACTCGTCGCGCTTGGGGGCGCGTTCGGCGACCAGGCGGACGATCTCGTCGTACATCTTGGGGTAGAGGATCGCGAAGGCGAGGTCCTCCAGCTCCCACTTGATGGTGTTCATGCCCAGGCGGTGGGCGAGCGGCGCGTAGATCTCCAGCGTCTCGCGCGCCTTCTTCTCCTGCTTCTCGCGCTTGAGGTAGCGCATGGTGCGCATGTTGTGCAGGCGGTCGGCGAGCTTGATGACCAGGACGCGCGGGTCCTTGGCCATGGCGACGACCATCTTGCGCACGGTCTCGGCCTGTGCGGCCTCGCCGAACTTGACCTTGTCCAGCTTGGTGACGCCGTCGACGAGCAGGGCGACGGTGTCGCCGAAGTCGCGGCGCAGCTGGTCCAGGCCGTACTCGGTGTCCTCGACGGTGTCGTGCAGCAGGCCGGCCATCAGCGTGGCCGGGTCCATGCCGAGCTCGGCGAGGATGGTGGTGACGGCGAGGGGGTGCGTGATGTACGGGTCGCCGCTCTTGCGCTTCTGGCCCCGGTGCCAGCGCTCGGCGACCTGGTAGGCGCGCTCGATCTGGCGCAGCGTCGAGTTCTCGATCTTCGGGTCGTTGCTGCGCACTATCCGCAGCAGCGGCTCCAGAACCGGGTTGTACGGGTTCGCGCGCTGGACGCCGAGGCGGGCGAGACGGGCGCGGACGCGGTTGGAGGATCCGGAGCGCGCGGGCTGCCCGGCGGCGGGCCGTACGGCCGGGGTGTGCGCGGGGCCCTCGGGCGGGGCCGGCTTGGGGCGCGAGGGCTCGGCCGACTTGCCGACGGGCGCGGCCTGGGTGTGCCCGCGAGTGTCGTGCTTCGCGTGCGGCGCGGGCTCGGCCGCGTGCGCCGAGGCGGACTCGCGCTCGGCGGCGGTCAGTGGCTGGGCCTCGTCTGGCAAGAGGACTCCTCGTGCGCGATACCGGGTCCCCCGGTCAGGCTCCGGAGACCCCATGGTAGCGATCCCGGGCTCCGGGATCGCCTCCAGCCCGATGTGCGGACCGTACACCGGGGCAAACGCCGGAGACGGGCGCCGGATTCCTCCGGGCCCGTCTCCCTGATGTGCCGCGGGTGTCCCACCGCTTGCGCGGACCCTTCGGGCTGGGGCCGGGCCCGGCCCCCGCGGCGGTCCGCGCGGTGCTCAGATCCTGAGCAGTGCCTCCAGCGGAGCCTGGCCCAGAGCCGGTTCCAGGCGGCCGCGGCCGCCCAGGAAGCCCAGCTCCATGAGGACCGCCAGGCCGGCGACCTCGGCTCCCGCCCTGCGGATGAGCTGTATCGAGGCCTCGGCGGTGCCGCCGGTCGCGAGCACGTCGTCGACGACCAGGACGCGGTCCCCGCTGGTCAGGTCCTCGGCGTGGACCTCGATCTCGGCGGAGCCGTACTCGAGGTCGTATGCCTGGCGCAGGGTGGCTCCGGGGAGCTTGCCCGCCTTGCGCACCGGGATGAAGCCCAGGCCCGCGCGGACGGCTACCGGGGCACCGAGGATGAATCCACGGGCCTCCAGACCGACGATCTTGGTCGCTTCCGTGCGCTCGGCGATCTCCGCGAGCGCTCCGGTGAGAGCGGTGAACGCCGGCGGGTCCGCCAGGAGCGGGGTGATGTCCTTGAACATCACCCCCGGCTCCGGGTAGTCGGCGACGTCACGGATGCGGCTGAGCAGCAGCTCCTGGACGTCGTCCGTCACGGTCATCGGCGCTTCCCCGAGGGCCGGCCACGGCCCCGGCTGCGGGACGCGGACTGGCCGCGCGGACCGACCACGGCGGGCGCGGCGTCCTCGGGCTCCTCACCGAACGGCGCGTCGGCGGCCTCTTCCGCCTGCGGCGCGCCCTGGGTCCCCGACTGCGCCCGCTTGGCGAGCACGCGCTTGCGCAGGGCCTTCATCTGCGGCTCGCGCTCCTTGAGGTCGGCGACGAGCGGCGTGGCGATGAAGATCGAGGAGTAGGCACCGGCCGCGAGGCCGACGAACAGCGACAGCGAGATGTCGTTGAGCATGCCCGCGCCGAGCACACCGCCGCCGATGAACAGCAGGCCCGCCACGGGCAGCAGCGCGACGACCGTGGTGTTGATCGAACGGACCAGGGTGCCGTTGATGGAGCGGTTGGCGAGGTCGCTGTAGGTCCAGCGGGTCTGCCGGGTGATGTCCCTCGTCTGCTCCTTGAGGCTGTCGAATACGACGACCGTGTCGTAGAGCGAGTAACCGAGGATCGTCAGCAGACCGATCACCGTGCCCGGCGTGACCTCGAAGCCCACGAGGGCGTAGATGCCGGTGGTGATGGTGATGTCGTGGATCAGGGCGACCAGCGCGGCCAGCGCCATGCGCCACTCGAAGGCGATCGCCAGGTAGACCACGACCAGGATCATGAAGATCGCCAGACCCTCCCAGGCCTTGTTGGCGATCTGCTGGCCCCAGCTCGGGCCGACCAGGTCGGCGTTGATCTGCTCCGCGTTGACGCTCAGGTCCTTGGCCAGCGTGTCCTTGATCTGGTCGGACTTGCCGGTGTCGATGCCGGCGATCTGGATGCGCAGGCTGCCGTCGCCGAGCTTCTGCACGATCGCGTCGTGGCCGGAGGCGTCCTTGGCGAACGTCTCGGCCTGGGTGACCGAGGTGCTCATGTGCTTCGGCGTGGTGAAGACCGCTCCGCCCTGGAACTCGATGCCCATGTTCAGGCCGCGCACCGCCAGGCCCACGATGGCCGTGATGGTGATCAGGATGGAGATGCCGTACCAGATCTTGCGGTTGGCGATGAAGTCGTAGCCGACCTCGCCACGGTGCAGTCGGGCGCCGAGGTTGCCGAGCTTCGACATCTCACGCCTCCTTCGTGTCGACAGGGCCGGCGGCAGGACCGGCGGGACGGCGGGTGCGGCGCAGCGGCGGCTTGGCACCCAGTCGCTTCGGGTCGAGGCCGGACCAGCTGTGGCCGTTCGCGAAGAACTTCCTGCGGGCCAGCAGCGTCATCAGCGGCTTGGTGAACAGGAAGACGACCACCACGTCGAGCAGGGTGGTCAGGCCGAGCGTGAACGCGAAGCCCTGCACCTTGCCGACGGTGACGATGAAGAGCACCGCGGCGGCGAGGAAGGACACGAAGTCGGAGACCAGGATGGTGCGCCGGGCCCGCGGCCAGGCGCGCTCCACGGCGGGCCGCAGCGAGCGGCCCTCACGGACCTCGTCCCGGATGCGTTCGAAGAACACGATGAACGAGTCCGCCGTGATTCCGATGGCGACGATCGCACCGCACACGGCCGGCAGGTTCAGCGCGAAGTGGATCGCCGGACCGAGCAGCGACATGATCACGTACGTGAGCGCCGCGGAGACCAGCAGCGAGGCGACGGCGATCAGGGACAGGCCGCGGTAGTAGGCCACCAGGTAGAGCACGACCAGGCCGAGGCCGATGGCGCCCGCGATGAGACCGGCGTGCAGCTGGTCACCGCCGAGTGCCGCGGTCACGGTGGTGACGCTGTCCTCCTTGAAGGTCAGCGGCAGCGCGCCGTAGGACAGCATGTTGGACAGGCTCTGCGCCTCCCGCTGGCTGAAGTGGCCGGTGATCTCCGCGTTGCCGCCGGTCAGCGCCTGGTTGACGAACGGGTCGGAGACGACGTTGCCGTCCAGGACGATCGCGAACTGGTTCTGCGGCGACTGGTTCTGGGCGAGCTTGCCGGTGATGTCCGCGAACTTCTTGGCGCCCTTGGAGGTGAACTCCATGGTGACGGTCCAGCCGGCGGCGCTCTGGGTGTTGAAGACGGCCTGCGCCTTCTTCACGTCGGTGCCGTCCACCGCGGCGGGGCCGAGGATGTACTTCTGCCACTGGTTCTGCGAGTTCTTGCCGCAGGCGACGGTCGGCTCGGTCGGCTTGACGCCCTTGCCCGCGGTGGCCCGGACGTCATCCTTGGTGCAGTCGAGCGCGGCGTACTGCGCCTGCAGCTTGCCGGCCGCGTCGGCGGCGGAGCCGCTGCTCGCGGAAGGAGGGGCGCTGGGGGTGGCCGGCGGGCTGGCGGAGGCCTTCGAGCCGGCGGACGCCGTGCTGCCCGCGGACGGCGTGGCGGCGGCCTTCAGGCCGTCGGTGAGCGCACGGCCCTGCGTGGTCGCGGTGGCCGACGGGGCCGGGGAGCCGGTGGAGGTCGCCTTCTGGTTGGCCTTGCCCGAGGGGCTGGAGGAGGCGCTCGGCGACGGACTGGCCGTGGCGCCGGCCCCGGAGACCTCGGTGGCGAGCACCGGCCGGAAGTACAGCTTGGCGGTGGTGCCGACCTGGTCCCGGGCCTCCTTGGAGTTGGTGCCCTTGGGGATGTTGACGATGATGTTGTCGGTCCCCTGGGTCTGGACCTCGGCCTCCGATACACCAAGACCGTTGACACGGCGGTTCATGATGTCGACCGCGGTGTCCATGTTGGCCTTGTTGATCGCGGATTCCTGACCGCGCTCGGGGACCGCCCTCAGCGTGATGCTGGTACCGCCGGCCAGGTCGATACCGAGACGCGGAGTGGTGTTCCCGGAAGCGAACATGCCTCCGGTGAGCGCCACGATGGCGATCAGGATGAGGGCCAGCGAGCGCCCTGGCTTGCTCTGGGCGCTCGCGCTCCGGCCCTTCTTAGGTGCTGCCACCTTCTCGTACTCCCTCTCGGGCCGCCCCGGGCCGGGTGGGCTCGGCGGCGGCCATGACATGGTGTCGGGATCCCGCACGAAGTGAAACACGCCCCAGGGCGCGCGGGCGGTGCCGCGCGCCCTGGGTGCCGACTACTTCGCCTCGGAGTCGCCGTCGGTCTTCTTCGGCTCTTCCTCCGCCTTCGCCTCGGCGGCGCCGTCGGCCGGCTCCTCGGCCGCGTCCTTCTTGCCGAGGTCGATGGGCTTGTCGTCGGAAGCGGCGGAAGCGTCGGCGGCGGGCTCGTCGGTCTCGGTGAGGGAGGAGGCGTCGTCCGGGACGATGCCGGCGTCGGACTTCAGGTCGTGCTCGACGCCGTGGACGATGCGGTTGTACTCGTCGTCGGTCAGGACGGTCGCGATCGCGTTCTTGGCGAACAGCAGCTCGACGCCAGGGCCCGCGTCGAGGAGGACCGTGTCGTCGTTGACCTCCTTGACCGTGGCGTACATGCCCCCGATGGTGCGGATTCCACTGCCGGGCTGCATCTGGTTCCGCATTTGGGCGGCCTGCTGCTGCTTGCGCTTGGCCGACCGGGTCATCAGGAACATGGCCCCGATGAGCACGATGAACGGGAGGAGGGTCACGAGACTCACGGGTCGGTACTTCCTTCACACGACCGCGAAGTGAGCGGCCTGATGGTTGGGGGTATGTGTGCCGCCGACAAGGGCGGCATCGGCGGAGTCTAAGCGAGTCCGCGCGCAAGGAACAACGCTCAGCATGGCACCTGGGTTCCTCCCTGGGCCAATGCCCGCACCGTCACGCCCCGAAGAGATCTTGTTGTCCGTGTCCCGCCGCCGGGGATCGGGGCGGGGTGAGGCCGAGGTGCGCCCAGGCGGCGGGCGTCGCGACGCGCCCGCGCGGGGTGCGGGCGAGCAGGCCCTCGCGGACGAGGAAGGGCTCGGCGACCTCCTCGACCGTCTCGCGCTCCTCCCCCACCGCGACCGCGAGCGTCGACAGGCCGACGGGGCCGCCGCCGAACAGCTTCAGCAGCGCCTGGAGGACGGCCCGGTCGAGCCGGTCGAGGCCGCGGGCGTCGACCTCGTAGACGGCCAGGGCGGCCGAGGCGATCTCGCGGGTGATGATCCCGTCGGCCTTGACCTGCGCGTAGTCCCGGACGCGGCGCAGCAGGCGGTTGGCGATGCGGGGCGTGCCCCGGGAGCGGCCGGCGATCTCGGCGGCGCCGTCGGCCTCGATCTCGAGGTCGAGCAGGTTCGCCGAGCGGTGCACGACGCGCTCCAGCTCGGTGGGCTCGTAGAACTCCATGTGGGCGGTGAAGCCGAAGCGGTCGCGCAGCGGGGGCGGCAGCAGGCCGGCGCGGGTGGTGGCGCCGACCAGGGTGAAGGGGGGCAGTTCGAGCGGGATGGCGGTGGCGCCGGGTCCCTTGCCGACGATGACGTCGACGCGGAAGTCCTCCATCGCCATGTACAGCATCTCCTCGGCGGGCCTCGACATGCGGTGGATCTCGTCGAGGAAGAGGACCTCGCCCTCCTGGAGGGAGGAGAGGATGGCCGCGAGGTCGCCGGCGTGCTGGATGGCGGGGCCGGAGGTGATGCGGATGGGAGCGCCCATCTCGGCCGCGATGATCATCGACAGGGTGGTCTTGCCGAGGCCGGGCGCGCCGGAGAGCAGCACGTGGTCGGCGGTCGCGCCGCGCGCGCGTGCGGCACGCAGGACGAGGTCGAGCTGCTCACGGACCTTCTCCTGGCCGATGAACTCGCCCAGGTCCTTGGGGCGCAGGGCGGCCTCGACGGCCTGGTCCTCGCCATCGGCGGACGCGCCGACGAGCCGCTCGGAGGCGGAGCTGCCGGTCGTGTCTTCCCAGTTCATGTCTGCCTCGGTACGTCGTGGATCAGCGGGCTCGGTTCAGGGTCTGCAGGGCCGCCCTCAGCAGCTGACCCACCTGGGGCGTACCCCCGGCCGCTTCGGCCTGCGGGGCCACGGCGGCCACCGCCTCGTCGGCCTCACGGGTGGCGTAGCCGAGACCGATGAGGGCGGCGTGCAACTGGTCGCGCCAGCCCTGGGTGACCGGGGCGCCCACGGCGGGGGCGCCGATCGGCTCGCCCAGCCGGTCCTTCAGCTCGAGCAGGAGCTTCTGGGCGCCCTTCTTGCCGATGCCGGGGACAGCGATGAGGGCCTTCTCGTCACCCGTGGCGACCGCGCGCCGCAGGGCGTCGGGTGTGTGCACCGCCAGCATCGCCTGGGCGAGCCGCGGCCCGACGCCGCTCGCGGTCTGCAGCAGCTCGAAGACCTGGCGCTCGTCGTCGTCCGCGAAGCCGTAGAGGGTCAGCGAGTCCTCGCGTACGACGAGGGAGGTGGCGAGCTTGGCCTGCCGGCCGATCCGGAGCGAGGACAGCGTGTTCGGCGTGCACTGCACGGCCATGCCGACACCGCCGACCTCGACCACCGCGGTGTCGGGGGCGAGGGCGGCGACGGTGCCGCTGACGAAGGCGATCATGCCGTACGGCCTTTCGTTGTCATCGGTGCTCCGGCCGCGTGCGCGGCGACGGCCCGCTGGAGCCGGTTCTGCGCGGAGGCGCGCCAGATGTGGCAGATGGCCAGGGCGAGGGCGTCGGCGGCGTCGGCCGGCTTCGGTGGCGCGCTGAGCCGCAGCAGCCGGGTGACCATGGCACCGACCTGCGCCTTGCCGGCGCGGCCGCTGCCGGTGACGGCGGCCTTGACCTCGCTGGGGGTGTGCAGCGCGACGGGGATGCCGCGGCGGGCCGCGCAGAGCATGGCGACGGCGCTGGCCTGGGCGGTGCCCATGACCGTACGCACGTTGTGCTGGCTGAAGACGCGCTCCACCGCGACGAACTCGGGCCGGTGCTCGTCCAGCCACTGCTCGATGCCCTGTTCCACGGCGAGGAGACGGTGGCTCAGGTCGGCGTCCACGGGGGTGCGCACGACGCCGACGCCGAGCATGGTCAGCGGCCGGCCCGCCACTCCTTCCACGACACCGACACCGCAGCGGGTCAGCCCCGGGTCCACCCCCAGTACACGCACGCGTGCCCCTCCCGTCGATCGCCTGTTTGGGCAGGCTATCGGGTGCCACTGACAACGCCCGGCACCAACGCCCGGCAAAGCGAGGGGCCGACGGGTGTTCTCCCGTCGGCCCGTCCAAATACCCCGCGACACCCCGCGCGCGGGGGCGTTACGCGTCGACCTTCTCCATGATCTCGTCGCTGACGTCGAAGTTGGCGAAGACGTTCTGCACGTCGTCGCTGTCCTCGAGCGCGTCGATCAGCCTGAAGATCTTCTTGGCGCCCTCCTCGTCCAGCTCGACCTGCATGGTCGGGACGAAGTTGGCCTCGGCGGAGTCGTAGTCGATGCCGGCCTCCTGGAGGGCGGTGCGGACCGCGACCAGGTCGGTGGCCTCGCTGATGACCTCGAAGGACTCGCCGAGGTCGTTGACCTCCTCGGCCCCGGCGTCCAGGACGGCGCCCAGGACGTCGTCCTCGGTCAGCCCGCCCTTGGGGACGATGACGACGCCCTTGCGGTTGAAGAGGTACGACACCGAGCCGGGGTCTGCCATGGAGCCGCCGTTGCGGGTCATGGCGACGCGAACGTCCGAGGCGGCGCGGTTGCGGTTGTCGGTGAGGCACTCGATGAGCACCGCGACGCCGTTCGGGCCGTAGCCCTCGTACATGATCGTCTCGTAGTCGGCGCCGCCGGCCTCGAGACCACCGCCGCGCTTGATCGCGGAGTCGATGTTCTTGTTCGGGACCGACTGCTTCTTGGCCTTCTGGACGGCGTCGTAGAGCGTCGGGTTGCCGTCGAGGTCGACGCCGCCCATCCGCGCCGCGACCTCGATGTTCTTGATCAGCTTCGCGAAGAGCTTGCCGCGCTTGGCATCGATGACGGCCTTCTTGTGCTTCGTCGTGGCCCATTTAGAGTGGCCGGACATCTGCCTGTCTCCTTCGCGTAACCCATCTCTGCAACGAACTGCCAGAGATCCTACAAGGACTCCGGTGTCCGGTTGGCGCGCACCATGTCGACGAACAGGGAGTGCACACGGTGGTCGCCGGTCAGTTCCGGATGGAACGACGTGGCCAGCGCGTTGCCCTGACGGACCGCGACGATGTGGCCGTCGTGCTCGGCGAGCACCTCGGCCCCGGCGCCGACGGACTCGACCCAGGGGGCGCGGATGAAGACGCCCTCCACAGGATCGCCCTCGATGCCGGTCACGTCGACCGCTGCCTCGAAGGACTCGTTCTGCCGCCCGAAGGCGTTGCGGCGCACGATCATGTCGATGCCGCCGATGGTCTCCTGGCCCGAGCGTGGGTCCAGGATCTTGTCGGCGAGCATGATCATGCCCGCGCAGGTGCCGTAGACGGGCATGCCGTCGCGCACGCGCGCGCGGAGGGGGTCCATCACTCCGAAGAGGACGGCCAGTTTGGAGATGGTGGTGGACTCGCCGCCGGGAAGGACGAGGCCGTCGACCTCGGCGAGCTCTTCGGGGCGCCGCACCGCCCTGGCCACGGCGTCGGCCGCGGCCAGGGCGATGAGGTGCTCCCGTACGTCGCCCTGGAGGGCCAGGACGCCTATGACGGGTGCGTCAGTCATGTGTTCGTGCGGTCCTCGGGAAGTGGTTTACCAGCCGCGGTTGGCGTAGCGCTCGGTCTCGGGGAGCGTGTCGCAGTTGATGCCGACCATGGCCTCGCCGAGGTTGCGGGACGCGTCCGCGATGATCTTCGGGTCGTCGTAGAAGGTGGTGGCCTTCACGATGGCGGCGGCGCGCTTGGCCGGGTCGCCGGACTTGAAGATGCCGGAGCCGACGAAGACGCCCTCGGCGCCGAGCTGGCGCATCAGGGCGGCGTCGGCCGGAGTGGCCACGCCACCGGCGGAGAACAGCACGACCGGGAGCTTGCCGAGCTCGGCGACCTCCCTGACCAGCTCGTAGGGGGCGCGCAGCTCCTTGGCGGCGGCGAACAGCTCGTGGTTGTCGAAGCCGCGCAGCCTGGCGATCTCGTTCTTGATCTGGCGCAGGTGACGGACGGCCTCGACGACGTTGCCGGTGCCGGCCTCGCCCTTGGAGCGGATCATCGCGGCACCCTCGGCGATGCGGCGCAGGGCCTCGCCGAGGTTGGTGGCGCCACAGACGAAGGGGGTGGTGAAGGCCCACTTGTCGGAGTGGTTGACCTCGTCGGCCGGGGTGAGGACCTCGGACTCGTCGATGTAGTCCACGCCGAGGGACTGCAGGACCTGGGCCTCGACGAAGTGACCGATGCGGGACTTGGCCATGACCGGGATGGAGACGGCGTCGATGATGCCCTCGATCATGTCCGGGTCGGACATGCGGGCCACGCCGCCGTCCTTGCGGATGTCGGCCGGGACCCGTTCCAGGGCCATGACGGCGACGGCGCCCGCGTCCTCGGCGATCTTCGCCTGCTCCGGCGTGACGACGTCCATGATCACGCCGCCCTTGAGCTGCTCGGCCATGCCGCGCTTGACACGGGCGGTGCCGGTCTCGGGGGTCTGGGCGGAGTCGGAAATCGTGGTGGACACGGGTGACCTCACTCGGGGAAAAGAGGGTTTGATGCAGCACTGAGGAAACGCGAGTGGATCAGTCCACGGCAAGGGCCAATGGGAAGCCGGTGGATCCTTTTCCCCCCGCGGCCCCGAACCGGGGTCCCGTGCGCGGTGCGGTGGCGTGCGCGCCCGCGTGGCCGCTCAGCGCGCCACCGCACCGCCTCGTATCTCCCGGGACGGGCTCAGGCGTGGGGCCCACCCGCCACGGGCACACACGGAGGGGCCCCATGACTTGCTTCGAATCACGCCGTATCCCCCGATGCGATACGTTCCCCCATGCCGCCCGGGGCGGCATCCATCCGACCGTGGTCAGCGGTCGCGGCCGCCACGATCGCACAACCCGGGTCGCGCGGCCACCGCAATCGGGGCGCGCCCATCCGGATGGTGTCGCAGACCACCGCGTGCAGACGCCGGCCGTGTACGTCGGTCATGTGCAGGCCGGCGCCGTAGTCGGTGCGCGCGGGGTGCGGTGGCCGCACGTCGATGCTGGGTTCGAGGTCGGGCTCCATGGCGCAGTATCCGCGCACGGCACGCGACGCCGGGTGGAAGAGGGGGTACTCGATGGTGTGGCCGGGGTTCAGCACCAGCCGGACGGGCGTGGACTTCTCCGGCTCCGACAAGACCGGCGGCACCCGCTGCGAACATGCAGCCCCACGCCCGCCCGGGCCAGGGCGGCACACACGGCACGGGCCCCGGACAGCACGCCTGGTGCTGTGACCGGCAAGGTTCACCGGCTCGCGACGCCCGGCACGGCACCTCGCCACCTTGTCGCATCACCCGAGTACATCCAGTACGCGGACGATGCTCCGCCTTGCGATGCACCGCACCGGACGCCGGGAGCTATCCGGCACACCCTTCCGGTCACAGCACTAGGCCGCCCGGTCCACCAGTGCCGCCGGCGGTTCGTCGTCCATCTCGAAGGCCATGGGGAAGGGGGCGTGGCCGGCCAGGCGGAACCAGCGGACCTTGCGGTGCTGGCGGAGTCTGCGGGCGGCGCCCACCGCGTCGTTGTGGAAGCGGCGGGCCATCGGCACCCTGCGCACGGCCTCGGTCAGCTCTCGCGCCGCCCCCTCTCCCCCGGGCGCCTCACGAACCGCCTCCACCTGCGGGGCCTCGGCGAACACGGCCCGCAGCGCCTGGCTCAGCTCGCTCTCGGCGACCTCTCGCTGCTCCTCCTCGGCCTGCCGGGCGGCGTGTGCGGCCTCGTAGAGCACGATCGAGGCGGCGGGGTCGAGTACTCCGGAGGTGGCGAGCTCCTGGGCCACCGAGGCGCGGCGCAGCAACTGGGCGTCGAGCGCGGCGCGGGCGGCGTCGATACGGGCGTGCAGCCGGTCCAGCCGTCCCGCCGTCCAGCCCAGGTACAGGCCGACGGCGACGAGCGCGACGAGGATCCAGATGAGGGTTGCGGTCACGGGCGGCAAGGCTACCGGGGCGCTCCGCCGGTTCGGCCGGGCCCTGTGCCGTGGGCCGGGTGACCGTCCCTGCGGACCGCCGCCCCCGGGCCCGCGCCATCGGCCCGACCGGCCTCGTGAACGGCCTCGTGCTCCCTCAGTCCCGCGCCAGCCCCAGTCGCGCCCGCAGGCCCGTCGCCCGCTCGTCCGTCGCCACCGCCGCCGCGCCCGCCGTCACCGTCTCGTACACCGAGAGGATGTCCGCGCCGACCGTCGACCAGTCGAAGCGGCGTACGTGGGCGCTGCCGCGCTCGCGCAGTTCGGCGCGGCGTTCGGGGTCGGCCAGGAGGCGTACGGCGGCTTCGGCCAGGGCGTCCGCGTCCTCGTTGGTGAACAGCTCGCCGGCCTTGCCCTGGTCCAGCACCTGGGCGAAGGCGTCCAGGTCGGAGGCGAGGACCGGGGCGCCGGCGGACATGGCCTCGACGAGGATGATGCCGAAGCTCTCGCCGCCGGTGTTGGGGGCCACGTACAGGTCGATGCTGCGCAGGAGGCGGGCCTTGTCCGCGTCGCTGACCATGCCGAGGAACTCAACGCGCGAGCGCAGCTCCTTCGGCAGGCGCTCCACCGCCTCCTCCTCGTCGCCCCGGCCGGCGACCAGCAGCCGGGTCTGCGGGCGGGCGGCGAGGATCTTCGGCAGCGCTCCCATCAGCACCGGCAGGCCTTTGCGGGGCTCGTCGATGCGCCCGATGAAGCCGATGGTGTCGCCCTGCCACTCCGGCCTGGGCTCGGCCTCGGCGAAGAAGTCGACGTCGACGCCGTTGGGGATGACCACCGCGTCACCGCCGAGGTGTTCGACGAGCGTACGGCGGGCGTACTCGCTCACAGCGATCCGCGCGCTGATCTTCTCCAGGGCGGCCTGGAGGATCGAGTACGCGGCGATCATCGCGCGCGAGCGCGGGTTGGAGGTGTGGAACGTGGCGACGATCGGGCCCTGGGCCGCCCAGCAGGTCAGCAGGCCCAGCGACGGCGAGGTCGGCTCGTGGATGTGGATCACGTCGAAGCGGCCCTCGTGCAGCCAGCGCCGCACCCGGGCCGCCGACAGGAACCCGAAGTTCAGCCGGGCCACCGAGCCGTTGTACGGGACCGGCACCGCGCGGCCGGCCGAGACGACGTACGGCGGCAGGGGGGTGTCGTCGTCGGCGGGGGCGAGGACGGACACCTCGTGGCCGAGGCGGATGAAGTACTCGGCGAGGTCGCGGATGTGGAACTGGACGCCGCCCGGCACGTCCCAGGAGTAGGGGCAGACGATGCCGATCCTCACAGGGTTCCCTTTCCGGCGCTCTCGGGGTCCCTCGCGGGATCGAGGTCGGCGAGCCACAGCCGCTGCAGCATGTGCCAGTCCTCCGGATGGTCGGCGATGCCGGTGGCGAAGGCATCGGCCAGCGCCTGTGTCATGACGGACGTCTTCTCGGCCCGCGTACCTGTCTCGGGCACCTCGATCGGGGGGTGCAGGCGCCCCTGCATGACGGGTGAGTCGTCGTACCAGAGAGTGACGGGCAGCAGCAGGGCGCCCGTCTGCTGGGCGAGCAGCGCGGGCCCGGCGGGCATCCGGGCCGTCTCCCCGAAGAACTTCACCTCGACGCCGGAGGCGGACAGGTCGCGGTCGGCGACCAGGCAGACCAGCCCGCCGTCGCGCAGCCGCCGGGCCAGGGTGCCGAAGGCGGTGCCGCCGCTGTGCGGCAGGACCTCCATGCCGAGGCCCTCCCGGTAGGCCACGAACCGGTCGTAGAGCGTCTCGGGTTTCAGGCGCTCGGCGACCGTGGTGAAGGGCGTTTCCAGCTTGGTGGTGACCCATGCGCCGGCCAGGTCCCAGTTGGCCAGGTGGGGCAGGGCGAGGACGACGCCCCGGCCGGCCGCCAGGCCGTCGGTCAGGTAGTGCAGGTCCTTGGGGGCGAAGCCCGTGCGGACCCGCTCCGCGCTCCAGGACGGGAGGCGGAAGGACTCCATCCAGTAGCGCAGATACGACCGCATGCCCGCGCGGGAGAGCTCCGCGAGGCGCTCGGGCGTCGCGTCGGGCACCACGCGCGCGTAGTTGCTCTCAAGGCGCTGCACGCCCTTGCCGCGGCGCTTCCAGGCGAGGTCGGCGATGGCGCGGCCGAGTCGTACGGCGGCCGGTTCGGGGAGCTTCTTCACGGTGCTCCAGCCGAGGCCGTACAGCGCGTCGGTGAGACGCTCCCGGGCACTCATTTCGCCGCCTCGCTCCCCCGGGCCTCCTGCCGGGCCGCCTCGGCCTCCGCCTCGGCCGACTCCCGGCGGACGGTCACGACGCGCTGGATCAGCGTGACGAGGCTGCCCGCGGCCACGATCCACAGGGCGACGGGCAGCAGGTACTGGATGCCGGGCACGCCGAACCTGTGCAGCCCCGCGAGGCCCGCGGCGACCAGCGAGATCACGAGGCGTTCGGCGCGTTCGACCAGCCCGTTGACGGCGACCGGCAGGCCGATCGACTCGCCGCGGGCCTTGGTGTACGACACCACCTGGCCGCTGGCCAGGCAGAAGATCGACACCGCGCACAGCACGTTGTCGTTGCCCTGGCCCGCGTACCACAGGGCGAAGCCGCCGAAGATGGCGCCGTCGGCCACCCGGTCGAGGGTGGAGTCCAGGAAGGCGCCCCAGCGGCTGGAGCGGCCGAGCTGGCGGGCCATGTTCCCGTCGACGAGGTCGGAGAACACGAACAGCGTGATCACGACCGTGCCCCAGAAGAACTCGCCCCGGGGGTAGAAGACCAGCGCGCCCGCGACCACTCCGGCCGTGCCGATGAGCGTGACCGTGTCGGGGCTCACGCCCCGCCGGATGAGAAACGCGGCGAACGGTGTGAGGACACGCGTGAAGAATGCACGCGCGTACTTGTTCAGCATGGCCTTCCCGAGGGTCGGTGTCGCCGGGCGGCCCCTGCTGGCCACCGGCGGGCCCAATCGTAGCCACGCGCGCGCGTGTGCGACGGCCGGGCACCCGCACCCCTCGCGAGCAGCACCGGCGGACGGCGCGCGAGTGCCGGTGGGCGGCGGGATCGGGTCCTTCGTATGGACGCAGCGTGACGGGAGTGGAAAGCTCGAAGAACCGCGGGCGTCGCAGGAGCCGCCAGTGCACGCGGTGCCGCGTGTCCGCGCCCACAGTGACCTCACCGTCAACGGGAGGCAGGATCATGGGCGACAAGGTGCAAACACACCCCGGAGCCGCCGGCAGGGCAATGGCGGCCGACCACCCCGCGTCCGTGCGGAATGTGGTGCTGGTCGGCCACTCCGGATCGGGCAAGACGACTTTGGTGGAGGCTCTCGCGCTGACCGCGGGAGCGGTGAACCGGGCGGGCCGCGTGGAGGACGGCGGCTCGGTCTCGGACTACGACGACATCGAGCACCGGCAGCAGCGCTCGGTACAGCTCTCCCTGGTGCCGGTCGAATGGGACGGCATCAAGGTCAACCTTCTGGACACCCCCGGCTACGCCGACTTCGTCGGGGAACTCAGGGCCGGTCTGCGTGCGGCGGACGCGGCCCTCTTCGTCGTCTCGGCCTCCGACGGCGTGGACGGCTCGACCCGCGTGGTGTGGGAGGAGTGCGCGGCCGTCGGCATGCCGCGCGCCATCGTGATCACGCACCTGGAGGCTGCCCGTGCGGACTTCGAGGAGATGACGCGGGTGTGCGCGGAGGCGTTCGGCGCGGACGACCCGGACGCGGTGCTGCCGCTGTATCTGCCGCTGCACGGGCCGCAGGGGCCGGACGGGCACGCGCCCGTGACCGGGCTGACCGGGCTGCTGACACAGAAGCTGTTCGACTACGCCTCCGGGGAGCGCAAGGAGTCCGAGCCCGGCGAGGACCAGCTGCCGCGGATCGAGGAGGCCCGCAACAGGCTCATCGAGGGGATCATCTCCGAGAGCGAGGACGAGACCCTCATGGACCGCTACCTCGGCGGTGAGCAGGTCGACCTCAAGACGCTCGTCCAGGACCTGGAGCGGGCCGTCGCGCGCGGGGTCTTCTTCCCCGTCCTGGCCGCCGCGCCCGCGGCCGAGGGCGCCAAGCAGGGCCTGGGCACGGTGGAGCTCCTGGAGCTGATCACCGGCGGATTCCCGACGCCGCTGGAGCGCGAGACGCCCGGCGTGACCACGATCGACGGCAAGCCGCGCGAGATCAGGGCGTGCGATCCCGGCGGGCCGCTGGTCGCCGAGGTCGTGAAGACCTCCTCCGACCCCTACGTCGGCCGGGTCTCCCTGGTCCGCGTCTTCTCCGGCACCCTGCGCCCCGACGAGACGGTGCACGTCTCCGGGCACGGGCTGGCCGACCGCGGGCACGAGGGCCGTGCCCTCCACGAAGCCGACGAGCGCATCGGCGCCCTGTCCACACCGTTCGGCAAGCAGCAGCGCCCGGTGACGCACGTCGTCGCGGGCGATCTCGCGTGCGTGGCGAAACTGGGCCGCGCCGAGACCGGCGACACGCTCTCCGCCAAGGACGATCCGCTGCTGATGGAGCCGTGGCAGATGCCCGACCCGCTGCTGCCGCTGGCCATCCAGGCGCACAGCAAGACGGACGAGGACAAGCTCTCCCAGGGGCTGTCCCGGCTCGTGGCCGAGGATCCGACGATGCGGCTGGAGCAGAACCAGGACACTCACCAGGTGGTGCTGTGGTGCCTGGGAGAGGCCCACGCGGACGTGGCCCTGGAGCGGCTGCGCAGCCGGTACGGCGTCCAGGTCGACGTCGTGCCGCACCGGGTCTCCCTGCGGGAGACGTTCGCGAACAGGGCGGCGGGGCGCGGCCGGCACGTCAAGCAGTCCGGCGGGCACGGGCAGTACGCGATCTGCGAGATCGAGGTGGAGCCGCTGCCTGGCGGCTCGGGCATCGAGTTCGTGGACAAGGTGGTCGGCGGTGCGGTGCCTCGGCAGTTCATCCCCTCGGTGGAGAAGGGCGTAAGGGCCCAGGCCGCCAAGGGAGTCGCCGCCGGATACCCGCTGATCGACGTCCGGGTCACGCTGCTGGACGGCAAGGCGCACTCGGTGGACTCCTCCGACGCCGCGTTCCAGACGGCGGGCGCGCTGGCGCTGCGGGAGGCCGCGGCCGGCACGAAGATCCATCTGCTGGAGCCGGTGGCCGAGGTGAGCGTGCTGGTCGGCGACGAGTACGTGGGCGCCGTGATGAGCGACCTGTCCGGACGGCGCGGCCGGGTGCTGGGCACCGAGCAGGTGGGCAGTGGACGCACACTCGTACGGGCCGAGGTGCCCGAGATCGAGATCGGCCGGTACGCGGTCGACCTGCGGTCCCTGTCGCACGGCACGGCCCGCTTCGACCGCCGCTACGTCCGGCACGAGCCGATGCCGCCCCAGGTCGCGGACCGGGTCCGTCAACAGGAGCGCGAAGCCTCGTAGTTGTCACGCCCGGCGCACAACCGGGCGGCTGCGCGGTGCTTCGGAACCCTTCCTTCCGAACAGGCGGGCGGCTTGGGCCGTCCGCCTCCGGACGCCGGTGGGTGCGGATACGCTGATGACCTGATCAACAGGTGTGCGGGGCAGGGAAGTCGGGAAGGCCGCAAGGGCAGGTGCGGCGGCAATGGGGGCGGCAGTGACGGACGGATTCGATTTCAGTCCCGGGGCGCAGGTGCCCCTGTCCGGTTCGGCGGGGCAGACGGCGGCGACGTACGCGCTGGCCTCGGCGGCGTACCGGGACGACGAAGTGACCAAGATCCTGGCCGCGGACAACGAGTGGCACCAGTCGGCGGTCGGTCTGCCGCGCCCATGGGCGCGGATCTTCCGCCCCAGGTTCGGCGAGGCGTTCTCCCGCGCGGTGATCGACCGGATGCTGGGCGCAGGGCGCAAGCCGCTCATCCAGTCATTCGGCCTCGAGCCCCAGGTGGTCGTGGAGCACTGCCTGGCGGCCCACCGCATCCGCCGCGAGCGGGACAACTGGCTCACGGCGGTGACGGTGCTGTGCGGGGTGCTGTTCCTGCCCGGCTTCCTCGTGTGGTTGCTGGTGTTCACGCTGCGCACCACCGTCAGCAGGCGGGAGGACAAGAGGGCCGGTGCCCTCGGCACCACGCTGCTGGTCGCGATGGGCGCCCTGGCCGTGCTTTTCCTGATCAAGATGCCGTTCCACGGCTTCTGGGCGTGGTACGCACGCGCGGCGGTCGTCATGCCGGTCGTCGGCTGGTTCTGGGCCAAGCAGATCTGCGAGCGCACGGCGCGCGACCTCAGGGAGCGCTGGGAGAGCCTGCTGGCCGGCGGCGGAGTGGGGGCCAAGATCCCCGAGGCGGTGCCCGGGAACCCCGGCGACGCGGCCGAGCAGGTGCGCAAGGAGCTCGCCCGGCTCAGCGCCGAGCAACGGTCCAACTCGGTCTTCTACGCCGGGCCCAAGGGCATACTCGGCATGGGCACCCGGTGGGGCAGCTGGCAGCTGGCCGAGGACCTGGTCTCCGCCGAGCCGGGCAAGGACTTCCACCCGTTCCGCAGCTGGGACGTGATCGTCGCGATCCAGGGCGGCCTGGGCATGCTGGAGCGCACGCCGATCAACACCGGCGGCTTCCCCAAGCCGTCCATCACGCACTGGATCGTCACGCCGATCGGGGAGAACGCCAAGGAGGTCTCCCGGCCGAGCGGCACGGACGTCGACACCTACACGGTCAGGACGCACGCCATACAGGACATCTGCAACAAGCAGCAGTTCGGCAGCGGCGACCGGCACTACCTCGGCGTGCAGTGGACGCTGTGGGACGGCCACCTGGTCATCACCATGCTGATCACCGTGACGGTGCTGCACGACACCCTGCGCATCGAGGTCACCGGGCACGCCCTCGGTCCGGTCAACCCCCTGTTCAACGAGAAGCCGGCGGCCAGGGAGAAGGAGGTCCAGAAGGCGTTCCGGTTCTGGGAGACCCGCAAGGTCAGGCTGCCCCTGATCGACGCCGACGAGGTGGTGCGGCTCGCCGCCCGCGCCCCGCTCACCGCCTACCCACCGCTGCTGAACTGGCTCGGCGGCAGCCTGACCCTGCCCGAGCCGTTCGGCCTGCGGCACGCCTGGGCCGACCAGCCCTGGCGCCACCGCTTCATGGCCGACGACGCACTGCGCGCCGCCACTCCGGTGCTGCGGGTGGTGCACGCGGCGGCGCTCAGGGTCCTGAAGGACAACGGCGTCGATGTGACGAAGTTCGGCTCCCGCTCGTCGGCCCTGAGCGGGGCGATCCAGGAGGCGATGCCCAAGAAGGCCGACCTGTACGACGCGTGAGACGCACGCCCGGCGTGCGCCCCGGTTCCGCTACGCGGGCCAGGCCTCCGCGAGCATCTTCCTGGTGTCGGCCAGGAGTTGCGGCAGCACCCTGGTGTGGCCGACCACCGGCATGAAGTTGGTGTCGCCGCCCCAGCGGGGCACGATGTGCTGGTGGAGATGGGCGGCGATGCCGGCTCCGGCGACCGCGCCCTGGTTCATGCCGATGTTGAAGCCCTGGGCGCCGGAGGCGGTGCGCAGGGCCGTCATGGCCTGCTTGGTCAGCTCCCCCAACTCGGCGGTCTCCGCCTCGGTGAGGTCGGTGTAGTCGGCGACGTGCCGGTACGGCACGGTCATCAGGTGCCCGCCGTTGTACGGGTAGAGGTTGAGCACGGCGTACACCTGCTCACCGCGCTTGACGATCAGGCCGTCCTCGTCGGACTTGGCCGGGATGGAGCAGAAGGGGCAGCCGTCGCCGACCCCCGGACCGGTCGGCTTGTTCTCGCCCTGGATGTAGGCCATCCGGTGGGGCGTCCACAGGCGCTGGAACGCGTCCTGCGTCCCCACTCCGATCTGCTGCTCCGGCTCACTCGTCATGCTAGGCAGCATATGGCTTCACGCCCTGGCACAGGGCAAGGCCCCCGGTGGGATGAGATCACCGGGGGCCGCCCACAGCCGCTGTCGGTAGCGCGGCTCAGACCTGAGTCCGCTCCTCGACGACCTTCACGATCTTCGCGATGGCCTCGTCGAGGGGGATGCCGTTCTCCTGGGAGCCGTCGCGGTAGCGGAAGGAGACGGCGTTGTTCGCCATGTCCTCGTCGCCCGCGATGACCATGAACGGCACCTTCTGCTTCTGTGCGTTGCGGATCTTCTTCTGCATCCGGTCCGAGGACGAGTCGACCTCGACCCGCAGGCCCTTCCTCTTCGCGGCCGCGGCGAACTTCTGGAGGTAGTCCACGTGCGCGTCGCCGATCGGGATGCCGATCGCCTGCACCGGGGCCAGCCACGCCGGGAACGCGCCCGCGTAGTGCTCCAGCAGGACCGCGAAGAAGCGCTCGATGGAGCCGAACAACGCGCGGTGGATCATGACCGGGCGCTGCTTGGAGCCGTCCGCGGCCGTGTACTCCAGGTTGAACCGCTCGGGCAGGTTGAAGTCCAGCTGGACCGTCGACATCTGCCAGGTGCGGCCGATCGCGTCCTTGACCTGGACGGAGATCTTCGGGCCGTAGAACGCGGCGCCGCCCGGGTCGGGGACCAGCTCCAGACCCTGCTTCTCGCCGACCTGGCGCAGGACCTCCGTGGCCTCCTCCCACACCTCGTCCGAGCCGACGAACTTCTCCGGATCCTTGGTGGACAGCTCCAGGTAGAAGTCGGTCAGACCGTAGTCGCGCAGCAGGTTGAGCACGAAGGTGAGCGTCTTGTCGAGCTCCTCGGCCATCTGCTCGCGGGTGCAGTAGATGTGCGCGTCGTCCTGGGTGAAGCCGCGCGAGCGGGTCAGGCCGTGCACGACGCCCGACTTCTCGTACCGGTACACGGTCCCGAACTCGAACAGGCGCAGCGGCAGTTCGCGGTAGGAGCGGCCGCGCGCGTCGAAGATCAGGTTGTGCATCGGGCAGTTCATGGGCTTGAGGTAGTAGTCCACGCCCTCGTCGAGCTGCATGGGCGGGTACATGCCGTCGGCGTACCAGTCCAGGTGGCCCGAGGTCTCGAAGAGCTTCCCCTTCGTCGCGTGCGGGGTGTAGACGAACTCGTAGCCCTCCTCCTCGTGGCGGCGGCGCGAGTAGTCCTCCATGACCCGGCGGATCGTGCCGCCCTTGGGGTGGAAGACGGCGAGGCCGGAGCCGATCTGGTCGGAGATCGAGAACAGGTCCAGCTCGTTGCCCAGCTTGCGGTGGTCGCGCTTCTCGGCCTCGGCGAGGAAGTCGAGGTACTGCTTCAGCTCGTCCTTGGACGGCCAGGCGGTGCCGTAGATGCGCTGGAGCATCGGGTTCTTCTCGCTGCCGCGCCAGTAGGCGGCCGCGTTGCGCATCAGCTTGAACGCCGGGATGAGGCGGGTGGAGGGCAGGTGGGGACCGCGGCAGAGGTCCTTCCAGCACAGCTCGCCGGTCTTGGCGTCCAGGTTGTCGTAGATGGTCAGCTCGCCGGCGCCGACCTCGACGTCCGCGCCGTCGTCGCTGGAGGCGGAGCCCTTGAGGCCGATCAGCTCCAGCTTGTACGGCTCGTCGGCCAGCTCCTCGCGGGCGGCCTCGTCGGTGACCACCCGGCGGGAGAACCTCTGCCCGCGCTTCTGGATCTCCTGCATCTTCTTCTCGACGGCCTTGAGATCCTCGGGCGTGAACGGCCGGGCGACGTCGAAGTCGTAGTAGAAGCCGTCCCTGACCGGCGGGCCGATGCCCAGCTTGGCCTCGGGGAAGATCTCCTGCACGGCCTGCGCCATCACGTGCGCGGTGGAGTGGCGCAGGATGTTCAGGCCGTCCTCGGAGGAGATCTCGACGCCCTCGACGGTCTCGCCGTCCGCCACCTCGTAGGTGAGGTCCTTGAGCTCTCCGCCCACGCGCGCGGCGACGATCGAGCGCTCGCCGGCGAAGAGGTCGGCGGCCGTAGTGCCCGTCGTCACCACGCGCTCTTCCCGCTCGGAATCGCGTTGGATGACCACACGGACGTCTGACACCGGTCTCTCCTGACTGCAGGTGGGGTGCGGCGCCATACCGGGAGCGCGCGCATGACTGGGATCGTACCGATTCGGGGCCGCCGACCGCGAAACGATTACCCTCGGTCCGCGCTCGCCCTCCGTCCGCACTCAGTCGCAGTCGTCCCCGGCGCACGCCTCCTCGAAGTAGTCGGTGTCCTCCGCGTTCTCCTGCATCGACTTCATCAGCCGGTCCCGCTCCTCGTCGTCCACGTGCACCGGCACGACTCCGGAGGCACCGGTGAGCCGGCGGAAGCCGCCGCGGCTCTCCAGCCTCCCGAGCACCCGCACCGGCAGGCCGACCAGGTGGGCGTGCCCGGCGATCCGGTAGTCCTCCTCCTCCAGGCTCACCCGCACGTACGGCACCTCGGCGCCGGCGATCACCCGCAGCCGTACGGTGCCCTCGCCGCGCGGCTCGGACCGGCGCATCCGCACCACCGTGCCGGTGAGCCGCACGGGCACCGACGGCTCGGCGCGCAGATAGCGGGCCCCCGCCTCGCGCAGCACGGGCAAATCGCCGGGCGAGAACTCGACGGCCTCGGCGGCGGCCACGCAGTCCTCGGGTATGCCGGCGGCGGGCGCCCACTCGACCGCGATCCGGGCGCCCTCCGTGCCGCGCACGAGCGAGACGAGGGCCTCGGTGAGCTCACGGCTGGCGCCCGCCGGGACGGCTCCGTCGAAGGCGTCCATGCCGCCGGTGGCCCGCTGGTAGTCGATGGCCTCGCGCACCGCGTACAGCGCCTGGTGGAGCCGCACGGCGAGCGGCCGTCCGGGATCGGCCGGCACGAAGGCGGTCAGCCGTCGGCCGTCGGCCGCGGAGCCGACGAGAACGTGCTCGAGACAGGCGGTGGCCGAGCGCCGGTGCCGGGCGCCGTGGTAGCCCGCCCGAGCGCGGGTGGCGAGCGCGGCGGCGAGCAGCATCTGCCGGGCGGCGGAGCGCAGCCGCTCCTCGACGGTCCAGGGCGCCGCGTCGGCCGGCCCGCCCGGCACGTCCCGCCACCAGCGGATCTCGTCGCTGGGCAGACAGAGCGCGACCAGCACCTCGCGCGCGGACGGCGTGCCGCTGCGGGCCAGGGCGTCGAGCGCCTCGCCGAGCAGGTCCTCGCTGTCGGGGAAGGCACGGCTCTCGGGCACCAGCAGGCTCGTTCCGGCACCCCCCGGGCCGGGCGGGGTCCAGCGGCCGTAGCGTCCGGCCGCGCCGCCGCGCCGCTGCCAGCCGTGCCGGCGCAGCAGGGCGCCCAGCACGGCCGGGTCGACGGCGGCGGGGTCGGGGGGCCGGTTCCAGGGAGCGTCGACCGGGTGCGGCCGCACCGGCCGCAGGGGCTCGTCGAGGGGGCGGTGCGTCATGGTCTGCCTCCCGTCCCTACCCGCGTCATGATCTCGCACAGGGCCCGGTCGTCGAAGATGCGCGAGGTCGGTATCCGCACGGTGGTGCGGTGCCGGCCGGTGACCGGATGGCCGGCGAGGTTGACCCAGTAGCAGCAGTGCCTGAGGTCGAGCCGGTCGTGGCCGGCCCGCAGCCACTGGTCCGGGGAACGCGGCACGATCATCACGACCAGGATCTTGTGCACCGAGACCGGGGTGCGGGCGAGCTTGGCAAGGTGGGCGTTGTCGAGCGTGAAGGAGAAGAACCGGCCCGGGGGGTTGGGCGGGATCTGGTACGTGCACTTCAGCTGCACCTTGATGGTCACCTCGTCGTCGACGGTGTGCCCGGGGGCGCTGTGACTGACGTGCCAGTCGATGCCGTTGTCGGGAAAGGGCTGCGACAGCGAGCAGCCGGCCGCCGCGGCGACCGCGTGCAGATATCCCACCTGCAGTGTCTCCATGCAGGCGGTGGTGGCGAGTGTGCCGCGCAGGGTGCCCGCACGCTCGGGCAGCAGCCCGCCCCGCTCGGGCTGCGCAATCGCCATGGCCAACAGCCTTCCACACCGAAACCAGTGTCGGGTGCATTCCCGCCGCGGGCCTGTGAACTGCAAAGACCCGTACTCCTGTTGTGTCCTTCCGGCGTACGGCGCAAACAGCCCGGGTATCACCAAACGGGCAGAAGACGGTGCGTCAGCTGCCTTGGGTGAGCGAGGAGTTGTGGTCTACATGACGTGCTGCTGGTACGAGGGGCCGCTGGCCGCCTTCGACACCGAGACCACGGGCGTCGACGTCGAGACCGACCGCATCGTGTCGGCCGCCGTCGTCGTCCAGGACGCCCCGGGCGCCCGGCCGCGGATGGCCCGCTGGCTGGTGAACCCGGGGGTGCCGGTGCCTGAGGAGGCGACAGCGGTGCACGGGCTCACGGAGGACCATCTGCAGCGCAACGGGCGCTGGCCGGCCCCGGTGATGTACGAGATGGCCGAGGAGCTCGCGGAGCAGGCCGCGCTCGGCCGTCCGCTGGTCGTGATGAACGCGCCGTTCGATCTGACGCTGCTGGACCGGGAGTTGCGCCGACACCGGGCCTCGTCGCTGGAGCGCTGGTTCGAGGCGTCGCCGCTGTGTGTGCTCGATCCGCGGGTGCTGGACAAGCATCTGGACCGCTACCGCAAGGGCCGCCGCACGCTGACCGACCTGTGCGCGCACTACGAGGTGGTCCTCCAGGGCGCGCACGACGCGGGAGCGGACGCGCTGGCCGCGCTGGAGGTCGTACGGGCTCTGGGGCGCCGTTTCGCGACCCGGCTGGACCGGCTGACGCCGACCGAGCTGCACACGCTTCAGGTGGGCTGGCACGCGGCGCAGGCGCGCGGTCTCCAGGCGTGGTTCGCGCGCACCGGATCGGAGGAGACGGTGGATCAGGCATGGCCACTGCGGCCGGAGTTGCCGATGGCGGCCTAGTGCTGGGGCCGGAAAGGTTCACCGGGAACCTCCGCCACGCCGCCCGCGCCACCGCCGACCCCGCCGTCGCAGCCGCCCGGGCTCCTGCCGCAGGAGCTGCCCGGGCTGCTCGAGGAGGGCGCGGTGCGCGAGCGTACGGAGGCGGCACCGAGTCCTACGGCGGTGCGGGCCCGAACCGCACCACCGGCGAGGACCGGTGCCGGGCGGGGACGGCGGCTGCCTCGACGGATTGCCGTCGGGCGGAGCCGAGGCCGAGGGCGACCGCCCAACGCCGGGTACAGCCGCACCCGGTCGTCGTCGAGCGGTTCCCCGCCCCGGCAGGCGCAGGGGTCGGCGAGGCAGCGCCGGAAGGCCCCGGTCCGCCGCCACCGGGCGCTGCCCCCGGCGGTGCGCCGGAGCAGTTCCCAGGCCCGCAGTCACAGCGCGAGGCCGGCGCCGAAGACGATCACGCCCGCGACGTTCCCCCATGGCAGCAGAAGAGCCGGTCCGCTGCTGCGGACCGGCTCTTTCCCGGTGGGCGATACTGGGTTCGAACCAGTGACCTCTTCGGTGTGAACGAAGCGCTCTCCCACTGAGCTAATCGCCCGGGAACGCACTGAACAATACAGGCCCCCGCACGCTTCGTTCAAACCGCTTCCAGGTACCGGAGCAGTCCGCGCCGCCCGGCCCGCATCATCAGCCGGTGGTTGGCGCGGAAGAGGGGCCGTCCTGGTACGGCCAGCCGTCTCAGCAGCGGCTTGCGCACGTCGACGACCTGGTCGTAGCGGGCGAGGGTGCCGGTCCCGTGGGCGGTGAGCGTCCAGCGCGCCGAGCCGTCGATGTCCCCGCTCATCGCGACTTCCAGCACGCCGGCCGCCGGGTCACGGCGCACCTCCCGCGCGGTGAAGGTCATGTCGTACGGCAGGAGGGAGCGGATGCGGATGACGCCGGTCGTGCCGTCGAGCCGGGTCACCCCGCGCACCTGCCGCCACCACCGCGGATAGTCCTCCACCCGCTCCAGCGCCAGGTACACGGCGGCGGGCGGCGCGGGCAGGGCCCACAGGCTGCGGAAGCGGTAGCGGGTCCAGTCCATGGCCCTTCAGTCTGCCCGGGCCACCCCCGGTTCCCCGGCATCTGAGTACGCGTACTCATGCCGTGCGGCGTGACGCGGACCACACTGATGCGCGAGCGCCGCCGCCCGTGAGGCGGCGCTCCCCCATCGGCCGGCTGCGAGGCCCACCGGCGACCAGGGCCGTCGGAGCCGCAGAACCCGGTCCAGGCGCGCCGGGCGAGCGCAGCATCGCCGGTCTGCACGGCGGCGCAGGCGTCGAGGCGCGAGTGGCCGGTGCGGCTCGACGCGCGCCTTCCGGCAGACCATTCTGCCGCTCACCCACACCACGGTGCTGGAGCCGGCCGGAACGGCGAACTGCCCGCCGTCGCCCTCGTCGGCCCGGTGACACCGGCGCGGAAGTCGTCCAGCCCCGGAACGCCGGCGTCGATCTGCGATCGGAGATCGAGCAGGACACTCCTCTTGTCCTACCTCCGAAGAAAAGTGACGGCGTTTTGGAAAACAACCGGGGGATATCCGCCACAGGCCTGCGCCTGGAACTCCTCCCAGAAAGAGACCTGGTCCGGGAAGTCCGTCTTCACCTTGCTCTTCGGGTACTTCTTCGCGAAGAGCGCGATGGTCTGGTTGATCCTCTTGACGCGTTCCTCGGCGCTCCATGACGAGTAACGGATCGTCACCGCCGCATTCCCCGAACCGCTTTCACCACGGCACCCGGCCGTGGCCGGAGTGCGAGCGCGGCCGCGGAAGCCCCGGCCGTTCAGGATCGTCGCGTCTCAAGACTCAAGGTTCGCTTGCTGCCCACAGGGCGCCCCGTCGGGACACGGCGGAGTGGACTCGATCGGTCGCCGCGGGTGAGGAAACGCGGGGCCGGGCGGCCGATGGGACGGCGGGCACAGGGGGGAGCCGGGGCCCGGGGCGAGACTCCGTCCGACGCGCAGACGACGGCGGCCCGCCTGCGCGATCGCAGACGGGCCGCCGGTTCCGGGTGGGCGATACTGGGTTCGAACCAGTGACCTCTTCG
The DNA here is from genome assembly GCF_044334385.1 of Streptomyces sp. NPDC020801. NCBI lineage: Bacteria > Bacillati > Actinomycetota > Actinomycetes > Kitasatosporales > Streptomycetaceae > Streptomyces > Streptomyces sp. NPDC020801. Next base: position 169,689 of record NZ_JBIRST010000004.1, read on the forward strand.
GTGTGAACGAAGCGCTCTCCCACTGAGCTAATCGCCCGGGCGCATGAAGAACATTACCGCATGTCAGGGGATGCCCGGGACCACGGGCCGCCAAAGGCCCGGCAGGAGACGCGCACCCGGCCCGGCCACCCGGCCGGAGCCGCCCGGTTCACTGGTTCCTGATGTTCCAGGGCATGGCGAGGCCGAACTTCCAGACGTAGATCCCGACCAGGACCGCGACGATCACCAGGCCGGTCGCCGTCAGGATGATGTTGCGACGGCGCACCTTCGGGTCGAGGGCGCGCTGGGCCGCCTCGGTGACCTTGCGCTTGGTCCAGCGCAGCACGAGCTGGGCCCAGACGAACTCGGTCGCCCAGATCGCCATGCCGCCGAAGATCACCACCCAGCCCGGCCCGGGCAGCGGGAGCATGACAATGCCGGCGCCGACGACGGCGAGTCCGACGACGAAGATCCCGACCTGCCAGCTGAGGTGCAGCACGCGGCGTGACCGCACGAATTCCGGCGCCCGCGAGCCCAGCCCGCGCCGGTCCTGCGCTTCTTCCGCCTCCGCCTCGCCCTTCGATCCGTCCGACGCCATGGCAACCTCGCCCGGCTCGTCACTCCCCGTATTCATACACAGAACCCTACCGGAGAGAAACAAGTCACCGTAATGGGCGTACCTCGCGAACAGGTTCTCGGCCGGAAGAGTTACCTAAAGCCAGGCAAAACACTCAGAGGGGTTTACAACGGCACCGTAGGTGGCATGTCGATTTCGCCGACGTGCGAATCCCCGAGCGCACACTGAGCGAAAGGCCCTGGCGCTTATGAACACCACGGTCAGCTGCGAGCTGCACCTGCGCCTCGTTGTGTCGAGCGAGTCCTCCCTGCCTGTCCCCGCAGGCCTGCGGTACGACACGGCCGACCCCTACGCCGTGCACGCCACCTTCCACACCGGAGCCGAGGAGACCGTCGAGTGGGTGTTCGCCCGCGACCTCCTCGCCGAGGGGCTTCACCGTCCCACAGGGACCGGCGACGTCCGTGTCTGGCCGTCGCGCAGCCATGGCCAGGGCGTCGTGTGCATCGCCCTGAGCTCTCCGGAGGGCGAAGCCCTCCTCGAGGCCCCGGCACGGGCCCTGGAGTCCTTCCTGAAGCGAACGGACGCGGCCGTGCCCCCCGGCACGGAACACCGCCACTTCGATCTGGATCAGGAGCTCTCGCACATCCTCGCGGAAAGTTGACGTCAGGCCCGGCGAGGCCCTTCAAGCTGCCCGTTGCCGTCCACTCGGGGAGACGGCTCGGGCCAGGACAACCGCATATGGGATGCGCCGGCACCGGCCCCTCACCGGGGCCGGTGCCAGTGCGTTCGCCGCAGCCGTCCGTGGCCGGCGGTGACGTACGGGTGGCCATCGCCGCCCGGTCCGGGACACAGGGGTACGCCCTTGGCCGAACCGCGTGTGCGGCGCTGCTCGGGTGACGGCCAAGCCACTACCATCGGCCTGCATCGGCGGGCGTGTGCCCGATCCCCAGGCCAGGGAGCGAAACGTGCTGATCACCCACGACACCCGGTGCGCGCTCGACACCGTGGTGGATCTGGTGAACACCGCGCCGGAGGACGACTCGGCGCCGGACGGGCTGGCGGACATCGCGGCGCTCGAGCACTTCGTGCGAAACCACAAAATGAGCGATGTCGGGGTGCTCTCGGAGTTCGACGTCTCGGCGGTGCGCAGGATCCGTGGCCGGTTCGCAGGGATCTTCGCCGCCCCGGACGCCTGGACGGCCGCGGGGATGATCAACGAGCTGGTCGCCGCGGCCGGCACCACACCCCGGCTCACGGACCACGACGGCTACGACTGGCATGTGCACTACTTCGCCCCCGGCGCCTCTGTGGCCGACCATCTTGCGGCGGACTGCGGAATGGCCCTGGCGTTCTTCGTGGTGGCCGGGGAGCAGGAGCGGCTGCGGCGCTGCGAGGCCCCCGACTGCCGGCGCGCCTTCGTCGATCTCTCCCGCAACCGCTCGCGGCGGTACTGCGACAGCCGGACATGCGGCAACCGGCTCCACGTGGCCGCCTACCGGGCACGCCGCAAGGAGGCCACGGGCTGACCCCGGGAAGCTCGGCGAGGCCGCGGACCCACTGTGTCGTCGGTCCCCGGCGGGTGGCGCCGAGGACCCACGGTACGGCTCACAGCAACAGCAGATCGTGCAACGCAGCCATGAGCAGCAGACACCCGATCACCGCCAGGAAGATCATCAGCGGCGGCTGGGAAAGGGCGAAGAGGCAACCGCGCGGCTCGTCCTGCTGCGGCGCGGCCTCGCTCTGTGTCGTGTCCACCATCTCGCGGCGATGATGACGCACCCGGCACCGGCCGTGTGATCAACACGCCCGGAATGCACGGCAGTTCGCCGGATTTCGTGATCTTCGTTTCGGTTCGGGCCGGGTCCTGAACGCTTCCGGGCACACCACGGACACCCTGTGTCGGTTCCGGCCGTCAAGCGACCGTCATATGCCGTGCTTCTTCAGGATGGCCTCGATGTCGCTGAAGTCGTCCCCGGTGCGCGGCGCGGCCGCCGGGCGCGCGGACGGCCGGGCCGCCGGGCGCGTGGCCGGGCCCAGGGACGGCGCCGAGGGCGCCGGAGCCACCCCCTCCGGTCCCGCCTCCCGGGCCGCCGCCCTGCGCTCCTTGCGCGTCCCGCCGCGGCGGCGCTCCACCGCACGTGTCGACGCCAGGAGCAGCCAGGCGCCGCCGAGCAGGGCGAAGCCCGCCCAGGCGGTCGGGCTGAGGGCGGTGGCGGACAGCCAGCCGACGATCCCGGTCATCACCAGGCCGACGGGGACGAGTGAGTAGGCCGCGATGCGGGCCGCGGCAAGGAAACGCCTGCGGTACGCCGTGACCGCGGCGATGCCCAGGCCGGCCGCGGAGACGGCGGAACAGACGGTCTCGGCAATCATCCGGTCCTCCAGGCAGCGCTCACCGGCTCGGGCAGTTCGTCCCTTCCATCCTGCACCGCCCCGGCCCCGGGAGGCCATGCTCCGGGCGGACATCAGGGACATCTCCGGGTCACCTCCTCCGCAGGTGCCGGTGGTGCCGCTTCCCTCAGGGGCGCCGGCCGGGGCCGCGCATGATCCGGATTGGGTGCCCCGAGGCGGGCCTGGGAGACTGGGCCCATGAGCGACTCCTCCCCCGCCCGCACCCCTGCCCCGGTTCTCGACGTCTGGTGCGAGCTCCAGTGCCCCGACTGCCGCGCCGCGCTGGCCGACCTGCGTGCCCTGCGTGCCCGCTACGGCGACCGGCTGGAGCTGCGGCTGCGGCACTTCCCGCTGGAGAAGCACAAGTACGCCTTCGCCGCCGCGCAGGCCGCCGAGGAGGCCGCCGAACAGGGACGGCTGTGGCCGTACGTGGAGGCGGTGCTCGGCCGGGTCGAGGAACTGGACCGGGCCGGCGAACCCCTCCTGGTCGAGGTGGCCCGCGAACTGGGCCTGGACGCCGAGGAGTTCGACACCGCGCTGATCGACGGGCGGCACATCCTGATCGTCGACGCCGACCAGGCCGAGGGCAAGGCCATCGGAGTGTCCGGTACGCCGACGTACGTCGTCGGCGGTGAGCTCCTGGACGGCGGCAAGAGCCAGGAGGGGCTGCGCGAGCGCGTCGAGGAGATCGCGGACCGGCTGCTGGCCGAGCGCGGGCAGGAGGACTGACCGGCCGCGCCGAGCGGGGAGAGACGGACCGCCCGTCCCCGCCCAGAGCAGTTCCTTGTGCCCCGTCCCCGCCTAGAGCAGTTCTTTGTACAGGGAGTAGCGGACCGGCTCGTAGCCCAGCGACTCGTACAACCGCTCCGCCGGGGTGTTCCCCGCGAAGACGTTGAGGCCCAGGACGCGCCGGCCCGCGGCCACCGCCTGCGCCTCGGCCAGCAGCATCAGGGAGCGGCCGTGGCCCCGGCCACGGAACCGCTCGTCCGCCTCGACGTCGTAGACGAAGGCCTTGTCCTCGGTGATCGCGATCCAGAGGGTGCCGACCGGAGTGCCCTCGTGTTCCAGGACGCTGAGCACCATGCCCGGTGTCGTGGGTCCCTGGGGCAGCAGCCGGGCGTGGTCGTCCTCCGACTTGGCCCACGCCTGCTCCGGGGGCACGCCGCGGCCGATCCAGCTCTGGGCGTAGGTGGCCTTGCCGTGTTCGAGCCACGGTCCGTACTCGGCCTGTGTCAGCGGGCGGCCCCGGCTGCCGGCGGGCAGTTCGGGCGCGGTGGCGTCCAGCCGCTTCTCCATGCCGCGGTTGCGATGGACGTAGCCGAGTGCCGTGACGAGCCGGACCGCGGCGGGCGAACCGGCGGGCACGGCGGTCTCGATCCGCTTGCACCCCCAGCCGCGCGCCACCTCCTCGGCGGCGAGCGCGGCCACCGTGCCACGGCCCCGGCGGCGGTCGGGCTCGTCGATGCTCAGATCGAGGATCCGGGCGACGGCCGGCCCGAAGACGGGGTGTGTCGCGAGGTGGATCACTCCGACCGGACGGCTGTTCACGCACACCCGGTAGCGCCGCGAACGGGTCCCGTCGGCGTGGTGCTGAAGCGGCTCGGCCGGCCGCAGGGTCGTGGTCATCAGGGCTGTTCTACCCCCCACCGGTCCCCGCGTCAGCCTCATTTCCGCGCTTTCGCGGACCTTCCCCGGTCCTACGGGTCCAGGTCGTTCCCGGCCCGCTCCTCGAAGATCCGCATGGCCTTGGCGGTCACCGGGCCCACCGCGACCGGCAGTTCGCGGCCGTCGACACGGTGCACGGCCTGGACGTCGCGCAGCGTGGAGGTGAGGAAGACCTCATCGGCCCGCTGGAGTACGTCCAGCGGCAGCTCGGTCTCCTTGGCGCCCGTCCACTCGATCGCGAGCTCGCGCGTGATCCCGGCCAGGCACCCGGAGGCGAGCGGCGGGGTGTGGATCTCACCGTCGAGGACGACGAAGACGTTGGAGCCCGTGCCCTCGCAGAGCTGGCCGACCGTGTTGCCGAACAGGGCCTCGGAGGCGCCGCGTTGGTGGGCGCGGGCGAGCGCCACCACGTTCTCGGCGTACGAGGTGGTCTTCAGGCCGGTGAGCGCGCCGCGTTCGTTGCGGGTCCAGGGGACCGTGACCACGGCGGTGGAGTCGGGACGGCGGGTGGTCTCTCCGAGGGCGACCACCACGGTCGGGCCCTGGTCGCCGCGGTCGGAGCCGAGCGGGCCGTGGCCGCCGGTGCAGGTGATGCGCAGCCGGCCGAGGGGCATCGGGTTGGCCTCGATGACGGCGGCGCAGGCGCGGCGGATCTCGTCGTGGTCCGGGTCGGGCAGTCCGAGGCCCTTGGCGGAGCGGGTCAGCCGGTCCAGGTGACGGGTGAGCGCGAAGGGCCTTCCCCCGGCCGCCTTCACCGTCTCGAAGATGCCGTCGCCCACGGTGAGCCCGTGGTCGAGGACGGAGACGCGGGCGGACTCGATGTCCTGCAACCCGCCGTTGAGCCAGATCTTCACGTCTACAGTCCCTCTCCGGTGTCCTCGTACGTGCCCGACGCTACCGCGAGCAGCCGGGCCGCCTTCAGCTCGGTCTCCCGCCACTCGCCCTCGGGATCGGAGTCCCAGGTGATGCCGGCGCCGGCGCCGAAACGCAGCACGGCCGTGCCGTCGGCGCTCCGGTCGATCCAGAAGGTGCGGATGCCGACGGCCAGCTCGCCCGTCCCGCGGTCGGCGTCGACCCAGCCGATGCCGCCGCAGTAGGGGCCGCGGGGCGCGCTCTCCAGGGCGTCGATGATCCGCAGTGCGCTCGACTTGGGGGCGCCGGTTATCGAGCCGGCCGGGAAGGCGGCGTCGAGCAGCTCCGGCCAGCCGGCGTCGGCGCGCAGCTCGCCGCGGACCGTGGAGACGAGGTGGACCAGGCCGGGGTGCTTTTCGACGGCGCACAGGTCGGGGACGGTGACGCTGCCTGTGGCGCAGACGCGCCCGATGTCGTTGCGGACCAGGTCCACGATCATCACGTTCTCGGCGTGGTCCTTCGCCAGGAGTTCGGCCTCGGTGCGGGCGGTGCCCTTGATCGGGCCGGACTCGACGGTCCGGCCGGCACGGCGCAGGAAGAGCTCGGGGGACGCGGTGGCGATCTCCACGCCGTGCCCGGGCAGCCGAATCGTTCCGGCGTACGGCGCCGGGTTGCCGCGGGCCAGTACGGCGGTCAGGGCGTCCACGTCCGCGTCGGGCACGACCGGCGCGGACAGCACGCGGCAGAGATTGACCTGGTAGACCTCGCCGGCCGCGATGTGCTCGCGAATGCGCCGTACGCCCGCGGTGTACGCGGCGCGGTCGAGCGACGACGTCCAGTCGCCGGTGGCCGGGCCCCGCCACCGGCCGGGCGCCGGGGCCGGCACGGGCTCCTGCCGTACGTCCCGGAAGCGGGCGCAGGTCAGCCTGCCCTCGTAGTCCGCGGCCACCGCCCAGAAGCCGGTGGAGTCGAGGGCTGCGGGGTCGCTGGTGACGTCGGTCAGGCCGGTGGCCAGCCGGCCACCGAAGCGGGCGAGAGGAGGCAGGTCGAGCACGCCGTCGAGTCTATGGCGGGTGCCGCGCGGCCGTCCCGGGGGTGTCCTCCCGGGTGCCTGACCAGGTCCTCCCGTGGACGCAGCGCAGCACGCTGCACAAACGCGTTTTTGTACTGGCACCGGAATCCGCTAGAGTTCAACACGTCGCCGGGACGCGCAAGCGATCCGAAACGACAGGCGGACGTAGCTCAGTTGGTAGAGCGCAACCTTGCCAAGGTTGAGGTCGCGAGTTCGAGCCTCGTCGTCCGCTCGAAGGAAGAGGGGTCCCCCGGGTCCCCCGCACTCCTGGTGGAGTGGCCGAGAGGCGAGGCAACGGCCTGCAAAGCCGTCTACACGGGTTCAAATCCCGTCTCCACCTCCAAGGACGATTAGCTCAGCGGGAGAGCGCTTCCCTGACACGGAAGAGGTCACTGGTTCAATCCCAGTATCGTCCACTGGAGCCTCAGGGCTTCGACCCGCGCGATTAGCTCAGCGGGAGAGCGCTTCCCTGACACGGAAGAGGTCACTGGTTCAATCCCAGTATCGCGCACGCAGTGTCCGTGATCGGCTCTTCGGAGTGATCGCGGCCCCGAGGACGATTAGCTCAGCGGGAGAGCGCTTCCCTGACACGGAAGAGGTCACTGGTTCAATCCCAGTATCGTCCACACACATCGAAGCCCCCGGCCGTCTCGTACGGCCGGGGGCTTCTTCGTGGCCGGACCACGGGCGGGACCACGGGCCGAGCCATGGGCTCGGCCCGCAGCTCAGCTGGAGAACAGCATGTGGCCGAAGCTCTTGTGCCGGTGGTGGCTGTAGTGACCGTGGCCGCCGCCGTGGTGGCCGCCGTGCGCGGCGCCCCAGGCCGGGGCCGGCGGGGTCGGGTAGGCCTGCGGGGCGGGCGGGGGCGGCGTGGGCTGGGACCACTGGGACTCCAGGCGGGTCAGCGCCTCCAGCTCGCCGTAGTCGAGGAATATGCCGCGGCAGCCGCTGCACTGCTCGATCTGAACGCCGTTGCGGTTGTAGGTGTGCATCGGCGCATGGCACTTCGGACACTGCATCGTCGGCTCAACTCCTCGCCGGTCGGTCCTGCTTCGGGTATCGCCAGGACAGACTCTGTCCGGCTGCGGTCGGTTGCACCCTACTTCGGCGGACCGCCGGCCAACTCCGGGGGGACCCGACTCATTCTTTCGCAGGCGTCCACCACGGCCTGTTCGACCTCGTCCAGCGGGCGGTCCGCCCCGATCGCCTTGGCGACGGCCAGGGCGGCGGTCTGCACGGTGAGGGCACGGGCCGGGACGTCCAGGGCGGGCCAGGGGTCGCCGTACGCGGGGACGGCCGGGCCGCCGGCCGCGCGGTAGGCGGTCAGGAAGCGGGTCCACTCGTCGGGCGGGAGCAGTCCGCAGGCGTACCAGGCCGCCGGACGGGCCAGGTCCCAGGCGGGGACGCCGGTGCCGAGGTCGTCGACGTCGATGAGCAGCCAGGGACCGTCCGGAGCCGGGTGGCGGAGGAGCTGGCCGAGGTGCAGGTCGCCGTGGCAGAGGGTGCCGGAGTCCGGCATGGGGGCCTCGGCGCGGGCCCAGGGCGGGAGGGCCGCCCAGGCGTGGAGGACGGGGCGCCGGGCGGGGTGGCGGCCGGCTGCCGGGGCGGCCCGGAGGCGGGCGATGGCCCGGGCGGCCTTGACGGGGCCGCGCATGTGGGGCAGCGCGGCTGGGGCGGGGCTGCGGTGCAGGCGGGCCAGGAGGGTGGCGGCGGCTTCCCAGGGCGCGGCGTCGGGGGTGCCGGGGTCCACGGGGGTGCCGTAGGGCCAGAAGGTGACGAGGCGGTCGTGGAGTGGGGTGGGGGTCGGGCCGAGCGGGGGCAGGAGGATACCGGGGAGGCGGGCCGCCACGGTGAGGCGGAGGGCGAGTTCCGTGGGGTCGGTGGCGGGGGCGTGGGCCTTCGCCACGATGCCGGCGTGGCGGACGACTGCGGCGTCGGGGCGGTCGGCGAGGACGGTCGCCTCGCAGGCGCAGCCGTTCACGTCGGTGTGGGCCGCCCTTTCGACCTGCGCGGTCAGTTCGGGCAGCAGGGCGTCGGCTGTCACGGGGCTCCCTGGGGGACGGCGGCGACCGAGAGCCTACGTGAGCGGGAGGGCCGCCCGGCCGTTCCGTACCCCACCGAGGCAGCCGTTCCGTACCCCCTCGGGTACCTCCCGGAAGTTCGCAGGTACAGACAGGCACGACATTCGCAGACGCGGGCACGACCACCCGCAGTCCGCGCGGGCAGAGCAATGCCGGCGCAGCTCCCCAGCTGCGCCGGCATTTTGCCGTCCGCCGCACCCCCGTCCCCACGGGGTTTCATGGGTGGATGTCCCCGCCCGGACCGCTCTTCCGGGCCTGGGGTCGCCGCTCAGCGCCCCAGCATCACACCCACGGACGACGCCTGTGTGGCCACTGTGTTCCAGCCGTCGAAGACGAGCAGGAGCAGGGCCGCCAGGGGAAGGGCCATCAGCGTCGCCACCAGGGGGTGGCGGCGGCCCGTGCGGCGGGTGCGCGCGAGGCGTCCCTGTGCGCGGAGCAGCGCCCGCGGTGCCGTGTGGGCCATGGTCCCTCTCCCGACCGTCTTGGTTGTCGTTGGCAGCGGCGGGTGTCTGACCTCGGGGGACGAGTGCTGCACCCGCCGCTTGACCTCAAATCTAGGCGCGCGGCGGGTATCGGTCGTCATGCCCTCGTACCGATTGCCGGGCCTCCCGGAGGATGAGCCGTGACTTGGGGACTACTCCCCTGGGTGGAGAAGCGGTCCCAGGTCTCGGGGTCTTCCCCGAGGGGGCGCCCGGAGTGCCCGGCTTTCCCTGGTCGAGGGAGGAACCCACCGGGTGACTTCGATCACTTCCACCGCCCTCCGGAGCACCCCCGTCGCCACCGGGCGGCCCGCACCGGGCGCGGGCGCACGGCACGGACGGGTCATGGCCACGGCTGTCGCGGCCGCTCGCGCGCGTGCGGCTCCCGCGCGCCCAACCTCCCTTCCCCACCAGGGGGTTCGGATCACTGGTGTCCGCGGACGGTACCCCTCGCGCACCTGGTGACCCTCCTTCAATTTCCGTACCGGGCACTGACAATCGATCGGGTCGAGAGGGCGCGGCCTCTGCGCGCGAGCGGCCCCGGAAACGTAAGCTGTGGCTCGTCACAGGGACCGGGCAGCGGGGATGAACATGGCGATGATGCGCCTGAGGCGCGAGGACCCGCGTGTCGTCGGCTCTTTCAGGCTTCACCGACGGCTGGGCGCGGGCGGAATGGGCGTGGTCTACCTCGGCTCCGACCGCAAGGGCCAGCGGGTCGCGCTGAAGGTCATCCGGCCGGATCTGGCCGAGGACCAGGAGTTCCGCTCGCGGTTCGCCCGCGAGGTCTCGGCGGCGCGGCGGATCCGTGGCGGGTGCACGGCGCGGCTGGTGGCGGCGGACCTGGAGGCGGACCGGCCGTGGTTCGCCACGCAGTACGTGCCCGGGCCCTCTCTGCACGACAAGGTGGCCGACGAGGGTGCGCTGGGCGCGGCGGAGGTGGCGGCGATCGGGGCCGCCCTGTCCGAAGGGCTGGTCGCCGTGCACGAGGCCGGGGTCGTGCACCGGGATCTGAAGCCCTCCAACATCCTGCTGTCCCCGAAGGGCCCGCGGATCATCGACTTCGGCATCGCGTGGGCGACCGGCGCCTCGACGCTCACGCACGTCGGCACCGCGGTCGGCTCGCCCGGCTTCCTCGCCCCGGAGCAGGTGCGCGGCGCCGCCGTGACCCCGGCCACCGACGTGTTCTCGCTGGGAGCGACCCTGGCGTACGCCTCGACGGCCGACTCGCCGTTCGGGCACGGCAGTTCCGAGGTGATGCTGTACCGGGTGGTGCACGAGGAGCCCCAGCTGCACGGTGTACCGGACGCGCTCGGTCCGCTCGTCAGGGCCTGTCTGGCCAAGGACCCCGAGGAACGGCCCAGCACGCTGCAGCTGTCGCTGCGGCTGAAGGAGATCGCCGCGCGCGAGGCGCAGGGCCTGGGCGACGTGCGTCCGCCCGCGCCGCGCGCCGCCGAGGCGGACCGTCCGACGGGGCGGCTCGTCGACACGTATCCCGAACAGCAGCGTGCCGCCCACCCGGACATGCACCACACCGCGTACCCGGACCAGCAGCGGGCCGGCCGTGCCGAGCAGGCGCGCTTCCCGCGGCGCCCGCAGGGGGGCTCCCCCGGCACTCCCGCTCCGCGCGGCACCGTTCCGCCTTCGCGGGGCGGCACCCCCGCGCGCCCGGGCGGTGCCGCCCAGGGCCGCGGGAGCGGCTCGTCCTCCCGTACCGGCGGCGGTCCGCGGCCGACTCCGACGGCCCGGAACGGCTCGCGCACGGGCAGCGGCAGCCGCCCCGTTCCGCGCGGCGGCAGCGGGAGGCCGGGCCCGCGCGGCACGTCGACCGGCCGACGGCCCGCCAATCCCCGGCTGCTGCGGCAGCGCCTGTTCGTGTTCGTGGTGGTGACGCTGCTGGTCGCGCTCGGTATCGCGGCGGCGCAGGGCTGCCAGGGCCCGTCGCGGGGACTCGGCGGTGACGGCGGCGTAAGGGTGGAGCAGGGGCGCGGTGCGGGAGACGCCTCCGCGCCCGGTGCCGGCGAGTAGCGCCTACGTCCCGGCCCGGCCCGTCGCCACCGCGTAGAAGGCGACCGCGGCGGCCGCGCCGACGTTGAGCGAGTCGACGCCGTGGGACATCGGGATGCGGACCCACTCGTCGGCGGCCACCAGCGCCTGGGTGGACAGGCCGTCGCCCTCCGCGCCCAGCATCAGGGCGACCCGGTCCATCCGGTGCGGGGCGGCCTCGTCCAGGGATGCGGCCTTCTCGTCGGGGGTGAGGGCGAGCAGCGTGAAGCCGGCCTCGCGGACCGAATCCAGGCCCTTGGGCCAGGTGTCGAGGCGGGCGTAGGGCACGGAGAAGACCGCGCCCATCGAGACCTTCACGCTGCGGCGGTAGAGCGGGTCGGCGCAGTCCGGGGAGAGCAGGACCGCGTCCATGCCGAGGGCCGCGGCGGAGCGGAAGATCGCCCCGATGTTGGTGTGGTCGTTGACGGACTCCATGACCGCGACCCGGCGGGCGGTCTGGAGCAGGTCGGTGGCCGTGGGAAGCGGTTTGCGCTGCATGGAGGCGAGGGCGCCGCGGTGCACGTGGTAGCCGGTGACCTGTTCGGCGAGTTCGGGGCCGACCGCGTAGACGGGGGCGGGGAGTTCGTCGATGACGTCCCGCATGACGTCGACCCACTTGGCGGACAGCAGCATCGAGCGCATCTCGTACCCGGCGTCCTTGGCCCGGCGGATGACCTTCTCGCCCTCGGCGATGAACAGGCCCTCGGCGGGTTCGCGCTTGCGGCGCAACTCGACGTCGGTCAGACCCGTGTAGTCGCGCAGGCGCGGGTCGTCGGGGTCCTCAACGGTGATGAGATCGGCCACAGGGTGATACTGCCTTGTCCTGGGTACGGTGCCAACGGCTCGGAACGAGTCATGTTACCCGCGGTTACGCGGAGGCGGGCGGCCCCACCGCGACGACCTCGCCGATGACGATGACGGCCGGCGGCTTCACGTCCTCGGCGCGGACGGTCTCGGCGACCGTGGCGAGGGTCGCGTCGACGCGGCGCTGGGCGGCCGTGGTGCCCTCCTGGACCAGGGCGACCGGGGTGTCCGGGGACTTGCCGTGCGCCACGAGCGTCTCGGCGATCCGGCCGATCTTGTCGACGCCCATGAGGATGACCAGGGTGCCGGTCAGCTTCGCCAGGCTCGGCCAGTCGACCAGGGAGCGCTCGTCGTCGGGGGCCACGTGACCGCTGACCACGGTGAACTCGTGGGCCACCCCGCGGTGCGTGACGGGGATGCCGGCCGCGCCCGGGACGGAGATGGAACTGGAGATGCCGGGGACCACCGTGCACGGGATGCCGGCCTCGGCGAGCGCCTGGAGCTCCTCCATGCCGCGGCCGAAGACGTAGGGGTCGCCGCCCTTGAGCCGGACCACCGACTTGCCTTGCCTGGCGTGCTCGATGAGCGCGTTGTTGATGGCCTCCTGGGCCATGTAGCGGCCGTAGGGGATCTTCGCCGCGTCGATCACCTCGACGTGCGGCGGGAGTTCGGCGAGCAGGTCGCGCGGGCCGAGGCGGTCGGCGATCACGACGTCGGCCTCGGCGAGCAGCCGGCGGCCGCGGACCGTGATCAGGTCCGGGTCACCGGGGCCCCCGCCGACCAGGGCGACGCCGGGGGTGCGGGTGCGATGGTGCGGGGCGACGAGGGTGCCGTCCCGCAGGCCCTCGACGACCGCGTCGCGGATGGCGGCGGTGTGCCGGGGGTCGCGGCCGCGCGCGTCGGTGGTCAGCACGGCGACCGTGACGCCCTCGCTGTGGCCGGTGGCCGGGGTCCAGGCGGTCGCCGCGTCGGCGTCGTCGGAGCGCACGCACCACACCCGCCGGCGCTCCGCCTCGGCCGAGGCACGCGTGTTCGCGTCGTGGTCGCTGGTGGCGATCAGGGCGTACCAGGCGTCGGCGAGGTCGCCCTCCTCGTAGCGGCGCCGCTGCCAGGCGATCTCACCCGCGTCCGCCATGGCCTCGACGGAAGGGGTCGCCTCGGGCGAGACGAGCACGATGTCCGCGCCCGCGGCGATGAGCGCGGGCAGACGGCGCTGGGCGACCTGGCCGCCGCCGAGGACGACCACGCGGCGGCCGAGGAGGCGGAGGCCTACGGGATAGGCGGGGTGTTCGGCCATGGGGGTGCGGCTCCTCGTCCGGGCGGTCGCAGCGGCGCTGCGGGGTGGAGGCAGTCGAAGCGGTCGAATGGGCGCTACGGCTCCGGAGCGGCCCTGACGTGGGGATTTTAGACGTGGGTTCAGCGTACGGCGGGGCCGGGGGGGCGCGCAGGAGCGCAAACCCGCCGACCCCGGCCACGGAGCTACTTCTCCGTGACGCCCGCCGAGTCGAAGGTCGCGACCTCGTGCATCGCTCTCGCGGTGCTCTGCACCAGCGGCAGGGCGAGCAGCGCGCCCGTGCCCTCGCCCAGGCGCAGGTCGAGGTCGACCAGGGGGCGCAGGCCGAGCTTGTTGAGAGCGGCGACATGTCCCGGTTCGGCGCTGCGGTGGCCGGCGATGCAGGCCGCCAGCACCTCCGGGGCGATCGCGCGGGCGACCAGCGCGGCGGCACCGGCGCTCACGCCGTCCAGGATCACCGGCGTACGCAGCGAGGCACCGCCGAGGAGCAGGCCGACCATCGCCGCGTGCTCGAAGCCGCCGATCGCGGCGAGGACGCCGATGGGGTCGGCCGGGTCCGGCTGGTGGAGTTCCAGGGCGCGGCGGACCACCTCTGTCTTGCGGGCCAGGGTCTCGTCGTTGATGCCTGTGCCACGACCGGTGACCTCGGCCGGGTCGGCGCCGGTGAAGACCGAGATGAGCGCCGCGGACGCGGTGGTGTTGGCGATACCCATCTCACCGGTCAGCAGCGCCTTGTTGCCGGCCGCCACCAGGTCGCGGGCGGTCTCGATGCCGACCTCGATGGCCTTCTTGGCCTCCTCGCGGGTCATCGCGGGGCCGGTGGTCATGTCGGAGGTGCCCGCGCGGACCTTGCGGGGCAGCAGGCCCGGGGTGGCCGGGAGGTCGGCGGCGACGCCCACGTCCACGACGCAGACCTCGGCGCCCACCTGACCCGCGAAGGCGTTGCAGACCGCTCCCCCGCCCAGGAAGTTGGCCACCATCTGGGCGGTGACCTCCTGCGGCCAGGGGGTGACGCCCTGGGCGTGCACACCGTGGTCGCCGGCGAAGATCGCGACGGCGGCGGGCTCCGGGATCGGCGGCGGGCACTGCCGGGACAGGCCGGACAGCTGCGCGGAGATGATCTCCAGCATGCCGAGCGCACCGGCCGGCTTGGTCATCCGCTTCTGCCGCTCCCATGCCTCGCCGAGCGCCTTGGCGTCCAGCGGGCGGATCTGGGCGACGGTCTCGGCGAGCAGGTCGTGCGGGTCCTCGCCGGGCAGCGCGCGCCGGCCGTACGTCTCCTCGTGCACGACCCAGGACAGCGGGCGGCGCTTGGACCAGCCGGCCTGCATCAGCTCGGGCTCGTCCGGGAACTCGTCGACGTAGCCGACGCAGAGGTAGGCGATGACCTCCAGGTGCTCGGGCAGGCCGAGGGCGCGGACCATCTCGCGCTCGTCGAAGAAGCTGACCCAGCCGACACCGAGGCCCTCGGCGCGGGCGGCGAGCCAGAGGTTCTCGACCGCGAGGGCGGCGGAGTACGGCGCCATCTGCGGCTGGGTGTGGCGGCCCAGGGTGTGGCGGCCGCCGCGGGTCGGGTCGGCGGTGACGACGATGTTCACCGGGGTGTCGAGGATGGCCTCGATCTTCAGTTCCTTGAACTGCTTGGCCCGGCCCTTGGGCAGCGACTTGGCGTAGGCGTCGCGCTGGCGCATGGCCAACTCGTGCATGGCGCGCCGGGTGTCGGCCGAGCGGATGACGACGAAGTCCCAGGGCTGCGAGTGGCCGACGGACGGCGCCGTGTGGGCCGCCTCCAGGACACGCAGCAGCACCTCGTGCGGGATCGGGTCGCCGCGGAAGCCGTTGCGGATGTCGCGGCGCTCGCGCATCACCTTGAGCACGGCCTCGCGCTCGGCCTCGTCGTAGCCGGGCGCGGCCGGACCGGTGGACTGTCGTGCCTCTGCCACTGCGGCCGCGCTCTCTTCCTGCTGCTCTGCCTGGTCCTGCTGCTCTGCCTGGTCCTGCTGGTCTTGCCGGACTTCGTGCTCTTCCTGGTCGGCGACCCGAGTGGCCAGGTCGTCCGCGTGCTGGACGACTTCGGGGTCGGGCTCCCCGACGGCCGCGGCGGGAACGGCGCCGCCGTCACGGGGTGCGGGGACCGTGGCGACCGGTTCCTGGGGTGCCTCCTGGGCGGCGGGCCGCGGCGTCCGAGCGGCGAGCTGCTCGGCCGGCACCACGAGCGGGTGCGGCGGGGTGGGGGCCAGGTGCGGGGTGGTCGGCACCGAGCCCTCGACCGGCACGAACTGCCCCAGGGGCTGGCCGGGCTGGGGCTGCAGCGGGACGCCGGCAGGGAGGGCGGTGCCCTGGTTCTGCTCGTCCGGGGCACCGGGCACTGACGGGACCGCTCCTTGCGGGGCGGAGGGGGCTTCGGCGGGTGCCTCGGGCGCTTCTTCGGAAGCCGCGAGTGCCTCGGGCGCTTCTCCGGGTGCCGCGAGTGCCTCCGGGGCTTCTCCGGGTGCCGCGAGTGCCTCCGGGGCTTCTCCGGGTGCCGCGGTGTTGGCCACTTCCGGGGCGTCGGCTGCCTCAGGGGTGTTGGCCACTTCCGGGGCGTCGGCTGCTGCCGGGGCCACGGCTGCGTCGGGGGCGGTCGCCGCCCCGGTCGGCTCGATGGCCTCGGGAACGGTGAACGGGGGCTGTGCCTCCCCCGGTTGCTGGACGGCTTCCGGGCCGGTGGGGGCCGCCATCTGCGGGTGGGCGGAGTCGACGGGCAGCGCGGTCTGCGGCCCCTCGGGCGCGGGGGCGGTGGCGTCCGGGGTGGCGGCCTGCTGGGCGGGGTACGCGTGCGGGGCGGCCGTCCCGGCGGCGGGCCGGGGCGTGTCCGGTCCCAGCGGGGCGTTCGGATCGCGCACGGCCGCGTCCGCGCTGTGGGTTGCGGGCGACGCGGTGGCCTCCGGTACTTCCGTGGCCGCCGGTACTTCCGGTGCTTCCGGTGCCGCCGGTGCTTCCGGTGCCGCCGCCGGCGGCTGCTGGTCCATGGCGAGGGCATGCGCCTGCTCGGCCTGCTGTCCGAGTTGCGGTCCCTGCGGGTCACCGGGTGCGGGGAAGCCCGCGGCGGGCGTCGCGGTGGCCTCGGCGGCCGCCGGCGAGGGGTGAGCAGTGTCCGCGGGTGCCGGGACGGGCGTGGTCTCGGGTGCCTGAGGGTTCGGGGTCTGCGGCTGTGACTGCGCCTGTGCCTCGTCGAACGCGGCCGCTTCCTCGGGGAGTTGCGCGGTCTCGTCGGCCTGCCGAGCCTCGGGGGCCTGCGCCGTTGCGGTGGCCCGCCCGGCTTCGAGGGCTTGGCCGGCGACCGGAGCGTGGGCGGCCTCCGGTGCCTGGCCGGCCTCGGGTGCGGTCGCTTCGGGGGCCGGGTCCGGCCCGGCGGCGTCGGCCGCGGCCATGGGGGCCGGTCCGGCCTCCGCATCGTCCGTGCCCTCATGGCCGGCCTCCCCGGCCGCCCGCTCCGCTTCGCCTTCCTCGCCCCCGGCTGCGTACCCGGCCTCGGGCCCCTGCCCGCCCACAAGGATCCGGGCGCCCTCCGGCTCGTGGCCGGGCTGGGCTTGCTGGGCTTCAGCCTGGTCCTGGGGCGCGTACCCGGGGTCCGGAGTTTGCCCGGCTTCCGGAGCCTGCCCGGCCTCCGGAGCGTTCGCGGCGGCGGGAGCGGCCGCACCGGCCTGGGCCGCGAGCCGGGCCATGGCGGCCTGGGCGGCGTCGCCCGGCTCGGCGTCCGGAACAACCGTTTCCGCAGCCTCCGCCTCCGCACCCACCTCGGGCATCGGCGCAGCCGCCGCGGCCGCGTGCACGGCCTGAGCAGCGGCCTGAGCACCGGCCTGAGCAGCGGCCTGGGCGCCCCAGGGTGCGGCGCCCTGGGGGCCCATCTCGCGCAGTAGGGGGGTGTCGAGGTACTCGGGGCCGGTCGTGGGCGGACCGGGCTGCCGGACCGGCGCGCCGGCCGGGCCGCGGTCGGCCAGGGAGCGGACCGGGCTGGCGGAGGCGTCCGGGATCGGCGGCCCTAGGTGCAGCGGCCGGCGCGGGGGCGCCGCCCCGGCGGGCATGGTGGTGACCGTGGGCATGACGGGCGGCGTGTGCGCCTGGTCGGGGTGCAGGACGCCGCCGAGGTCGACGGAGCCGCTGTCGCGGCCGGATGTCTCGTGCGGGCCCGGCTCGTGGACGGCCTCGACGACCGGCTCCGGGACGGGTGGGGGCACTTCGTTGCCCCATGCGCCATGGGAGCCCGGCAGCAGCAGGTCTTCGTCCTCGGCGGGAGACTCGGAGAGGTAGGTGTACGCGCCGTGCGCGGGGACGCCCGGCTGCTCCACCATGCCTGCACTCTCCGGCAGCCCCTCGCCCGGGACCTGGCCGGTGTCGGTCATGCGTACCCCTCGCCCATCGGTTTAGTGCTTCTACGACCAGCTCACCCGGAGCGGCGCACCGACCGCCCCGCAGTGAAGAACGAGCGTCCGTGCCCAGCGGCACGAACGACCCGCCCGTAAAAGGCGACAAAGCCATTGAGTGGCATTGTTGCGGTCGTTCCGCCGCGGCGACAGCGTGATCCGCGACGGTCCGCTGTGGACTGCGCCACGTTGCGCGTCCTCCGGTTCCGCCGTACCACACCCGCCCCAAAACGGACGGGTTTTCCGGACATTGACGAACGAAGTTCCGGGCCACCCAGTGCGGTACAACGATCGGCCAGCCTACCGCGCGCGGTACGACAACCCGATCACGGGGCGCGGTCCGCGAGGCCCGCCCGTCGCCCGGCCACGACCCCTCATCGAGGCGCTTCGCGCTCCGGCAGTTCCCCGGTGAGAAGGAAGACGACACTGCGTTCCTTCTCCGTCCAGGCACGGGTGTCGAGTTCGACGGACTGCAGCAGGGCGCACTCGACCTGGTAGCCGTGCTCGGTGAGGTCGCGGCCGACGAGTTCGGCCGCGTCGCGGGTCGCGGCGTGGGTGACGATGCGCTGGGGACGCCGGTCGGCGACCGCCAGGACCACGGCCGCTCCTCCGCCGCCGACGCGGACGACGTCCGGTTCGGGCAGGTTCTCCAGGATGTGCGGGGCACTGCCGTGCACCACCTGCAACTGGACGCCGAAGCGGCGCGCGGCGGCCTCGGTGCGGGCGCAGGCCTCCCCGTCGCGGTCGACGGCGATGACGGCGGCGCCGCCCCGGGCGGCCTCGGTGGCGAACGCGCCGCTCCCGCAGCCGATGTCCCACACGAGGTCACCGACGCGCGGCCCGAGCCGGGCGAGTTGGGCGGCTCGCAGGAGATCGGTCTCGCCCTCGCCGAGCGTGCCGCCGTAGGCCTCGGCGGGCTGGGTCCAGCCGCGCGGTCCGGCCGCCGGGTCGCGCCCGGAGATCCAGCCGCCGCCCTCGCCACCGGCCCGGCCGCCGATGACGATGACGACGTTCGGGTCGCGCCAGGTGTGGTCGGCGGCCTTGTCGGAGGTGACGACGGTGACCTGCTCCCGCTCGGTGCCCAGCTCCTCGCAGATGACGAAGGTGCGGTGCACCCCCTCCAGCAGCAGGCCCAGCTCGGCGGGGCCGGCGCCGGGAGCGGTCAGCACGGCGACCTTGGTGTGGGCTCGGCACACATTCACCGCGCGTCGAAGGGTGCGCTTGTGTGCGACCACCACTTGGGCGTCGTCCCAGGGCATCCCGGCGCGGGCGAAGGCGGCGGCCACCGAGGAGACCGCGGGGACGACCTCGACCTCCAGGCCGAACTCGGGTGCGCGCAGGGCCCGTACCACCCCGAAGAAGGCCGGGTCCCCATCGGCGAGGACCACGGCGGTGCCGCGGTGGGCGGCGATACGGCGGGCGGCGAGGGCCACGCTGCCGAGGCGGATGCGCTCGGCGGTGGGGGGCACCTCGGGCCGCGCCAGGTGGTGGGCGGCACCCGCCACGAGGGTGGCGGCACCGAGGGCACCGCGCGCCGCGTCGGTCAGCGGCGAGCCGTCCCAGCCGATCACCGTGACCCGGTCGGCCATCGTCGTTCAGTCTCCTGGGGATTGATCAGGTCGTCGCGGTACGGGCGCCCGCAGGCGGCTCCGTGAGGTTACCTGGTGAGGGGCCGGGGCGCGCGCCTGGGCGGTGGCGGCGTGGGCCGTCCCTCAGTTCCAGTCGGAGAACGAGGTGAAACCACCGATGTCGGCGAGCTCCCCGTCCGCGCCGTCCAGGTCCTCCGGCAGCAGGCTCCACACGATGTAGTCGGTGCGGACGTCGGTCCAGGTGCCGTCCTCGGTGCGCATGTGGGCTATGCAGGCGTTGCGCAGCACGCCCTCGCTGATGCAGCCGATCTTCTGGGCGACCTGCTGGGATGCGGTGTTGTCGGCGGCGGTGCGCAGCTCGATGCGCTCGAACTTCTGGTCGCCGAACAGCCACTGGGCGGTGACCAGGGCCGCCTCGGAGGCGTAGCCCTCGCCTCGGGCCCAGGGGGCGATGACGTACGACAGTTCGGTGGACCGGACGTGCCAGTTGGTCCTGGCCAGCTGGACGATGCCGACCAGGCGCTGGGTGAGGAACTCGGTGACCGCGAGGTCGAGACCCCGCCCCGCCGCGCGCTCGGCCGGGGCGTACTCGGTGATCCAGGAGCGGGCGCGCTCCTCGGTGAAGGGCTGGGGGACGTCGGTCCAGGCGGCGACCTGCTCGTCGTTCATCATCTCGGCCAGGGCGGCGACGTCGTCCTCGTCGAGGGGACGCAACACCAACCGCTCCGTACTGATGGACACGTTGGGGAAGGTGCTCGTCATGCGCCGCTCCGTTACCTTCGGTGAGACTTCAGGGCCTTGCTGAACTGCCCAGCATGCAGCATGAAAGCACCGAACCGCAGCACGGGGTCCACACCCGGTGAGGGAGCGGACCCCGTGCGTGGCGATACGCGGGTGTACGCGAGGTCAGTTCACGGCCGGCGGGTTCAGAAGGACGGGATGACCGAGCCGGCGTACTTGTCCTCGATGAACTTCTTCACCTCGGGCGAGGTGAGGAGCTTCGCGAGCTTCTTCACCCGCGGGTCCTTCTCGTTGCCCTTCTTGACCGCGAGGAAGTTTCCGTACGGGTTGTTCTTCGCGGACTCCAGGACGATGGCGTCCTTGGCGGGCTTCAGACCCGCGGAGATGGCGTAGTTGCCGTTGACCACCGCGGCGTCCACGTCGTCCAGGGAGCGCGGGGTCTGGGCCGCCTCGACCTCCTTGAACGTGAGGTTCTTCGGGTTCCTGGCGATGTCCTGCGGCGTCGCCTCGGTGCCCACCCCGCTCTTGAGCGTGATCAGCCCGTTGGCGTCCAGCAGCTTCAGGGCCCGTGCCTCGTTGACGGTGTCGTTGGGGATGGCGACGGTCGCACCGCTCTTCAGCGCGTCGGCCTTCTTGACCTTGTGGGAGTACAGGCCGAGCGGCTCCAGGTGCACCGTGACGACCGGGACGATGTGGGTGCCGCGCTTCTTGTTGAAGTCGTCGAGGTACGGCTGGTTCTGGAAGTAGTTGGCACCGACGGACCCGTCCTCGGTCGCCGTGTTCGGCGTGACGTAGTCGGTGAACTCCTTGACCTCCAGGTCCAGGCCCGCCTTCTTCGCCAGGTTGTCCTTGACGAAGTTCAGGATCTCGGCGTGCGGGGTGGGGCTCGCGGCGACGACCAGCGGGCCGCTGTAGTCGGAGGCGGCGGAGGAGCTCTTGCCGGAGCCGCAGGCGGAGAGCCCGAGGGTGAGGGCTCCGGCGGCGAGGACGGCGGTGGTGATCTTGGCGGTGTTACGCACGAAAAGTGCCTTTCCTTGGGTGGTGCGACCCCGTCGTGGGTGTGACGGGGAGATCGGGGGGACGTCAGGCGGCCTTGCTCACGTCGGCCGCCGCGGGCTCCTTCGCCCTCAGCAGCCGCAGCCTCGGCGCCGGGCCGGAGCGGCCGCCGCGCCGGTGCAGGGAGCGGGACGCGAAGTCGCCGGCGAACTGGATGAGGGAGATGACCACGGCGAGGACCGCCACCGTGATCCACATCAGCTGGGTCTCGAAGCGCTGGTAGCCGTAGCGGATGGCGATGTCGCCGAGGCCGCCCGCGCCGACCGTGCCGGCCATCGCGGAGTAGCCGATGAGGGCGACGACCGTCGTGGTGGTGGAGGAGATCAGCGAGGGCAGGGACTCGGGGACGAGGACCTTGCGCACGACGGTCCAGGTGTTGCCGCCCATCGCCTGGACGGCCTCGACGAGTCCGCCGTCCACTTCGCGGACCGCCGTCTCGACCAGGCGCGCGAAGAAGGGGATGGCGCCGACGGCCAGCGGCACGATGGCGGCTTCACGGCCGATGGTCGTACCAGTGACCCAGCGGGTGAAGCTCATCAGGGCGACCATGAGGATGATGAACGGCATCGAGCGGGCGATGTTCACCACCTGGCCGATGACCTTGTTCGCCACCACATGCTGCAGCAGTCCGCCCTGGTCCGTCAGGACGAGGAGGATGCCGAGCGGGAGTCCGCCGAGGACGGCGATGAGCGTGGACCAGCCGACCATGTAGAGGGTGTCCCAACACGCCTGGGACAGCAGGGGCTGCACCTCGGACCAGCTCACTTGGCACCTTCCTCGACGAGCGGGGTCCTCTGCGCCGCGTTGTCGGCGTTGCCGGCGACGTCGATCCGCAGCCCCTGTTCGCGCAGGAAGCCGATGGGCACCACGTTGTCCTCGTAGCGGCCGGGCAGTTCGATGCGCATCCGGCCGATCTGGAGGCCGCCGACGGTGTCGATGGCCGCGCCGAGGATCGATATGTCGATGTTGTAGGTGCGGGCCAGCTGCGAGACGACGGGCTGGGTGGCGGCCTCGCCGTGGAAGGTGACGTCGAGGACGGTCCGGTCCGGGCCGAAGGCCTCGCCGCCGACCGGGAAGAGCGCGGCGGCCAGTTCCGAACCCGGGGTCGCGAGCAGTTCGCCGACGGTGCCGGACTCGACGACGCGGCCCCGCTCCATGAGCGCCGCCGAGTCGCAGACCGACTTCACGACGTCCATCTCGTGCGTGATGAGCAGGACGGTCAGGCCGAGCTGCCGGTTCAGGTCGCGCAGCAGCTGGAGGATGGAGCGGGTGGTCTCCGGATCGAGAGCGCTGGTGGCCTCGTCGGACAGCAGCACCCTGGGGTCGCCGGCGAGGGCGCGGGCGATGCCGACGCGCTGCTTCTGGCCGCCGGAGAGCTGGGCGGGGTAGGTCCGCGCCTTGTCGGTGAGGCCGACGAGGTCGAGCAGTTCGAGCGCCTTGCGGGAACGTTCCTTCCCCGACTTGCCGAGGATCTCCAGCGGCAGCTCGACGTTGTCCTGGACGGTGCGCGAGGACAGCAGGCTGAAGTGCTGGAAGACCATGCCGATCCGGCTGCGCGCCCGCCGCAGCTCCTTGCCGGCCCGGGGTCCGCGCCCGGCCAGGGCCGTGAGGTCCTGGCCGGCGACGGTGACCGTGCCGGCGGTGGGACGTTCCAGCAGGTTGACGCAGCGGATGAGCGAGGACTTGCCGGCGCCGGACTGGCCGATGACGCCGTACACCTCGCCTTCGCGGACATGCAGGTCGACGCCGTCGAGGGCGGTGACCTCGCGACCGCGCGAGCGGTAGACCTTGGTCAGGCCCGATGTGGTGATCACGTGGGTTTCCGTCACTGTCGAGTGCGCGGCGCGTCGTGGGCGCCGGGCACGGCATTCATGGTCGGGTACAGCCAGAACGCAGCACGGTTCTCGCAAAGACACTGAAAGCGGGAAGAAACGTGCACGCGGGGGCGGAGCTCAGCCGGCCACGCCGGCCGGACCGGACGCGGGAGCGGGCATGAGCGGGCTCTCGCTTCGGGGCGCGAGGCTCAGGTGGTGCAGGGGCCCTCTAGAAGGCGCACATTCGACGCACAGGACACATACAACGAGCACCGGGCGTCATGGTCGCCTCGGTCGCAGGGTTGCGGTCGCTCGTCGTGGTCATGCGATCAGTAAACCAGACCTGCGGTGCCGACCCGGACGCGCTGTCCGGATAGTGGACAGCGGTGGACACGATTCGCCCAGGACAGGGCCCTGGTCCGCGTCACTGTGGCCAGCGCCACGGCCGTGGGCGCTCCCCCGGGGCCGGGCACGGCGGGGCGTTTGGGCCGTAATAAGGTCACTCCATGCTTGCTGCCCTGACGCTGATGACCGGCGTCGCCGCGCTGCTGCTGGCCGCCTGGTGCGGCTGGGCGGCCTACCGTGACCAGCCGACCAAGGACTGGCACTTCATCGGCATGGCCGTGGTCTCGCTGCTGGCCGCGGTGCAGCTGGTGCTCGGGATCGTGGCGCTGGCGCGGGGCGAGAAGCCGGCGCAAGGGACGACGATCTTCGTTGCGTATCTGCTGGGCGCCTTCGCGTGCGTGCCGGCGGCCGGGTTCATGTCGCTGGCCGAGCGCACCCGCTGGGGTTCGGTGACGGTCGCGGCCGGCGGGGTCGTCCTCGCCGTCCTGGAGGTGCGGCTCTATGACATCTGGGGAGGGTGAGATGGCCACCGTGGAGGAGAAGCCCGTAAGGACGCGGCTCATCAGCGGGCCGGGAATGCCGCTCGTCTGGTTCTACGGCGTGATGGTCGTCGGCGCGGTCTCGCGCTCCGTCTACCAGATCGCCACCGACTTCGGCCGGGCGCCGCTCGCGTACTCGCTGTCCGCGGTGGCCGGCCTCGTGTACGGGTTCATCACGTACACGCTGGTGCGCGGCGGGGAAACCGCCCGCAGGGCGGCGCTGGTGTGCTGCGCCGCCGAGCTCGCGGGGGTGCTGATCGTCGGCACGTGGACGCTCGTGGAGCCGTCCGCGTTCCCGGACGCGACCGTGTGGTCGGACTACGGCATGGGCTACGTCTTCATTCCGGTGCTGCTGCCGCTGTCCGCGATGTACTGGCTGCGCAGGGCCCGGACCGTCACGCCGTAGCCGCGTACGTCCCGGCCGGCTTCTCCAGAACGATCAACGGTACGCCGTCGTCGCCCTGGGAGGTGCCCACCGCCTGGTAGCCCACCCGCCGGTACAGGCGCAGGTTGCCCTCGCTGCGGTGGCCGGTGTGCAGCCGGAACCTGGTGGCGCCGCGCTCCTCGGCCAGCGCCGACTCGGCCGCGCGCAGCAGGCGGGCGCCGATCCCGTGGCCCTGGAGGCGGGGGTGGACGCAGAGCTTGCCGATGGCGGCCGCGCCGTCCTCGGTGACCCGGCCGCACACCGAGCCGACCACTTCCTCGCCGAGGCGCGCCACGAAGACGCAGTCCCCGGCGACCTCCTGGCGCACGGAGTCCAGGCTCTGGACGAGCGGGTCGATGCGGTAGTTCCCGTACAGCGCCGCCTCGCTCTGGAAACACAGGTACTGCAACCTGAAGATCTGCTCCGCGTCCTGCTCGGTCGCCGCAGAGATGGTCACGCTCATGCCCATGTGCGCACGCCTCCCGCTCACCTGATCGCCTGTCGTCCCCCACTCCTATCCCCGCGCTTCGCGGGCCGCAACCTCCGGTGTGAGCAGCCGACGCAGACAACCCAGGCATCGGGAACGTTCCGGGCCGAGACTGCCCTGTGAGATACCCAACTCCCCCGCGATCTCCCGGTATGTGAGGTCTCTGGGTGACAACAGCGCCTCCAGCAGCCGGGGGCAGCGGCCGGGCAGCCGGCGCACCGCGTCGCGCAGGGCACGGCGGCGGGCGGCGGCCAGGGCGAGTTGTTCGGGCCCGCGCTCACTGTCGTCGGCGGGCTCGAGGCCGTAGGGCCGCTCGATGGTGGTCGTGCGGCGGGTGCGGCGCGCCTCGGAGCGGACGGCCTTGCGCAGCCAGCCCTGCGGGTCGTGCGGCGGGGCGTCGGCCGCCAGGCGCTCCAGCAGCCGGACCCAGACGGCCTGCTCCAGGTCCCCCGGTTCGGTTCCGCAGGCGTGTGCCTCCGCCGTGGCCTCGGCTACGAGCAGGGGGCGCAGGGCGGTGAGCATGTCGTGCCTCATACGAGTCACGACGCGGCCGCCCCGGCACGGGTTGCCGGAGCGGCCGGGTGTTCACCCCCGGGCGGGGCGGGGCGGTCGCCCGCTTGACGGATCAGCGGCTCAGGAAGTCCTCCCGGGCGAGCAGCCCGGTGTCCGCGTTGTCGGTGAAGACGCCGTCGATGCCGGTGGCGAAGTACGCCTGGAACACGCCGAAGACGTCACCGTAGGCGTCCGCGGCCGTGCCCTTGCGGAACCTGGGCGGCAGGAAGGGGTTCTCGTTGCGCATGGTGTAGGGGTGCAGGATCAGGCCCGCGGCGTGCGCGTCACGGACGAGGGTGCTCGGCTCGGTGAGGTTGCCGTCCGCGTCCTTGGGGATGACCAGGTCGACGGTCGGGCCGATGCCCTGGGCGTAGGAGGCGATCTCCTTCAGGCCCTCGGGGGTGATGAGGTCGGCGACCGTACGCGGGTCGCCCGCCTCCACGAAGTCGTAGGGCCGGGTGTTCGCGCCCGACAGCAGCACGACGAGCGGGTTGCCGACGAGCCTGTTCAGCCGCTGGATGCTGCCCGGTTCGAAGGACTGCAGGATGACCGGCGAGTTCTTCTTGTCCTTGCCGTGCTCGCGCAGCAGCTTTGCGACCCGCTCCTCCAGACCGAGGCCCAGCTTGCGGAAGTATGTCGGATGCTTGGTCTCGGGGTAGATCCACACCTGCCGGCCTCGCCTGCGGGTCTGCTCGTCCTGCCACTTGAGGACCTCTTCGAAGGTGGGGATCTCCCAGCGGCCGTTGTAGAGGGTGTTGTGCGGGCGGTTGGCCGGGATGCGCTCGATCGCGCGCAGCGTCTTCAGTTCGGCGAGGGTGAAGTCCTCGGTGAACCAGCCGGTGGTGGGCACCCCGTCGAGGGTCTTGGTGGTCTTCCGGCCGGCGAACTCGGGGTGGTCGGCGACGTCCGTGGTGCCGCCGATCTCCGGCTCGTGCCGGCACACCAGGTGGCCGTCCCTGGTGGGCACCAGGTCACCGGCCTCGACGACATGGGCGCCGAGGCCGAGGGCCAGGTCGTAGGAGCCGAAGGTGTGCTCGGGCCGGTAGCCGGCGGCACCCCGGTGGCCGATGATCGTGGGGACCGGCAGGCTCTTCAGCCCGCCGCCACCGCCGTGGCCCCCGGTGGCGCCCTGCGCGGCGGCGGCCGCGCCGGGCAGCCCGAGGACCGCTCCGCCCGCCCCGAGCACCGCGGCGCCGAGCAGCGCCCGGCGTCCCGTCCCGCGTGCCTGCCCGTCCGGCTTCTGTGTCCCCATGACCGCCTCCTGCTCTCGTGTCGTCCGTGCGCGCCGATCGTAGGTGTGTGCGGATGACGGCACCGGCGCCGCCGGGTGATGCTGCGCCGAATACGCGGGTGACGCCGGATGTCGTGAGCGCGTGGAGGGGTGACGCCCCGTCGGCATGGCCGGAGGCGGGGAGGGAACCCGGGGTGAGCGAGGTCGGTCACATCGTTCCGGGCGGTTACCGGGTCACGGCGGGTCTCCCGCGCAGGTAAACGTGTGTCAACACTACGTAAGACGTGGTGAGCCCGATGTGCATTCCGCCCCGGGCCACGAGTATCGTCCTCACCTGCACAGACTCATACGCATCTTTTGACAATCCCTTGACACCGGAGGGCCCGTTGTCCCGCTTCGCGCTCATCAAGGCAGTGCTCGGACCGATCATGCGCCTGATGTTCCGCCCACGGGTGGAGGGCGCGGAGCGCATCCCGGGCGACGGCCCGGTCATCCTCGCCGGCAACCACCTGACGTTCATCGACTCGATGATCCTGCCGCTGGTCTGCGACCGCCAGGTCTTCTTCATCGGCAAGGACGAGTACGTCACCGGCAAGGGCCTCAAGGGCCGGCTGATGGCCTGGTTCTTCACCGGCGTCGGCATGATCCCGGTGGACCGCGACGGCGGCAAGGGCGGCGTCGCGGCGCTGATGACCGGCCGCCGGATCCTGGAGGAGGGCAAGGTCTTCGGCATCTATCCGGAGGGCACCCGCTCCCCCGACGGCCGCCTGTACCGCGGGCGCACCGGCATCGCGCGGCTGACGCTGATGACCGGCGCGCCGGTGGTCCCGTTCGCCATGATCGGCACGGACAAGATCCAGCCGGGCGGGTCGGGCATGCCGCGGCCGAGCCGGGTCACGGTCCGCTTCGGCGAGCCGATGGAGTTCTCGCGCTACGAGGGCATGGACCGCGACCGGTATGTGCTGCGCGCGGTGACCGACTCGGTGATGGCCGAGGTCATGCGGCTCTCCGGCCAGGAGTACGTCGACATGTACGCCACCAAGGCCAAGGCTGCCTAGTGCTGTGGCCGGAAAGGTTTGCCGGATAGCTCGCGGCGTCCGGTGCGGTGCATCGCAGGGCGGAGCATCGCCCGCGTACTGGATGTACTCGGGTGATGCGACAAGGCGGCGAGGTGCCGTGCCGGGCGTCGCGAGCCGGTGAACCTTTCCGGTCGCAGCACCAGGTCCTCACAGCCGCTGCCCCTTCAGCAGGAACCACGCCGCGCCTGCCGTGGCGAGCAGTACCGCCGCACCGGCTCCCGACGCCAGGTGCAAACCGTGCACGAAGGACTCCCGGGCCGCGCTCAGCAGCGCCTCGGAGGTGTGGGCAGGCAGGCCTGCCGCCGCCTCCACCGCACCGCCCAGTGACTCGTGGGCCGCCGGCGGTGTGCCTGCCGGGCCGGTGAAGTCGCGGTAGACGCCGGTCACGATGGAGCCGAGCAGCGCGATGCCGAGGGCCGCGCCGAGTTCGTACGCCGTCTCGGAGACCGCCGAGGCGGCGCCCGCCTGGTCCTTGGGCACACCGGCGAGGATCACGTCGGCGGTCACCGTGAAGGAGAAGCCGGCGCCCACGCCGACCACCAGCAGGGCCGCCCCGAGCAGCGGATAGCCGGTCGAGCCGCTGAGCGTGGTCAGCGCGGCGAGCGCCAGGCCGACGGCGGCGAGGCCGCCGGAGACCACGGCCCTGACCGAGAAGCGCCGGGCCACGCGGCCGGCGCAGAGTCCGGCCGCCACCGCGCCCACGGCGGCGGGCAGTTCGGCCAGCCCCGCCTCGAACGGCCGCCTGCCCTGCACCAGTTGCAGATACTGGGAGAGGAAGAAGACCAGGCCGGACATGCCGAGCACGGTCAGCAGATCGGCGAGGACGGCGCCGCTGAAGCCACGGCTGCGGAAGAGCCGTATGTCCAGCAGCGGGGCGGGCAGAGTGAGCTGGCGGCGCACGAACCAGTACAGCGCGGCCGCGCCGAGCAGCCCCGTGCCGAGGACCGGCCCGGTGAACCCGTGGGTGGCGGCCTCCTTCACCGCGTACACGACGGCGATCATGCCGACCAGCGACAGCAGCACGCTTGCCACGTCCCACGGGCCCGGGTCGGGGTTGCGGGACTCGGGCAGCATCCTGACGCCGACCAGGACGAGGACCGCCATCACCGGCAGGTTGATGAGGAAGACCGAGCCCCACCAGAAGTGTTCGAGCAGGAATCCGCCGGCGATGGGACCGATGGCCGTGCCGGCGGAGGCGGTCGCGCCCCAGACGCCGACGGCGAGGCTGCGCTCGCGGGCGTCGTGGAAGAGGTTGCGGATCAGGGCGAGCGTGGCGGGCATCAGGGTGGCGCCCGCGACACCGAGCAGCGCCCGGGCGAGGATCAGCATCTCCGGCGTCGCCGCGTAGGCGTTGAGGACGGAGACCGCGCCGAACGCGGTGGCGCCGCCGAGCAGGACGCGCTTGCGGCCGATGCGGTCGCCGAGGCTGCCCATGGAGACGAGCAGACCGGCGATGACGAACGAGTACACGTCGCCGATCCACAGCAACTGGGTGCCGGAGGGCCTGAGGTCCTCGCTGATGTAGGGGGTCGCGAGACCGAGGACGGTCGCGTCTACGGCCACCAGCAGCACGGCCAGGACGAGGACGCAGAGCGCGAGCCAGCGGCCCGGGCGCTCCTTGGTCTCCGCCGCACGAACCGGCTGCAGGGTGCTGGTCATGATTCCTCTCTTCGTGGTGTGTCGTGCCGCAGGGCGCCGCCGAGCAGGAGCTCGACGATCATGTGCGTGAAGTCGTTGCGGGCCACCCGGCCCTCGGCAACGGCCCACGCGCCGGACGCCAGCAGGCCGTACAGCGCCTCGGTGAGCCAGCCCGGGGTGAGGTCGATGCGGAACTCGCCGGCGGCCTGGCCGCGCCGGAACAGGGCCGCGATCCGGTCGTCGATGCGGGACCAGCCCGCGTTCTGCTCCCCGCCCTCGAACAGCTGGTTCTCGGTGTACAGGAAGGCGAGCAGTGCGGCCGCCGGCTCGATCTCGCGCACCAGCCGCCGTACGGCCTCACCGGCGGGCCCCTCGTCGAGGCGGGCCGCGTCGAGAGCGGTCTCGCACTCCTGGATGCCGAGCGTCTCCAGCGCCCGTACGAGCGCGTCGCGCCCCGCGAAGTGGCGGTGCAGCGTGGCCCGGCTGATCCCGGCCGCCTTGGCGACCTCGTCCATGGTGGCGGTGGACTTCCGGGTGAGCAGGGCGGCTGCGCTGCGCAGCACGTGTTCACGATCGACGGCCATGCGACAACAATACCCCATGCGAGACACCTCTGTCTCACCATGGGCATACAGGTCTCAGCGACCGCTCCTCAAACGCTCCTGAAACGGTGCCCAAACGGGCCTCGGAAGACGGTGCCGCGGGCTCAGTGCCAGGGCAGCTGTCCGCGTTGCTCCCAGTAGACGTGCGGGTCCTCGGCCAGCGCGTCGAGGCGCGCGAGCCGGTCCGCGTCGAGGTCGACGGCCGGGGCGTGCAGGTTGGACACGAGCTGCCCCACGGTGGCCGCGCCGGAGAGGACGACCCCGGCCCACGGGCGGCACAGGATCAGGGCGAGGGCGACCGCGTCGCAGCCGAGGCCGGCCTCCCGGGCCACGGCCTTCAGGGCCTCGGGCGCGTACGGCTCGGCGAGCCGTCCGTTGGCCATGCCCTCCTTGACGATCACCGTCAGCCCGGCGTCGTGCGCCTCGGCGAGGGCCGGACCCGCGGAGGTCTCCAGGGCGTTGTACGTCGACTGGACGGTACGGAAGAGGGGCTCGCCGTCGACGGTGACGGCGAGGGCGGCCCGGATGGCGTCGGCCTGGGCCGGGCCGCTGGTGGAGAATCCGACGGTCAGGCCCTGCGCGGCGGCCTCGGCGAGCCGGGCGTGCAGCTCCTTGTCGGTGAGGGCCGGGCTGTCCGGGGTCACCGAGTGGATCTGGTACAGGTCGAGCCGGTCGCCGAGCAGCTGCGCCGTCTCGGCGCGCTGGCGCTCGTACGTCGCGAGGCTGTGGTCCTTGACCTCGTGCCTCTCGGCGTCGATGGTCCACTTCGCGGTGTAGGTGTAGCCCCACTTGCTGCCGATGACGACGTCGTCGACGTCGGGCCGGGCCTTCAGCCAGGCGGCGAGGAACTCCTCGGACCGGCCGTAGGAGCGGGCGGCGTCGAAGTAGCGGACGCCCTGCGCGTAGGCGGCGTCCAGCAGTTCGTGTGTGCGCTCGCGCAGGGCGTCGACGGTGCGGTCGGCCGGGAGGTCTTGCTCGCGGCCGAGGTTGATGTAACCGGGCCGCCCGACGGCGGCGAGCCCCAGGCCGATGTGGCAGGTGGGCGTCGTGGCCGAGGCCAGTCGGGCGAAGGGCATCGCGGGCTCCGTTCCGGTCGGTTCCTTACGGCTGGGAACCAACCTAACCCGCGCCGCCCTTCACGTCTCGACCTGCTACTTCTTCCGCTTGGCGGTGGCCCAGGCGTGCTGCACCGCCACGTCGGCCCTCAACTCGGCGAGTTGCACGGCCACCGCGCTCGGGGCGGTGCCGCCGCGCCCGCTGCGGGAGGCGAGGGCGCCCGCGACGTCGAGGACCGTGCGCACCTCGGGGGTGAGATGGGCGGAGATCTTCGCGAACTGCTCGTCGGTCAGCTCGTCCAGCTCCTTGCCCTCGGCCTCGGCCACCTTCACGCACTCGCCGGCCACCTCGTGCGCCACCCGGAACGGCACGCCCTGCCGGACCAGCCACTCGGCGATGTCGGTGGCCAGCGAGAAGCCGGCCGGTGCCAGCTCCTCCAGGCGTTCGCGGTGCACGGTGAGGGTGGCGATCATGCCGGTGAAGGCCGGGAGCAGAACCTCCAGCTGGTCGCAGGAGTCGAAGACGGGCTCCTTGTCCTCCTGCAGGTCGCGGTTGTACGCCAGCGGGAGCGCCTTCAGGGTGGCGAGCAGGCCGGTCAGGTTGCCGATCAGCCGGCCGGACTTGCCGCGGGCCAGCTCCGCGATGTCCGGGTTCTTCTTCTGCGGCATGATCGACGAGCCGGTGGAGAAGGCGTCGTGCAGGGTCACGAAGGAGAACTCCTTCGTGTTCCAGATGATGACCTCCTCCGCGATCCGGGAGAGGTTCACGCCGATCATCGCGGTGATGAAGGCGAACTCGGCGACGAAGTCACGGGAGGCCGTGCCGTCGATGGAGTTGCCGACGCTGCCGTGCTCGAAGCCCAGGTCCTCGGCCACCGCCTCCGGGTCGAGCCCCAGGGAGGAACCCGCCAGGGCGCCGGAGCCGTACGGGGACACGGCCGTCCGCTCGTCCCACTGGCGCAGCCGCTCGGCGTCCCGGGACAGCGACTGCACGTGCGCGAGGACGTGGTGGGCGAAGAGGACCGGCTGGGCGTGCTGGAGGTGGGTACGGCCGGGCATCGCCACGTCGGGGTGTGCCTCGGCCAGGCCGATCAGCGCGTCCTGGAGGTCGGCGATCAGGCCGCCGATGATCCGGGCGTGGTCGCGCAGGTACATGCGGAAGAGGGTGGCGACCTGGTCGTTGCGGGACCGGCCGGCGCGCAGCTTGCCGCCGAGGTCGGGGCCGAGGCGCTCCAGCAGGCCGCGTTCCAGGGCGGTGTGCACGTCCTCGTCGGCGATGGTGCCCACGAAGCCGCCGGCCGCCACATCCGCTTCGAGCTGGTCGAGCCCGGCCAGCATGCGCCGGAGTTCGTCGTCCGTGAGCAGCCCCGCCTTGTGCAGCACGCGCGCGTGGGCGCGTGAGCCGGCGATGTCGTAGGGCGCGAGCCGCCAGTCGAAGTGGACGGACGCGGACAGCTTCGCCAGGGCCTCGGCGGGACCGTCGGCGAAGCGGCCGCCCCAGAGCCGTACGTCACCGCTGTTGCTGCTCACTTGCGTTGCTCCTCGAAGATGGCGATGTGCGGCCGCCTCCCCACTCTCGGCAAGCAGCGAGGCGGCCGTCAGGCTAGTGCGTGTGAGGGGTCGTCGGGCGCCTGCGCGCGGGCCGCGCCAGGCTATGCCTGCAGATCACGCTTCGCGGCGATCTTCGACGACAGGCTGTAGATGTCGATGAAGCCCTTGGCCGCGGACTGGTCGAAGGTGTCGCCGGTGTCGTAGGTGGCGAGGTTGAAGTCGTACAGCGACTCCTGGGAGCGCCGGCCGGTGACGACCGCGCGGCCGCCGTGCAGGGTCAGCCGGATGTCGCCGGAGACGTGCCGGCTCGCCTCGTCGATGAAGCCGTCCAGGGCGCGCTTGAGCGGGGAGAACCACTGGCCGTCGTAGACCAGTTCGCCCCAGCGCTGCTCGACCTGCCGCTTGTAACGTGCCAGTTCGCGCTCGACGGTGACGTTCTCCAGCTCCTGGTGGGCGGTGATCAGGGCGATCGCACCGGGAGCCTCGTAGACCTCGCGGGACTTGATGCCGACCAGGCGGTCCTCGACCATGTCGATCCGGCCGACGCCCTGGGCCCCGGCGCGCTCGTTGAGCTGCTGGATGGCCTGCAGCACGGTGACGGGCTTGCCGTCGACGGCGACCGGGACGCCCGCCTTGAAGGTGATGACCACCTCGTCGGGGTCGCGCTGCACGGCCGGGTTCTGGGTGTACTCGTAGATGTCCTCGATCGGGGCGTTCCAGATGTCCTCGAGGAAGCCGGTCTCGACGGCGCGGCCGAAGACGTTCTGGTCGATGGAGTACGGGGACTTCTTGGTGGTCGCGATCGGGAGGTTCTTCTCCTCGCAGAACGCGATCGCCTTGTCCCGGGTCATCGCGTAGTCGCGGACGGGGGCGATGCACTTGAGGTCGGGGGCGAGGGCGACGATGCCGGCCTCGAAGCGGACCTGGTCGTTGCCCTTGCCGGTGCAGCCGTGGGCGACCGTGGTGGCGCCGTGCTTCTTGGCGGCGGCGACCAGGTGCTTGACGATCGTCGGCCGGGACAGGGCGGAGACCAGCGGGTAGCGGTCCATGTAGAGGGCGTTGGCCTTGATCGCCGGGAGGCAGTACTCGTCGGCGAACTCGTCCTTGGCGTCGGCGACCTCGGCCTCGACGGCGCCGCACGCGAGGGCGCGCTTGCGGATGACGTCCAGGTCCTCGCCGCCCTGGCCGACGTCGACCGCAACGGCGATGACCTCGGCGCCCGTCTCCTCGGCGATCCAGCCGATGGCGACGGAGGTGTCCAGACCGCCCGAATAGGCGAGTACGACGCGCTCGGTCACGGGTTTCTCCTCACAGTGCATTCGCTGACATGCATGAGTATGCAGAACTCTGCATGGTTCGTCAATCTCCGGTCGGCGGGGCGCGCGGCCCGGGCGGCGCACGGACCGCGCGGGGGCGGCCGCGGTGGGCGCGACCAGGTTCCCCGGAAAGCCGAAACTCCTTAGACCCTCGAAAGAAGTCCGCGATAATCGCTGGACATGGGAAAGACCTATGAGCGCATAGACGGCAGGCTCCGCACCTTCATCGAGGAGCAGCCCCTCTTCTTCACCGCGACCGCTCCGCTGGCCGGCGACGGCACGGTCAACCTCTCCCCCAAGGGCCTCAAGGGCTCCTTCGCGGTGCTCGACGAGCACACCGTGGCCTACCTGGACTTCGCCGGGTCCAACGCGGAGACGATCGCGCATCTGCGCGAGAACGGCCGGATCACGCTCATGTGGTGCGCCTTCCAGGGCCCGCCCAACATCGTGCGCATCCACGGCCGGGGCGAGCCGGTCTTCCGCGGCGACCCGCGCTTCGGGGAGCTCTTCGCCCACTTCCCGGACATCGACCCGGCCGCGCACGGGCTGCGCGCGATCATCGTGGTGCGCGCCGGGCTGATCCGGGACACCTGCGGCTACGCGGTCCCCTTCATGGCCTACGAGGACGACCGGGACCTGCACGGCAAGCGCTTCGCGCGGGAGGACGACGCCTCACTGAGCGAGTACTTCACCAGGAAGGAGCACGTGGCCACCAGCCTGGACGGACTGCCCGGGCTGCCGTTGCCGCTGCCGCCCTCCAGCGTCTGAGCCGTGTGCCCCGGTGTCGCCGCCGCCCTCGCGTCCGCGTCCCTCCCCGTGCCCGGCGCCGCGCCGGCCGGTGACCCGCCGGGCGGAACCCGCATGCCCCGCCGGCGGGTGCACCAGGACTCCTGGTGGTGCCAGGACATCGGCTCCCGCTCCGGCAACCGCTGGACCGGGCCGCGCCCCGCCGACTGCCGGGCCGCCGAGTCCGGGCACCCGGCCTCCTGCGCCGGGCAGTGCGCGTACGCGCTCGTGGCCGGCTTCAGCCACGGCCGCCCGGTGCGCGGCCGGGGAGCCGGGGTCCTCCTGCGCGTGGGCGGGGCCGGGGCGACGGCCGGCTGCGTACCGGTGCCGGAGTCGGCCGTGCGGCGGATCCCTGCCCGGGACCGATCCGGCACGCGGGCCGCAGCTCGCGATCGGGGCACAGGGCGGGGCCACGGCGCTCAGCCGTCACCGATACCGGGCGGCCTCGCCGTCGCCCGCCGGGCCGGCCGGCAACCGCACCGTGAACGTCGTCGAGCCCGGACGGCTCTCCAGGCCCACGCTTCCGCCGTGCGCCTCGGCCACCGCCGCCACGATCGACAGGCCGAGGCCCGCTCCGGCACCGCCGGAGGGGTCCGTGCGGCGGCGGTCGGCACGGGTGAAGCGTTCGAAGACGCCCGGCTGGACCTCCACGGGGACGCCGGGACCGTCGTCGTGGACCCGGAGGACGGCCGTGCCGTCCCCGGTCCCGGTGCGCTCGGTCTCCAGGGTCACCGACACCTTGGTGCCCACGGGTGTGTGCAAACGCGCGTTGGCCAACAAGTTGGCCAACACCTGTTGCAGGCGGTGGGCGTCGCCGGTCACCATCACCGGCTCCTCCGGCAGCTCCATCGTCCAGCGGTGCTCGGGGCCCGCGGCCCGGGCGTCCGTGACCGCGTCCAGCACCAGCCGGGTGAGGTCGACGGGACAGCACTCCAGCGGGCGGCCGGCGTCGAGGCGGGCCAGGAGCAGCATCTCGTCGACCATCTCACCCATCCGGGCGGACTCGGCGGCTATCCGTTCCAGGGCGCGTGTGACCTCGGGCGGCACCGGGCCCGGGTGCAGCAGCGCGAGCTCCGCGTGGCCGCGCACCGAGGCGACCGGGGTGCGCAGCTCGTGGCTGGCGTCGGCGGCGAAGCTGCGCAGCCGCTCCTCGCTGGCGTGCCGTTTGGTCAGCGCGTCCTCGACGTGGTGGAGCATGCGGTTGAAGGCGGCGGCGACCCGGCCCACCTCGCTGCGTGGGTCCGCCTCGGGTGCCCTCGGCGGCAACGCGACCTCGCCGCTGGCCAGCGGCAGCTCGCTGACCCGGGTGGCGGTCGCCGCTACGCGGCTGAGCGGGCGCAGCGACCAACGCACCCACAGGGCTCCGGCGACGCCCGTGATAGCGAGGGCCAGGCCGAAGACCACGAAGGCGACCATCTCCAGCCGGTGGACGGTCGCCTCCACCGGCTCCAGCGGCAGCCCGGTGATCAGCACGTCGCCGTCCAGGCCCCGGGCGGCGACGACCCGGTAGCGGTGCAGGGCCGACAGCACGACCGTGTGGCACCTGCCGTCGACCGGCACCCCGGCCAGCTGGGCCCGGTCCCGGGCGGTCATGCGCACGGTCAGGTCGGTGGAGTAGTCCGCGTCGGCGTCGGGCACCACCGCGGCGTTGGTCACCCTGCCGTCGACCAGGCGCACGCCGAGCGTGCCGGAGGCCTGGCGGCGGGTGTCGCCGTGCTCGTCGCCGTCGTGGTCGCTTTGGGGCAGGGTGCCGTGCTCCAGGCTGGCCGGGAACCGGGCGCCGAGGTCCCGCAGCTGCTGGTCCACGCGGCTGGCGAGGAAGCCGTCCAGCTCGACCACGGCGGCCACGCCGACGGCGGCGCAGCTCACGGCGAGCAGCACGGCCAGGCCCGCGGTCAGCCGGGCCCGCAGGGTGCGCGGGCGTGGCAGGCGGGCGAGGAGCCGCCCCGCCCTCAGCAGCGCGGCCCGCACCCGCCCGCCGATCCCGGCGCGCGACCCGCTCACCGGACCACCGGCTTCAGCACGTACCCCGCCCCGCGGACCGTGTGGATCATGGGCTCGCGGCCCGCGTCCACCTTCTTGCGCAGGTAGGAGATGTACAGCTCCACCACATGGGCCTGGCCGCCGAAGTCGTAGGACCACACGCGGTCGAGGATCTGCGCCTTGCTGAGCACCCGGCGCGGGTTGTGCATCATGAAGCGCAGCAGCTCGAACTCGGTCGGGGACAGCTCGATCAGCTCGCCGCCCCGGGTGACCTCGCGGGCGTCCTCGTCCATGACCAGGTCACCCACGGTCAGTCGCGGGCCGTCCTCGAGTTGCCGGGCCATCCCGGCGCGGCGCAGCAGCCCGCGCAGCCGGGCGACGACCTCCTCCAGGCTGAACGGCTTGGTCACGTAGTCGTCGCCGCCCGCGGTGATCCCCGCGATGCGGTCCTCCACCGCGTCCCGCGCGGTGAGGAAGAGCACACAGACGTCCGGCTGCACGGCGTGCAGCTCGTGCAGCACCGCGAAGCCGTCGGTGTCCGGCAGCATCACGTCGAGCACCACGGCGTCGGGCTGCAGCTCACGGGCCTCGGCGACGGCCGCGGCCCCGTCGCCGGCGGTGCGGACCTCCCAGCCCTGGTAGCGCAGGGCGCCGGAGAGCACCTCGGCGAGGTCCGGGTCGTCGTCGACGACGAGGACCCGTACGGGGGTGCCGTCGGGGCGGGCGAGGACGGGGCGGGGTGTGTTCATGGTCCCTCCAGCATCCCCCAGGCCCGCAATCCGTCCGCGGCGCCCGTCCCTCTGAGTTTCCTGTGAGTGGCCTCTGGGCCTGGCGAGTGACTCCTGCCCGCACGAGTGACCTCTGTGGATGCAGTGACCTCTGCGTACCCGGGTGCC
The DNA here is from genome assembly GCF_044334385.1 of Streptomyces sp. NPDC020801. Taxonomy (NCBI): domain Bacteria; kingdom Bacillati; phylum Actinomycetota; class Actinomycetes; order Kitasatosporales; family Streptomycetaceae; genus Streptomyces; species Streptomyces sp. NPDC020801. The sequence continues at coordinate 207,016 of NZ_JBIRST010000004.1, forward strand.
GCCTGCACATCCGGGTGCCGCCTGCGTACCCGGGTGCCGCCTGCGCACCCGGGTGCCGCCTGCGCACCCGCGTGACCTGCGCACCGCCGTGGGAGCGCCGGCGGATCGGCGCCGCTGTGCGACCGCCGGGATGTGAGCTCTGCGTGAGCGTCCGCTCTGAGTTCTCTGTGGGGTGGGCCCGCGGCCCCGGATTTCAGAGCGCCCTCAGAAGTTCGCCCCGCACAGTTGCGTACCGGACAGGCGAAAGGACGCGAACACATGACAACGGTGTACGAGCGGCGGGCTGCGGCACCGCCCGTACCACTGGCGCCCCGGCGTTCTCCGGCGGGTGCCGTGCTCGCGCTGCTGTGGGCCGGGGCCGCCGCGGTGGTCGGTCTGTGGTGGTACGACACGTCCTCCGTGGTGGGGGCGGCGGGCTGGCTGACCGGCGCCGGGCGGATGGCGGGGCTGCTGTGCGGCTACTCCTGCGCGGTGCTGGTGGGGCTGATGGCCCGGGTGCCGGTGCTGGAGCGGCGGGTGGGCTCGGACCGGGTGGCGCGCTGGCACGCGATGGCCGGCCGGTACACGGTGTGCCTGCTGGTCGCGCACGTGGTGCTGATCCTCGCCGGGTACGCCGCCCAGGACCGGGCCTCGCTCGTGCACGAGGCGGTCACGGTGGTGCTGGACTACCCGGAGATGCTGAAGGCCACCGCCGGCACGGTGATCCTCTTCGCGGTCGGCATCACCTCCGCGCGCGCGATGCGCCGCCGCACCAGTTACGAGTTCTGGTACTACGTGCACCTGCTCACCTACGCCGCCGTCTTCCTCGCCTTCGGGCACCAGCTGGCGCTGGGCAACGAGTTCAACGGGCACACGGTGGCCACGGCCGCCTGGTACGCGCTGTACCTGGGCGTCGCCGCGCTGGTGCTGTGGTTCAGGATCCTCGCCCCGGTGCGGCTCAACCTGCGGCACCGGATGCGCATCGAGGCGGTGCACAAGGAGGCGCCCGGCGTGTACTCCGTCGTCGTGCGCGGGCACCGGCTGGACGAACTGGGCGCGCAGCCGGGGCAGTTCTTCCGCTGGCGGTTCCTCGCCGAGGGCATGGGCTGGACGTCGACGCCGTACTCCCTGTCCGCGCCGCCCCGCCCGGACCTGCTCCGCATCACGGTGAAGGCGCTCGGCGACCACAGCGCGGCGGTGCCGCTGCTGCGGCGGGGCACCCGCGTGTGGGCGGAGGGCCCCTACGGGTCGATGACCGCCGACCGGCGCACCTCCCACAAGTCGCTGCTGATCGCGGCCGGGGTCGGCATCACCCCGTTGCGGGCGCTGTTCGAGACCCTGCCCGGCGACGTCACCCTGCTCTACCGGGCCCGCACCGCGGAGGACCTGGCCCTGGGCGGCGAGCTGGAGGCCATCGCCCGCTGGCGCGGGGCACGGGTGCTGTACGCGCTCAACGGCCCGCGCGGCGAGCGCCCCAGTTTCACCGTCGAGTCCCTGCGCGGCGCCGTCGCCGACCTGTCCGGGCACGACGTGTACATCTGCGGTCCGCACGCCTTCGCCCAGGACCTGTACACGGTGCTGCGCGCCGCCGGGGTGCCGGACCGCCGTATCCACCACGAGTCGTTCGAACTGTGACTGTTGTGAATGCCATGAGTCCCGCGGGAGTTGTGAGGCCGTCGTGCACGCGTTGAAGAAGAGCCGTCCGCTGCGCCGCGTGGTGCTGGCCAGCGCCGCCACCGTCTCCGGGCTGGTGATGCTGCTGTCGCTGAAGCCGCACACGCCGCCCGAGATCGCCGCGGCGCCGGCGCCGGCCCCGTCCAGCGGTTCGAGCGCCGCGGCCGGGTCCGGCGGGTCGGGCGGGTCGTCGTCGAGCGGCAGGAGCACCGGTACCAGGACGGTCACCGGGCAGACCGTCCAGACCCGTTGGGGCCCCGTCCAGGTGCGGATCACGGTGAAGAACGGCAGGATAACGAACGTGACCGCGGTCTCCTATCCCTCGGACAACCCGCACGACCAGGAGATCAACAGTTATGCGATCCCCCAGCTGAGGAGGGAAACTCTGGCCGCGCAGAGCGCGAACATCGACTCCGTGTCCGGCGCCACGTACACGAGTGACGGGTACAGGCAGTCGCTGCAGTCGGCACTGGACTCGGCGGGGCTCTGAACACTCGGCGCATCAGCCGCGTATCTGTGGGCCAAGGGTCAAATCCCCACGGAGGAACCGTGACCACCACGCTCGCAGGAGGCCGCGCCGCCCGGCGTCAGACGATGCGCCGCATCCGGCCACGCCGCTCCCCCGCCGTCCCGCTGCTGCTCGCCCTCTGGGCGGGCGCGGCGGGCGTCATCTGGCTGTGGTGGATGAACACCCCATCCATCGCCGACACCAACGGGAAGATCCTGAACGCGGGCCGGATCACCGGGCTGCTGGCCGGCTATCTCATGGCGCTGGTCGTGCTGCAGATGGCGCGCGTGCCCGCCCTGGAGCGACGGGTCGGCTCCGACCGGGTCGCCCGCTGGCACGCCATGAGCGGCCGTTACACCATCTGCCTGGTCCTCGCGCACGTCTTCCTCATCATGTGGGGCTACGCGCTGCAGGCGGGCAAGTCGCTCGGCGACATCGTCCAGCAGACCATCGACTCCATCAACCAGCTGCCCGACATGGGCAAGGCCGCCATCGGTACGGGCCTGCTCGTCGTGATCGGACTGATCTCGATCGGCCCGGTCCGCCGCCTGATTCCGTACGACGCCTGGTACCACGTGCACCTGTTCACGTACGCCGCGGTGTTCCTGACGTTCTGGCACCAGATCACCACCGGCAACGACTTCGCCGTCGAACCGGTGGCGAAGACCTTCTGGTACGGCCTGTACGGCGCGGTGACGGCGCTCGTGCTCTGGTACCGGATCCTCACCCCGATCCGGTTGAACCTGAAGCACCGGATGCGGGTCGAGGCTGTCATCGAGGAGACACCGGGGATCGTGTCGGTGCTGATCGGCGGCCGGAAGCTGCACCGGATGGGCGCGGAGGCCGGGCAGTTCTTCCGCTGGCGGTTCCTGGCGCCGGGGATGCGGTTCAGCTCGCACCCGTACTCGCTGTCGGCGGCGCCCCGCCCGGATCTGCTGCGCATCACCGTGAAGGCGATCGGCGACCACAGTGCCCGGCTGCGTGAGCTCACCCCCGGCACCCGGGTGTGGGCGGAGGGCCCCTACGGCGCGCTCACCGCCGCCCGCCGCAGCCGCGGCAAGGTGCTGCTGGTGGCGGGCGGTGTGGGCATCACCCCGATGCGGGCGCTGTTTGAGACGCTGCCCGGCGCGGCCGGCGACATCACCCTCCTGTACCGGGCCAACAGCACTCAGGACCTGGCCCTGTGGGACGAACTGGCGAAGATCTCCGACGAGCGCGGCGCCCGGCTGATGTACGCGGTCAACAGCCCCGACGGCGAACGCCCCGACATCTCCGCGGAGACCCTGCAGCGGAAGATCGCCGACATCGACCGCCACGACGTCTTCATGTGCGGCCCGCCCGGTTTCGCGCAGTCGGTGTACGAGGCACTGCGCGGCGCGGGAGTCCCCGCCCGCCGTATCCATCACGAGTCGTTCGAGATGTGAGCGACGGGAACGTCCGGAAAAACCACGGGACTTACGGGACTTACGGGACTCCCGGGAAATCAGGAGCTCAGAGGCATGAGGAAGAGCCACCCCATCCGGCGCGCCGTGCTGGCCGGCGCCGCGACCGTGTCCGGCATAGTGCTGCTGCTGTCGCTGAAGCCGGCCTCGGGTCCGGCCGCCGCGTCGGCGGCCGGCGCGGCCCCGCAGCAGACGGCGGCGGCACAGGAGTCGCCGCAGGGCGGCAGCGGTGCGCAGAAGACGGGCACGCAGACCGTCACCGGCGACGTGGCCACGACGCAGTACGGCAACGTGCAGGTCCGGCTGACCGTCAGCGGGGGGAAGGTCGTCAAGGCGGAGGCCGTGCAGGCGCCCAAGGGCGGGCTGAGCGACCAGAAGACCGCGACGGCCGTGCCCAAGCTCAACCAGGAGGCGGTGGCGGCCGGCAACGCCAACATCGACGCGGTGTCCGGGGCGACGTACACCAGCGGCGGGTACCGGAAGTCGCTGCAGTCGGCACTGGACAAGGCGAAGGCGGCCGCGGGTTCCCCGTCCGGGTCCTCCGCCGGCTCCTCCGGCTCGGGTGCCGCCCAGGCGCGCACCGTCACCGGCAAGGTCGCCCAGACCGAGTACGGGCCCGTCCAGGTGAGGATCACGGTCAGCAACGGGAAGATCACCAAGGCCGACGCGGTGCAGGCGCCCAAGGGGGGCCTCAGCGACCAGAAGACCGCGATGGCCGTCCCCAGGCTCAACCAGGAGGCGGTGGCGGCCGGCAACGCCAACATCGACGCGGTGTCCGGCGCCACCTACACCAGCGGCGGCTACAAGCAGTCGCTGCAGTCGGCACTGGACCAGGCCGGTGGCTGAGGCAGTGACCGAGCCGGCCGACGCTCCCGCCGCGGTGCGTCATGCGGAGGAGGTCATGGGGACCGTCTTCTCCTTCGACGTCCGCGGCGGGGAACCCGACGCGGTCCGGGCGGCGCTGCGCGAGGCGGTCGCCGGACTGCACCGGGCCGACGAGCTGTTCAGCACCTACCGCGACGACAGCCAGGTCTCCCGGCTGGCCCGCGACGAACTCACCGTCCAGGAGTGCGACCCCGAGGTCGCCGAGGTCCTGGAACTCGGCGCCGAGGCCGAGCGGGTCAGCGACGCCTGGTTCAGCCTGCGCTACGGGGGGCGGCTGGACCCGACCGGCATCGTCAAGGGCTGGGCCGCCGAACGGGCGGCCCGGCGGATCGCGGCGGCCGGGGCGAGCGGGGTCAGCGTGAACGGCGGCGGCGACGTCCAGCTGCTCGGCACGCCCGAGCCGCAGCGGCCGTGGCGGGTCGGCGTGTCGGATCCGCTGCGCCCCGGCGGGCTGGCGGCGGTGATCTCCGCGGCCGGCACCGCGGAGCTGGCTGTGGCCACCTCCGGCACCGCCGAGCGCGGCGCCCATATCATCGATCCGCGCACCGGCAGGTCCGCGGTCACGGACCTGGTGGCGGTCACGGTGGTCGCCCCCCGCCTGACCTGGGCGGACTGCTGGGCGACGGCGGCGTTCGCGATGGGCGCCCGGGAGGGCCTGGCCTGGCTGGAGTCCCTGCCGGACGTGGAGGCGCTGCTGATCACGGCGGGCGACGAGGTGCGCTGTACGGGAGGGCTGGCCCGGCGGCTCGGCTGAGCCGCCCACGTCCAGGGCACGGCCGGCTCAGTGCCCGTTCTGGGCCACGGCCGGCTCAGTGCCCGTTCTGGGCCAGCCGCAGCAAGTGGTCCGCCAGCGCCTGCCCGCCACCGGGATCCCGGCTGATCAGCAACAGCGTGTCGTCACCCGCGATCGTCCCGAGGATGTCGTGCAGCTCGGCCTGGTCGATGGCCGACGCCAGGAACTGCGCGGCCCCCGGAGGAGTCCTCAGGACCACGAGGTTCGCCGACGCCTCCGCCGAGATCAGCAGCTCCTGCGACAGCCGCCGCATCCGCTCCTCCTTGGCGGACTCCCCCAGCGGCGCGCGAGGCGTGCGGAAGCCACCCTCGCTCGGCACCGCGTAGATGAGGTCGCCGTCGGTGTTGCGGATCTTCACCGCGTTCAGCTCGTCGAGGTCCCGCGACAGCGTCGCCTGAGTGACGTTCAGACCGTCGTCGGCGAGCAGTTTCGCCAACTGGCTCTGGGAGCGCACCGGTTGCCGGTTGAGGATGTCCACGATCCGGCGGTGGCGTGCGGTGCGGGTCTGCGGCAAGGCGGGCCCGGAGGCCCCGGCTTCGGTCTGCCCGTGGTCCTGCGCCTGACTCATCGTCGTCCCATTCTCCGGATCATCGGTCCCCGCCTGCCACGTCCAGGATGCCGGGCAGCGCCCCGAGGAAGGCGTCCACCGCGTCGTCGCCGAGGTTCAGCGCAGGCATCAGCCGTACGACGTCGGGGGCGGGCGCGTTCACCAGGAAGCCGGCCTCCTGAGCCGCCTGCTGCACCTGGGGTGCGAGCGGCTCGGTGAGCACGATACCCAGGAGCAGGCCCGCGCCCCGGACATGGGCGACCAGCGCGTGCCCGGAAGACTCGATTCCGTCGCGCAGCTTCTCACTGAGCCGCTTGACGTTCTCCAGCAACCCCTCGCCCGCGATGGTGTCCAGGACGGCGAGCCCGGCCGCGCAGGCCACCGGGTTGCCGCCGAAGGTGGTGCCGTGCTGGCCGGGTTGGAGCAGTTCGGCGGCGCGCCCGAAGGCGACGGTCGCTCCGAGCGGCAGCCCGCCGCCGAGGCCCTTGGCGAGCGTGACGACGTCCGGCAGGACGCCCTCGTGGGCCTGGTACCCGAACCAGTGCCCGGTACGGCCGATGCCGGTCTGCACCTCGTCGAGGACCAGGAGCGAGCCGGTGGCCGCCGTGATCGCCCGGGCCGCCTTCAGATAGCCGGCCGGGGGCACCACGACGCCGTTCTCGCCCTGGATGGGCTCGATGACGACGAGGGCGGTCTCCTCGGTGACCGCGGCGGCCAGCGCCTGCGCGTCCCCGTAGGGCACGTGGGTGACATCGCCGGGCAGCGGCAGGAACGGCTCCTGCTTGCCGGGCTGGCCGGTGAGCGCCAGGGCGCCCATGGTGCGGCCGTGGAATCCGCCCTGGGTGGCGACCATGTGCCGGCGGCCCGTCAGGCGGCCGATCTTGAAGGCGCCCTCGTTGGCCTCGGCGCCCGAGTTGCAGAAGTAGACCTTGCCGTCACGGCCGAAGAGCTGCAGAAGGCGCTCGGCGAGGGCGACGGGCGGTTCGGCGATGAAGAGGTTGGAGACGTGCCCGAGGGAGGCGATCTGCCGGCTCACGGCCTCGACCACCGCGGGATGGGCATGGCCGAGCGCGTTGACCGCGATGCCGCCGACGAAGTCGAGGTACTCCTTGCCGTCGGCGTCCCACAGCCGGGCGCCCTCGCCGCGCACCAGGGGCAGCCGCGGGGTGCCGTAGTTGTTCATGAGCGCGCCCTGCCACCGCGTGGTCAGTTCCTGGTTGCTCACGCCCTGACTGCTCCGGTTCCGGTTGCTCGAGTCCTGGGTGCTCAGGTCCTGGGTGCTCACGACTCCCCCTGTTCGTCCGGCACGACCATCGTGCCGATGCCCTCGTCGGTGAAGATCTCCAGCAGGATCGAGTGCTGGACCCGGCCGTCGATGACGCGGGCGGTGGTGACGCCGTTGCGTACGGCGTGCAGACAGCCCTCCATCTTCGGGACCATGCCCGAGGACAGCTCCGGCAGCAGCTTCTCCAGCTCGCTCGCGGTCAGGCGGCTGATCACCTCGTCGGAGTTCGGCCAGTCCTCGTAGAGGCCCTCGACATCGGTGAGGACCATGAGGGTTTCGGCGCCCAGTGCCGCGGCGAGTGCCGCGGCCGCCGTGTCGGCGTTGACGTTGTAGACATGTCCGTCGTCCTGGCTGCGGGCGATGGAGGAGACGACCGGGATGCGGCCGTCGGCGAGCAGCGCCTCGATCGCGCCGGTGTCGATCTGGGTGATCTCGCCCACCCGCCCGATGTCGACCAGCTCGCCGTCGATCTGCGGCTGGTGCTTGGTGGCGGTGATGGTGTGCGCGTCCTCGCCGGTCAGGCCCACGGCGAGCGGGCCGTGCTGGTTGAGCAGCCCGACCAGCTCCCGCTGCACCTGTCCGGCCAGCACCATGCGTACGACATCCATGGCGTCCTCGGTGGTCACGCGCAGACCGGCCTTGAACTCGCTGACGATGCCGTGCCGGTCCAGGGCGGCGCTGATCTGCGGGCCGCCGCCGTGCACGACCACCGGCTTGAGACCGGCGTGCCGCAGGAAGACGACGTCCTGGGCGAAGGCGGCCTTCAGCTCCTGGTTCACCATGGCGTTGCCGCCGAACTTGATGACGACCGTCTTGCCGTGGTGCCGGGTCAGCCAGGGCAGCGCCTCGATGAGGATCTGTGCCTTGGGAAGCGCGGTGTGTTTACGGGTCGTGCCCGACTTCGCGGATGGGCTGGAGTCGCTCATGAGGAGTAGACGCTGTTCTCGTGGACGTAGTCGGCGGTGAGGTCGTTGGTCCAGATGGTGGCGGTCTCGGCGCCGGCGGCGAGGTCGGCGACGACGTGCACCTCGCGGTAGCGCATGTCGACCAGCTCGCGGTCCTCGCCGACACCGCCGTTCCTGCACACCCAGACGCCGTTGATGGCGACATTGAGCTGCTCGGGCTCGAAGGCGGCGGAGGTGGTGCCGATCGCGGACAGTACGCGGCCCCAGTTGGGGTCCTCGCCGTGGATGGCGCACTTGAGGAGGTTGTTGCGGGCGATGGAGCGGCCCACCTCCACGGCGTCGCGCTCGGTCGCGGCGTTGATCACCTCGACCCTGATGTCCTTGCTGGCGCCCTCGGCGTCCCGGATCAGCTGCTGTCCGAGGTCGTCGCACACGGCCCGTACGGCCTCGGCGAACTCCTCGTGGACCGGAGTGACTCCGGAGGCGCCGGAGGCGAGCAGCAGCACCGTGTCGTTGGTGGACATGCAGCCGTCGGAGTCGACGCGGTCGAAGGTGACCCCGGTGGCCGCGCGCAGGGCCCTGTCGAGTACGGCGGCGTCGAGGTCGGCGTCGGTGGTGAGGACGACGAGCATGGTGGCGAGGCCCGGGGCGAGCATGCCGGCGCCCTTGGCCATGCCGCCGACGGTCCAGCCGTCCCTGGTCACCACGGACGTCTTGTGGACCGTGTCGGTGGTCTTGATGGCGATGGCCGCCTTCTCGCCGCCGTGCTCGGAGAGCTGGGCGGCGGCCGTCTCAACTCCCGGCAGCAGCCTGTCCATCGGGAGCAGCACGCCGATGAGGCCGGTGGAGCAGACGGCGACCTCGATGGGGCCGATCCCGAGCACGTCCGCCACCTTCTCGGCGGTGGCGTGGGTGTCCTGGAAGCCCTTGGGCCCCGTACAGGCGTTGGCGCTCCCCGAGTTGAGGATCACGGCGGACAGCCGGCCCTCCTTGAGGACCTGCTGCGACCACAGCACCGGGGCGGCCTTGACGCGGTTGGAGGTGAAGACGCCCGCGGCGGCGCGGCGGGGCCCGGTGTTGACCACGAGGGCCAGGTCCGGGTTGCCGTTCTCCTTGATTCCGGCGGCGATGCCCGCCGCCTGGAATCCCTTGGCGGCCGTGACGCTCACTGCATCTCCCTGTTCGCTTCTCCGCCCGTGCAGCGCAGCGGTGCGGCCATCTTCGTCGTCTGCGGCCCGGTGGCTGCACGTGCGTCACTCACGGTGCGACTCCGATCGTGGAAAGTCCGGTGGTCTCGTCGAGACCGAGGGCGATGTTCATGCTCTGCACGGCACCGCCCGCGGTGCCCTTGGTCAGGTTGTCGATGGCGCTGATCGCGATGACGCGGTGCGCTGCGGGGTCGTACGCCACCTGGATCTGTGCGGCGTTGGAGCCGTACACGGAGGCGGTGGCCGGCCACCGTCCCTCGGGGAGGAGGTGGACGAAGGGCTCGTCCGCGTATGCCTTCTCGTAGGCGGCGCGCACGGACTCCGCGGTGACCCCCGGCCGCGCCTTGGCGCTGCAGGTGGCGAGGATGCCGCGGGGCATCGGGGCGAGGGTGGGCGTGAAGGAGACGGTGACCGGCTCCCCGGCGGCCGCGCTGAGGTTCTGGATCATCTCGGGGGTGTGCCGGTGGCCGCCGCCGACGCCGTAGGGGGACATGGACCCCATGACCTCGGAGCCGAGCAGGTGGGACTTGGGCGCCTTGCCCGCGCCGGAGGTGCCGGAGGCGGCGACGATCACGGCCTCGTTCTCGGCGAGTGAGGCCGCGTACGCCGGGAAGAGCGCGAGGGAGGCGGCCGTGGGGTAGCAACCGGGTACCGCGATGCGCTTGGACCCCTCCAGCGCAGCGCGGGCACCCGGAAGTTCGGGGAGGCCGTAGGGCCAGGTGCCGGCGTGCGGGGAGCCGTAGAACCGCTCCCAGTCCGCCGGGTCCTTCAGCCGGAAGTCGGCACCCATGTCGATGACGAGGACGTCCGGGCCGAGTTGCTCGGCGACGCCGGCGGACTGGCCGTGCGGCAGCGCGAGGAGGACGACGTCGTGGCCGGCGAGCGCCTCGGGGGTGGTCTCGGCGAGCATCCGGCCGGCCAGCGGCAGCAGGTGCGGCTGCAGCGCGCCGAGCCGCTGACCGGCGTTGGAGTTCCCGGTCAGGGCGCCGATCTCGACCTCGGGGTGTGCCAGGAGCAGACGCAGCGCTTCTCCGCCCGCGTACCCGCTCGCTCCGGCGACCGCCACACGTACAGCCATGAACCCTCCTCCTCGATGGCATGACTATACGTATCGCTGCACGTTTATGCAATCCTATGCGGTGTCCACCCCGGGCAGCATGATCCAGCGGGAGACGACGAAGGTCACCGGGATCGCCGCCGCCGAGGCCAGCAGGGGGGCGAAGCGGCTGCCGGCGTGCAGGACGCCGACGATGACGTACACGCCGGTCGTGGTGATCAGGAAATTGGCGGCGTTGGTCAGGGGGAACAGCAGGAATTTCCGCCAGGTCGGCCGGATCCGGTAGGTGAAGCGCGCGTTCAGGAAAAAGGATCCGGTCATGCTGAGCAGGAATGCCAGCACATGCGCGGCGAGATAGGGCAGACGGGTGAGGAACAACAGGTAAAGACCGTAGTACGTGGCCGTGTTGACGGCGCCGACGACGGCGAAGGTGAGGATCTGCCTCGGTATCGGGCGCGTGATCAGGGTCCGCATCAGGGAATGAGGTCTTTCGTCCGTTCCACGTTGGTCGCCTTCACCAGGAAGTGCGGACGGCCCTTGACCTCGTAGTAGATCCGGCCGGTGTACTCCCCGATGACCCCCAGCATGACCATTTGCACTCCGGCCAGCGCGGTGACGGCTGTGATGATCGTGACATAGCCGGGCGTCTGCACGCCGTTGACGAGCGCGGCGATCACGATCCACGCCGTGTACAGCCCGGCGCACAGCAGCAGGCCCATGCCGAGGTGGAGGGCGGCGCGCAGGGGCCGGTTGTTGAAGGAGAGCAGCCCGTCCAGCCCGTAGTTGAGCAGGGACTTCAGCGTCCAGGAGCTGCCGCCCTGTTCGCGCAGGGCGTTCTCGTACTCGAAGGTGGTGCTGGGGAACCCCACCCAGGCGAACAGCCCCTTGGAGAAGCGGTTGTACTCGGTGAGGGCCAGCACCGCGTCCACCACGCGCCGGGACAGCAGCCTGAAGTCGCCCACTCCGTCCACCAGTTCCACGTCGATGAGCCGGTTGACCAGACGGTAGTACAGGCGGGCGGTGACGGTGCGCGTGAACGGGTCGCCGCTCCTGCTGCGCCGGGCGATGACCTGGTCGTAGCCCTGCCCGCGGAGCTTCACCATGCGCTCGATCAGTTCCGGCGGGTGCTGGAGGTCCGCGTCCATGACGACCACCGAGTCTCCCGAGGCGTGGCGCAGACCGGCGAGCAGCGCCGCCTCCTTGCCGAAGTTGCGGCTGAAGGAGACGTACCGCACGCGCGGGTCGCACTCGGCGAGTTGTTCCAGCACCGCGAGGGTGCGGTCGCGGCTGCCGTCGTCGACGTACACGAACTCCATGTCGTGGCCGAGTGGCAGCAGTTCGTCCGCGACCTTCTGGACCTCCTCGTGGAAGCGCGCCAGCACGGCTTCTTCGTTGTAGCAGGGTGCGACGATCGAGATGAGCACGGTCCCTCCCGGGGCACGTCAGTGAGCGCCGGTCGTGCGCTCGAGCGGGCGTGTGGTGGTGCGCGGTGCGGGGCTGCCCGTGTCCCGCCGGCGGCGGACGGCGGTGAGGGCGCCGAGCAGGGTCAGGGCCAGGAGCGAGGCGCCCCCGACGGTGGCGCCCAGCCGCAGACCGGGCGGATGGAAGGTGCAGGTGAGGCTGGTCGAGGAGCCGTCGAGGGGGACGGCGATCAGCCCGTGGTACTCCCCGGCGGGCACGGCCGGAGCATGGCCCGTGGCACAGCGCCATCCGGCGATCCGGGGCGCCGCGACGACGGCGGTGCCCCTGCTGCCGGCGGGGAGCTCGGCGTGGACGGTCCCGTCGGAGACGGTCACCTCGGTGGCCCCGGTGACCTTCAGCCGGTGGACGGCGGCGCGCAGCCGGGCGGTGTCCAGGCAGCCGACGGCGCCGTCCGGGACGGTGCCGGCCCGGTCGGGGGACAGCTCGATCCGCAGCCGTCCGGAGGACGGGACCGTGCCGAGCCGCTGCATGGCGGCGATCTTGGTGACGGGGTGGTCGGCGCGGAACCGTCCGGTCGGTCCGGGCGCAAGGCCGCCGCCCGGCCCGCGGGAGCCGTCGCCGGTCAGGCGTGCGGTGCCCGAGAAGTGCGGCGCCCACAGGTACACCTCACTGCCGGCCGGGCACCGGGCCGTGATCGCCGGCCTGCGCACGGCGCCCGGGCCGGGAGCACCGATCAGCAGGCCCGGCCGGTCGTCGGTGCTGCGGTCCGGACGGCGGCCGGCGCTGGTGCGCACGGTGATGCGGGGCACGGTGTAGACACGGGTGCCGAGCAGCAACTCCTGGTTGCGGTAGGGCGACGGGCCGAAGGCCGGCACCCCGGAGCGCGTGGGTGCGGTGAAGGGCCGCACCGTGACCAGGGGCGGTACGTCCTGCCGGGACACGGTCACCCGGCTGCCGTCCTGCGGGAACCAGTTCTGGTGCGGGTCCGGCGGGGAGTGCACCCGGGCGCCGACGGAGAAGATCGCGTCCGTGACGGAGTTGTCCAGGCTCTGCAGGTTGCGGCCGCGTGAGGTCCAGCCGTCGCCGAGAGCGGTGAGCGTGCGGCTGAGGACGTCGGAGGTGAGGCTGCTGTAGTACTGGGCGCCCTGGCCGTCCACCAGCAGCGGATCGTTGCCGACGGTCTGCTCCCGGCCCGGTTCGGTGCGGTGGCGGGGCCAGTCGTCGGCCTGGGCGATCGCGTCCGCCTGTTCCCGCTGCCGTGCTCCCCAGGGCGCGTAGTCGTCCATGTGCGCGAGCCGCAGCCGGGTGGCCACGGCTGAGGTGGCCGTGGCCTCGCCGAGCTGCGCGCCGATGAGCAGCACGACGGCGAGAGAGGCGAGCCTGGCGCGGCGCACGGCACCGGCCGCACGCGTACCCGCCGGACCGGCCGGAGACGGACCGGCCGGAGACGGACCCTCTTCGGCGCGCTGCGCACCGCTGCCCGCGCGTTCCGGGCCGGCCGCGCGGCCCAGCAGGAACAGCCCGCCCAGCGCGCCCAGGGCGGCGCAGAGCAGCACCGGCCAGACGAAGGAGCGCACCAGGGCGCTTCGGCTCGCGAGCGCGGCGATCAGCCCGAGCGCGGCGGCCGCCGCGCCCAGCGCGCGCAGGTCGGGCGGGCCATAGGAGAGCGTGTGCCAGGCGGCGATCACCAGCAGTGCGCACAGCACGAAGGTCTGGCGGTACTGGCTGCCGTTCGGGGTGGTGAAGGCGTGCCAGAGCAGATGCGTCGGCGCCCACTGCATCGACAGCGTCACGGCGACCACCAGCAGCGTCCACCCCGCGCGCACCCGCCGGGGCGCCGCCCGGTGGAAGGGCAGGGCGAGGGCGAGCAGCAGCGCGGTGGTGCCCACGAAGAGGGCCGGCGTGCCGAAGCCGTACGTCGCCGGCAGCAGCCGGGCCAGCAGGTCGTCCGTCGCCACCGGGACGAACTGCCCGGCCCGGACCGGGTAGGCGTGCTTCGTGCCGAAGTAGACCACCGTCACCAGCGGTGCGGCCAGGCCCACCCCGAGTGCGACGGTGACGGCGGCACGGCCGGCCGCCGCGAGGGCCCGCCGGCGCGGCGGACCGGTCAGCCACAGCCGCAGCAGCAGCACCAGGGCGGCGCCGAGCGTGGCCATGTACGCGGTGTAGAAGTTGGCGATCCAGGCGACCGCGACGACCAGCACGCCCAGAAGACGGCGCCGTCCGGTCAGCGTCCATTCGCCGACCAGGCACAGCAGCGGCAGGGCGACGAGCCCGTCGAGCCACATCGGGTTGTACGCGGCGTCCGCCACGCTCCAGCCGCACAGGGCGTACGACGCGCCGAGCAGGCCCGCGGCCCACCAGCGGCCGGGGCGCAGGACGAGCAGCAGCCAGGCCATGGCGGCACCGGCGAACGCCGTCTTCAGCACGGTGATCACGTACACCGCGAGGTCGATCTCGTCCCGCGGGAACACTCCGACGAGCAGGGCGAACGGGCTGCTGAGGTACGTGCCGAGATCGGGCAGGAAGCTGGAGCCGAAGCCGGACTGCCAGTTGACGAGGAGGCCGCCGTCGGCCCGTCCGTGCAGCAGGTCCCACAGGTGCGCGTGGAACGGCACGTACTGGTTGCCCAGGTCGTTGACGCTGCGGGTACGGGGACCGAAGGGGTAGCTGCGGGCGACGGCGTCGGCGGCGCAGAACGCGGTCACGGTGATCACCGCGGCGAGCAGGGCGGCGGCCCGCCGCGGTCTCCCCCGCAGGGCTGAGCGGTCCATCCTCGGCAGGCTCCCAGGCAATTCGGGACGTACGGTTTCCCGGCGGGGATGTCACTCCCCGCGCGGAGTTGATTCGCCGACTTAGACGGGCGGTCTTTCCGGTTGGTTGTGTGGTCCCGGGAAAATTCCGGGGAGAATTCCGAATACCCCTCATGACTTCAATGGGCCCGTTACCACCGGGGAAACAAAAGTCGTCCCGGAAATGATTTGACGGTTAATGAATTCGCGTGCGGGCCCGCCGCGAGGCCGCCCTTGACTTGGAGTGCGCTCCAGGTTCTACGGTCTTCCCGAGATCACGGAACGACGAACGGCAGCTCGACGAACGGCAGCTCGACGGGTGGCCGGGAACGGACGAACGGACATGAGCGAGAGCACCACCCGTGAAGAGCGTTTCGCCCGCGGCCTGGAGGTGCTGCGGTCCGTCGACGGCGAGGCGGGGCAGCGGGTCGTCGACTCGCTCGCCGACATCAGCCCGGAACTCGGCCACCAGGTCGTCGCCTGGGCCTTCGGCGAGATCTACGACCGGCCGGGGCTGGCCCCACGCGACCGCCAGCTGGTCACCCTGGGCATGCTCACCGCGCTCGGGGGCTGCGAGGCCCAGCTGGACGTGCACGTCAACGCGGCACTCAACGTGGGCCTCACGCCGGAGCAGATCACGGAGGCGCTGCTGCACTCGGCCGTCTACTGCGGCATACCGAAGGCCCTGAACGCCACCTTCGCCGCCAAGAAGGTGTTCGGCGAGCGCGGGCTGCTGCCGCTCGGACAGCGGCCCGCGGACGGCACCCCGGCCGCCTCTGCCTGATACCTGATATACGAGGACGAGGCAGGGGCACGCCATTGCGCGTGCGGGAACGACGCGGCGAGGGAGCGGGCGCGATGGTCGGGTACTGGCCGGTGCCGGACGCGTTCGCGTATCTGGCCGGGCGGTGGCGGGTCGAGCGGTCGGTGCGGGATCTGGCGAGCGGCGAGGAGGGCCGCTTCACCGGGAGCACCGTCTTCACTCCCCTGGAAGGCGCCGGTCTGCTGCACCGGGAAGCGGGCACCTTCGTCTGGCAGGGCGTCGCCCGGCCCGCCGCACGGACGCTGCGTTTCCTGCCGGGAAGCGCGCCCGGGACGGCGGACGTGCGGTTCGCGGACGGGCGGCCCTTCCACGACCTGGACCTGCGCACCGGGCGGCACACTGCCGGCCATCCCTGTGCGGCCGACCTCTACCGGGGCGGGTTCACAGCCCTGGACGCCGACCGCTGGCGCACGGTGTGGCGCGTGGGTGGCCCCGCGAAGGACCTGGTGCTGACGACGGACTACACGCGCGAGGGCTGAGCCGGCACGCCGTCCAGCCGGAGGTTCCAGCGGCCCCCGCGGCCGGTGACGGTGGTCGTCGACAAAGGGCGCACGTCGATGCTCCAGTACGTCGACGGGGGCACCCTCAGGGCGTAGACCAGGGCGGCGCGGATCACCGAGGGTTCGGCCACGGCGACGATGCGGCCGCCGTCATCGACCGGCCGGGTGTCCAGCCAGCCGCCGACGCGGCCGATGAACGACAGCAGCGACTCGCCGCCGTGCGGGGTTCCGCGCGGGTCGGCGAGCCAGGCGTCCACGGCCTGCGGTTCACGGGCCATCGCCTCGCCGAGGGTGAGCCCGCGCCAGCGGCCCATGTCACAGTCCCGCAGGGCGAGCTGCGAGAGGGGGGCGTAGCCGAGGGCGTCCCCGGTGGCGCGGCTGCGCGGAGTCGGTGAGCAGTAGCGCAGCTCGGCGGCCGCCAGCGGCAGCAGGTCGTGGGCGACGCGCTGGACGTCGCCCCAGCCCGCCTGGTCCAACGGCCGGTCGTCCTGGAAGCGCTCGGCGAGCAGCGAGGAGCTGCGCGCGGCGGCGACGAACGTGACCCGAACTGCCATGCGGCGATCGTGAGCCGCTCAACTGCGCAGGTCAAGAGGCATCGCCCAGGGGTTACCGAGGGTGCGTGAAACCTTACTTCGAGGTCAGGGACAAGGAGGGAACCGCAGGACATATCACTCCAAAACGAGCGCCATCCATCGCTCGGGCAGCTCCAGCGGCCGGAAGCCGAGCTTCTCGTACACCCCGTGCGCATCCTGCGTGGCGAGCACGATCCGGCGCAGCCCACAGGGCCGCAGGTGCTCACATACGGCACCGACGAGCGCCGTACCGATCCCCTTGCCGCGCACGGCCGGGTCCACGTAGACGTCGCACAGCCATGCGAAGGTCGCCCGGTCGGTCACCACCCGCGCATACGCCACCTGTTCACCCGAAACGATGTCGAAAACCCCGAAGTTGAGCGAGCCGTCCATCGCCCGCCCATGCTTCTCGCGCGCCCGCCCGACCGCCCAGTACGCGTCGGTGGACAGCCACCGGTGCACGCGGTCGGCGTCGATCCGGTCGGGATCGGTGGAGATCTCGTAGCCGTCGGCGAGGCGCGGGGTGTCGGTCATGGCGGGAGACTCGCAGCCGGGGTTCGGTGGTGTCGAGCCGTTTTCGCCGGCCCGGACGGCGCTTCGGCGTCACAGCGCCTCGTCGCAGGCGGCGCGCAGCCGTCGTACGCCCTCGGCGATCTCGCCCGTGCCGGCGACCGCCGCGAAGCTCAGCCGGAGGTGGGCGGCCGGGGGTTCGGCGCTGAAGTACGGTCGGCCCGGGGTGATCGCGACACCCGCCCGCAGGGCGGCGGCGGTCAGGGCGGCCTCGTCGGTGCCGTCGGGCAGGCGCAGCCACAGGTGGTAGCCGCCGGACGGGATGTGCGCGAGGGCGAGCTGCGGCAGGCCCAGTCGCAGCGCGGCCGTCATGGCGGCGCGGCGGGTCTTCAACTCGGCCGAGACCGACCGCAGATGGCGTGGCCAGGCGGGTGAGCCGACGAGTTCGAGGGCGGCCTCCTGCAGCGGTCTGGGCACGAAGAAGGCGTCCACCACCTGGATCGCGCGCAGGCGTTCGAGGACCGGGCCCCGGGCGGCCAGCGCGCTCACCCGGAAGCTGGGCGAGGTGGCCTTGGTCAGCGAGCACACGTGCACCACGACGCCGTCGGGGTCGTCGGCGGCCAGCGGGGGCGGCAGCGGTCCGGCGTCCTCGTGCACGAGCCGTCGCACGAAGTCGTCCTCGACGACGAAGGCGCCGGCCTCGCGGGCGGTCCGCAGCACCTGGGCGCGCCGGGCGGGGGCGAGCTGGGCACCGGTGGGGTTCTGGAACAGCGGCTGGCAGACGAACACGCGGGCACCGGTCGCCCGGAAGGCCCCGGCCAGCAGGTCGGGGCGCACACCGTCGGCGTCCACCGGTACGGGCACCGGCCGCAGCCCGGAGGACCGGGCGATGGCCAGCATGCCCGGGTAGGTGGGCGATTCGACGAGCACCGGGGCGCCGGGCGGGGCCAGCGCGCGCAGGGTGGTGGTGAGTGCGGACTGACCGCCGGCGGCGATCAGGACCTCGGCGGCGGTGACGGTCCCGCCCGGCCCGCCGATGCTCCGTGCGAACCACTCGCGCAGTTCCGGCAGTCCCTCCAGCGGCGGCCGCCCCCAGGCCCCGGGGCGGCGGCCGGCCCGGGAGAGTGCGGCGGCCATGGCCCGCTCGGGCTGCAGCGAGGGGTGCAGATAGCCCCCGTTGAACTCGATCACCCCCGGCGGCGGCGCGGCGAGCGAGACCGTGACGCCGGAGGCGTCGACCGTGCGCGGCACGAGGTCGCCGGCGCCGTCCGCGCTGAGCGCAAGCTCCTGCCAGGAGGTGTCGCCGGCGGGAGCGGGCGGCCCGGCCGACGGCTCCGCGCGGAACGCGCCGGCACCGGGGCGGGTGACCACGAGCCCCTCGGCGGCGAGCTGCGCCAGGGCGCGGGACACGGTCACCGGGCTCACCCGGTACCGCTCGACCAGGGCCCGGCTCGACGGGAGCTTTCCTCCTGGCGAGTAGCGGTTCAACTCCTGCCGCAGCTGTTGGGCGAGGTCATCGACGCTGCTACGCTGTTGCATGAGAGCACAGAGTAGCGCTATTGCCTCCCACACGATAGCAGTGGGCGCCCCGCCGCCGACCGCCGGAAGCGGCCCCGCCGGGCGGCGGGCCGTCCGGAGCCGCTCCGGCGTCGTCCAGGCCGCCCTCGGCGTCGTCGCCTTCTCCCTCACCTTTCCGGCCACCGCCTGGGGCCTGGAGGGCTTCGGGCCCTGGTCGCTGGTGGCCGTGCGCAGTGTGCTCGCCGCGGTCATCGCGGGCGGCTGTCTGCTGGCGCTGCGCGTCGCGCCGCCCGCACGCCGGCACTGGCCCGGGCTGGCGGTCGTGGCCGCCGGAGTGGTCCTCGGCTTCCCGCTGCTGACCACGCTCGCCCTGCAGACCTCGACCACCGCGCACGCCGCCGTGGTCGTGGGCCTGCTTCCGCTCACCACGGCGCTGTTCTCCGCGCTGCGCGTGGGGGCCCGTCCCTCGCGGACGTTCTGGGCGGCGGCGCTGGCGGGCGCGGCCGCCGTGGCCGGCTTCACCGTGCAGCAGAGCGGCGGCTCCCTGACGCCGGCCGACGGCTGCCTCTTCGGCGCCCTGCTGGTGTGCGCCGCCGGCTACACCGAGGGCGGCCGGCTGGCCCGGATCATGCCCGGCTGGCAGGTGATCGGCTGGGCGCTGGTGCTGTGCCTGCCGCTCGCCGTTCCCGCCGCCGTGCTCGCGCTGTCGTACGAGCCCGTGCACCTGGGTGTGCACGCCGTGACGGGGCTGCTGTGGGTGGCGGCCGGCTCGCAGTTCCTCGGACTGGTCCTGTGGTACCGGGGCATGGCGGCGATCGGGATCCCCAAGGCCAGCCAGTTGCAGCTGGCCCAGCCGCTGCTCACACTGGTGTGGTCGGTGCTGCTCCTCGGCGAGCACCTGACGCCGGCCGCCCCGCTGACGGCCGCCGCCGTGCTCGTCTGCATCGCCGTCACCCAGCGGACGCGCGACTGACCGGCGCGGCACGGACCGGTCCGGACGGTGCGGCGCGCCGTAGACTCGAAAGCCGAGGACCGCTGCTCCCGCACATGGTGAGGAGGCCCTGCAGATGCACGCATCCGTGGGCGACCAGCTTGTCCAGCACGGCAGGGTGGTCGGCCAACACGACCAGATCACCGAAGTCGTCGAAGTGATGGGCACGGAGGGCAGTCCGCCCTACCGCGTCCGCTTCCCGGACGGTCACGAGGCCGTGATGTCACCGGGTCCCGACTGCCAGGTCCGCCACAAGGACATCCGCCGTCAGGAAATGGAACACCACTAGATCAGCGAGACCAGCCGGATCAGCCGGATCGGCTGCGTCAGCGCGGGGGGTTCGCCGACTGCCGGTAGTGGTCGGCGACCACCCGCGCCATCGCACCCGCCGGGTCCGTCGCGACGTCCTTCGCGGCGAAGAAGACGTGCCCGCGCACTTCCGGGTGCTGCCCGGCGAGGGCGAGATGACGGGACAGCTCGTCCGGGTCCTGCCAGGCCGCGCCCTCGGCCGGGTCCTCCGCCCGGTACAGCGCCTCCCCCACGTACAGCTTCGTACGGCTGCCCCTCGCCACCTCCGCCCACCAGGACACGAGCGTGGCGTAGTCGGCGGCGGCGAAGCCGATGTTCCAGTACAGCTGAGGGACGACGTAGTCGATCCAGCCCTCCCTGGTCCACCTGCGGGTGTCCGCGTACAGGTCGTCGTAGGTCTCCACGCCCGCCTGGGTGTCCGAGCCGCGCGTGTCGGTCGAGGCGTTGCGCCATACGCCGAAGGGGCTGATCCCGAACTGCGTGCCGGGCCGGATCTGCCGGATGCCGGCGGCCGTCTCGCGGACCAGCCGGTCGATGTTGTCCCTCCGCCAGGCGGCCCGGCTGGTGAAGCCACCGCCGTGACGGTCGTAGGCTGCGTCGTCGTCGAAGGACTCGCCCGCCGCCGGGTAGGGGTAGAAGTAGTCGTCGAAGTGCACACCGTCCACGGGGTACTTCCGCACCGCGTCGAGCATCGCCTGCCGCACGAAGGCCCGGACGTCGGGAAGACCCGGGTTGTAGTAGAGCTTCCCGCCGTACGGGACCACCCAGTCGGGGTGCCTGCGGGCCGGGTGGGAGGCGAGAAGCCGGGACG
The DNA here is from genome assembly GCF_044334385.1 of Streptomyces sp. NPDC020801. Taxonomy (NCBI): domain Bacteria; kingdom Bacillati; phylum Actinomycetota; class Actinomycetes; order Kitasatosporales; family Streptomycetaceae; genus Streptomyces; species Streptomyces sp. NPDC020801. The sequence continues at coordinate 227,547 of NZ_JBIRST010000004.1, forward strand.
GGTCGTCGTGGAGGGCGACGCGGTAGGGGTTGAACCAGGCGTGCAGCTGCAGACCGCGGGCGTGGGCCTCCTCGACGGCCGTGCCGAGCGGGTCCCAGCCCGGGTCCCGGCCCTGGGTGCCGGTCAGGTACTGCGACCACGGCTCGAACGGCGAGGGCCACAGCGCGTCGGCCGTCGGGCGCACCTGGAGGATCACGGTGTTGAGCCGGCAGCGCACCGCCGCGTCGAGCAGGGCGGTCAGCTCGCCGCGCTGCCGGGCCACGCTCAGCCCGGTGCGCGAGGGCCAGTCGCGGTTGTCCACGGTCGCCAGCCACATGCCGCGCATCTCCGTGACCGCCCGCCGGCGCAGCCCGTCGCCGGTCGTGCGCGGGTGCTGCGGGACGGCCGCCGCGTCCCCGGCCGCCGCCAGGGCCGACAGCGCGGCCACGGTGAACGCCCGTCGTGTCACTCGGCCCATCCGGGCACTCCCAGTACGCCGTGGATCCGTACGGTCACGGATCGTGTACCGGCCCAGCATGCCCGACCCGGACGATCGATCATCGCTGCGACAGGGGTAACGTGCACGATCGGAGCAGGCACCACATCCCGGCCGCCTGCCACACGCTGGATCAGCGAAAGGGACGATGTGACCGACATCGAACGCGTCGGAGTGGTGGGCTGCGGCCAGATGGGTGCGGGCATCGCCGAGGTGTGCGCCCGGGCCGGCCTGGACGTCAAGGTCGCCGAGACCACTGGTGAGGCCCTGGAGATCGGCCGTACCCGGCTGTTCAACTCCCTGGCCAAGGCGGCCGAGCGCGGCAAGATCACCGAGGAGGAGCGGGACGCGACGCAGGCGCGGCTGAGCTTCACCACCGACCTCGGCGAGTTCGCCGACAGGGATCTTGTGATCGAGGCCGTGGTGGAGAACGAGCAGGTCAAGACCGAGATCTTCCAGGTGCTCGACCAGGTGGTGACCCGCCCGGACGCGATCCTGGCCTCCAACACCTCCTCGATCCCGCTGGTGAAGCTGGCGGTCGCCACCGCCCGGCCGGACCAGGTCATCGGCGTGCACTTCTTCAACCCGGCACCGGTGCAGCAGCTGGTCGAGCTGATTCCGGCGCTCACCACTTCCGAGGGCACGCTGGGCCGGGCACAGCTGTTCACCGAGAAGGTGCTCGGCAAGCACGCGATCCGCGCCCAGGACCGCTCCGGCTTCGTGGTGAACGCGCTGCTGATCCCCTACCTGCTCTCCGCGATCCGGATGTTCGAGTCGGGCATCGCCAGCCGCGAGGACATCGACAACGGCATGGAGCTGGGCTGCGCCCACCCGATGGGCCCGCTGAAGCTGTCCGACCTGATCGGCCTGGACACGGTCGCCTCGGTCGCCGCTTCGATGTACGAGGAGTACAAGGAGCCGCTGTACGCCGCTCCCCCGCTGCTCCAGCGCATGGTCGACGCCGGCCGGCTGGGCCGCAAGAGCGGCTCGGGCTTCTACACCTACGGCTGATCACGGACGCTCGGAACTCGGCGGAGCCCGCGGGCCCGGCACCGGAGAGGGTGCCGGGCCCGCGGCATTCACACACCGTGCGCGCACCGGTCCCGCATATGCCGTTCGCACACTCTCCCCGCGTGCCCACCGGGCGGGTTGACTCCTCATGCGCATGCAAGGGACGCACGACGACCACGGAAGGGAGCGGACCTGTGACCGCCGATCCCGAGCATCCCGTCGTACCCGGAGAACTCGCGGAGTTACGGCGCCGTCTGGACGTGGCGTACGCCCGCGTCGAGGGCGGGCTGGCCCTGCTGAACCACCGCACCGAGGAGGCCGTGAAGGAACTGGACGAACTGAGCGCGCGGCTCGTCACGCTGGAGCACGCGCGCTGGCCGCTGCCCTCGGTCTCGGCCATCACGGCCGTGGGCGCCCTGGTCGTGACGATCTGGCAGGCGTGGGGACACTGAACACCCCATGCCCCGGTCAGGGCAGGGTGTCCTGCCCGAGCCTGAGGTGGTGCAGGAGCAGTAACGCGGCCGCCATGTTCGCGGCCGGGACCTCGCCGCGGGCGACCATGTCGGGAACGAGCTTGAGGGGGACCCATTTCCGGCGGTCGGACTCGAAGTCGTCCACCGGGTGTCCGACGTACTCGCCCTCGTCCGACCAGTAGATGTGGTGCCGGGCGTCGGTGAGTCCGTTGGACGGCTCCACGCTCATGAGGTGGTGCAGGGGCCCCGGCCGCCAGCCGGTCTCCTCCTCCAGTTCCCGGGCGGCCGCGCCGGCGATGTCCTCGCCGTCCTCGACGACGCCCGCCGCGAGCTCCCACCCCCAGCTGTCGGTGATGAATCGGTGGCGCCACAGCAGGAGGACCTCGTTGGCCTCGTTGACCACCGTGGCCACGGCGACGGGCCGCAGCCGTATCAGGAAGTGGTCGAGGTGCCGGCCGTCCGGCAGCTCGACATCCGCGAGGTTGACGGTGAACCAGCGGTTTGCGTACACAGTTTGTTCGTTCTGTTTCGTCCACTGCACGGTTCTGCCACCTTCCGTTGGGTCAGTGGCAATATCGCAGCCGGAGGGGTCTGACAGCAGGCGCACAGCCGGCCGCGCGCGGCGCGCGGCGGTCCTCACAGCGGCACGCGCAGTGCCCCGTCGATGAGTTCGGCCGCCTCCGCCGTGCCGGCGCAGCCGCTGCGCACCAGGTACTCGCGCACCGCGCGCAGTCTGTCCCGCAGCCGCTGGGACTCCATCCCGCGCGCCTGTTCGGCCATCTGCACCGCGGTGGCCACCGCCTTGTCGGCGTTGCCCCGGCGCAGTTCGATCGTGCTGAGCATGGCGAGCCGGTGCACCCGGCCGCGGTCGTGCGCGGGGTTGTCCACGGCGGCCGTGGCGTGCTCCTCGGCCGCGGCCAGTTCGCCGAGGCTGAGCAGCGCCTCCGCCACCTGGACGTTGACCAGGCCCGGTTGGACATAGCCGGTCTCGTCGGGTTCGTATCCGCGCCGGATGCGTTCGGCGGCCTGCTCGGCCCGCCGGATGCAGGACAGCGCGCTCGTGCCGTCGCCGAGGTGGGCGTACGCCTTGGCCTGCATCGCGTACAGGTCGGAGGCGAGCGCGGGAGTGATGTGCTTGCCGGCGGCGCGCAGCGCGGCCTCGGCGAAGGCGACGGCCTGGCGGTACTCGCGCATGAACAGCGACTGGTTGACCAGCAGGGCTATGACATACGCGCCAAGTCCCCGGTCCCCGCTGGCCTTGGCGAGCCGGAGCGCCTGGTGGAAGTAGCGCTGGGCGAGGCCGTGTGCGTCGGAGTCGTACGCGCAGATACCCGCGATGGCCACCAGTCCGCCGGTCGCTCGGTGGAGTTGGCGGCCGGTGGCGTCGGTGTAGCTGCCGCGCAGCAGCGGGGCGGCCTCGGCGTTCAGGAAGCCCACGATGCGGCTGCGGGTCGCGATGCCGCCGGCCTTGCGGTACATCTGCTCGTAGTGGGTGCGGGCGGCGCGCAGCATCTCGATGTCGGCGTGCGTGACCCGGTGCCGGCCGCCGCGGGAGACGTCGACGTCCTCGGGTGGGTTCTCCCACTCCCACACGGGCATCACCGCAGGCGTGCCGGTCACGGCGGGGGCGCCGAGTATGTGCGGGCGCTGCTGTTCGTCGGAGCGCCACAGGGCGGTGGCACGTTCCACGAAGCCGGACAGGGTGGTGCCGTGCGGGGCGGACGGCTCGCCGGGCACGCCCAGACCGATGTCGTCGAGGGTGACGGACCGGTGCAGCCGGGCGGCGAGCACCTCGCAGATCAGGTCGGGCACCTGCCCGCGCGGCCGCTGGCCCTTCAACCACCGTGCCACGGCGGTGTGTTCGTACCTCAGGGCGAGTCCGCGCGCCCGCCCGGCCTGGTTGACGTGCGCGGCCAGACCGGCGTGCGAGATCCCGGCCTCGTCCAGGATCGCGTCGAGCAGAGTGTTGGGCTGCATGAATGCCCCCCGGTGCCTCGGTGCGGACAGCGTAGTGCGTCGCCGTTCGCACGGGGTGTGAACGGAGTGCGCGAGTCCGCGCTGTGCGCGCGCTGTTGCGGAGAGTTTCCGGCCGGTTGACTGAAATGCCTCGTCAAGAGGCCGGCCGGGCCGCCGGCTCCCCCTCGTACAGTGCGGCGGCCCGCTTCCGCGCCGTCCGCCCGGCTGCCTGCCCGACACTCCGTGGCGGGGCGGGCGGCGCCGCCGGGCAACTCCGGGACGGCCAGGGCCTGGTACTACAGGTGCTTGCCGGCTGCGGCCGAGCGGGGGCCGGCCGCGCAGTTCCCCGCGCCGCCTGCTTCACCCCCGCGAGTCGAAGGGTCCCGGGCGTTGTTCACCACGAGAACCGCCACGTCGTCGGTGGGCCGCCGGCCGGCGTGGTGCAGCAGACGGGTGAGGACGGTGCGCAGGATCGTCTGCGAAGAGGCGGGGCCGTCACGCGTCGCCTCGGTCAGCACCGCCGGCAGCGGGAAGAACCTGCCGTGGGTGTCGCGGGCGTCCTCCACGCCGTCCGTGTACAGGACCAGCGTCTGGCCGGGCAGCAGGTGTCCCATCGGTACGGCGGCCAGGTCGGGCGGCAGGGGGAACGGGCCCAGCGGCGGCAGCGGGTCGGCACGGGAAACGTGATCGGCACCGGCGGCGCTCAGCAGGTACGGCCACGGGTGACCGCAGTTGAGCGCGTGCAACGCGCCGTCCGCGGCGATCTCCAGGAGCAGGACCGTGACGAAGTCCTCCGCGAACGGGTGCTCCGGGTCCCGGGCGTCCAGGTGGCGGGCCAGCGCCCGGTCCAGCCGGCGCAGTACGCCGGCGAGTTCGTCCTCGTCGTGCACCGCCTCGCGGAAGCTGCCGAGTACGGCGGCCACGGTGCCGAGGGCGGCGATGCCGTGGCCGCGGACGTCGCCCATCACGACCCGTACGCCGTGCTCGGTGGCGATCACCTCGTACAGGTCGCCGCCGACCGCCGCTCCCCGGTCGGCGGAGAGCTGGGCGGCCGCGACGCTCAGGCCGTCGACCCGTGGCGGCGGCGGGCGCAGCAGCACGCTCTGCGCGGCCCCCGCGACCGCGCGGGCCTGCCGCAGCTCGCGCAGCAGGGCCCGGCGGACGTGCAGGACCAGGCCCGTGCCCACGGCCAGGAACACGGCGCCGGTGGCGATCCGCGCCCCGAGCCCGTGCTGGTGCACCAGCGGGCAGGTGAGTCTGTACGTGACCGCCACGGCGCCCCAGACGGCGGGCGGCCCGAGCGACGACCACGCCCTGCGCGGAGTACCAGCCCTGATGCAGATCATGCCCATGGCCCCCCATACAGGCCCTGACAGCGCAGACCGGCCCCGAAAGGCCGCTCCGATTCTTTCGACCGTGTGCGGCACAGGGGCCGGATCGCCCGGGGTTCTCACCCGAACGAGTGAGTGATCTTCGCGCTTCCCGCATTTATGCAGATCACAGCGCGGGGGGCGGGTCCGGGGCAATCGGACCCGCCCCCCGCGCACGCTGCGATCAGGCCCCTCGGAGCTCCGCTCCCGTCCGCTCGGCGGCCAGCGCCACCGCCGCGTCGCGGGCCGCCGACGCCTCGTCGACCGTCAGCGTGCGGTCGGGCGCGCGGAACCGCAGCGCGTAGGCCAGCGACTTGCGGCCCTCGCCGAGCTGCCCGGCGTTCTCGTAGACGTCGAACAGCCGGATGGACTCCAGCAGTTCGCCGGCGCCCTCGCGCAGCGCGGCCTCGACCTCGGCGGCCGGGACCGGCCTGTCGACGACGAGGGCGACGTCCTGCGTGGCGACCGGGAAGGTGGAGATGCCCGGCGCCTGCGGGGTGTCGTCGCCGAGCTGTTCCAGGGCGTCCAGGTTCAGCTCCATCGCGCTGGTGCGCTCGGGCAGGCCCAGTGCCTTCAGCACGCGCGGGTGCAGCTCGCCCGCGTGGCCCAGGACCCGCTCGGTACCGCCCACGGCGACCGCGAGCTCGGCGCAGCGGCCCGGGTGCCACGGCCCGTACTGGCCCTTGCGGACGATCAGTTCGGCCCCCGCCTCACGGGCGACGGTGCGCGCGGCCTCGATCGCGTCGGCCCAGTCGGCCGGGCGCCCCTTGCCCCACCAGCCGGCCTGCTCGCGGGCGCCCGCGAGGACGGCGGCCACATGACGCGGCTGCTCGGGCAGCGCGGCGGTCAGCTCGGCGATCTCCTCGTCGGTCGGGCGCCGGTCCACGGGCGGCCGTTCGGCGACGCGCTGCTCCTCCCCCGGGTGGAAGACCAGACCGGTCTCGAACAGCGCGAGGTCGTGGCTGCCGCGGCCGTCGTTGCGGCGCAGCGCGCCGAGCAGCCCCGGCAGCAGCGTCGTACGGAGCGCGGGCTCCTCGTCGCTGAGCGGGTTGGTCAGCTTCACGACGCGGCGGGCCGGGTCGTCGGCCGCCAGGCCGAGGTGGTCGAAGACCTGCTCGCCCACGAACGGGTAGTTCGGTGCCTCGACGTAGCCCGCGCCGGCCAGCGCGCGGCCGACCCGGCGGTGCAGCCGCTGCCGGTGGGTCAGTCCGCGGCCCGAGGGAAGCTTGGGCAGCGTGGAGGGCAGGTTCTCGTAGCCCTCCAGGCGGATGACCTCTTCGGCCAGGTCGTTGGGGTCGGTGAGGTCGGGCCGCCAGGACGGCGCGGTGACGATCAGCTCGTCCTGCCCGTGGACGTCGCAGCCGATCTCCTGCAGCCTGCGCACGACGGTCTCGCGGCCGTACTCGACGCCCGCGACCTTGTCGGGGTGGTTCGCCGGGATGGTGATCGTGCGCGGCGCCGAGGGCGCGACGACCTCGGTGACGCCCGCGTCGGCCGTGCCGCCCGCGAGGAGGACCAGCAGGTCGACGGTGCGCTGGGCCGCGGCGGAGGAGGCCTGCGGGTCGACGCCCCGCTCGAAGCGGCGGGAGGCCTCGGAGGACAGCTTGTGGCGGCGGGCGGTGCGCGCGACGGCGACCGCGTCGAAGTGGGCGGCCTCGATGACGACCTCGGTGGTGGTGCCCTCGGTGTCGTCGATCTCGGTGTTGGCGCCGCCCATGACGCCCGCGAGGCCGATCGGGCCGCGGTCGTCGGTGATGACCAGGTCCTCGGCGTGCAGCGTGCGCTTGACACCGTCGAGGGTGGTGAACTTCTCGCCCTCCTCGGCCCGGCGCACCCCGATCGTGCCCTGGACACGGGCCCGGTCGTAGGCGTGCAGGGGCTGGCCCAGCTCCAGCATCACGTAGTTGGTGATGTCCACGGCCAGCGAGATCGGACGCATGCCGGCCTTCTGCAGCCGGCGCTGCAGCCAGATCGGGGAGCGGGCCTCGGGGTCGAGACCGGTCACCGTACGGGCCGTGAAGCGGTCGCAGCCGAGCGGCTCGGAGATCTGCACCGGGTAGCCGAAGGCGTTGGGGGCCGGCACGTCGAGGAGCGCCGGGTCGCGCAGCGGCAGGCCGTAGGCGATGGCGGCCTCGCGGGCGACACCGCGCAGGGACAGGCAGTAGCCGCGGTCCGGGGTGACGGCGATGTCGAGGACCTCGTCGACCAGCTCGAGCAGCTCGATGGCGTCCTTGCCGACCTCGGTCTCCGGCGGCAGCACGATGATGCCGTGGGTGCCGTCGTCGCCCATGCCCAGCTCGTCGCCGGAGCAGATCATGCCGTGGGAGGTCCTGCCGTACGTCTTGCGGGCGCTGATCGCGAAGCCGCCGGGCAGCACGGCGCCCGGGAGGACGACGACGACCTTGTCGCCGACGGAGAAGTTGCGGGCACCGCAGACGATCTCCTGCGGCTCGCCGGTGCCGTTGGCCTGCCCGACGTCGACGGTGCAGAAGCGGATCGGCTTCTTGAAGCCCTCCAGCTCCTCGATGGTCAGCACCCGGCCGACGACGAGCGGCCCCTTGAGGTCGGCGCCGAGCTGCTCGACGGTCTCGACCTCTAGGCCGGCCGAAATGAGCTTGGCCTGGACGTCGCGCCCGGACTCAGTCGCCGGCAGGTCGACGTACTCCCGCAGCCAGGAAAGCGGGACCCGCATCAGATCTCCATCCCGAACGGCCGGGTGAACCGGACGTCACCCTCGACCATGTCTCGCATGTCTTCGACGTTGTGGCGGAACATCAGCATCCGCTCGATGCCGAACCCGAAGGCGAAGCCGCTGTACTTCTCCGGGTCGACGCCGCAGGCGGTGAGCACCCGCGGGTTGACCATGCCGCAGCCGCCGAGCTCGATCCAGCCCTCGGACGAGCAGGTGCGGCAGGGCCGGTCGGGGTTGCCGACGGACTCGCCCTTGCAGACGTAGCAGAGCATGTCCATCTCGGCACTCGGCTCGGTGAAGGGGAAGAAGTTCGGCCGCAGCCGGGTCTTCATGCCCTCGCCGAACAGTGACTGGACCATGTGGTCCAGGGTGCCCTTGAGGTCGGCCATGGTCAGGCCCTCGTCCACGGCGAGCAGCTCGACCTGGTGGAACACGGGCGTGTGGGTTGCGTCCAGCTCGTCGGTGCGGTACACGCGACCGGGGCAGATCACGTAGACCGGCAGCTCGCGCTCCAGCAGGGAGCGGATCTGCACCGGCGAGGTGTGGGTGCGCAGCACGACACCGGACTCGGTGCCGCCCTCGGGACCCTGCACGAAGAACGTGTCGGCCTCGCCGCGGGCCGGGTGGTCCGGGCCGATGTTGAGCGCGTCGAAGTTGAACCACTCGGCCTCGACCTGCGGGCCCTCGGCCACCTCGTAGCCCATGGCCACGAAGATGTCCTCGATGCGCTCCGAGAGCGTGGTCAGCGGGTGCCGGGCGCCGGGCGGGACGCGGTCGTGGGGCAGCGTGACGTCGACGTCCTCCTCGACCAGCACACGGGCGTCCCGCTCCGCCTCCAGTTCGACCTGCCGGGCGGCGAGGGCCTTGTTCACCGCGCCGCGGGCCATGCCGACACGCTTGCCCGCGTCGGCCTTGGCATGCGGCGGGAGGGCGCCGATCTCGCGGTTGGCGAGAGCCAGCGGGGAGGCCGGGCCGGTGTGGGCGACCTTGGCCTCGTGGAGCGCGTCGAGTGAGTCCGCGGCGGCGAAGGCGGTGAGCGCCTCGTCCCGCATGCGCTCGATCTCTTCCGGTTTCAACGCCTCGACCTCGACAGGGTCGTACGACTTATTGGGTGCCGACATCTCTTCCCGTGCTTCCGATTGGCTGGCTGACGGTCCCCGTCACCGACTCGTGGACGAATCTTCTTTCGTGTTCGTCTCCGTGTTTGGGACGCAAAGGTGCCAAAGGCCGAGTCTAACGGGGCCGGGGAAAGCAAATGCGCCCGTGGGTCCTCGGCCGGTGTCTACAGCAGGTGTGCCGGGGTGCCCACGGGCAGGGTAAATCGGAACTCCGCGCCGCCGCCGGGGGCACGGCCGACCGTGATGGTGCCGCCGTGGGCCTCGACGATGCCCTTGACGATATAGAGCCCGAGGCCGGTGCCGCCGCGCTTGCTGCCCCGCCAGAAGCGGGTGAAGACGCGGTTCATGGACTCCTCCGGGATGCCGGGCCCCTCGTCGCTCACGGTGACCGACGTACCGGCGTCCTCTCCTTCACGGGGGGACGCCGCGGGTGTGATGTCAATGGTGACAGTTCCCTCACCGTGCCGCACCGCGTTTTCGATGAGGTTGCTCAGCACCTGGTCGATCTTGTCCGGGTCGGCCCACAGTGCGGGCAGCGGCTGCTCGATGCGCAGCAGGAAGCGGTCGGCTGGCCGGCCGGCGGCGACGTAGGCCTGGATGTGCCGGCCGACGGCGGCGCCGATGTCGACGATCTGGCGGCGCACCTCGAGCCGGCCGGAGTCGATGCGGGAGATGTCGAGCAGCTCGGCGATGAGCCGGGTGACCCGGTCGGCGTCGGCGTCGACGGTCTCCAGCATCAGCCGCTTCTGGTCGTCGGTGAACCTCTCCCACTTGGCGAGCAGGGTCGCCGTGAAGCCCTTGACGGAGGTGAGCGGCGAGCGCAGCTCGTGGGCGACGGTGGCGATCAGCTCGGCGTGACTGCGCTCGGTGCGCCGGCGGGCCTCGGTGTCCCGGAGGGAGACGACGACCCGGCGGACGGGGCCGGTGGGGTGGCTGCGGACGTACCTGGCCGACACGAGGACCTCGCGGCCCCCGTGCAGCAGGAGGTTGCGCTCGGGCTGGCCCACGCGGATGGCGAGGCCGCCGTAGGGGTCGGTCAGCTGCCACCAGCGCCGCCCCTCCAGATCCTCCAACGGCAGGGCCTTCTCCAGGCGCCGGCCGAGGGCGTCGGCGGCGGGGACGGCGGTGATGCGTGCGGCGGCGGCGTTGAAGCAGATCACTCGCCCGTGCTCGTCGGCGATCACCAGCCCGTCGGGCAGGTCGTCGGGGTCGATGCCGAGCTCGGCCGGATCACCGCGCCGGGGCACGGGCGGGCGCCGCGCGTCGGGCGTTCCCGGTGCGCGACTGGTGCCGACACTCATCCCCGTACCCCACCTCTCCGCCGCAGAGGGCCCCCGAGCTGGTCACCCTACTAGCTCTCGGTGACGAAGTAGCACCCTCCGTCAGGCGCGCTGTGCCCGGGCGGACGCGTAGAGACATACGGCCGCGGCGGTGGCGAGGTTCAGGCTCTCGGCCTTTCCATGGATCGGGACCCGTACGACGGCGTCGGCGAGATCACGGGTCTCCTGGGGCAGGCCCCAGGCCTCGTTGCCGAACACCCAGGCGGTGGGGCCGCCCATGGTGCCCTTGTCGAGCTCGTCGTCGAGGTCGTGCGCGCCCGTGCCGTCGGCGGCCAGGATGCGCACCCCGGCCGCCCTGAGGCCGTCGACCGCCTGTGCCACGGGGACGCCGACGGCGACGGGAAGGTGGAACAGCGAGCCGACGGAGGCGCGTACGGCCTTGGGGTTGTACAGGTCCACGGAGGCGTCGGTCAGCACCACGGCGTCGGCTCCTGCGGCGTCGGCACAGCGCAGGACGGTGCCGGCGTTGCCGGGGTCGCGGACGTGTGCGAGGACGGCGACCAGGCGGGGGCGGGCGGCGAGGATCTCCTCGAACGGCGTGTCGAGGAACCGGCAGATCCCGACCAGGCCCTGCGGGGTGACGGTGGTGGAGATGTCGGCGATGACGTCCTCGGCGGCGAGGTGCACCCGGGCCCCCGCGGCCCGGGCCGCGCCCACGATGTCGGAGTACCGCTCGGCGGCGTCGGGCGTCGCGAACAGCTCGACGAGTGTGGCGGCATCGCCGGCCCGGTGCGCGGCCGCCTCCCGTACGGCCTGCGGCCCCTCCGCGAGGAACAGCCGCTCCTTGCCCCGGAAGTTCCGCTTCGCCAGCCGCCGGGCGGCCAGGACGCGGGCGGAGCGGGGGGAGATGAGGTCGGGGGTGGCGGGAGGCATGGAGCTTCACCTTCGGTAGGAACTTCCCGCCGCGACGGCGATCAGCCACTACGGCGGTTTCCGGCGGTGGCGGTTTCCGGCGGTGGCGGACGAACGTGGAATCGCGCAGCGTGCGCAGCAGCGCACACACAACGGACCCGCGGGCAGAGCCCACGGGTCCGTACCGTCACGTCGGCCTAGGCCGGCGCAGCGATCACGCGGCCTTCGGCGCGTTGACGTCGCTCGGCAGAGCCTTCTGGGCGACCTCGACGAGCGCGGCGAACGCGTTGGTGTCGTTGACGGCCAGCTCGGCCAGGATCTTGCGGTCGACCTCGACGTTCGCGGCCTTCAGACCCTGGATGAAGCGGTTGTAGGTCATGCCGTTGGCGCGGGCAGCGGCGTTGATGCGCTGGATCCACAGCTGGCGGAAGTCACCCTTGCGCTTCTTGCGGTCGTTGTAGTTGTAGACCAGCGAGTGGGTGACCTGCTCCTTGGCCTTGCGGTACAGGCGCGAGCGCTGACCGCGGTAGCCGGAAGCCTGCTCGAGGATCGCCCGGCGCTTCTTGTGGGCGTTGACTGCCCGCTTGACGCGTGCCACTTGTTAACTCCTTGTAGCGGGGCCGTGGTTGTCCTCACACGGCCCGGAAACGATTGGGTCCCGGTCCTGACGTACGGCGCGCGGCGATCGGACGATCGGGCGCCGCCGCGTCACTTGCCGAGAAGCTTCTTGATCTTCTTGGCGTCGCCCGGGGCCATCTCGGCGTTGCCGGTGAGGCGACGCGTCAGACGGGACGACTTGTGCTCGAGCAGGTGGCGCTTGCCGGCGCGCTCACGGAGCACCTTGCCGGAGCCGGTGACCTTGAAGCGCTTGCTGGCACCGCTGTGCGACTTGTTCTTCGGCATAGCGCCGTTCTCTCCTCGTAGGTGGCGCTCCGATGCCCGGTCACGAAAACCGGGCACGGTGGAGCGTCGCTCGTGTATCGGTTACGTCCTGGGACTCGCGTCCCGGGATCACGCCTCGGCCGGGGCCTCGGTGTCGGCACTGACCTCGGTGTCGGCGCCGACCTCGACGTCGGCATCGGCGTCGGCATCGGCAGGGTTCTGCGAGCGACCGGGGTGGGCCTTCGCGGACGCCTTGCGGGCCTCCTGCGCCTGGCGGGCCTCGGCCATCGCCTCGGTCTTCTTCTTGTGCGGACCGAGAACCATGATCATGTTGCGGCCGTCCTGCTTCGGGTTCGACTCCACGAAGCCGAGGTCCTGGACGTCCTCCGCGAGCCGCTGCAGCAGCCGGTAGCCCAGTTCGGGCCGGGACTGCTCGCGACCACGGAACATGATCGTGATCTTGACCTTGTCGCCCTGCTTGAGGAACCGGACGACGTGACCCTTCTTGGTGTCATAGTCGTGCGGGTCGATCTTCGGCCGGAGCTTCATCTCCTTGATGACCGTGTGCGCCTGGTTCTTGCGCGCCTCACGGGCCTTCATGGCCGACTCGTACTTGAACTTCCCGTAGTCCATGAGCTTGCACACGGGCGGACGGGCGTTCGCCGCGACCTCGACCAGGTCCAGGTCGTACTCCTGCGCAAGCTCCAGTGCCTTCGCGAGCGGCACGATGCCGACCTGCTCGCCACTGGGACCGACAAGTCGCACCTCGGGAACGCGAATCCGGTCGTTGATGCGGGGCTCGGCGCTGATGGATCCTCCTCGGTAGCACCATACGGTCGTCTGGCGGACGACCGCGTATGTCTGACTGACATAGGACCAACCATCTCGGCGCATGAAAAATGCCCCGGACGGGACACAGGCGGGACTCCGAACCTTCCGGAGCACCGACGCGGTCAACCGCGGGGCGCACTCTCGGGCGACTCTCCACCGTCCGTACGGAACGGTGGTGGCCGCCTGACCGGTGACCCGCCGTCCGTGAGGACGGTCGGGTGGGAGATCGGAGCCTCCACTTGTGGGCCGGGCACATACATGTCCAGCCGGTCGTCACACCAGGCTAGCAGCAACGGCCGGCAACAGCTAATCGGGACCACCTGGGGCTCGGTGCGGCGCGGGGCCGTGCTCGGCCTATCGTGTGAGGCATGAGTGACACCTCCCCCGCGGACTCCCCCGAGACCCCCGGCAGCCCCGACTTCGACGCCATGGCCCGCGACATCGCGGAGGTCCCCGCGGTCGAGGTGATCGTGACGGTCGCCGTCAACCTGATGAGCGCCGCCGCCGTGAAACTCGGGCTGACCGAGGAGGGCGACAAGTACAAGGACCTGGACGAGGCCCGCAAGCTGGTGACCGCGCTGGCCGGGCTGCTGGACGCGAGCGCCACCGAGATCAGCTCCTTCCACGCGGCGCCGCTGCGCGACGGCCTGAAGTCGCTCCAGCTGGCCTTCCGCGAGGCGTCGGTGGTCCCGGACGAGCCGGGCCAGGGTCCGGGCGAGAAGTACACCGGGCCGGTCTACGGCTGACCCGCAGCCGGACCACGGCTGACCCGCAGCCGGTCTCCGGCTGACCCGCGACCGGACCACGGCTGACCCGCGACCGGACCACGGCTGACCCGCAGCCGGACCACGGCCTGCGGCTCGCGCGCGGCCGTACCCGGCTCACCCGCGACCTGCCCGCTCGCGCTACTCCGTCACGGACTTCACGTACAACGGCTCGCCCGGCGGCGTCGCCCCGGCCGGCAGCAGTGCCAGGTCGAGGCCGCGCACCAGGCGGGCCCTCAGCGTCTCGCTGGCGGCCAGGCGCCCGGCGACGGCCCGGGCGGCGTCGGCCGGGGCCACGGAGGCGGCCGGGTCGAGAACGAGGGCGAGGGTCCCGTCGGCCTGCCCCCGTCCGAGGTGCGCGCGCAGCACGGCCGGCTCGGCGGCCACGGCTTCCCGCACGGCCTCCACGACGGCGGGGTCGGCGAGCGGGTCCGTGGTGGTGCGGCCCTCGGCGAGCGCCAGCAGCGCGGGCCCGGTCACCTCGAACGGCACCGGCCCGGCCATGTCCAGCACCACCGTGTCCGCCTTCTCGTGCGCGGCGGCCTCCAGCGCCTGGCGCAGGGGTACCGCGACAGGGCGGGCCGCCGGGTCCCAGCGGGCCAGGGAGTCGGTGGAGGTGAAGGCGGGCAGCGCCGTGCGGGGGCCGGCCTTCAGGGTCGGTACGGCCATCTCGCTGGTCTTCTCACGGCGCAGACCGTTCTCGTCCTCCTCCACCTCGCCGAGCACGGCCACGACCGGGACGAGCAGCCGGGCGCCCTTGAGCGCCTCCAGGACGGGTCCGACTGCGGTGCGGTCCGCGGCCCAGGCGGCGAGCGCGGCGCTCAGCCGGGGGTCGGCGGAGCCGTCGTCGTCGGAGTACGCGGGGTCGGGGATGTTCTTGTTGGCCACGGTGTCCGACCCTATCCGGGCCGTTCACTCTCTTCTCAGGGTCCCCTGACCCACGTCTCACTTCCGTACCACGGCGCGCACGGCCGACGCCTGAGGCATCGCGGCCGTGGAGTCCCCAGAGCCCGTCGCCGCCGCGCACGCCGGTCCCGGCGGCGGGCGGCCGCTGCTGCTGTACACCGCCACCGCCACCGCCGCGGCCGTGGGCGCCACCTCGGCGGCCGCCGGGTAGGTGCGGGACCATGCCCACTCGGCCCGGCCGGGGACCGTATCGTCGGCATCGGCGTCGGCATCGGCGTCGGCATCGCCGACAGCCACAGCCACAGCCACGGCGACCGACGGGAGGGCGACGGTGGAGGCGGTGACGGAGCCGGCCGCTGACCCTACGGCGCGGCTGGCCGCGGCGATGCGTTCGGTGGCGGTGGCGGACGGCGCCACCGTCTCGGTCGCGGTCCTCGATCCGGACTCCGGGGAGAGTGCCGTCCACGGCACCGGCGTCTTCGACACGGCGAGCATCGTCAAGGTGGACATCCTGGCGGCCCTGCTGCTCCAGGCCCAGGACGCTGGGCGGCGGCTGACCGCCCAGGAGAAGACGTACGCCGCCGCGATGATCGGGAACAGCGACAACGACTCCGCGTCGGCGCTGTGGCAGATCATCGGCGAGGCCGGCGGGCTGGACGCGGCGAACCGGCGCTTCGGGCTGACTGAGACCTCCGGTGGCGACGGCACGCTCTGGGGGCTGACCCAGACCACGGCCGCGGACCAGCTCACGCTGCTCAAGCAGGTGTTCGGGGACGACTCCCGGCTGAGCGAGGCCTCACGGACGTATCTGCGGGGGCTGATGGGCGAGATCGCCGAGGGCCAGGACTGGGGGGTGTCGGCGGCGGCCGACGGCTCCGCGTGGGCGCTGAAGAACGGCTGGCTGGCGCGCAGCACGACCGGTCTGTGGGACGTCAACAGCATCGGGCGCGTGACGGCCGGCGGCCGCGACTGCCTGGTGGCCGCGCTGTCGAAGGGCAACACGACGAAGGAGAAGGGCATCTCGCTGGTCGAGGCGGCGGCGCGGGCGGCGGTGTCGGCGTTCGGCGGCACCGCCTGATCCGGGTCTACGGCTGGAAGCCGCCGTCGGCGTCGCCCTCCCGGCGGCCCCGCCACAGGACGACCGCTACGACCAGCAGCACCCCGCCCGCGCCGCCCGCGAGCGGACCGGCCCAGTCGGCGGTGCCGCCGTCCGCCGCGGCGGAGTCGGGGCCGGAGCCGAAGTACTTGCCGCCGTACGCCGCCGCGTGCAGGCCCGCCGGCTGGAGGCGGCCCGCGGCCTTCATGGCGGCGACGGGGTCGACGAAGCCGAATCCGCGGGAGTCGTCGTGGCGGCCGACGGGGGCGTTGCGGGCCGTGTCCTCCAGCAGCTTCTTGATCTGCGCGGGCGTCAGACCGGGGTGTGCGGCCTTGACGAGGGCGGCCGCGCCGGAGACGAAGGCGGAGGCCGCGCTCGTGCCCCAGCCCTCGTAGTACTTGTGGTCCGGGTCGGCGATGACGACGTCGACACCGGGTGCGCTGATGGTGGCGTACCAGCGGCGGGTGGAGA
Organism: Streptomyces sp. NPDC020801; assembly: GCF_044334385.1. Classification (NCBI taxonomy): domain Bacteria; kingdom Bacillati; phylum Actinomycetota; class Actinomycetes; order Kitasatosporales; family Streptomycetaceae; genus Streptomyces; species Streptomyces sp. NPDC020801. The sequence continues at coordinate 243,784 of NZ_JBIRST010000004.1, forward strand.
AGGCGGCGCGGGTGCCGTAGCGGTCGACGGCGGTCGCGGCGATCACTCCCGGGTAGGCGGCCGGGTAGGAGATGTGGTCGCCCTTGTCGCCGCCGTTGCCGGCCGAGGCGACCACGACGACGCCCTTGCTCAGCGCGTACTGGACGGCCTCGTCCTCGGTGGGCTCGGGGTGTGCGGAGGCCGAGTCGTCGCCCAGGGAGAGGTTGATGACGTCGGCGCCGTGGTCGGCGGCCCAGCGGATGCCGTCGGCGAGGGCGTTGCCACGGGTGGTGCGGGCCCGGCCGCGGGCGGAGTCGCCGTCCTCCAGGATGACGCGGACGGGCAGGATCTTCGCCTCCGGGGCGACGCCGATCACGCCGTCGGCGTTGCCGAAACCGTGGCCGTGACCGGCGATGATGCCGGCCATGGCGGTGCCGTGGCGGGCCCAGTCGCGGTCACCGGGCTGCGCGCCGAAGCCGATCATGTCCTTGGCGGGCAGCACGTTGCCGACGAGGTCGGGGTGGTCGGCCTCGACTCCGGTGTCCAGGACGGCGACGGTGACGCCCTTGCCCTTGGTGGTGCGCCAGGCCTGCTGGGTGTGCATGGCGTCCAGGGCCCACTGCTGGGCGCGGATGCCGTCGGCGTGCGCGACGGTGGACGGCACGAGGGCGAGGGACGCGGCGAGCAGCAGACTCAGCGCGGCGCTCCGGCGGGTCATTGCTTGCGCGGCGCTCCCGCGGGTCATTGCTTGCGCGGCGATTCGGCGGGTCATTGCTTGCGCGGCTTTCACGAGGGCTTCTCCGTGGCCGATCCTGCGGTCCTGCGAAGGCCCCGTTCGATGCGGTCGGCGAGGCCCTGCGCCTCGTTGCCCAGGCCCGCCTGGGCGGGAGCCGTGGTGGCGCCGGCCCGCATCGCGTCGGCGGCGGGCTGCGGGGCGTCGACCCCGCGGCCGTCGGCCCAGCCGGAGACGGCGTAGACGACGACCGGGACCTCGGTCAGCACGGAGACGGTCCAGGAGGCGCGTTGCCCGTCGCCGAAGCTCGCGGCGACGGTGCCCTTGGCTGCGTACGCGCGGGGCATGAGGTCGGTGCGCCGGCCGAGTCCCTCCCGCTTGAACCGGGCGGCCAGGGAGCTCATGGCGGGGGCGTCGGCCTTGGTGAAGAGCAGGCCGACGGTCGTGACGTAGCTCTGGGTGGCGTCCGTGTAGGTGGCGCGCAGCAGGCGGGCGCAGCCGGCGGGCGCGAGTGCCTTGCGCAGCAGCGGGTCGAAGGCTTTTGCGCAGCCGCTGTCCGGTGCGACGGCGACGCGGGTCCAGGTACGGTCGGCTCCGCCGGGTCCCGCGCCGCGGCCCTGCACGGTGGGCGGGAACAGCTGGTCGACGGGGACGCTGTGCCACAGGGTGCCCGCCACGGCGAAACTGCCGGCCGCGCCGCCCTGTCCCGGGTCACCGGTGAGCCAACTCCCGGTCACGGCACCGCCGATGAGCCCGAGTCCGAGCACGACGCAGGCGGCAGCCGCGGCGGTCCGCGGCCGCACCCGGACGCCGAGCGCCCGCGCCCGGCCCCGCTCGTCGTAGCCCTCGGGCTCTCCGAGGGCCACCACGGGCCGTCCCGCTCCGAGGACGGCGCCGGGTGCCATGGGGGCGCTCCAGGACAGGGCCGGGTCCGGGGACAGCGCGGCGAGACCGGGGGCGGCCCCGGGCCGGGGCGGGGCGCTCGGCCCCGGCGGCCGCTGCGCGGACACGGCACGCAGACGCGTGGTGGTCTCCGCCGGGCTCTCGGCCGGAACGTCACTGCGCGGCGCCGTCGCCGAGGGCCGGTGCGCCGGCCGCGGCGGCACGGAGCCGGAAACGGCGGTGCGATCGGGGTTCCGGTCGGTGGCGTTGTTGTGGCTCCGGTCGGCGGCCTGGCTGGGGTTCCAGCGGGTGGCTTGGCTGGGGTTCCGGGCGGCGGCCTGGCCGGCGTTCCGGTGGATGGCCTGGCCGGCGTTCCGGTCGGGGGTACGACCGGGGTTCCGATCGGTCGCCCGGCCGGCGTTCCGGTCGGGGGTACGGGGGCCGGGAGCCCCTTGGCCGGTCCTGGACGGCATGTCCTGGAACCGGGCCGGATTCCGGTCGGCGGTCCGGCCGGGGGTTCCCCGCTCCGGCCTGGGCGGCGCGTCCGGGGAGTGGACCGGGACCCGTCCGTCACCCGTGGCCGCGGGCGCGCCGCGTCCGCCGGCGGACGGTGCCCCGGGGAAGTCCGCCGGGGGCCGGCCGAAGTCCCGACCGTCGGAGGCCGGGAGCGCGTCCGGGCTCGGACGCCCGTCCGGAACAGGGCGCCCGGCCACCGTCGGACGCCCCGCCGACGCCGGACGCCCGGCGGTGGGTTGCGCGTCCGAGGAGCCCGCCGGGGGCCGGCCGAAGTCCTGGCCGCCGGGCATCGGGCGCGGGTTGGGGACGGGAGGCCCCGCCGACGCCGGACGGCCCGCCGTGGGTGGCGCGTCCGGGAAGCGGGCCGAGGCCGGGGGCGGGGGCGCTGTCGTGGGTTCCGTGGCGGGCCGGGCCGACGGCCCGAAGCCGGGGAAGCGGGGGCGGGCGTCCGCGGCGGCCGTGGGGCGGGCGTCGCCGGTGACGCGCGCGGCGCGCGGGACGGTGCGGCCGGAGCCGGAGTCACCGGTCCCGGTGGCGGACACGTGGGCATCCGTCGGAGCGTCCGCGTGACGGTAGGGCGGCCGCGCACCGTCCGGACGCACCGTCCCGCCGCCCACGGACGCACCGGGCGCCGAGAATCCGGGGTGCCCGGAGCCGTCGCGTGCCACGGAACCTGTGCGCATCGCGTCGTCCCGTGCCCCGGATCCGGGGAGCATCGCGTCGTCCCGTGCCGATCCGGTCCGACCGGGGGCGGCGCCCCCTGCGCCCTGGCGGGCGCCGCCCGCGCCGCGGGGCGCCGGTGCCGTCCGGTCGTGACCTCCGTCGGCGTCGCTCATCGACGTGTCGGGGAGCGGATCCCCGGGGGCAGTGGTGGGTTCGCCGGGGCGGGGAGCGGGGGAAGCCGGGCGCGGTGGTCTCGGCGGCCGGGGGGGAACGGGGGCGTGGCGCGCTTCCGTGCTCATGCACCCCCCGTTTCCTCGTGCCAGGGCCGATTGCTCGTGCGCGGCCGTCCTCATTGCCCCGCCCGGCACGGACTCGTCGTCACCGGGCACGCATACCGGTACGAGCGAACTGCCATCCCGGCTCAAGTCCGCGGCCGGGATCGTTCCGCCGTGCCGCGGTACGTCGCGCGTCACTCTACGGGTTGCCCCCGCCCGGACGGGAACCAGTCCACGAGCCCGGGGGCATCTGCCCGGATCGTCCCCCTACCCTGCGGTAATCCTGTCTGGCAGGCTGCGTTCATGACTGCGCGCGCCGCCGACCGGGCCCGTTACGACCGGGCCACAGCCCATCTCGACGCCCCTGTCGCGATCGTCGATCTGGACGCCTTCGACGCCAACGCCGACGACCTCGTCCGCCGGGCCGGCGGCAAGCCGGTCCGCGTCGCCAGCAAGTCCGTACGGTGCCGGGCCCTGCTCGAACGCGTCCTCGCCGGGGACGGCTTCGCGGGCCTCATGTCGTTCACCCTCGCCGAGTCGCTGTGGCTGGCGCGCTCCGGGTTCGACGACGTCCTGCTCGCCTACCCTTCGGCCGACCGCACCGCCTTCGCCGAACTCGCCGCCGACCCCAAGCTCGCCGCCGCCGTCACGGTGATGGTCGACGACCCGGCGCAGCTCGACCTGATCGACGCCGCGCGGGAGGGCGGCCGCGAAGTCGTCCGGGTCTGTCTGGAACTGGACACCTCGCTGAGGCTGCTCGGCGGCCGGGTGCGCGTCGGCGCACGCCGCTCCCCGCTGCACTCCCCCGCCCAGGTCGCCGAGATGGCCCGTACGGTGGCCCGGCGGCCGGGGTTCCGGCTGGTGGGGATCATGGCGTACGAGGGACATGTCGCGGGCGTGGGCGACGCGGTGGCCGGGCGGCCCCTGCGCTCACGCGCCATCCGGCTGATGCAGGCGGCCGCCCGCCGCGAACTGGCCGAGCGGCGGGCCGCGGTGGTGCGGGCGGTCCGTGCGGTGGCGCCGGAGCTGGAGTTCGTCAACGGTGGCGGCACGGGCAGCGTCCAGCACACCGCGGCGGAGGACGCCGTCACCGAGATCGCCGCGGGCTCCGGGCTGTACGTCCCGCGGCTCTTCGACAACTACACGTCCTTCCGGGGCCGTCCGGCGGCCCTGTTCGCCCAGCCCGTCGTGCGGCGCCCGGGCGTCGGGGTGGTGACGGTGCTGGGCGGCGGCTATCCGGCCTCGGGCGCGGCCGGTCCGGACCGCCTCCCGGTGCCGTACCTGCCCGAGGGGCTGCGCTACGACCCCCAGGAGGGCCCCGGCGAGGTGCAGACGCCGCTGCTCGGCTCGCCCGCCGACGACCTGCTGATCGGCGACAAGGTGTGGTTCCGGCACGCCAAGGCGGGCGAGCTGTGCGAGCGGTTCGACGTGCTGCACCTGGTCGAGGGCGACGAGGTGACCGCGACCGTGCCGACGTACCGGGGCGAGGGCCACACGTTCCTGTAGCCCGGCCCCGCGGGCCCCGGCGCTCAGCCGGACGGGCCCGTGCCGGTGCCGATGCTGCTGCCGACGCCGCCGCTCGTGGCGGCGTCGCCGACGGGCCGTATGCCCTCGGTGATCTTCTCCATGTCGGTCAGGGGCGGCCCGCCCTCACCCGCGTCGAAGACGAAGCGGACGATGACGGGCGCCTCGGTGCCGGTACTGGAGGCGAAGGCCAGCGACTCCACGTAGCCGCCGGGCCCCCGGGCGGTCCCGACCCGCCAGCGCACGAAGTACCCGGCGCGCCCGGCGACCGCGACCGGGCCGGACCTCACCGTCCGGTGGGAGGTGATCCCGCCGAAGGGGCGTTCGCCGGCCGCGTCCCGGTCGTACGCCTCGTCGGCCGCGTCCCCGATGTCGCTCTTCGCGAGGTCCTCGGCCGAGGTCCCGTCGGCCGCGCTCGCCGTGCGGGTGACGACCAGGCCGTGCCGGCACAGGCCGGTGCCGGCCGGGCAGTCGTAGGTGCCGTGGGTGGTCATGACGACGTCGTCCTCGGCCACGTACCGCGGTTTCTCCCAGCCGGCGGGCAGCGGCAGGGTGATGCCGTTGAGCTGGTCGACGACGAGGGACGGGTCGTCGGCGGCGGGTGCCGGTGCGGGCGCGGTGGTGGGCGGCGACGGGGACGGCGGGGTGGACGGAGCGGCGCTCGTGGCGGACCGGCCGGTGGGCCCGGTCTTCGCCCCGGTGCCGCTTGTGCCGTCGTGGCCGAGGACCGCCACCCCCGTGACGATCGCGGCGACCAGAACGGCCGCGGCGCCGGTGACGGCGACGGCCCTGGCCCGCGTCGGGCCGCCACCGGCGGGCGGTGGCGGCGCCGGCGCCGGCGATGACGGCGGAGACGGTGGCGCGGACGGCCGGCCCGGCGCCCCCTCGGGTGGGCGCCGGTGCTCGGTCCAGGCCGTGCCGTCCCACCAGCGTTCCAGGTGCGGGGCGGACGGATCCCGGTACCAGCCGGATGGGGGCGTCATGCTCACCCGGGCACTGTAGGACGCCGCGGGGCGGCTCGTGCGGGGACTACAGCGGTGTGACGTACGCCCCCGAGATGCCCCCGTCCACCAGGAAGTCGGTGGCGTTGACGAAGGAGGAGTCGTCGCTGGCGAGGAAGGCGACGGCGGCGGCGATCTCCTCGGCCTCCGCGAACCGCCCGACCGGGATGTGGACGAGCCGGCGCGCGGCCCGCTCCGGGTCCTTGGCGAACAGCTCCTGCAACAGCGGGGTGTTGACCGGCCCCGGGCACAGGGCGTTGACCCGGATGCCCTCACGGGCGAACTGCACGCCGAGCTCACGGGACATCGCCAGCACACCGCCCTTGGAGGCGGTGTAGGAGATCTGCGAGGTGGCGGCGCCCATCCGGGCCACGAAGGACGCGGTGTTGATGATGGAGCCCTTGCCCTGGCGCCGCATGTAGGGGATGGCGGCCTTGCAGCACAGGTAGACGGAGGTGAGGTTGACCTCCTGGACGCGCTTCCAGGCCTCGAGGCCGGTCTCCAGGATGGAGTCGTCGTCGGGCGGGGAGATGCCCGCGTTGTTGAAGGCGACGTCGACGCTGCCATAGGTCTCGTACGCCGTCCTGAAAAGTGCCTCGACCTGCTCGGGATCGGTGACGTCGACCTTCACGAAGAGCCCGCCGGCCTCCTCGGCGGCCGCCTTTCCGCGCGTCTCGTCGACGTCGCCGCAGACGACGTGCGCGCCCTCGGCGGCGAGCCGGCGCGTGGTGGCGAGGCCGATGCCGCTGCCGGCTCCGGTGACGACGGCGGTACGGCCGACCAGGCGGCGGCAGACGGGAGCGGCGGTCTGAGTGGTCTGTGAGCTCACTGTGCGGGGCCCTCCGTGCTGATGAAGACGTTCTTGGTCTCGGTGAAGGCGGTCAGGGCGTCGGGACCGAGTTCGCGGCCGAGGCCGGACTGCTTGAACCCGCCGAACGGGGTCCAGTAGCGGACGCTGGAGTGGGAGTTGACGGACAGGTTCCCGGCCCGGACCGCCTGGGAGACGCGCAGGGCGCGGCCGACGTCCCGGGTCCAGATGGAGCCGGAGAGTCCGTACGGGGTGTCGTTGGCGAGGCGGACGGCGTCGGCCTCGTCGTCGAAGGGCAGGACGACGGCGACGGGACCGAAGACCTCCTCGACGGCCACGGGGGCGCGCGGGTCGACGCCGGTGAGTACGGTGGGCGGGAACCAGAAGCCGGGGCCCTCGGGGGCCTTGCCGCGGATGCCGGGGGCGCACGCGCCAGCGTCGGCGTAAGGCTCGACGTACGCGCGGACGCGCTCCAGCTGGGCCCTGGAGATCAGCGGGCCCATCTGGGTGCTCTCGTCGGCCGGGTCGCCGACGCGCACAGACTCGACCGCCGGGGCGAGGAGTTCCAGGAAGCGGTCGTAGGCGCCGCGCTGGACGAGGACGCGGGTGCGGGCGCAGCAGTCCTGGCCGGAGTTGTCGAGGAAGGACATGGGGGCGGCGGCCGCGGCTGCTTCGAGGTCGGCGTCGGCGAACACGATGTTGGGGCTCTTGCCGCCCAGTTCGAGGGTGACGCGCTTGAGCAGGGCGGAGCCCTTCGCCAGCACCTGTCTGCCCACGGCCGTCGACCCGGTGAACACGATCTTCGCCACGCCCGGGTGTGCGACGAGGGCGTCGCCAGCGACCGGTCCGTGGCCGGGCAGCACCTGGAACAGTCCCTCCGGCAGCCCGGCCGCCAGGGCGAGTTCGGCCAGCCGCAGCGCGGTGAGCGGGGTGGTCTCGGCGGGCTTGAGAAGTACCGCGTTGCCCGCCGCCAGGGCGGGAGCGGTCCCCCAGGCCGCGATCGGCATCGGGAAGTTCCAGGGCGCGACGACGCCGACGACGCCGAGCGGTTCGAGGATCGTGATGTCCAGGCCACCTGGCACCGGGATCTGGTGCCCCGTCAGGCGTTCCACTCCCCCGGCCGCGTAGTCCAGCAGGTCCCGGACGTTGCCCGCCTCCCAGCGCGCGTTGCCGATGGTGTGGCCGGCCTCGCGGACCTCCAGCCGCGCGAGTTCTTCGAGGTGTTCGTCGACGGTCGCCGCGAACCGCCGCAGCAGCCTGGCCCGGTCGCCGGGCGCGAGGGCGGCCCACGCCGACTGGGCCCGCGCGGCCCGCGCGACGGCGGCGTCCACGTCGGCCGCGGTGGCGGCCGGGACCGTGGCCACGACCTCCTCAGTGGCCGGGTTGAGTACCTGGAGCGCGTGCTGGTCGGACAACGCGTGCTGGTCGGACAAGGAGGGACCTCTCACATGCGTTCGAAGGAGCGGCGCAGCTCCCAGTCGGTGACCGCGGCGTCGAAGGCGTCCAGCTCGACCCGCGCCATGTTGCGGTAGTGCGCGACGACCTCGTCCCCGAAGGCGGCCTTGGCGATCGCGCTGTTCTCCCAGAGCTCGGCGGCCTCGCGCAGGGTGGTCGGGACGTGCTCGTACTCGGCGGCGTAGGCGTTGCCCGGACAGGGCTCGGGCAGCGGCAGCTTCTGCTCGATGCCGTACAGGCCCGCCGCCACCAGCCCGGCCACCGCCAGGTGAGGGTTGACGTCGCCGCCGGGCAGCCGGTTCTCGAAGCGCAGTGAGCGGCCGTGGCCGACCACACGCAGCGCACAGGTCCGGTTGTCGTGGCCCCAGGCAACGGCGGTCGGGGCGAAGGAGCCGGGCTGGAAGCGCTTGTAGGAGTTGACGCCCGGCGCGTAGAGGAGGGCGAACTCGCGGAGCGCGGCGAGCTGACCGGCGAGGAAGTGCCGCATCACCTCGGACATGCCGCCCGGGTCCGCCGGGGAGCCCGCCATGACGTTGGTGCCGTCCGCGTCGGCGAGCGAGAGGTGGATGTGGCAGGAGTTGCCCTCGCGCTCGTTGTACTTGGCCATGAAGGTGATCGAGACACCCTCCTGGGCGGCGATCTCCTTGGCGCCGGTCTTGTAGACGGCGTGCTGGTCGCAGGTGACCAGTGCCTCGTCGTAGCGGAAGGCGATCTCGTGCTGGCCGGGGTTGCACTCGCCCTTGGCGGACTCGACGGTGAGCCCGGCACCGGCCATGTCGTTCCTCAGCCGCCGCAGCAGGGGCTCGATGCGGCCGGTGCCGAGGATGGAGTAGTCGACGTTGTACTGGTTGGCCGGGGTGAGCCCGCGGTAGCCGGCGTCCCAGGCCTGCTCGTAGGTGTCCCTGAAGACGATGAACTCCAGCTCGGTGCCGGCCTGGGCGGTCCAGCCGAGCTCGGCCAGGCGCTCCAGCTGACGGCGCAGGATCTGGCGGGGGGCGGCGGCGACCGGCGAGCCGTCACTCCAGGCCAGGTCGGCGACGACCAGGGCGGTGCCCGGGTTCCAGGGGGTGCGGCGCAGCGTGGACAGGTCCGGGTGCATGGCGAAGTCGCCGTAACCGCGGTCCCAGGAGGACATGGCGTAGCCGTCGACGGTGTTCATCTCGGTGTCCACGGCGAGCAGGTAGTTGCAGCCCTCGGTGCCGTGGTGGAGCACCTCGTCGAGGAAGAAGCGGGCGGCGAACCGCTTGCCCTGGAGCCGTCCCTGCATGTCGGGGAAGGCCAGGACGACCGTGTCGATCTCGCCGCTCGCGACGAGGGCGTGCAGCTCCTCGACGCCGAGCGGGGGTGTGCTCTCTGCCACGGGGGAGCCTCCTTCGGCTGCTACGGCCGGGTGGGAGCCATAACGTAGTGGCCATAAGGTATGGGCCAGAACCATTGCCTGGGAAGGGGGCGCGGCCGGATGGCGCAGGACACGGGCCCGGACGGGCCTGCCGACCGTCTCACGCCGGTGCTGCGGCCGGTGCGGGCGGGCAACGGCTTCGAGGAGGCGCTGGAGCAGATCCTGCAGGTGGTGCGGCTCGGCCTGGTGCCGGGCGGCGAACGGCTGCCCGCCGAGCGGGAGCTGGCGGAGCGGCTGGGGATCAGCCGGGTGACACTGCGCGAGGTGCTCAAGGTGCTCCAGGACCAGGGGCTGGTCGAGTCGCGGCGCGGGCGCTACGGCGGCACGTTCGTACGGGCGCGCACCGACGCGGCGGGTGAGGACGAGCTGCGGCGCCGGGTCGCCGGGGTCGACATCGAGGACGTGCTGCGCTTCCGCGAGGTCCTCGAGGTGGGCGCGGCGGGCCTGTGCGCGGCGCACGGGCTGACAAAGGGGCAGGCGGCGCGGCTGCGCGGGGCCCTGGACCGCACGCGCGACGCACCTGCGGCCGACTACCGCCGCCTGGACACGCTGCTTCACCTCACACTCGCCGAGCTGTGCGGCTCCCCGACGCTGACCGCGCAGTACGCGGGGGTCCGGGCCACGGTGAACGACCTGCTGGACTGCATCCCGCTGCTGGTGCGCAACCTGGAGCACTCGCAGCGGCAGCACGCCGCGCTGGTGGAGGCGGTGCTGGACGGGGACGCTGACGGGGCGCGCGAGATCATGCGCGAGCACTGTGCGGGCACGGCGGCGCTGCTGCGGGGTTTTCTGACGTGAGTGCGGCCTTGGCCTTCCGGCGTGAGGTCGGCGGGGGCTTTCCGACCTGCGGGGCCGGGGCTTTCCGACCTGCGGGCCGCGGGGGCTTTCCGACCTGCGGGGCCGGGCATTCCGGCCAGGGGCGGCGGGGGCGGCCTTGCCCCGGGCGACCGTAGGCCGTAAAGGTATTCCTGGGCACCATTACGGGTCAGGGAGGGCCGCATGACCGCATCGCTACCGCTGATCGGCATCAGTACGTACCTGGAGACCGGGGCGCGCTGGGGGGTGTGGGAGCTGGAGGCGGTGCTGCTGCCGGCCGGCTATCCGCGGCTGGTGCAGCGCGCGGGCGGGCTGGCCGCGATGCTGCCGCCCGACGAGCCGGAGCGGGCGGCGGCGGCCGTGGCACGCGTCGACGGGCTGGTGATCGCCGGTGGCCCGGACGTCGAGCCGGTCCGCTACGGCGCGCAGCGCGACCCCCGTACGGGGCCGCCCGCCAGGGCCCGGGACGCCTGGGAGCTCGCGCTGATCGAGGCCGCGCTGACCGCCCGCGTGCCGCTGCTCGGCATCTGCCGCGGCATGCAGCTGCTGAACGTCGCCCTGGGCGGCACCCTGGTCCAGCACCTCGAGGGGCACACCGAGGCCGTCGGCGTCTACGGCGCCCACCCGGTCAAGCCGGTTCCCGGCACCCGGTATGCGGAGGCGGTGCCGGAGGAGACGACCGTGCCGACCTACCACCACCAGTCCGTCGACCGCCTCGGCGCGGGTCTGATCGTGTCGGCCCACGCGGCGGACGGCACGATCGAGGCCGTCGAGCCCGAGGCGGCCGACTCCTGGGTGCTGGGTGTGCAGTGGCATCCGGAGATGGGCGAGGATCCGCGGGTCGTGCGGGGGCTGGTCCGGGCGGCCGCCGCGGGCCCTTCCGGTTCAGCCGCCTCCTGACCGGGTCAGGGACAGCAGCTCCCGCGCCGGGCCCACCGGGCGGTGCCCCGTCGGCCACACCGCCCGCAGGTCGCGCTTCAGGGCGACGCCGTCCACCGGGATGGTCACCAGGCGGCGCAGGGACAGTTCGTCCCCCACCGCGAGCTCGCTGAGCACCGCCGGGCCCGCTCCGCTCACCGCCGAGGCCTTTACCGCCGTCGTCGAGGACAGTTCGATCAGCGGGCGGGCCAGGCCCCCCAGGGCCGCGTCCAGGACCTGCCGGGTGCCGGAGCCCTTCTCGCGCAGGATGAGCGGGGTGGCGGCGAGTTCCGCCGCCGCCAGCGGGCGCCGGCGGCGGGCCCAGGGATGGGCCGGGGCCGTCACCACGATCAGCCGGTCGCGGGCGATCACCACGGAGTCCAGGCCGGACGGCACCGAAAGCCCCTCCACGAAACCGAGGTCGGCCTCGTCCGCCAGCAGCCGCTCCGCCACCATCGCCGAGTTCCCGGCGAGCAGCGACACCGCCGTGTCCGGCCGCCGTGCCCGCAGCGCGATCAGCCATCCCGGCAGCAGATACTCCGCGATCGTCATGCTCGCCGCCACCCGCAGCCGGGAGTCGCGCCGGTCCCGCAGCGCCTGGGCCCCCGCGTCGAACGCCTCCGCCGCCTCCACGACCCGCCGGGCCCAGTCCGTCACCAGCGCGCCGGCGTCCGTCAGCCGCGACCCGCGCGGCGAGCGGTCCACCAGCGCCACCCCCAACTGCCGCTCCATGGAACGGATCCGGCTGCTCGCCGCAGGCTGGGTGATGCCGAGCTCCCGGGCCGCCCCGCCGAGACTCCCCAGCCGGGCCACCGCCAGCAGCAGCTCCAGCGCCCCCAGATCCGGCACCCGGTGCGCCAGCGATCCCCCGGACGGCCGCCCTTCTCCGCTCTCCTCCGCCCTTGCCACCCATGTCATAAACCCAGCTTATGCCCCGATAGACACAAACCCCCTGGTGGCGGCCGAAGACCGGCGAAAACCTTGGGACCATGGTCATCGCAGCCCATTCCCTGCCCCGGCCGGCCGCACCCCGGCCGCGCGTCCCCGCCGTGCGTCACCTCGGCCCGAACTGGTACGCCTCCGTCATGGGCACCGCCGCCGTCGCCGGCGCGGGCGCCGCGCTGCCACTCCACATCCCGGGGCTGCGCACGGTCTGCACCGCCGTCTGGGCGCTCGCCCTGGTCCAGCTCGTGGCCCTGCTGGCCGCCCGCGCCCTGCACTGGACCCACCACCGCGACCAGGCCCGCGCCCACCTCCTCGACGCGACGGCCGCGCCGTTCTACGGCTGTCTGTCCATGGCGCTGCTGGCCGTGGGCGGTGGCGCGCTGTCGGTGGGCCGGGACTGGATCGGCACCCGCGCCGCGGTCGCTCTGGACGCCGGTCTGTTCACCGCCGGTACGGCCGTGGGACTGGCGGCCGCGGTCGCGGTGCCGTACCTCATGGCCGTGCACCACCGGATCGAGCCGCACCAGGCGACGCCGGTGTGGCTGCTGCCGGTCGTGGCGCCCATGGTGTCCGCGGCGCTGGGGCCCGCCCTCGTACCGCACCTGCCGGCCGGGCAGGCTCGGGAGACCCTGCTCCTGGCCTGTGTGGCGATGTTCGGGCTCAGCCTGCTGGCGACCCTGGTCCTGCTGCCGGTGATCTTCGCCCGGCTGCTCACCGCCGGGCCGCTGCCCCTCGCGCTCACCCCGACGCTGTTCCTGGTCCTGGGCCCGCTGGGACAGTCCACCACGGCCGTCGGGGCCTTCGCGGACGCCGCTCCCGTCGCCGTGCCGGCCCCGTACGGCGGGGGCTTCGCCGTCCTCGCCGTCCTCTACGGCGTCCCGGTCATGGGCTTCGCCGTGATGTGGTTCGCCCTCGCGGCCGCCCACGTGGTGCGCGCCGGCCGCCGGGGCATGGGCTTCGCGATGACCTGGTGGTCGTTCACCTTCCCGGTGGGCACCTGCGTGACCGGCGCCGCGGCCCTGGCCCGGCACACCTCGCTCGCCGTCTACGACGGTCTCGCGGCCGGCCTGTACGCCGTCCTCGTCACCGCCTGGGCCGCCGCGGCCGTGCACACCGCCCGCGGGCTGGTCAGCGGCGCGCTGCTCGCAGCGCCTCGCCCAGCACCCGCGGAGCCTCGGCCAGCGACGGCCCGTACCACGTCAGGTGCCGTCCGCTGACCAGCGCGCAGGGCAGCAGCGGGAAGGCCTCGGGGCCGTCGGCGGCGGTGAAGCGGTACGGCTCGTCCGGCAGGACGACGACGTCCGGGGCGGCTGCCCGAAGTTCCTCGACCGGGACGCGCGGGTAACGCTCGGCGTGCTGCGCGTAGAGGTGGTCGACGCCGAGGCGGGCCAGGACGTCGCCCGCGAAGGTGTCCCGGCCCAGCACCATCCAGGGCCGCCGCCAGATCGGCACCACGGCGGTCGCACGGCGCTGCGGCACCGGCAAGGACGACCAGGCTGCCTGCGCCTGGTCCAGCCATCGCGGCCGGGCCGCCGCCCCGCAGGCCGCCAGCACGCGGGCCAGTTCCGCGAAGGCCTGTGGCACGTCGCGCACCTCGGTCACCAGCACCTCGACGCCGGCCGCGCGCAGGGCGTCGAGGTCGGGTGCGCGGTTCTCCTCCTCGTTGGCGATCACCAGGTCGGGCGCGAGGGCCACGATCCGGCCGACATCGGGGTTCTTGGTGCCGCCGACGCGCACCACGCCGAGGTCCGCCGGATGGCTGCACCAGTTCGTGACGCCGGCCAGCACTCCGGGCAGCGACACCGCGACCGCCTCGGTGAGCGAGGGCACCAGGGAGACCACCCGCATCAGCGCGTCCGGTCCTGCACCGCCTCGATGTGTTCGGCCACCGCGACCACGATCACACGGGTGTCGGGCACGGTCGCCCGCCAGCGGTGGCGGACCCCGCCGGTCAGGTACATGGTGTCGCCGCGTACCAGCCGGTAGGCGCGGCCTTCGGCCTCGATCTCCACCGCGCCGTCGGCGACGTACATCAACTCGTCGTTGCGGTGCTGGAATTCGCGTCCGGCGTCGTGGTCGCCGGTGAACTCGGAGGCGTGCAGTTGGTGGTGGCCGCGGACCAGGGAGCGCACCCGGGGTTCGGGCTCGAGCTCGGTGGCCTCGGCGCGTACGACGTCGACGCTGCACGCCGGGTCGGCGGCCGCCAGCAGCTCCACGGCGGTGGTGCGCAGAGCGTCGGCGACCTTCTCCAGGGAGCTGCGGCTGGGGCGGGCCCGGTCGTTCTCGACCTGGCTCAGGAAGGGCACCGACAGGCCACTGCGCTCGGCCACGACGGCGAGCGTGAGGTCCAGCGCGCGGCGCCGCCGCCGTACGGCCGCGCCCACCCGAAGGGGCTGCTCTTTGTGGTCGCCCATCGCTCCGGCTCCCTCCTTCACTCGTCGCTGCGTCGTGCCGGTCCCGCCGTGCCGCCGCGCCGGTCCCGCTCAACGCGGGCCCGCCTCCGGGTGCACTTCTCCTGATGACTTCTCTGCACCCTACGCATGTTCGGCAAACCGTTTCATGCGGCCGTCACAACCCCGTCAGGATCGTGCGGAGCCGACCTCATGGTTCGCGCCAGTGGATGCGTCTTCCGCGGCGGCCGGGCGTGGGTCCGCTCCGGCGCGGGTAGGGCGGTCGAGCCCGTCCGGCGGGGGCGGGAGGAGGCGGGGTCACGGCGCGTGAGGTGCGGGCCGGCCGGCCGCAGTCGCCGGCCGCCGGGGTGCGGGCGGCACAGGCCGAGGGGGACGCCGTGGCGCTGCGTGGTTGGCCGGATCCTTGCCGTAGGGGCGCACCGGTGTGAGCCGGTCGCGCACCCGTACGCCACGGGGGGCGGGCTCCGCCCCACGCGCCACGGGCGGCTACGGCGACGCCCCCTCGGGCGGCGGTCGCGGCCGGGAGGCCGGGCCGGGAGGCCGGGCCGGGAGGCCGGGCCGGGAGGCCGGGCCGGGAGGCCGGGCCGGGAGGCCGGGCCGGGAGGCCGGGCCGGGAGGCCGGGTGCCGGCCGAGTACCAGGGGGTGCACACCGCGACTTGTTGCGCATCGGGTCGCTGTCGGTGCCGTACGGCATGATGCGAGGCGTGACCGGACGACTGATGCTCCTCGACACCGCCTCCCTGTACTTCCGCGCCTACTTCGGCGTCCCGGAGTCGGTCAGGGCCCCGGACGGCACGCCGGTGAACGCCGTGCGCGGGTTGCTCGACTTCATCGACCGCCTGGTCAAGGACCACCGGCCCGACCACCTGGTGGCCTGCATGGACGCGGACTGGCGGCCGCACTGGCGGGTGGAGCTGATCCCCTCCTACAAGGCGCACCGGGTCGCCGAGGAGCACACGGCCGGCCCGGACGAGGAGGAGGTGCCGGACACCCTCTCCCCGCAGGTACCGGTCATCGAGGCCGTCCTGGACGCCGTCGGCATCGCGCGCGTGGGCGTCGCTCCGTACGAGGCGGACGACGTGATCGGCACGTTCACCTCGCGCGCGGAGGGCCCCGTCGACATCGTCACCGGCGACCGGGACCTGTACCAGCTGGTGGACGACGCGCGTGGAGTGCGCGTGCTGTACCCGGTCAAGGGCGTCGGCACGCTGCAGACCACCGACGAGGCGGTACTGCGGGAGAAGTATGGGGTGGACGGCAGCGGGTACGCGGATCTGGCGCTGCTGCGCGGCGACCCGAGCGACGGACTGCCGGGCGTGCCGGGCATCGGGGAGAAGACCGCGGCCAGGCTGCTCGCCGAGTTCGGCGACCTGGCCGGAATCATGGCGGCCGTCGACGACCCGAAGGCGAAGCTCACGCCGTCGCAGCGCAGACGGCTCGACGAGGCGCGGCCCTACCTCGCCGTGGCGCCGAAGGTGGTGCGCGTCGCCGCCGACGTCCCGCTGCCGGACGTGGAGACGGCGCTGCCCCGCGCCCCGCGCGATCCGGCGGCGCTGGAGGAGCTGGCCGCGCGCTGGGGACTGGGCGGTTCCCTGCAGCGGCTGCTGGCCACGCTGACGGCGTGACGGCTGCCGCCGCGCGCGCTCATCAAGTCCCCAGGGGGGAGGTGTCGACTCGGAGAAGGTGCTAACTTAGGTAAGCCTAAGCATGGGGAACAGGGAGGCCGTCATGGCAGAACGTCCGGCGCGCAAGCCGCGAAGTGCCCACTCAGCGCGGGTCGTCCGTACCGAACGGCTGACCCCGCACATGCAGCGGGTGGTGCTCGGCGGCGAGGGGCTGGCCGGCTTCTCGGCCGACACCTGCACGGACCACTATGTGAAGCTGCTGTTCCCGGCCGAGGGCGTCACCTACCCCGAGCCCTTCGACATCCAGCGGATCCGCGAGGAGTTCCCGCGCGAGCAGTGGCCGGTGACCCGGACCTACACGGTACGTGCCTGGGACCCCGAACACCGCGAGCTCACCCTGGACTTCGTCGTCCACGGCGACGAGGGCCTGGCCGGCCCCTGGTCGGTGCTGGCCCGGCCGGGTGAGACCGTGCGCTTCACGGGCCCCGGCGGCGCCTACGCCCCCGACGTGAGCGCCGACTGGCATCTGTTCGCCGGTGACGAGAGCGCCCTGCCCGCGATCGCCCGCTCCCTGGAGGCGCTGCCCGAGGGCGCCACGGCCCATGCCTTCATCGAGGTCTCCGGCCCCGAGGAGGAGCAGAAGATCGACTCCGAGGTGGCGGTGGTCTGGCTGCACCGCGGGGACCGGCCGGTCGGCGAGGCCCTGGTGGAGGCCGTACGGGCGCTCGCGTTCCCCGAGGGCCGGGTGCACGCGTTCGTGCACGGCGAGGCCGGCTTCGTGAAGGAACTGCGCCGGCTGCTGCGGGTGGAGCGCGCGATCCCGCGCGAGGACCTGTCGATCTCCGGCTACTGGCGGCTCGGCCACAACGAGGACGGCTGGCAGGCCTCCAAGCGGGAGTGGAACGCGCGCGTCGAGACGGAGCAGGAGGGGGCGGCACCGGCCGCGTGAGCACGCCGAGGGCGGCGGCACCTCGGCAGGTGCCGCCGCCCTCGCGTTTCTCACACCGACCGCTGGTAGGACCGGAACGTCCGGATCGACAGCCACACCGCGACCACCGCGAGCCCCAGCAGCGCCCCGCCCCGGCTCCCCACCGCACCCCAGTCGGGATGCGCGGACATCGCCGAACGGCCCGCCACCATCGCCCAGTTGACCGGGTTGAAGTCGGCGATGTGCCGCATCCAGGACGGCATCTGCGCCGGCGCCATGAAGGCGGAGGACAGGAAGGTGAGCGGAAGCAGCAGGAAGGTGTTGATCCCGATGATCGACTCCCGCTCCCGCACCAGCATCCCCAGCGCGTTGGACAGCGCCCCGAAGACCGTGCCGAGCAGCACCGAGGCGAGCACCAGGATCGCGATGCCGCCGATGCCCCCGGGGTAGTCGGCGCCGCCCAGCAGGCCGAGCAGCACGATGACACCCGACTGCAGGGCGGTGACCAGACCGTTGTTGACGACGTTGCCGTTCATCAGGGCGGCCCGGCTGGCCGGGGTGGTGAGGAAGCGGTTGAGGGTGCCGCGCTGAATCTCCTCCAACGTGCCCATCCCGGCCCACAGGTTGGCGCTGAGCGCGCTCATCACGACCACCCCCGGCACCAGGTAGTCCAGGTAGGAGGTGGTGCCGAAGCCGCCGAGCTCGACGACCTCCTTGAAGAGGTTGCCGAACAGGAACAGCCAGATCACCGGCTGGACGAGCGTGATGACGGCGTACGCGGGCTGACGCGCGAACACCATGAGCTGACGCTGGGTCATGTACCAGGTGTGGGAGATCGCGGTGCTCATCGCGCACCTCCGGAGAGGACGAGGGCCTCGGCACCGTCGGCTGCGGCCGCCGCCTCGGCCTCGGCGTAACGGCGTCCGGCGTAGCGCAGGTAGACGTCGTCGAGGGAGGGGCGGGCCACCGTCGCGGCCAAGACGCCGACCCCGGCGCGTTCCAGCGCTGCGAGCAGAGCGGGTATCGCGGCGGCCCCGTCGTCGGCGCGGGCGCTGATCCGTCGCCCGTCGAGCAGTGTCTCGTGCACGCCGGGCAGTGCGCCGAGGGCGCCCGTCAGCAGCGTACGGCCGGCCTCGCCGACCGGCTCGCGCAGTTCCAGGTGGACGGCGTCGCCGCGGAGTTCGCCCTTGAGGGAGTCCGGGGTGCCCTCGACGACGACCCGGCCCCGGTCGACGATGGCGATTCGCTCGGCGAGCCGGTCGGCCTCCTCCAGGTAGTGCGTGGTGAGCAGGATGGTCAGGCCCTCCTCGCCGGCCAGCCGGCCGATCTCGGCCCACATCGCGGCGCGGGCCTCCGGGTCGAGGCCGGTGGTGGGCTCGTCGAGGAAGAGCACCTCGGGCCGGTGCACCAGCCCGAGGGCCACGTCGAGCCGCCGCCGCATACCGCCGGAGTAGCCCTTGACCGGGCGCCTGGCCGCGTCGGCGAGCGTGAAGCGCTCCAGCAGTTCGTCGACCCGCCGGTCCAGAGCGGCACCCTTGACCCCGTAGAGCCGGCCCTGCAGCCGCAGGTTCTCGCGGCCGGTGGCCACCGGGTCGGCGCCCGAGTTCTGCGCGACCACGCCGATCGCGCGGCGCACCCGGTCCGGGTGGCGCAGCACGTCGTGGCCGGCGACGGTCGCCGAGCCGGAGTCGGGACGGGCCAGGGTGGTGAGGATCTTGACGGTGGTGGACTTGCCGGCGCCGTTCGGGCCGAGCAGCCCGAAGACGGTGCCCGGCTCCACGGTGATGTCCATGCCGCTCAGGGCGGTGACATCGCCGGGATAGGTCTTGATCAACTGACGCGCCTCGACGGCGGGCGCGCGGGTAGCACTCATCACGGAGCTCTCCTGCTGCATGACTGACGAATGATCGACAAGTGATCCACGTGAGGAGCGCCGGGCTATCCTGGGTGTGCCGCACCTCGATCGCCCTATGAAGCCTCACGGTGGATTCGGCTCGGGGTTCGAAACCCTGGCGGGACTGCTGCAACAGTCCTGCCAGGGTCATCTTCACTGGGGTGTCACTTCTGGTAGTGGCGCTCCTCGATCTCCTTGAGCTCCGGGGGAATCTCCCCCGTTTCGTGGAACTGGCGCCAGCTCTCGACGCCGGGCAGCGAGCCCTCCCGGACCTCCCGGACGAAGCCACGGACCCACTCGGCCTGCGCCTCGACCATGTGCAGCTGGTACTCGACCTCGACGAGGAACAGGCGCGGCAGCGTCTCGTAGCACTTCTCCAGCACCGCCCGCCCGCTGGCCAGCTGCACGTCCAGAGTGGTCAGCCGCTCCTCCAGCAACCGCACGACGTCGTCCGGGGGCAGCACCCCCAGCAGCGACAGCGCGGTCTCGAAGATCGGATACTCCTTCGCCGGCACGGCCACGAGGTCCGACAGCCACTGCGTCGTCTCCTCACGACCGGTCCCGGTGAGCGCGTAGACCGTGCGCTCGGGGCGGTTGCCCCGCCGCTCCACGTCGACCACCTCGACGAGGCCGTACTTCTCGAGGTTCTGCACGACCGTGTAGAGCGAGCCGTAATTGATCTTCGTACTGGCGTCCTTGCCCTGACGGCGCAGGGTCTGGGCGATCTCGTACGGATGCATCGGCTTCTGCCAGAGCGTGGTCATGACGGTCAGCGCGAGCGGATTGCTCAGTCTGCGGCGCCTGCCAGCCATGTCCGGCCACCCCACTCACTCGCTCGATCCCGAATATCCGTAGACGAACATATCGCGACCCCGACGGAGAGTCAACATTCACGATGTATCGCGATCTCGCGAAGATATGGGGCCCGCCGGCCGCCCCCGCCACCCGCGCACCGCTCGCGTGGTCGCGGACCGCCTGCCGTGGCTCGTAGGCTTCGACGGATGAGACGCAAGACCCGCACCCCGTCCTCCCCCCTGCCGCAGCGGCAAGGGGTGGATCCGGTGCGGGTGCGGCTGCCCGCCGAGGGGCCGTGGGCCACCGTGGGCGAGCACCTGGTGGAGCGGCTGTCGGGGGCGGGACCCGGCGTGGTCGAGGCGATGCTGGCGGCGGGACGGATCGTCGGCGCCGACGGTCTGGCGGTGACGGCCGACGCGCCCTTCAGACCGGGGATGTTCGTGTGGTTCCACCGGGATCTGCCCGACGAGGTCCCGGTGCCGTTCCCGCTGGAGGTCGTCCACCGGGACGAGCATCTCGTCGTCGTGGACAAGCCGCACTTCCTCGCCACCACCCCGCGCGGGACGCACGTCACCGAGACCGCGCTGGCGCGGCTGCGGCGCGAACTGGGCATCCCGGCGCTCACCGCCGCCCACCGCCTGGACCGGCTCACCGCCGGACTGGTGCTGTTCACGGTGCGGCCCGAGGAGCGCGGCGCGTACCAGACGATGTTCCGCGACCGGCGGGTGCGCAAGGAGTACGAGGCCGTCGCGCCGTACGACGAGGAGCTCGCCCTGCCCCGCACCGTGCGCAGCCGGATCGTGAAGGAGCGCGGGGTGCTGACCGCCCGCGAGGTGCCGGGAGAGCCGAACGCGGTCACCCGCGTCGAGAGGGTCGAGCACCGCGCTGACGGGCTCGCCCGGTACCGGCTGGTGCCCGCGACCGGGCAGACCCACCAGCTGCGGGTGCACATGAACGCGCTGGGCGTGCCGATCCTCGGCGATCCGCTCTACCCGGTGGCGACCGGCCCCGGGCCGGCCGGTGACTTCCGGCGTCCGCTGCAACTGCTGGCGCGGAAGCTGGAGTTCACCGATCCGGTCACCGGGATGGAGCACCGCTTCCGCAGCGGGCGGGTGCTCCGGGCCTGGTCGTCATACGCCGAGTGGGCCGGTCAGTAGCCGCGCCACCAGCGCAGGAAACGCCGCCAGGCGCCCAGCGGGCGGGCCGGTCCGGCGACCGGCGCCGAATCGGGCCGCGGTGGGGTGGGACTGTCCTCGGCCGGGAGCTCGTCCGCCGGGCGGGCGGGCCTCGGGGGCGCGTTGCCGATCTCCCAGGCCGGGCGCTGCTGGGGAACCGGCACCGGGGTGTGGCTGGGCTTGGCCGTCTCGTCCTGCTGCGGCCGCGGGGTGAACCGCACCGGCAGCTCCACCAGGTGCTGCGAGGCGATCGACTCCGTCCAGCGCAACTCCTCCTCGTCGCAGTCGAGCTGGACGTCCGGCAGCCGCATCAGCAGCGCGTCGACCCCGACGTCCGCGATGGCCCGGCCGATGTCCTGGCCGGGACACTCGTGCGGGCCGCCGCCGAAGGCGAGGTGGGAGCGGTTGCCCTGCATGTCAGCCGTGGGGTCGGGGCGCACCCGCGGGTCCACGTTGCCCGGAGCGATGCCGAACAGCAGCCCGTCGCCCCGGCGGATCCGCTGCCCGCCGAGCTCTGTCTCCTGCTTGGCGAAGTAGCCGAGCACGGTGCTGAACGGCGGCTCGTCCCACAGCGACTGCTCCACCGCCTCCGGGACCGTCATCTGCCCGCCGTTGAGCTGAGCCCGGAAGCCGGGCTCGGTGAGCACCCGGCGGATCGTGTTGGCCAGCAGGTTCGCGGTGGCCTCGTAGGCGGCGATGAGCACGACCCGCAGGTGCTGGCCGATCTCGTCGTCGGTCAGGCCGGCCGGATGGTTGACGAGGTGGCTGGTGAAGTCGCCCTGGGGGTGCGCGCGGCGGCGGGTGGCCAGCCGCTGCAGACAGCCCATGATGTACTCGTTGCTGGCGATCGCGGTCTCGGTGCCCTTGAGCATGTCGCGGGCGGCGTGCACGATCCGGTCGTTGTACTCCTCGGGCATGCCGAGGACCTGGCACATCACGGCCATCGGCAGGTGCTCGGCGAACTGGTCGACGAGGTCGGCACGGCCGACCTCGCAGAACCGGTTGACCAGGCGCTGGGTGGCCCGGCCGATGTGCCGGCGCAGGCCCCGGTGGTCGATGGTCGCCACCGCGCCGGTGACCGCCCCGCGCAGCCGCTTGTGCTCGTCGCCCTCGGCGTGGGAGCAGATCGGCTGCCAGGCGATGTGCGGCATCAGCGGATGGTCGGGCTTGACCATGCCCTCCTTGAGCGGGGTCCAGATGCGGCTGTCCCGCGTGTACTGCGAGGGCGTGCGCACCATGTGCAGGTTCTCGGCGTGGCCGAGGACCACCCACATCGGCACGTCGTCATGGAGCAGTACCGGCGCCACCGGGCCGTAGCGCTCGCGGAGTTGGTCGTACAGCGCTCCGAGGTCCCGCGCCTCGTGGAGCCGGTGCAGCCCGCCGGGCCCGACGCCGTGCGCGGGACAGCCGGGAGGCGGGTCGAGAGTGAGGTCGTCCGTGCCGGTGGGAAAGTGGGGTTCAGGCGTCACAACGGTCGCTTTCGGGACGGAAAGAGAGGGAAGGAACAGTGCGTGCGGTGGGGGGCGGCGCGGGCGGCGGTCAGGTGAGCGAGCCCGTCATGGCCAGGGAGTGCAGGAAGCGCATCAGGGTCAGCAGCACGTCCCGGCTGGAGGCCCGGCGGCGCACGTCGCACTCGACCATCGGGATCTCCGCGGACAGGTCGAGCGCCGTACGCAGCTCCGCGATCGGGTAACGGGGCGCGTCGGGGAAGGAGTTGATGGCCACCACGAACGGCACCCCGCGCTCCTCCAGACGCCCTATGACGTCGAAGCTCACCTCCAGCCGGCGGGTGTCGACCAGGACCACCGCGCCGAGCGCACCCTCGAACAGCCCGTTCCACAGGAACCAGAAGCGCTGCTGGCCCGGGGTGCCGAAGAGGTAGAGCACCAGCTGCTCGGTGATGCTGATCCGGCCGAAGTCCATCGCCACGGTGGTGGCCGTCTTGGACTCGGAGCCGTAGTTGTCGTCGACCCCGATGCCGGCCTGGGTCATGGTCTCCTCGGTGGTCAGCGGCCTGATCTCGCTGACCGAGCCCACCATGGTCGTCTTGCCGACCCCGAAGCCCCCGACGATAACGATCTTCGCCGCGGCCTGGGCCGTGTGCGGCAGATGGTCCTCGGTCCGTGGACCGGGGATGGTGTCAGAGCCGTTGAAGTCCATGCATCACCGCTTCGAGAAGGGAACGGTCGGGTACCGCCTGGCGGACGATCGGGGCGCGCGCCTGCACCAGTTCGGCCGTCAGCAGTTCGGTGATCAGGACCGTCATCGCACTGAACGGCAGGTTGAGGTAGGCCGACAGCTCGGCCACGGACAGCGGAGCGGTGCACAGCCGCAGCAGCGCCGTCTGCTCCGGGGTGGCGGAGGGGGGCGGGTCGGCGCGCGCCACGACCAGGGTCACCAGGTCCAGGGCGGCGCGGGCACCGTCCTCGGCCGCGCCGGCGACCACGTACAGCCGCTCGGGGTTCTTCTCCTCGCCCTGCTGGGCGGGTTTCGGGGGCGGCGGCGGTTCGTGGGTGGGGTAGCGCCTCTGGCGTCGCGGAGGAGTCATACGGTCTGGCCGTTGCGCCGGGGCGGACTGGTCAGATGGGCGCCGATGCGGACCACCAGGTCTCGCATGCGGGCGCTCATCATGCCGGGTTCGGTCCGGACGTCGGCGAGCACCGCGAGGTAGGCGTTGGCGCCCGCGGACATCAGGTAGAAGTAGCCGCCGTTGATCTCGATGATGACCAGCTTCATCCGGCCGTCGCTGTCGGGGATCTCGACGGCGACGGCACTGGCCAGGCTCTGCAGCCCCGCGCAGGCGGCGGCGACCCGGTCGGCGGCGTCGGGGTCGCCGCCGTAGCGGGCGATGCGCAGGCCGTCGGCCGAGAGCACCACGATCATCTCGATGCCCGGCACGCCGTCGTGGAGCTCCTTGAGCATCCAGTCGAAGTTGGCTCGCTGCTGGATCACTTGAGGTCCCCCTCGCCGTCGGCCTCGGCGCGGGCCGGCTTCTCGATCAGGTGGGTGAAAGCGGTCGGGTTCTGCGTGAACGCGGTCGGGTCGGGGCCGGGGTTGTCCTTCTTGAGTCCGTCCCAGAAGGCCTCGACCCACAGGCCCGGTTCGGTTTCCTTCTGCGCGGGCACGGGGCCGGGCTCGGGCGTGGGCCAGAGGGAGCGGCCCTCCTTCTCGGCCCGCTCGGCGGCGACCTGCTCGGCGATGCGCTGGCTGAGCGGGGTCTTGACCCGGCTGCGGCGCTGCGGCAGTCCGTTCGGCGTCCACTCGGTGACCTCGGGGATGTCGTCGTCCATGGACACCGAGGCGGGCAGGCGCGGGCTGGTGGGGCGGCGGCGCTTGGGGGCACGTTTGGGGCCCTCCACCGCGTCCTCTCCGGGGCGGGGGATGGAGGTGGCGCCGATGCCGTGGGCGAGTCCGGGGGCCGGCTCGGTGGTCATCATGTTGCTGGGCACCACGAGGACGGCGCGGACACCGCCGTAGGCGGAGGCGCGCAGGGAGACCTCCATCTTGTACGCCGTGCACAGACGGCCCACGACCGCGAGGCCGAGGCGGGGGCTCTCGCCGAGTTCCTGCAGGTCGGCCCCGGCCTTGGCCTGCTCCAGCATGTTCTCGATCCGGGCGCGGGACTCCTCGGTGAGGCTGACCCCGCCGTCCTCGATCTCGATGGCCACGCCGGACTGCACCTCGATGGCGGTGACGTGCACCTTGGTCTGCGGCGGCGAGTAGCGGGTTGCGTTGTCGAGGAGTTCGGCCGCGGCGTGGATGACCGGTTCGACGTCCGTGCCCTTGATGTTGACCTTGGCGATGGAGTGCAGCTCGATGCGGCGGTACTCCAGGATCCGGGACATGGCGCCGCGCAGCACGCTGTAGAGGGTGACCGGGTTGGGCCACTGACGGCCGGGGCGGCCACCGCCGATGACGGAGATGGAGTCGGCGAGGCGGCCGATCAGTGCGGTGCCGTGGTCGATGCGCAGCAGGTCGTCGAAGACCTCGGGGCTGCGGCCGTGGTCCTCCTCCATCTCCCGGAGCTCCTTGGCCTGTTGGTGCACGATCGCCTGGACACGGCGGGCGAGGCTGACGAAGGAGCGCTGCGTGGAGTCACGCAGGACCTCCTCGCGGTCCACGATCTTCAGGGTCGTCCACAGCACCTCGCGCTGCGACTCGGGGATCCGGCTCCACTCGGCGTTGCCGTCGACGACGTCGCGCATCACCTCCTGGGGGGTGTTGTTGGCTCTCAGGTACCGGATGGCGGTGGGGATGATCTCCCGGCCGAGCCGGACGATCTCCGTGTCGTGGGCGGCGAGGCGCCGCTCCAGATACGCGCTGTGACGGGCGTGTTCCGCCCGCTGGTGACGGATGGTGCGGCCACGGCGCACCGCTTCGGCGGCCGTGGCGAGCACGAGCAGGGTGGCGACGGCGCCGCAGCAGCCAACAGCGAGGCGGGCCGGTTCCGTCACCAAGGCGACGGCGGCTCCGGTGGCCGCCGCCATCAGTATGGCCGGCAGCAACAGCACGCGCGCGTAGGGAAGTTCACGGCCACTGGGGGGCGATTGAACACTCACCATGTAAGCCCTCTGAGACGAATCGGCTGGGGTTCGGGGCAGCTTGCGGGGGGTAGGTCATGGAACTGTCGGGATACTCGTAATCTTTGGGAACAAGCGCACGAATTCACCGCAACCCGGTGCGCCGCGGGCGAGCTTAGCCCGACCGGATCATCGCCATGTCATATTCAGCAAGCACCTGAAACGGGTACCGCAGCGGGAGTACGCTCAGGTTATTTACACAGTCCGACCTTGTTCGAACACGGGCTGTCACGCCGTACGGGCATACGAAAAGCACTCACCACGACGGGTGAAGCAACACTCAAGGGCAGAGGTGGCCCGTAACCGGACTCGCGCCCCTGCCCTTGGACATGGTGCTCCTGGGGTCGGCCAGGTCAGCCGACCGACGAGTAGGCGACCACTCCCCGCAGCAGCCCGTCGACCGCCTTGCGCGCGTTCCTCGCCACCGTCGACCCCTCACCGGGAGCGGCGGCCGAGATCTGCCCGAGGACGTCGATCACCTGCTTGCACCACCGCACGAAGTCACCGGCCGGCATGTCCGCCTCGCGCAGCACCTCGTCCAGCCCCTTGCCCGAGGCCCACATGTACGCGGCCCAGGCGAAGCCGAGGTCGGGCTCGCGCTGGCCCACGCCCTCGGTCTGGTTGATGCGGAACTCCTCCTCCAGGGCGTCCAGCCGGCCCCAGATCCGCACCATCTCGCCGAGCGCCGCCCTGGCCTTGCCCGAGGGCAGCTTGGGCGCCATGGCGTCATCGCCGACCCGGGCCTCGTAGACCAACGCCGAGACACAGGCGGCCAGTTCGGCCGGCGCGAGGTCTTCCCACACCCGCTCGCGCAGGCACTCGCTGGCGAGCAGGTCGAGTTCGCCGTAG
This sequence comes from Streptomyces sp. NPDC020801, assembly GCF_044334385.1. Classification (NCBI taxonomy): domain Bacteria; kingdom Bacillati; phylum Actinomycetota; class Actinomycetes; order Kitasatosporales; family Streptomycetaceae; genus Streptomyces; species Streptomyces sp. NPDC020801. The sequence goes on from NZ_JBIRST010000004.1 coordinate 269,956, forward strand.
AGCCGGGCGAGCCGCTTGCCGTGCTCGGTCACCTCGTTGCCCCGCAGGTAGTCGAGCTCGGTCAGCAGCGCCACGATGCGGTCGAAGGTGCGCGCGATGGTGTTCGTACGGCCCTCGATGCGGTGCTCCAGCTGCTTGGTGTCGCGCAGCAGCCGGTGGTACCGCTCGGCCCAACGGGCGTGGTTCTCACGGTCGTCGCACCCGTGGCAGGGGTGGGCGCGCAGGGCGGCGCGCAGCCGGGCGATCTCGCGGTCGTCGGCCGCCTGGGAGCGACGCTTGCGATGCCGGTCCGGCGCGATGTGCCCGGCCTTGGTGCGCAGCGCGGAGGCCAGGTCGCGGCGGGACTGCGGCGAGCGGGGGTTGAAGGACTTCGGGATCCGCATCCGCTCCAGCGGCTCGACGGGCACCGGGAAGTCGATGGCGGCCAGCCGCTTGACCTGCCGCTCGGCGGTCAGCACCAGCGGGCGCGGACCGTCGTGGTGCTCGATGCCGCGATGGCCGCCCACGCGGCCCGCGGGCAGGCCCGGGTCCAGGACCAGGGCCAGGCCCGCGTACTTGCCGGTGGGTACGTGGATGACGTCGCCGGGCTTGAGCCGCTCCAGGGCGACGGCTGCCTCGGCGCGCCGCTGGGCCACGCCCTGCCGGGCCAGCTCGGTCTCGCGGTCCTTCAGCTCACGGCGCAGCCGCGCGTACTCGGAGAAGTCGCCGAGGTGGCAGGTCATGGACTCCTTGTAGCCCGCCAGGCCCTCCTCGTTGCGCTGCACCTGCCGGGAGATCCCGACCACCGACTTGTCGGCCTGGAACTGCGCGAAGGAGGTCTCGAGCAGCTCGCGGGAGCGGTGCCGGCCGAACTGCTCGACCAGGTTGACCGCCATGTTGTACGACGGCTTGAAGCTGGAGCGCAGCGGGTAGGTGCGCGTGCCGGCCAGACCCGCCACCTGCTCGGGGTTCATACCGCGCTGCCACAGCACCACGGCATGGCCCTCCACGTCGATGCCGCGGCGGCCGGCCCGGCCGGTGAGCTGGGTGTACTCGCCGGGGGTGATGTCGGCGTGCTGCTCGCCGTTCCACTTGACGAGCTTTTCCAGCACCACCGAGCGGGCGGGCATGTTGATGCCGAGGGCGAGGGTCTCGGTGGCGAAGACCGCCTTGACCAGACCGCGCACGAACAGCTCCTCGACGACCTCCTTGAAGGTCGGCAGCATGCCCGCGTGGTGAGCGGCGATACCGCGCTCCAGGCCCTCCAGCCACTCGTAGTAGCCCAGGACGTGCAGGTCCTCGGCCGGGATGGAGGCGGTGCGCTCCTCGACCAGGGCGCGGACCTGCTCCCGCGCCTCCTCGTCGTTGAGCCTCAGGCCCGCGTACAGGCACTGCTGGACAGCGGCCTCGCAGGCGGCGCGGCTGAAGATGAAGGTGATCGCCGGCAGCAGGCCCTCGGCGTCGAGACGCTCGATGACCTCGGGACGGCTCGGCGTCCAGATCCTGGAGCGCTGTCTGCGCTCGCGCTCGCGGTCCGCCTCGCGCATGGCACGGCCGCGTCTGCGGTCCTGGTACGAGGGGCGGCTGGCCTCCATGCGGGCCATCCGCGTCAGGTCGGGGTTGACGGCCTTCCGGTGGCCCTCGCCCTCCTCGAACAGGTCGTACATCCGCCGCCCGGCCAGCACGTGCTGGAACAGCGGCACGGGCCGGTGCTCGGAGACGATCACCTCGGTGTCGCCGCGGACCGTGTCGAGCCAGTCGCCGAACTCCTCGGCGTTGGACACGGTCGCCGACAGCGACACCAGGGTCACCGACTCGGGCAGGTGGATGATCACTTCCTCCCAGACGGCCCCGCGGAAGCGGTCGGAGAGGTAGTGCACCTCGTCCATGACCACGTAGCCAAGGCCGAGGAGGGTCTGCGAGCCGGCGTACAGCATGTTCCGCAGCACCTCGGTGGTCATCACGACCACCGGGGCGTCGGAGTTGAGGCTGTTGTCGCCGGTGAGCAGGCCGACCTTGCCGCTGCCATAGCGGCGGCACAGGTCGGAGTACTTCTGGTTCGACAGCGCCTTGATGGGTGTCGTGTAGAAGCACTTCTTGCCCTGCTGCAGGGCGAGGTGGACGGCGAACTCGCCCACGATCGTCTTCCCGGAGCCGGTGGGCGCGGCGACCAGCACGCCCTTCCCCGCCTCGAGGGCCTGGCAGGCCTCGATCTGGAAGGGGTCGAGGCCGAAGTCGTACATCTCGCGGAAGCCCGCGAGCGCGGTGGCCTGCTCGACAGCTCGCCTGCGCGCTGCCGCGTACCGCTCGGCCGGTGAGAGATCCTCTGTCATCGTGCTTTCGAGCGTACCGGGCCGCACTGACAACGTGACGATCATTATCCGGATCAGCCCGGATGCGTGAAAGGCCGGCCGCTCGCGGTGCGAGCGGCCGGCCCTGCGCCAGGGGTGCCCGCGGGACTCAGGTCACGTCGTCGAAGCCGTTGACCCGGTCGGTGCCCGCCTGCTCGGGCAGGGCCGCCCGGCTGGCGGTGACCGGCTCGATGTCGCCGATGTCCTCGGGGGTCAGATCGAGGTCGGAGGCCTCGTCGTCGGCGGGACCGCCCTCCTCGCGGCGGCGCTTGCGGCGGTCGTTGAGCAGCGAGAAGGCGACCGCGCCGAAGTACAGCACACAGATCGGCCCGGCGAGCGCCAGCATGGACAGCGGGTCGGTGCTGGGGGTGGCGACGGCCGCGAAGACCGTGATCCCCAGGATCATGCCGCGCCACCAGCCGAGCATGCGCTGACCCGTCAGTATCCCGGTGAGATTGAGCATGATCAGCAGCAGCGGCAGCTCGAAGGAGAGACCGAAGACGATCACCATGCGCGTCACGAGCTGGAGCAGGTCGTCCAGCGGCAGCAGGTTGTCGGCGCCGTCGGGCGTGAAGTCGATGAGCACCTTCGCCGTGGTGGGCAGCACCTTGTAGGCGAAGTAGCCACCACCCAGGAAGAGCGGAACACCGGTGCCGACGAAGGCGTAGGCGTACCTGCGCTCGTGCCTGTGCAGACCGGGCGCGACGAAGGCCCACAACTCGTAGAGCCAGATCGGGGAGGCGAACACGACACCGGCCGTCAGGGACACCTGCAGGGCCAGCGTGAAGGGGGCCAGCAAACCGTTGATCGTGATCCGAGCGCAGTGCTGGGACTGGGACTTGGCAGCCGTCGCCAGCTCTTCGAAGCTCTGCTTGCAGCCGATCGAGTCGAGGATCGGCTTCGTCAGGAAGTTGATGATGTCGTTGTAGAAGAAGGCAGCGACCACCGTGACGACGACGATGGCCAGCATTGCCTTCGCGAGCCGGTTGCGGAGCTCACGAAGATGATCCGCAAGGGGCATCCTCCCCTCGGGATCCTTCTCCTTCTTGCGGGCAGGCTTGAGCAACCCACGTCCTCATCTCGTGCGGCAGGCCGGAGCGGTCCGGCCGTGCGTCAGCGCTGGGTGGTGTCCGTCGGCTCGTTGACCGGGCGGGAGCTCGTCACGTCGCCGGGGGCGGCCTGGATGGTGCGCTGCGCGGGGGGCTGCTCGTTGCCGGGAGCCGGGGCGGAGGTGCTGTTGCCCTCCTCCTTCATCGCCTTGGCCTCGCTCTTGAGGATGCGGGCGGACTTCCCGAGCGAGCGCGCCATGTCCGGAAGCTTCTTCGCGCCGAACAGCAGGACGATGACGACGAGGATGAGAATGATCTCGGGAGCTCCGAGCCTTCCGAACATAAGCTTTACCTTCTCACCGAGGCGGCTGGGTGGGGGTGCTGTCCGACCGGCCGGACACGCGTCCGATCAATCGCCATGACAGCGATCGTAACGCTCAGGGGTGAACACGAGGCAATCCCTGTGCGTACGCCCGTCCGCGGCCCGGGCCTCGTTCTCCGGTCCGCGACCAGCAGCGTACCTTCCGGACGTCACAACATGACAGGGCGAAGCGGCTCAAACGGCACGCCTCGCCGCACTCGCACGACGTCCCGGCCGCGCTCACAGCGAGTCCACGGACCGGGCCGCGCTGACGCTCGCCCGCTCCAGAACCTCGGCGGCCCGGTTGATACGGCGCGCCGACTCCGAGACCTGCCTCCCGAGCCGCTGTGCCTCCACGAAGACCCGGACGGCCGGCACACCGAGGACGGCGAGACCCAGGAAACCCGCGGCTACCGCGAACATCGGCCAGAACATGCCCCTGAGCCTAGAGGGTCGAGTGCAGCCGCAGCGTCCTGACCCCACCGCCGGTGAGCAGTTCGACGATCCGCTCCCCGGCCGGCTTGCGGACCGCGACACCGCACTCGGGGCAGGTGAAGGAGTAGAACGTCGTACGGCTGCTGCCGCCGATGGCCAGGCGCAGCGCGCTCGCGGCGAGCTCGAAGCGGCCGCGGCAGTCCGGGCAGCCGGCCCGGAACACCACCGGGGCCACGCTTCTCATCCCGGCGAACGCCGCCGCCACCGACATCCCCCGCACACCACACGTCGCCGACTCGCTCAAAGTCCCTGCTCCTGCCTGTCGTACAACCCGTCCACCCGGTCCGGCCCGTCGTGCACCGGGCGCGCTCCCCCGGTCCCGTGCGGCGTGCGGCCGGGAGCGGCCTGGGCGGTCCGGCCGGCCTCGACGCCCTCGTACGCCGCCAAGGCCTCGCGCGCCGCCTGCCGGGCGCTGTCGGCCAGCTCGCGCGGCGCGACGATGCGGCCGTCCGGGCCCAGGCGCAGCGCCAGGCGTCTGAGCGACGCCGGATCGGGGGTGCGCAGAGTAATACGCAGACCGCCGTCGGGAAGCTCATCGGCGCTGTCGTGCGGGTAGTACTCGGCGACCCAGCGGCCACCCGGGCCGACCTCGACGACGACCTCGGGGTCCTCGGCGGCCGGCTGGACCAGGGCCTCCGACAGATCCCGCAGTTCCATCTCCGGCGGCGCGGACGGCTCGTCGAGGATCCTGATCTCGGCGACCCGGTCGAGCCGGAAGGTGCGGCGCGCCTCGGAGCGGCGGCACCAGGCCTCCACGTACGTGTGCCCGACGCTGACCAGACGGATGGGGTCGATCTCGCGCTCGGTGACCTCGTCGCGGGCGGGCGAGTAGTACCGGATCCAGAGCCGGCGGCGCTCGGAGATGGCCCGGTCGACGTCGGCGAAGACGCCTCCCTCGGACTCGAAGGTCACCGACAGCCGGGAGCTGGCCCCGGCGGCCTCGCCGGCCGCGGCCTCCACCTTGGCCGTCGCCCGCAGCAGCGCCTGCCGGTCGCCTTCGCGCAGGCCCGGCAGCGTGGCCACGGCGCGGGCGGCCACCAGCAGGGCGGTCGCCTCGTCCGCGGCCAGCCGCAGCGGCTCGGCCGCCTCCGCCCCCAGCGCGGCCGGGTTGTGCCACCAGATGCGCTCGCCGTCGGTGTCGATGTCCAGCAGGTCGCCGCCGCGGAAGCTGGTGCCGCACATGGGCAGCACGTCGAGGTCCGAGACCAGCTCGTCCTCGGTGATGCCGAAGGCACGCGCGACGTCCTCGATCCGGGCACCGGGGCGCTCCCTGAGATACGTCACCAGCGAGAGCATCCGCCGGGTCTGGTCGATGGCGCTCGTGGGCCTGACCGGTTTGCCTGCCACAGTGTTGCTCGCTCCCCCTCAGCCCTTGGCCACGGCACGCAGCCGGTCCACCACGCCGGCCCGCAGCTCGGCGGGCTCCAGGACCACCACATCCGGTCCGAACTCCACCAGCCAGGCGTCCAGCCCGTGCCCGTACGGGATGTCCAACTCGTCCCAGCCGTCGCCGAGTTCCCGCATGGCGGTGGCCTTCGCCCGAAGGGGGTACCCCGCGCCCGAGCGCAGCCGGATCCGCGCGGAGCGGTCGGCGATCTCGCCCGCCCAGCTCGCCACGGTCTCGCGCACGGTGACGACATCGGGCACCGGGGCGGTGAAGCCGGTGCCGCGGCTGCGCACCCGGCCGGTGATCCGGGAGAGCCGGAAGACCCGCTCGGCGCCGCGGTCGCGGTCCCAGCCGGCCAGGTACCAGTGGCCGCGCCAGCACTCCAGCGCCCACGGCTCCACGTGCCGGGGCTCGGGCCGGGCGGCGCTGGCCTTGCGGTAGTCGAAGACGACCGGGCGGCGGTCGCGGCAGGCGAGCATCAGCGGCTCGAAGGCGGCCTCGTGCACCGGGATGCGCGGCTCCAGGGCGCCGTGGGCCTCGTACGGGTCGACGTCCTCGGGCAGCCCGGCCGCGCGCAGCTTCTGCAGGGCCCCGCTGGCGGCGCCGGCCAGGCGGGCCTGCTGCCAGACCTTGGCGGCCAGGCCCAGGGCGGCCGCCTCCTCGGCGTCGAGGGTGATCGGCGGCAGCCGGTTGCTGTCCCGGCGGGCCAGATAGCCGACCTCGCCGTCCAGACTCTCGACCGTCTCGATGACCAGGCCGAGCTCACGCAGGTCGTCCTTGTCCCGCTCGAACATGCGGTTGAAGGAGTCGTCGGACCCCGCCATGCCCTTTCCCGGCCCCGAGGCGGCCGCGGCCCTCCCCGGCCCCGAGGCGGCCGCGGCCCTCCCCGGCCCCGAGGCGGCCTCGACGTATGCCTCGATGGAGTCCCTCAGCTCGCGCTTGCTGAGCGGTCGCCGTGTCCCGAGCAGACACAGCGCCAGGTTCATCAGCCGCTCGGCCTTGGCAATGGCCATCGACGCCCGTCACCTTCCCTATGGTGCTTACGATCGATGACCGTACCGCCCCGAAGTGCGGTGACAAAAGCCGAGGGCCCACGCCCGGACAGGCATGGGCCCCAGGTGGTCGGATCCCGCACGGATCCGGTGTACGACGATCAGACCGCGACCAGGTCGCAGACGAAGATCAGCGTCTCACCGGGCTTGATCCGGTCACCGGCGCCACGGTCGCCGTAGGCGAGGTGCGCGGGGATGGTCAGCTGGCGGCGGCCGCCGACCTTCATGCCCTGCACGCCCCGGTCCCAGCCGGCGATGACCTGGCCGACGCCCAGCTGGAAACGGAGCGGCGTACCGCGGTTCCAGGAGGCGTCGAACTCCTCACCGGTGGAGAAGGCAACGCCGACGTAGTGGACGGAGACGGTGTCGCCCGCCTTGGCCGCCGGCCCGTCGCCCTCCCAGATGTCCTTGATCTCGAGGTCCGCCGGGGGCTCGCCGCCCGGGAAGTCGATCTCGGGCTTCTCGATGCTCACGTCCTACGCTCCTGCTCATCTACGACAAGGCAACGCGCACAGTCTTGCATCCCTGCCCCTGTCCCGCCCGCACGAGCCCACGTGCCGCGGGGCGCCCCGCTACATCGCGGCCAGGATGTCCACCGAGAAGACCAGCACGGAGTCCTTCTTGATGCCGCTGTTTGGCGGGGGGTTGTCGCCGTAGCCCAGGGACGGGGGGATGACGATCAGGACGCGGCTGCCGACCTTCTTGCCGGTCAGGCCCTGGGCCCAGCCCTTGACGACCTGCTGGAGGGAGAAGGACGTCAGCGCGTGCCTCTTGTACGTCGAGTCGAACTCCTTGCCCGTGTCCCACAGCACGCCCTTGTACTGGACGAGCACGCTGTTCTCCGCCTTGACGACGGGACCGTCGCCCTCGATGACGTACTCGGCCACGAGGTTCTTCGGCGCTGCCGCCTTGGGCACGTCGATGGACGGGGCCGCGCCGTCGGTGTTGGTGCCCACCTTGGGCAGGTCGGCGTTGTTCTGGGGGACGTCCTTGCCCTTCGCCGAGCTCTTGGCGTTGAAGGAGTTCTCGATGTCGACCACGAACACCAGCGTGTCGGTGCCCTTGATGCCCGCCTGCGTGTTGCCCTGCGGCCCGTAGCCCCAGGTCGGCGGCACGGCCATCTCGACCCGGCTGCCGACCTTCTTGCCCACCAGGCCGTAGCGCCAGCCGTCGATGATGCTGCCCCGGGACAGCTGGATCACCAGCGGCGTCCTGCGGTCGTAGGAGTTGTCGAAGACCTTCGCCGTGGCCCAGACCTGACCCAGGTAGTTGGCCTGGATGTAGTCGTTCTCCGCCACCGTACGGCCACCGCCGGCGATGACCGTCTTGACGGCGAGGTCCTTCGACGGGGCGCCGCTGCCCTTGGCGACGGTCGGCTTCTCGCCGAACTTGGTGCCCGCGGTGATCGCCGGCAGCGGCCCGGAGACGATCTTGGGTGACGGCGCCGCGGACGGGGCCGCGGCGGACGGCGACGCGCTGTCGCTGGCCTTGCTCGAGTCGGCCTTGTCGTTGCCGCAGGCGGCCAGCGTGACCAGACCCGCGGGAACGGAAAGAAGGAGAGAGCGTCGACGCACGGTGGGGGCCTCGTAATCGGTCGATCTTGTTGATGGCGTGCGCGCAACTCTACGACGTGAGAAGGGCGCCGTACGCGAAACGTACGGCGCCCGTGTTGCGTTCCGGCAATTCGTGCGGAACGCGTACCGCGTCCCACGCGACTCACATTCCGGCGATCAGCTTCTCCACCCGGTCGTCCACCGAACGGAACGGGTCCTTGCACAACACCGTGCGCTGGGCCTGGTCGTTGAGCTTCAGGTGCACCCAGTCGACGGTGAAGTCCCTGCGCTGTTCCTGCGCCCGCCGGATGAAGTCACCGCGCAAACGTGCCCGAGTGGTCTGCGGCGGAACCGACTTGCCCTCGAAGATCTTCAAGTCGTTGCAGATCCGGGTGGCTTGGCCCTTCTTCTCCAGCAGGTAGTACAGGCCACGACGACGGTGGATGTCGTGGTAGGCGAGGTCTATCTGGGCGACCCGCGGATGCGACATCGTCATGTTGTGCTTGGCCCGGTAGCGCTCGATGAGCTTGTACTTCATCACCCAGTCGATCTCGGTGCCGATGCGGTCGAGGTCCTCGGTCTCGATCGCGTCCAGCGTGCGGCCCCACAGCTCCAGCACCTGCTCCACCGTGCCGGTGCGGATCCCGCGCCGCTCGCAGAAGTCCACGGCCTTCTCGTAGTACTCCCGCTGCACCTCCAGCGCCGAGGCCTCCCGGCCGCTGGCCAGGCGCACCTTGCGACGGCCCGTGATGTCGTGACTGACCTCGCGGATCGCCCGGATCGGGTTCTCCAGGGTCAGATCGCGCATCACCGTGCCCGCCTCGATCATGCGCAGCACCAGGTCGGTCGCCCCGACCTTGAGCAGCATCGTCGTCTCGGACATGTTCGAGTCGCCCACGATGACGTGCAGCCGGCGGTAGCGCTCGGCGTCCGCGTGCGGCTCGTCACGCGTGTTGATGATCGGCCGGGAGCGGGTCGTCGCCGAGGAGACGCCCTCCCAGATGTGCTCGGCCCGCTGGCTCACGCAGTACACTGCCCCGCGCGGAGTCTGCAGGACCTTGCCCGCCCCGCACAGCAGCTGGCGGGTGACCAGGAACGGAATGAGGATGTCCGCGAGCCGCGAGAACTCCCCGTGCCGTGCCACCAGATAGTTCTCGTGGCAGCCGTAGGAGTTGCCCGCCGAGTCGGTGTTGTTCTTGAAGAGGTAGACGTCGCCCGCGATTCCCTCCTCGTGCAGGCGTCGTTCTGCGTCTACCAGGAGTCCTTCCAGAATGCGCTCGCCGGCCTTGTCGTGGGTGACCAGTTCGATCACATTGTCACATTCGGGTGTGGCGTATTCCGGATGTGACCCCACGTCGAGATAGAGCCGGGCGCCGTTTCGCAGAAAGACATTGCTGCTTCGGCCCCATGACACGACACGGCGGAAGAGGTACCGCGCCACCTCGTCAGGCGACAGGCGGCGCTGTCCCCTGAACGTGCACGTGACGCCGTACTCGTTCTCCAGCCCGAAAATGCGGCGGTCCATGAGTGAACATTACGCCCGATCCCCCGAGCTGAAACGGGGTTCGGCAGCACGATTTGGATCATTTTCCGATGAAGCCGCAACCACCGCCCGCCCGGCGGGAGCTGCGAGGACCCGCCCCGTGGCCAGCAACACCAGCAACGACACGGCCCCCGCGGCACCCGGCACCGCGAAGCCCCACAGCGCTCCGCCCGCCTGGACCACCGGGCCCGCGACTCCCGTTCCCACCGACGCGCCGACGGTGAACGTCGTCACCAGCCAGGAGAACGCCTCCGTCACCGTCCCGGCCGGCGCGTGCCGGTCCACGATGATGAACGCACAGGCGATGCATGGTGCGAGGAACACTCCGGACAGCGCCGTCAGCCCCACCATGGCCACCGCGCCCGGCCTCAGCATCAGCGGCAGGTAACACACCGCCAGGAGGGCCACCAGCACCCGCAGTCGCCGTTCGGGCACACCCGCCCACTGCCGCGCGCCGTAGACCGCGCCGCCGGCCAGCGCACCCAGGCCCAGCGCCGCCATCAGCCGGCCGTACACCGCCTCGCCCCCGTGGCCGTCCGCGTACGGCACGGCGGCGACCGTGATGGACCCGAGCGCGATACCGACGAAGAGGAACGCGCCCAGCAGGGCCAGCAGCCCCGGCGAGCGCAGCGCGCCCAGCCAGTGCGCCTCGCGCGGTGCCGAACGCCAGGCCCGCGAGGGCGGCGAGACGACCACGGACAGCGCGCCCAGCACCCCGACCACGCTCAGCACCACCAGCGCGGCCTGCGCCGACCACAGGGTCACGAGCAACGGCCCGACGGTGAACATGACTTCCTGCGCCACGGCGTCCATGGCGTACGCCGTGTGCACCCGGTCCTCCCCGCCCAGCACGGCGGGCCACAGGGCGCGCAGACCGCCCTCCAGGGGCGGGGTGAACAGGCCGGCGGCCGCCACGGCCGTGTACGCCAGGGCGGGCGGCTCGGTGCCGGTCACGGCGAAGGCCGTCATCGCCAGGGCCGACCCCAGCGCGGCGGGCAGTTGCACGCGGGGCTGCCCGTGCAGATCCACCAGCCGCCCCAGCACGGGCTGGCCCACCGCGTTGGCCACGCCGTACACCGCCGCCAGCGCCCCCGCGAGGCTGTACGTGCCTCCCTCCGCGCGCACGAACAGCACGATCGCGATCGCCGCGGTCGCGTTCGGCAGCCGCCCCACGAGCGTGCCGGTCAGCAGCCGGGCGGCATGCCTCGTTGCGAGGATCTCCCGGTACCCCGCGAATCCCGCGGCCATCGCCCTGCCTCCGCCCACTCGCCCGGGATGCTGGAGAATCCCCGGGTGTTACGTATAACGTCCTCGGTCATACGTACCATGAGCGCTGTTCACCAGTCCAGACGAAGGAGCAGCCCGACGGTGGCACGAGGTAGCACGCGCCCCACCAGCCGTGACGTCGCCCAGGCCGCCGGGGTCTCCCAGGCCGCCGTCTCGCTCGTCCTCGGCGACAAATGGCGCGGCCGGGTCTCCGAGGCGACCGCCGGGCGTGTACGACAGGCCGCCCGTGATCTCGGCTACCGGCCCAACCTCGCCGCCCGCAACCTGCGCCTCGGCCGCACCCGTACGGTCCTCCTGGTCGTCCCGGCGCTGACGACGGAGTTCTTCGCCGGCGTCTACACGGGCGCCGCGCGGGTCGCCGCCGACCACGGCTTCGGCGTGGTCCTCTACCCCTCCCCCGAGGGCATCGGCCCGGCCAGGAACCCCTTCGCCTCCGCCCAGGCCGCCCTCGACGGCGTCATCGCCTCCTCCATGGCCGCCGACGCCCTCACCGCCATCCGCGGCGACCAGCTGCCCCTGGTCATGCTCGACAGCGACCCCGAGGGCAGCCTCGGCGCCGCCACCGTCAACCTGGACATCGCCGACGGCGTGCACCAGGTCGCCGACCACCTGCTGGACCTCGGCCACCGGCGCTTCCTGCACCTGGCCGCGGACGTGGCCTCCTGGACCTTCGAGGTCCGCGCCCGGGAACTGGCGGCACGCGTGAACACCGTCCCCGGCACCTCGGTCCGCACCACCCGCGCACCCATCTCCATGGACCAGGCTCGGGCCGCCACCGAGGCCGCCCTGAGCACCCCCGGCCCGCGCCCCACAGCACTGGTCTGCGACGACGACAAACTGGCCGCCGGCGCCTACAAGGCCCTGCGCCGCCTCGGCCTGGGGGTCCCCGACGACGTCTCCGTCACCGGTCTCGACGACCTCGCCCTCGCCACGGCCATCGACCCCGAACTCACCACCGTGCGGCTGGACGCCGAGCTGTTCGGCGAACGGGGCATGCGGGCCCTGCTGGCCGTCCTGGAGGGCCGCACGCCCGAGGGCGGCGACATCCCCGTGGAACTGGTCGTCCGCGGCTCCACCGCACCACCGGCCGCCCCCTGAAACGCGGGTGCCCCGGCCGCGTCTGCGGCCGGGGCACCCGGGCATGGCAAGGGCGAGTCACGGACAGGGCAGGACTACTCCTCCTCGGAACCGTCCTCCTCGGCGCTCTCCGCCTCCGTCGCGGCGCCGTCCGCCTCCAGCAGCCGGCCGAGCTGACGGCCGACGATCCGCTTGAACTTGCGCTTCTGCGGACGCGTACGGTCCAGCACCGCCACCTCCAGTCGCTCGGCGGGGATCTCCCGCTCGCTGCCGTTGGTGTCCCGGGACAGGGCCTGCACCGCCAGCTTCAGCGCCTCGGCCAGCGACATCCCGTCCCGGTGCCGCTGGTCCAGATAACTGCTGATCTGCTCGGCATTGCCACCGACCGCGACCGAGCCGTGCTCGTCCACGATCGACCCGTCGTGCGGGAGCCGGTAGATCTGGTCGCCGTCCGGGGTCTCCCCCACCTCGGCGACCACCAGCTCCACCTCGTACGGCTTCTCCGCCGCGCTGGAGAAGATCGTGCCCAGCGTCTGGGCGTAGACGTTGGCCAGGCCGCGGGCCGTCACGTCGCCGCGGTCGTAGGTGTAACCCCGCAGATCGGCATAGCGGACACCGCCGATCCGCAGATTCTCGTACTCGTTGTACTTGCCGGCGGCCGCGAAACCGATCCGGTCATAGATCTCGCTGAACTTGTGCAGTGCGCGGGACGGATTCTCACCGACGAACACGATTCCGTCGGCGTACTGCAGCACGACCAGGCTGCGGCCACGGGCGATGCCCTTGCGGGCGTATTCCGCCCGGTCGGCCATGGCCTGCTGAGGTGAGACATAGAACGGCGTCGACACCGGTTATCCGTCCCTTTCTGTCGAAGTCACTGGATCACCCTGAGCAAGAACCGACGCCGGCTACAGCAGCGCGGCCCGCGGGCCGTCGGGCTGCTCGAGACGCCGCTGGAGCACCGAACGGGCGATCTCGGAGGACTCGTCGTCCGTCAGCCGGCGGAAGCCGTCATCGCTGATCACGGTGACGATCGGATAGATCCGGCGGGCGACATCGGGACCGCCGGTCGCCGAGTCGTCGTCTGCCGCGTCATACAGGGCCTGCACCACAAGTGTGGTCGCCTCGGCCTCGGACAGGTCCTCACGGAACAGCTTCTTCATCGCACCGCGCGCGAAGACCGAACCCGAGCCCGTCGCCGCGTAGCCGTGCTCCTCGGAGCGGCCGCCCGTCACGTCGTAGGAGAAGATCCGGCCCCTGTCACGGTCCAGGTCGAAACCCGCGAAGAGCGGCACCACGGCCAGACCCTGCATGGCCATGCCCAGGTTGGAACGGATCATCGTCGACAGCCGGTTCGCCTTGCCCTCCAGCGAGAGCTGCGTCCCCTCCACCTTCTCGAAGTGCTCCAGCTCCAGCTGGAACAGCTTCACCATCTCCACGGCCAGACCGGCCGTACCGGCGATGCCGACCGCGGAGTACTCGTCCGCCGGGAACACCTTTTCGATGTCCCGCTGCGCGATGACGTTCCCCATCGTGGCGCGCCGGTCGCCGGCCAGCACGACGCCCCCCGGGAACGTCGCAGCCACGATCGTCGTGCCGTGCGGCGCCTCGATCACGCCCTGCGTGGGCGGCAGCTGCCGCTTGCCCGGCAGCAGCTCCGGCTGGTGCTCGGAGAGGAAGTCCATGAAGGACGAGGACCCAGGCGTCAGGAAGGCAGCTGGTAGACGCCCGGTGCTACGAGTGTTGGCTTCCACGCGATTCCTTCCACGTAAGCAGCAGCCCGCCTTGTGACATCGGGCCGATCCTTGAACTGCCCCAGTGCGGCGTTGCAGCTGAAGCACAGTACGCCACGGACCCTACCCGTCTCGTGGCAGTGATCCACATGAACAGCGGAAGCCTTCGGGCAGCCGACGCAGAGCCCTCGCCGAACCCCCCGCGGAGGTGGCCGGCACCCGGCGGCGAAGGCTGCGTGCGGCGCGACCTCATGTCACCGCACACAGCGCTTCGTCGGCCGAGTCGTCCGCCACCGCTTCACCCGTTTTCCTTCAGTTCGAAGGAAGAAGCGGTCTACTGACCACCCTTCTGAACGAAGGAGCGCACGAAGTCCTCGGCATTGGCCTCGAGGACGTCATCGATTTCGTCGAGGACGTCGTCCACGTCGTCGCTGAGCTTCTCGTGGCGCTCCTTGAGGTCCTCTGAAGCCTGGGCGTCCTGCGCCTGCTCCTCGACCTCCTCGGTCGAGCGCGTGGCCTTCTGCTGCCCGCCGCCGGTGTCCTTCGTTGCCATAACCCTCACCCCGCTCAGTTCGCCCGACATGGTCGGCATTACGCCGATCGGTGATGATCAGACCCTACAAGCCGGATCCGACATCGGCCCTGCAGTTTCTCCAACGTACGAGGGCCACCTCGATGATTCCCGGACGCCGGGATTTCCACCCCGGCCGAGCCGCCCCGTCCGGGTACCCGTTCAGCCGCCCGAGAGGACCCTGACCAGGTCTTCGGCCGTGCGGCAGCGATCCAGGAGCTCCTTGACGTGATTACGCGTTCCGCGAAGCGGTTCCAGGGTTGGGACGCGCTGGAGCGAGTCACGGCCCGGAAGGTCGAAGATGACCGAGTCCCAGGAGGCCGCGGCGACGTCGTCGGCGTACTGCTCCAGGCAGCGGCCACGGAAATAGGCGCGGGTGTCCTCCGGCGGCTTCGTACGGGCCCGGTCGACCTCGCTCTCGCCCAGGAGGCGCTTGATGCGTCCGCGGGCCACCAGGCGGTTGTAGAGGCCCTTCTCGGGGCGTACGTCCGCGTACTGGAGGTCGACGAGGTGGAGCCGGGCGGCGTCCCAGTCGAGGCCGTCTCGGCGCCGGTAGCCTTCCATGAGCTCCCGCTTGGCGACCCAGTCCAGCTCGCCGGCCAGGCTCATGGGGTCGTTCTCCAGGCGGTTGAGGGTGTCCTCCCAGCGCGCCAGGACGTCCTTGGTCTGGTCGTCGGCATCGGCGCCGAAGCGTTCCTCGACGTACTTGCGGGACAGTTCGAAGTACTCCATCTGGAGCTGGACCGCGGTGAGCGTACGGCCGCTGCGGAGCGTGATCAGGCGCTTGAGCGACGGGTCGTGCGAGACCTGGTGGAGGGTGCGTACGGGCTGGTCGACGGCCAGGTCGACCGCGATGAAGCCGTCCTCGATCATGGACAGGACCAGGGCGGTTGTGCCCAGCTTGAGGTAGGTCGAGATCTCGGAGAGGTTCGCGTCGCCGATGATCACGTGCAGGCGGCGGTACTTCTCCGCGTCCGCGTGCGGCTCGTCGCGCGTGTTGATGATGGGGCGCTTCAGCGTCGTCTCCAGGCCGACCTCGACCTCGAAGTAGTCGGCGCGCTGGCTGAGCTGGAAGCCGTGTTCATGGCCGTCCTGGCCGATGCCGACGCGGCCGGCGCCGGCGATGACCTGGCGGGAGACGAAGAAGGGCGTGAGGTGGCGCACGATGTCGGAGAACGGGGTCTCCCGTTTCATCAGGTAGTTCTCGTGCGTGCCGTAGGAGGCGCCCTTGTTGTCGGTGTTGTTCTTGTAGAGGTGGATGGGCTGGGCGCCGGGCAGCTGGGCGGCCCGTTCGGCGGCCTCGGCCATGATCCGCTCGCCGGCCTTGTCCCAGAGGACGGCGTCCCGGGGGTTGGTGACCTCGGGGGCGCTGTACTCGGGGTGGGCGTGGTCGACGTAGAGCCGTGCGCCATTGGTGAGGATCACGTTGGCCAGGCCGATGTCCTCGTCGGTGAGCTGGCTGGAGTCGGCGGCCTCACGGGCGAGGTCGAAGCCTCGCGCGTCCCGCAGCGGGTTCTCCTCCTCGAAGTCCCAGCGGGCCCGGCGGGCCCGGTGCATCGCCGCCGCGTAGGCGTTGACGATCTGGGACGAGGTGAGCATGGCATTGGCGTTGGGGTGACCGGGGACGGAGATCCCGTACTCCGTCTCGATGCCCATTACTCGCCGTACGGTCATGCGGCCCTCCTTGCCCGGCGGCACCCTCGGTCGTGGGCGCCGCTCAAGTACCGCTGGTGCTCAGGTGCCTGTGCGGTGCCCGTCCCCGCACTGCGCGACCCGGCGGTACGAAAGAGCCTAGAACGCCTTTGCGCTGGTGGGGAGATCATTTGCGTCATTGCCTGCTCCAGCCGTGGCCCGAAAAACAGGTCGGCTGCGGGTACCCGCCGAGGGCACCCGCAGCCGCCCCGCCTTTACAGGTACTGACCGGTGTTCGCCACCGTGTCGATGGAGCGTCCAGTGTCCGCGCCCTGCTTTCCGGTGATGAGGGTGCGGATGTAGACGATCCGCTCGCCCTTCTTTCCGGAGATCCGGGCCCAGTCGTCGGGGTTGGTGGTGTTGGGCAGGTCCTCGTTCTCCTTGAACTCGTCCACGCAGGCCTGGAGGAGATGGGAGACGCGGAGACCCTTCTGGCTCTTCTCCAGGAAGTCCTTGATCGCCATCTTCTTGGCGCGGCCCACGATGTTCTCGATCATGGCGCCGGAGTTGAAGTCCTTGAAGTACAGGACCTCCTTGTCGCCGTTGGCGTAGGTGACCTCCAGGAAGCGGTTCTCCTCGGATTCGGCGTACATGTGCTCGACCGCGGTCTGGATCATGCCCTGGACCGTCGTGTCCTTGTCGCCGCCGTGCTCCGCGAGGTCGTCCGCGTGCAGCGGGAGACGCTCGGTGAGGTACTTGCCGAAGATGTCCCTGGCCGCTTCGGCGTCCGGGCGCTCGATCTTGATCTTCACGTCGAGACGGCCGGGCCGCAGGATGGCGGGGTCGATCATGTCCTCGCGGTTGGAGGCACCGATCACGACCACGTTCTGCAGGCCCTCCACGCCGTCGATCTCGGCGAGCAGCTGGGGGACGATGGTGTTCTCCACGTCCGAGCTGACGCCGGAGCCGCGGGTGCGGAAGAGGGACTCCATCTCGTCGAAGAAGACGATCACGGGGGTGCCCTCGCTGGCCTTCTCCCGTGCGCGCTGGAAGACGAGGCGGATCTGCCGCTCGGTCTCGCCGACGTACTTGTTCAGGAGCTCGGGACCCTTGATGTTGAGGAAGAAGCTCTTGCCGGCGGCCTGGCCGGTCACCTCGGCCACCTTCTTGGCGAGCGAGTTGGCGACGGCCTTGGCGATCAGCGTCTTGCCGCATCCGGGGGGCCCGTAGAGCAGGACGCCCTTGGGCGGGCGCAGTTCGTGCTCCTTGAACAGGTCCGGGTAGAGGTAGGGGAGCTCGACCGCGTCGCGGATGGCCTCGATCTGGTTGCCGAGGCCGCCGATCTGCTCGTAGCCGATGTCGGGGACCTCTTCGAGGACGAGTTCCTCGACCTCGCTCTTGGGCACGACCTCGTAGACGTAGCCGGAGCGGGGTTCGAGCAGGAGCGCGTCGCCGGGGCGGATGGTGACGTCCAGCAGCGGCTCGGCGAGCCGTACCACCCGTTCCTCGTCCGTGTGCCCGAGCACCAGGGCGCGCTCGCCGTCCTCGAGGATCTCCTTGAGGGTGACGATGTCGCCGACACGCTCGTACTCCATGGCCTCGACCACGTTGAGCGCCTCGTTGAGCATCACTTCCTGGCCGCGCCTGAGGTCGTCGACCTCGACGCTGGGGCTGACGTTGACCCGGAGCTTGCGGCCGCCGGTGAAGATGTCGGCCGTGCCGTCCTCGTTGGCCTGCAGGAAGACGCCGAAGCCGGCGGGCGGCTGGGCGAGCCGGTCGACCTCTTCCTTGAGGGCCACGATCTGGTCGCGGGCCTCGCGGAGCGTGTTCGCGAGCCGTTCGTTCTGCGCGGACACGCCGGCCAGGTTGGTCTGCAGCTCGACGATCCGCTCCTCGAGAATCCTCGTGTGCCGCGGAGAGTCGGCGAGCTTGCGTCGCAGGACGGCGATCTCCTGCTCAAGGTAGGCGATCTGCCCGGCCGGGTCGTCGGACCCTCGTCCCGGGCGGATGCCGCGGTTCATGTCGTCGTCGTGGGCTGCCACGGTCCTCACCTCCTCCAAGGGGAGCTGGACGCTTCCAGACCCTACCTGGGTGGGTGTCGATTGAAACCCCTAGATCACAAAGACTGTCGGGGTGTGTCCGATCTTCACCCTTGCGCTCTCCCTCACGCCAGGGGAATACCCACCGAACATGATTGGAAAGCCGTCGGAGGTAGGGTCGAGACGTTCAACACCCGTCAGAGCTGGCCGGATTCCCGCCCGGTTCGACGCGATACGGCAGGAGACATGAGCGTGCAGCAGCGGACCTCGGACGGTGGCGAGGCACTGGAGGTCTGGATCGACCAGGATCTGTGCACCGGTGACGGCATCTGCGCGCAGTACGCGCCGGAGGTGTTCGAGCTGGACATCGACGGTCTGGCCTATGTGAAGGGCGCCGGCGAGGAGCTGCTGCAGGCCAGAGGGGCGGCAACGCCCGTGCCGCTGCCGCTTGTCACGGATGTGGTCGACTCGGCGAAGGAGTGCCCGGGCGAGTGCATCCATGTGCGCCGCGTTGCGGACAAGGTCGAGGTGTACGGGCCTGACGCGGAGTGATGCCTCAGGTGCGGCGTGTGACTACTGTCTGATTTCTCACACCTCCGGAGGGTGCGGGATCAGATACCGCGCGCCTGGGAGGGTGTGGAACGGATGAACGCGCCGTTCTTCCACTGCCACTTCGCGCCGCCCTTGAGGTCGGGGCAGCAATTCGGTACGGCGGGCGAGGAGTAGCCGAGCAGGGTGGCGGTGACCGCGCCCGCGCGCACGGTGAAGTCCGTGACCGTGTACCGGTCCTTGGGATCGACGAGGGTGGCCACCACACGGGAAGCGGTGGTGCCCGCGGCCCGGGTGAGGACGTATACGGCGTCGGGCGGGGTGCCCATGGAGCCGTCGCAGTGCACGACGGCCACGGTCTCGGGCAGGCCGTCGTGGTCGAGGTCCCCGGAGGCCTGCTTGGCGACCACGGCCTTCAGCGGGCCGCACTGGAGGGGAAACGTCACGCCCGTGGTGGTGGGGGGCGCCGCGGCGGCGGGGGCGGACTGCGCCCGGGTGCCGGACGGCTGGGCCGCGGTGGCGGAGCCGGGCTGGAGGACCGGGGAGAGGGCGACCACACCGGCGACAGCGGCGGCGGTGGCGACCCAGTGGATGGGGCGGGTGTGCGTGTGTGCCAGTTCCGGAACGGCGGAGTGCTGCACTAGGAGTGTCTCCTGTGAGGGCTGTGCCGGTGGGGTGGCCAGCATCGTGCCACACGTCACAGTGCGGGGGAACGGTGGGGTGGGTACTTGTCCGGGCTCGGCTCGACGTGTTCTGGTGCGGTGTCAACGCGAGGGCGCCGTGGCCGAGTTCCGGGTCGTCCCAGGGAACTCGGCCACGGCGCCCTTGCGTTGCCGGTGGCGGGGCCGCGTCAGCGGGCGGTGCCTCCGTCGGCGTTGGGGCCCTCGTAGTCCTCGCCGTATGCGCCCTTGGCGGGGCGGCGGCGGCGCATGGGCGGCTCGACGCCGTCGGCGAGGCGGCGGGCGGTGAGCAGGAAGCCGGTGTGCCCGATCATGCGGTGGTCGGGGCGGACGGCCAGGCCCTCGATGTGCCAGTTGCGGATCATCGTCTCCCAGGCGGTCGGCTCGTTGAAGCAGCCGATCTCGCGGATGGACTCCACGGTCCGGGCGAGCTGGGTGGTGGTCGCGACGTAGCAGCACAGGATGCCGCCGGGCACGAGCGCCTTGGAGACGGCCTCCAGACACTCCCAGGGGGCGAGCATGTCGAGGATGACGCGGTCGACGTCGGTGTCCGACAGGTTGTCCTGGAGGTCGCCGACGGTGAGCTGCCAGGCGGGGTGCGCGCCGCCGAAGTAGCGCTCGACGTTGGCCTGGGCGATCTCGGCGAAGTCGGCGCGGCGCTCGTAGCTGTGCAGCATGCCCTGGTCGCCGATGGCGCGCAGCAGGAAGCTGCTGAGCGAGCCGGAGCCGACGCCGGCCTCCACGACGCGGGCGCCGGGGAAGATGTCGGCGAAGGCGAGGATCTGCCCCGCGTCCTTGGGGTAGACGACGGCTGCCCCGCGGGGCATGGACAGGACGTAGTCGGGGAGCAGGGGACGCAGCGCGAGGTAGGCGACGTTGCCGGTGGTGCGGACAACGCTGCCCTCGGGTGCGCCGATCAGTTCGTCGTGCGGGAAGGAACCCTTGTGGGTGTGGAAGTTCTTCCCGGCCTCGAGCGTGAACGTGTAGTGGCGGCCCTTGGGGTCGGTCAGCTGTACCTGGTCCCCGACCTTGAAGGGCCCGCGGCGGCGGGCAGCACCGGTCGGTTCGGACATGTGACCAGCCTACCGGTCCGGCGGGGGGCCGCCGACCACGCACAGGGGCGGACGGCGGGGGCTCAGGAGGGCTGGGGGCGGGCCATGGCCTTGACGAAGGCCCGCTCGACGTCGCCGGCGGACAGCACGCCGTAGATCTCGCCGGTCTCCTCGACCACGAGGTACTCGGTGGCCGGGGTGGCGCGCAGGACGTCCAGGAGGTCCTCACCGGCGAGCTCGGCGGAGACGCGCATGCCGTCGGTGAGGTCCTGGGCGAGTTCGCTGGCGTAGACCCAGGGGCGCCGGTGCTCGGGTACACCGGCGATGGCGGACTCGCGGACGAGGGAGAGGGGCTCGCCGTGGCCGTCGACGACGACCAGGGCGCGGGCGCCGGCGGCATTGGCGCGGCGCAGCGCCTCGGCGAGGGAGGTGTTGGTCTCGACGGGGACCGCGCGGCGGGTGAGGTTGCGGGCGCGCAGCTCGGGGAGGTGCTCGCGCAGGCGGGCCATGCGCAGGCTGTTGCCGGCGCCGGTCCAGATGATGGCGGCGAGGATGGCGGCGAGCAGTGCGTCGGTGACGGTGTCCATGCCGACGCTGTTCTCGGCGGTGGTGCCGAGGGAGCCGGACTGGGTGAGCAGGGGCAGTCCGATGAGGACGGAGACGGCGAGGGCGCGGCCGACCCAGGCGGCGGCGACGGTGCCGCTCATCGGCCGGCCGGTGATCTTCCAGACGACGGCACGGAGCATACGGCCGCCGTCGAGGGGGAGGCCGGGCAGCAGGTTGAAGACGGCCACGATGAGGTTGGAGATCATCAGGCCGGCCAGCAGGACGCCGGGGACGGAGCCCCGTTCGACGGGCTGGAGGGCGAGGTAGAAGAGGCCGGCCAGGATCAGCGAGAGCAGGGGGCCGACGAAGGCGAGGACGAACTCGCGGCCGGGGGTCTCGGCCTCCTTCTCGATCTCGGAGACGCCGCCGAAGAACTGCAGCTGGATGCGGCGTACCGGGAGCTTGAAGCGGAGCGCGGCGATCGTGTGGGCGAGTTCGTGCACGAGGACGGAGCCGTAGAAGGCGACCGCGAAGAACAGGGCGACGAGATAGCGGGCGACGCCGAGCCCGGGCAGCACGCGGTCGAGCTGGCCGCCGAACACCCAGGTGATCAGGGCGGCCACGAGGAACCAGCTGGGCGCCACGTACACGGGCACGCCGAAGGGCCGTCCCATGAGCAGGCCGCCCCCGGGCTCCCGCGGCCTGCGCGGCGGCCGGACCCGCCCGGTACCGGAGTGGGCCAGGGTCCGGTCGGGGTGGGAGTCGTGCTCGACGTGGGCGCGGACGGGAGTGTGCGGGTGCGCGTCGGCGCTGTGGGCGTGGTCCCGGTCGGGGTGGGTGTCGGGGTGGGCGCCGGTCGAGCGGTCGGGTGCGGAGGCGGGCCCCGTGGCGTCGCCGCCGTCCGTGGCGGGTGCCGTGCCGCCGGATCGGTCCTCGTCCTGTGCGGCGGTGGCGCGGACCGGGTGTGCGACCGGGTGTCCGGTCGGGTCGTCGTCCCCGGCCGGCCCGGCCGGCCCCGGAGCGCCGGGGTCCGGCGACGGCTCGCCGGCCGTGACCGGGGCGCCCGGCTCCGGCGTCGCCGCGCGCGCCTCGTCGGCGTCGCCGCGCTCCGGGTCCTCCGCCTTCTTCGCCCTTCCCGCCGCATCCGCGTGCGCCTGCCCGGCCGGGCACTCGCCGGGCCCGGAACCGCGCGGGGCCGGGCCGGTGCCGGGGCGCTCCGTGCCGGCGGCCGGGCCCGTGTGGCGCTCGGCCGACTCGTCGTTGCCGGAACGCGGCTGCCCGCTCCTGCCGCTCACGTCCACGGTGTCCCCTCGTTAGAAGCGCCTCTCCCGCGCCAGGCGGCCGGAAGGTCTCTGATCGATGGTATGCGGCCGTGGCGAACGGTTCCGCCCGGCACCCCCTGTGTTTTTCCCGCCTTCGCGCCCTTCATGACCGCGGCCGGGTCACTGTCAGTGGCTGGCCGTAAGGTCTGTGGCATGGAGACGAGCACGGAGGGCGGGGCGGCGGCCCGCGGCGGCACCGTACCGGAGCAGGCGTCGGGCCGGATGCCGGCCGGGGCGCCGCAGGGGGAGGCGGTTGCCGTGCGGGCGGCCGGCGCGCACGGGGCGAGCACCGACGAGGCGATGACCTTGCGGGCGGCGGCCACCGCGTCCGAGACGGTCGCCGCGTCCGAGACGGTCGCCGTCACCGCGGGCCCGGCGGTTTCCCCCGCCGTACCGCCGTCCTCCCTCTCCCCCTCCCGGGCCGGGGACTTCATGCAGTGCCCGCTGCTGTACCGGTTCCGGGTGATCGACCGGCTGCCGGAGAAGCCGAGCGAGGCGGCCACCAGGGGCACGCTGGTGCACGCCGTGCTCGAGCGGCTCTTCGACGCCCCGGCCACCGAGCGGACCGCACCGCGGGCCAAGGCGCTGATCCCCGGTCAGTGGGACCGGCTGCGTAAGAGCAGACCGGAGCTCGTGGAGCTGTTCGCCGACGACGCGGACGGCGAGCGGCTGGCGAGCTGGCTGGCGCAGGCGGAGCAGCTGGTCGAGCGCTGGTTCGCACTGGAGGATCCGACGCGGCTGGAACCGGCCGAGCGGGAGCTTTTCGTCGAGACGGAGCTGGACTCCGGACTGCGGCTGCGCGGGATCATCGACCGGGTGGACGTGGCGCCCACGGGCGAGGTGCGGATCGTCGACTACAAGACCGGCAAGGCGCCCCGCCCCGAGTACGCCGAGGGCGCGCTGTTCCAGATGAAGTTCTACGCCCTGGTCGTGTGGCGGCTGAAGAAGATCGTGCCGCGCCGGCTCCAGCTGGTGTACCTCGGCAGCGGTGACATGCTGACGTACGACCCGGTCCCGGCCGATCTGGAGCGGGTCGAGCGCAAGCTGCTGGCGCTGTGGGAGGCGATCCGGCTGGCCACCGAGACCGGTGACTGGCGGCCGCGCCCCACCAAGCTGTGCGGCTGGTGCGACCACCAGGCCCACTGCCCGGAGTTCGGCGGCACTCCCCCGCCCTACCCGCTGCCCCTGGGACGAGCGACTTGACCGGTGCAGGGCAGAATGGGGCCGGACTAGCGAAGGAGACTCACGTGGCCATCCGCGTCCTACTGGTCGACGACCAGCCCCTGCTGCGTACCGGATTCCGGATGATCCTGGAGGCGGAGCAGGATCTCGCGGTCGTGGGCGAGGCCGGTGACGGTCTGCAGGCCCTGGACCAGGTGCGCGCCCTGCAGCCCGATGTGGTGCTGATGGACATCCGCATGCCGCGGATGGACGGTGTGGAGGCGACCCGGCAGATCACCGGCCCCGGGCGGGACGGCCCGGCGAAAGTGCTGGTGCTCACCACGTTCGACCTCGACGAGTACGTGGTGGAGGCGCTGCGCGCCGGTGCGAGCGGCTTCCTGCTCAAGGACGCGCCCGCCGACGAGCTGGTGCAGGCGATCCGGGTGGTCGCGGCCGGCGAGGCGATGCTGGCGCCGAGCATCACACGCCGGCTGCTGGACAAGTACGCCACGCACCTTCCCTCCGGGGACGAGCCGGTGCCGGACACCCTGCACACCCTCACCGAGCGCGAGGTGGAGGTGCTGAAGCTGGTGGCGCGCGGGCTGTCGAACGCGGAGATCGCCGCCGATCTGTTCGTCAGCGAGACCACCGTCAAGACACATGTCGGGCACGTGCTGACCAAGCTGGGGCTGCGCGACCGTGTGCAGGCCGCGGTGTACGCCTATGAGAGCGGCCTGGTGCGCCCCGGCGCGCAGTAGGCACCGGGGCGGCGGTGGGCGCCTGACTCAGTCCTTGCTGAGCTCCCCGAACCGGAAGACGGTCGAGGCGTCCAGGCAGTACTCCAGTCCGTAGACGCCGTTACGGGCGACCGCGTACTGCTTGGCCTGCCAGACCGGCAGGACGGGCAGTTGCTCGGCCACGATGTCCTGCAGCCGGCCGAACTCCTGGTCGGTGGCGGCCCGGTCGCTCTCGGCGGCGGTGTGCGGGATGAGCGTGCCGGTGATGGTGTCGTTCGTGTAGTGGTTGCCGAGCACGTTGCCCTTGCCGAAGAAGGGTGCCGTGAAGTTGTCGGCGTCGGGGTAGTCCGGGACCCAGCCCTTGACGTAGACGCCGTACCTGCCCTTGGCGATGTCCTTCTCGTACTGGTCGAACGGCACCGACCGCACGTCGGCCTGGAACAGTCCGCTGGCGTTGAGCTGGGCGGCGATGGCCTTCAGTTCCGCGTCGGTGGCCGGGCCGTAGCGGGACGGGGTGGACCAGAGGGTGAGTTTCACCTTGCCGGAGACGCCCTCGGCGCGCAGTGCCTCGGCGGCCCTGGACCTGGAGGGGCGGGCGCCGTAGGTGTCGAAGAAGGCCGTGTTGTGGCCGGCGATGCCGGCCGGGATGATCGAGTACAGCGGGGTGGCAGTTCCCTGGTAGACCTGCTGGACCAGGGCGTCGCGGTCGAGCAGGTAGGCGATGGCCTTGCGCACGCCGAGCTTTCCGGCCACCGGGTCGTCCATGTTGAAGACCAGGTGCTGGACTTCGGCGCTGCTGCCGTCGACGACCTCGACGCCCTGGGCGCCGTCCTGCCGGTCGATGTCGGCGATGTCCCGCGCGGTCAGGCCGCGGTAGGCGATGTCGAGGTTGCCGGCGAGCAGGTCCCGCTTCAGGGCGGCCTGGTCCCCGTGGAAGAACTTCAGGGTGACGCCGGTGTTCTTCGTCTTGGCGGTGCCCCGGTAGTTCTTGTTGATCGAGAAGACGGCCTTGTCCTTGCCGAAGGAGTCCAGCTTGTAGGGGCCCGAGCCGACGGCCCGGTCGTCCTTGCGCAGCCCGTCGGCGTCGTACTGCCGGTGGTCGACGATGGAGCCGGCGCCGGAGGCTATCTTGCTGGGGAAGGTGGCGTCGGGGGCCTTCAGCCCGAAGACGACGGTCTTCTCGTCCGGAGTCCGGATGGTGTCGAGCATGGGGAACATGATCGCCGGGCCGGCCGGGTCGTTGATCTTCAGCATCCGCTCGAAGGAGAACTTGACGTCCTCGGCGGTGAGCGGGTCGCCGTTGCTGAACTTCAGCCCGTCCTTGAGCGTGCAGCGGTATACCCGGGCCTGGGTGTCCGTGAAGGAGCACTGCTTGGCCACTTCCGGCTGCGGCTCCGTGCCCCCCTTGGGGAAGCTGAGCAGCGACTGGAAGACGTTGTTGAACAACAGCCACGAGCCGGGGTCGTAGCCGGAGGCAGGATCCGTGGCCAGGACGTCGTCGGACATTCCCACGACGATCTGGGAGCCGTCACTCCCGGAATCGCCGGACTCGGATCCGCATCCGGTCAACAGGCCGGAGGCCAGTCCGGCCACGATGGGCAGGACTGGCCACTGGTTGCGCATGTTCACTGCATGTGCCTTGTCTTTGGTTCTCGGAAGCCCGGGGGGGCGCAGTCCGTACCCCAGGCGAGGGCCCTGCGCCGGCAGGGCCCTCAAGAACCGTTAGCTTTTCACACCGCGGCCGAGCTCCCACAGCTGGAGGGTGGCGGAGGAGTTGAGGGCGTACGCGGTGCCGGTGACGTCGTCGCGTGCGGCGACGTACTGCTTGCCCTGCCACAGCGGCAGTATCGGGACGTCATTGGCAACGATGTCCTGGATGTCCGTCAGGCTGGAGGACGCGGAGAGCCGGTCGGCCTCGCGGCGGGACTGCGGGATCAGGGTGTTGCGGATCTTGCTGTTGGCGTACGGCGAACCGAGGAAGTTGTCCTTGTCGAGGAACGGGGCGAGGTAGTTGTCGGCGTCCGGGAAGTCGGGGAACCAGCCCATGCCGTAGACCTCGTACTGGCCCTTCTGCTCGGCCGGGCGGAAGGCGGACCACGGCGCGCCCTGGGTCTGGACGTCGAACAGACCGCTGGCGTTGAGCTGCTGCTGAAGGATCTCGAATTCCTTCTTGGTGGCCGGACCGTAGTGGTCGGTCGTGTAGTGCAGCGTCATCTTCACCGGCGTGGTGATGCCGGCCGCGCTCAGCAGCGCCTTGGCCTTGCTCACGCTGGGGTCGCCGTACTTGTTGAAGAACGCGTTGGAGTGGCCGGTGATGGTGGCCGGGACCAGCGAGTACAGCGGTTCGGCCTGGGAGCCGTAGACCTTGGCGACGAGTTCGCTGCGGTTGACGACCTGGGCCATGGCCTCGCGCACGGCCTTGCTCTTCACCGACGGGGCGTCGGTGTTGAAGGCCAGGTAGCGGATTTCCAGGCCGGGCATCTCGACCAGGTCGACGTTGCCGCCGGAGGCGGCCTGGAGCTTGCGGATCTGGTCCGGCGACATGGTGCGGGTCATCACGTCGATGTCGCCCTTGTCGAGCGCGGCGCCCATGGTGTCGGCGTCCGCGAAGGAGCGCATCTCCACCTTGTCGTTGCTGAGCTTCAACGTCCCCTTGTAGTTGGGGTTCTTGGTGAAGACGGCGTCGGCGAGCTCGCCGTTCTTGACGTCGGCCGCCATCGTGTACGGGCCGGAGCCGTCCACCGCGAAGCCCTCGCGCAGCTTGTTCTTCTCGTAGTCCTTGGGGTTGATGATGCCCGCGACCGGAGTCGACAGCTTGTACGGGAAGGTGGCGTCGGCGGTGTTGAGGTGGAAGATGACCTCGCGCTCGCCCTGGGTCTCCACGGTGTCGACGGTGGACAGCAGGGCGGCCACGCCGCTGTCGGCCTTGATGGCTCGGGCGCGGTCGATGGAGTACTTCACGTCGGCCGCGGTGATGGGGTCGCCGCCGGCGAACTTCAGGCCGTCGCGCAGGGTGCAGGCGTACCGCTCGTTGCCGCTGTCGGTGAAGCCGCACTTCTCGGCGGCCTCGGGTACGGGGTCGCCGTCACCCTTGGGCTGGATCATCAGGGTCTGCACGGTCTGTCGCAGGATGTTCCAGGTGCCGACGTCGTAGGCGTACGCCGGGTCGAGGGGCGCGGGCGCGTCCTTCGAGGCGGTGAACCGGTCCGTGGTGCCGACGACGATGGCGCCGTCGCTGTTGCTGCCGCTGCCGGAACCGCCGCAGGCGGCGAGGACCGGGGCGAGCAGACCGGCGACGGCCGGCAGCACCAAAGTCTTGCGGTTCATGCTCGAGTTTCTCCAGGGCGAGGGGCCCGTGTATCCGACATGCATGGGTGTTGCTGCGGATCACGGGGGTAATGGCGATGTTCTCGCGATGAGGTTAATCCGACTCCCCATGAAGGATTGCAGCCATCGGAGTTGAATACCCATCACGCAGGGAAACCGGGCGTGAACGGTGCGGAGCACCGGCCCGCAGAAGGATCCGTACAGCGTCCCACCAATCGGGACACAAGGGTGCACGGAGGCGACCCGCGAACACGCCTCGACCCCCTCACCGACCCCCCTGAGAGTGGCGAACATCACACCCTCAACTCGCCTGCGGAACAGCGGAATTCAGCCGCAAGTATGAATTCATGCTTCAGCAGGGCATGAATAAATGCATATATTCATGCCCTGCTGAAGTATGAATCAGCGCATCTCCGTCATCAGACCGTGCAGAAATGGCACGTCCACTTGTTCCAGCGAGGCGACGACGGTCCGCCGGGGAGCGGGTGAAATGGGCGCGACGGAGGGCACGGCGACCACGTGGCAGCCGGCGGCCTCCGCCGCCGCGACGCCGGTCGCGGTGTCCTCGACGACCGCACACCTGGCCGGATCCACGCCCAGTCCGCAGGCGGCCAGCAGATAGGGGTCGGGGTGCGGCTTGGTGCGCGCCACCTCGTCGCCGGCGACCGACAGGGAGAAGTGGTGGGTGCCGAGGGAGAGCAGGACGCGGTCGATGATGCGCCGGTGGGAGGCGGAGACCAGGGCGGTGGGGATCTCGTGCTCGGCCAGCTCGGCCAGCAGCCGTGCGGCTCCGGGCATCAGGGGCAGGGCGCTCTCGATGCGCTCCTCGAAGCCCTGGTTGAGCAGCACCGTGACCTCGGCGAGGGTGATGGCGGCGCCGGTGGCCTCGATCAGGAAGCCGGCGCTGCGGGTCATGGGGCCGCCGACCACGACGTGTCTCCAGGACTCGTCGAGTGTGTGTCCTAGGGCCGCGAAGACCTCCACTTCGACGTCCCACCAGAAGCCCTCGCTGTCCACCAGGGTTCCGTCCATGTCGAGGAGCACGGCCTGCAGGGCTGAGCCTTCGGCCGTACGGGTTCCGAGCGCGGGGACCGTGCTGGTCATCCGGGCGCACCTCCTTGAGGGACGATCAGGCCGGTTCCCGCGCGGGGAACCGGCCTGCAGTGGACCGACCAGTGTACGACTTCGGCGGTGAAATCGCCTCGTTTGAATCGCTGCGACCTGGGCACTCCCATTTCAGCCCCTTCGGGGGCCGGGGGAGCACGCCGGCGTGCCCGTGCGCGGGCCGGGAAGGGCGCGGGCCGCGGGCCGGGACGGCGCCTCAGCGTGCGTTGAAGTACTTCGCCTCCGGGTGGTGGATCACGATCGCGTCGGTGGACTGCTCGGGGTGGAGCTGGAACTCCTCGGACAGCCGGACGCCGATGCGCTCGGGCTGGAGCAGCTCGGCGATCTTGGTGCGGTCCTCCAGGTCGGGGCAGGCGCCGTAGCCGAGGGAGAAGCGGGCGCCGCGGTACTTCAGGGCGAACATGTCCTCGATGTCGGCCGGGTCCTCCCCTGCGAAGCCGAGCTCGGCGCGCACGCGCGCGTGCCAGTACTCGGCGAGGGCCTCGGCCAACTGGACGGACAGGCCGTGCAGTTCCAGGTAGTCGCGGTAGGAGTCGGCGGCGAACAGCCGCGCGGTCTCCTCCCCGATCCGCGAGCCGACGGTGACGACCTGAAGGCCCACCACGTCCGTCTCCCCCGACTCCTCCGGGCGGAAGAAGTCGGCCAGGCACAGCCGGCGGCCCCGGCGCTGGCGCGGGAAGGTGAAGCGGGTGCGCTCGTTGCCCCGCTCGTCCAGGATGATCAGGTCGTCGTCCTTGGAGACGCAGGGGAAGTAGCCGTGGACGACCGCGGCTTCGAGGAGGTTCTCGGTCTGGAGGCGGTCCAGCAGGCCGCGCAGCCGGGGGCGGCCCTCGGTCTCCACCAGCTCCTCGTAGGTCGGCCCGTCGCCGGTGCGGGCCTGCTTCAGGCCCCACTGGCCCTTGAACAGGGCGCCCTCGTCCAGCCAGGACGCGTACTCCTTGAGCTGGATGCCCTTGACCACCCGGGTGCCCCAGAACGGCGGGGTGGGCACCGGGTTGTCGGTGGCCACGTCGGAGCGGACGTGGCCCTCCTGTGGGCGCTCCTCGATCTCGACCGCGGCCGCCCGCACCCGGCGCGGGCGCAGTTCGGGCAGCTTGGCACCGGGTACGCCCCGCTTGACGCCGATGAGGGCGTCCATCAGGCGCAGTCCCTCGAACGCGTCGCGGGCGTAGCGGACCTCGCCCTCGTACAGCCCGTACAGGTCCTGCTCGACGTATGCCCTGGTCAGGGCGGCGCCGCCGAGGATGACCGGGTAGGTCGCCGCGAGGCCGCGCTGGTTGAGCTCCTCCAGGTTCTCCTTCATGATCACCGTGGACTTGACAAGGAGCCCGGACATGCCGATGACGTCGGCCCTGTGCTCGTGGGCGGCTTCCAGGATCGCGGAGACCGGCTGCTTGATGCCGAGGTTGACGACGTTGTAGCCGTTGTTGGACAGGATGATGTCGACGAGGTTCTTGCCGATGTCGTGCACGTCGCCGCGCACGGTGGCGAGCACGATGGTGCCCTTGCCGGCCTCGTCGGTCTTGTCCATGTGCGGTTCGAGGTGGGCGACGGCCACCTTCATGACCTCGGCGGACTGCAGCACGAACGGCAGCTGCATCTGGCCGGAGCCGAACAGCTCGCCGACGACCTTCATGCCGTCCAGGAGGGTGTCGTTGACGATGTCGAGGGCCTTGCGGGTCTGCAGGGCCTCGTCGAGGTCGGCCTCCAGGCCGTTGCGCTCGCCGTCGATGATCCGCCGCTTGAGGCGTTCCTCCAGCGGCAGGGCGGCCAGTTCCTCGGCCTTGCCCGCCTTGAGCGACTTGGCGGTGGCGCCCTCGAAGAGCGCCATCAGCTTCTGCAGCGGGTCGTAGCCCTCGGCGCGGCGGTCGTAAATCAGGTCGAGGGCGGTGGTCACCTGCTCCTCGTCGAAGCGGGCGATCGGCAGGATCTTGGAGGCGTGCACGATCGCCGAGTCCAGGCCCGCCTTGACGCACTCGTCCAGGAAGACGGAGTTCAGCAGGATGCGGGCGGCCGGGTTCAGGCCGAAGGAGATGTTGGACAGGCCGAGCGTCGTCTGCACCTTCGGGTGGCGCCTCTTCAGCTCACGGATGCCCTCGATGGTGGCCAGGCCGTCCTTGCGGGACTCCTCCTGGCCGGTGCAGATGGTGAAGGTCAGACAGTCCACGAGGATGTCCTCCTCGTGGATGCCCCAGTTGCCGGTCAGGTCGCCGATCAGCCGCTCGGCGATCTCGACCTTCTTCTCGGCGGTACGGGCCTGGCCCTCCTCGTCGATGGTCAGGGCGATCAGCGCGGCGCCGTGCTCCCGGGCGAGGGCGGTGACCCGCGCGAACCGCGACTCGGGTCCGTCGCCGTCCTCGTAGTTGACGGAGTTGATCACCGCGCGGCCGCCGAGCTTCTCGAGGCCGGCCCGGATGACGTCGACCTCGGTGGAGTCCAGCACGATCGGCAGGGTGGAGGCGGTGGCGAAGCGTCCCGCCAGCTCGGCCATGTCGGCGACGCCGTCCCGTCCGACGTAGTCGACGCACAGGTCGAGCATGTGCGCGCCCTCGCGGATCTGCTCGCGTGCCATCTCCACGCAGTCGTCCCAGTGGCCCTCGAGCATGGCCTCGCGGAACTTCCTGGAGCCGTTGGCGTTGGTGCGCTCACCGATCGCCAGGTAGGAGGTGTCCTGGCGGAAGGGGACGGTCTGGTAGAGCGAGGCGGCGCCGGGCTCCGGACGCGGGTTCCGCTGAACCGGGCTGGTGTCGCGGACCCGCTCCACCACCTGGCGCAGGTGCTCGGGCGTGGTGCCGCAGCAGCCGCCGATCAGGGACAGGCCGTAGTCGCGGACGAAGTTCTCCTGGGCGTCGGCGAGCTCCGGCGCGGTCAGCGGGTAGTGAGCGCCGGCCGCGGTCAGCACCGGCAGGCCGGCGTTCGGCATGCACGACAGCGGGATGCGGGAGTGGCGGGACAGATAGCGCAGGTGCTCGCTCATCTCGGCCGGGCCGGTCGCGCAGTTCAGGCCGATCATGTCGATGCCGAGCGGTTCCAGCGCGGTCAGCGCGGCGCCGATCTCCGAGCCGAGCAGCATCGTGCCGGTGGTCTCCACGGTCACCGACACGATCAGCGGGACCTCGTAGCCGGCCGTCTCCATCGCGCGGCGGGCGGCGATGACGGAGGCCTTGGTCTGGAGCAGGTCCTGGGTGGTCTCCACGAGCAGCGCATCGGCGCCGCCGGCGAGCAGTCCCTCCGCGTTCTGCTGGTAGGCGTCGCGGACGGCGGTGAAGGTGGTGTGCCCGAGGGTGGGCAGCTTGGTGCCCGGGCCCATGGAGCCGAGGACCCAGCGCGGCCGGCCGTCCCGGCCGGTGAACTCGTCCGCCGTCTCGCGGGCGATGCGGGCGCCGGCCTCGGACAGTTCGGTGATGCGTTCGGCGATGTCGTACTCGCCCAGGGCCGTGAGGTTGGCGCCGAAGGTGTTGGTCTCCACACAGTCCACGCCCACGTCGAAGTAGGCGGAGTGCACCGAGCGGACGATGTCGGGCCGGGTGGCGTTCAGGATCTCGTTGCAGCCCTCGAGGTTCTCGAAGTCCTCGAGCGTGGGCTCCTGAGCCTGGAGCATGGTGCCCATCGCCCCGTCGGCGACCACCACACGGGTGGCGAGCGCCTCGCGGAGGGCGGACACGCGGGTCCGGCTGTCGGTGGAGGGGGTCGGCGGCAACGAGGCCATGAAGGGGCTCCCTTGAGGTGCGACGGCTGTCGGCTTTGCGTCTTCCCGAAGAAGCCCCGCACGGAGCTTCCCAAGGAGGGCGCACGCCGCCAGGGTAGCCGGGACCGGGACCCGATGGTCAGGGCGTCCACGGTGCGGACGAGGATGGCGCCCGCTCACCTCGCGCAGACGGGTGACGTAACAGGTGTCGACCAACCATTAGCGGAGAGTCGGCATGGACCGGTAGTGTTCGACATTGCCGAACGGCGGCAGACCAGGTCGCCCGCCGACGGTCGAAGGGGACGGAGGCAGGACGGCGATGGCACGGAACATCCAGTCGCTCGAACGGGCGGCCGCGATGCTGCGGTTGCTGGCGGGCGGCGAGCGGCGGCTGGGCCTCTCGGACATCGCCTCGTCACTGGGCCTCGCCAAGGGCACCGCCCACGGCATACTGCGCACCCTCCAGCAGGAGGGCTTCGTCGAACAGGACGACGCCTCCGGGCGCTACCAGCTGGGCGCGGAGCTGCTGCGCCTGGGCACCACCTATCTCGACGTCCACGAACTGCGGGCCCGCGCCCTCGTCTGGACCGACGACCTGGCCCGCTCCAGCGGGGAGAGCGTCTACCTGGGCGTGCTGCACCAGCAAGGTGTACTGATCGTGCACCACGTCTTCCGCCCGGACGACAGCAGGCAGGTACTGGAGATCGGGGCGATGCAACCCCTGCACTCCACGGCCCTGGGCAAGGTCCTGTCGGCCTACGACCCGGTGGCGCACAGCGAGGCGCTGGAGGCCGACCGCAAGGCCTTCACGGACCGGACCGTGTGCGACATGGACAGCTTCGAACGCATCCTCGACCTCTCACGCGCGCGGGGCTACGCCGCCGACGTGGAGGAGACCTGGGAGGGGGTGGCCTCCATCGCCGCGCCCATCCACGACCGGCGGCGGATGCCGGTCGGCGCGGTCGGCATCACCGGCGCGGTGGAGCGGGTGTGCCGGGACGGCGAACTGCGCCACGAACTGGTGGCGGCGGTGCGGGACTGTGCCCGCGCGGTCTCGCGGGACCTGGGCGCCGGGCGGTTCTGAGCGCCGGCGGACGGTCCCGCATCCCCGCACCGCAAGGCCGGTACGCCCTGGGCGTACCGGCCTTCCGCGTGCCTGCGCGACCACGTGGCGTGCCCGCGAGGACCCCGGTGACCCGGGGCGATCAGTAACGATCGGGCTTTCACCAACAGAACTCTTGACGCCCGTGTGACAGCGAGGTGAGACTCCCGTCCAACGGTCGGCATTGTCGAACACCTTCCGGCAATACACGCTAGAGTGTGACAACGCCAAGGGCCGGAATCGCTCTCACCCCCGAGGGCGCCAGACCCCCGGAGGGACCCGGGGTTCGGCTTCCCTGGACGAAGGACAAAGGAGTCGCGGGTGTCCAGCTCCGACATCTTCATCGGCGAGACCATCGGTACCGCCATACTCATCCTGCTCGGCGGAGGCGTCTGCGCCGCCGTGACGCTGAAGGCCTCAAAGGCTCGTAACGCCGGATGGCTCGCCATCACTTTCGGGTGGGGCTTCGCCGTTCTGACGGCGGTCTACACCTCGGCGCCGCTCTCCGGCGCCCACCTCAACCCGGCGGTGACCGTCGCACTCGCGATCAAGGACCACGACTGGAGCAACGTTCCGACCTACCTGGCCGGACAGCTGCTCGGTGCCATGATCGGTGCGACCCTGGTCTGGGTCGCCTACTACGGCCAGTTCCACGCCCACCTGACCGACAAGGAGATCGTCGGCGGTCCTGGCGCGCAGGCCACGGCGGCCAAGGCCGTCGAGGCCCAGGAGCAGGGCGCCGGCCCGGTCCTGGGCGTCTTCTCCACCGGTCCGGAGATCCGGAACGTGGTGCAGAACCTGGCCACGGAGATCATCGGCACGATCGTGCTGGTGCTCGCCGTCCTCACCCAGGGCCTGAACGACAAGGGCAACGGCCTCGGCACCCTCGGCGCGCTGATCACCGCGTTCGTGGTCGTCGGCATCGGTCTCTCCCTCGGCGGCCCGACGGGCTACGCGATCAACCCGGCCCGTGACCTCGGTCCGCGCATCGTGCACGCCCTCCTGCCCCTGCCGAACAAGGGTGGCTCCGACTGGGGCTACGCCTGGATCCCGGTGGTCGGTCCGCTCATCGGCGGCGCCATCGCCGCGGGCATCTACAACGTCGCATTCGCTTAAAGAGCACCGCGCTTGAAGCTTCCCGGCACAGAGCACAGAGCCTCACAGCACGCGCCGTACGTAAGCCCTTTTAACCACGGAACCTCCAGGAGCACACAGTGACCGACGCGCACACCGCCGGCCCCTTCATCGCCGCCATCGACCAGGGCACGACTTCGTCCCGCTGCATCGTCTTCGACCGGGACGGCCGGATCGTCTCCGTCGACCAGAAGGAGCACGAGCAGATCTTCCCCAAGCCGGGCTGGGTCGAGCACAACGCCACCGAGATCTGGACCAACGTCCAGGAGGTCGTCGCCGGAGCCATCGAGAAGGCCGGCATCACCCGCGACGACATCAAGGCCATCGGCATCACCAACCAGCGCGAGACCACCGTGCTGTGGGACAGGAACACCGGTGAGCCCGTCCACAACGCCATCGTCTGGCAGGACACCCGCACCGACGCCCTGTGCAAGGAGCTCGGCCGCAACGTCGGCCAGGACCGCTTCCGCCGCGAGACCGGCCTTCCCCTCGCGTCCTACTTCGCCGGTCCCAAGGCCCGCTGGCTGCTCGACAACGTCGAGGGCCTGCGCGAGCGCGCCGAGGCGGGCGACATCCTCTTCGGCACCATGGACACCTGGGTCATCTGGAACCTGACCGGTGGTGTCGACGGCGGCAGGCACTACACCGACGTCACCAACGCCTCCCGCACCATGCTGATGAACCTGCACACGCTGGAGTGGGACGACAAGATCGCCGAGTCCATCGGCGTCCCGATGGCGATGCTGCCCGAGATCCGCTCGTCCGCCGAGGTGTACGGCGAGATCACCGGCGGCAAGCTGGGCGAGCTGCTCGGCGGCATCCCGGTCGCCTCCGCGCTCGGCGACCAGCAGGCGGCCCTGTTCGGCCAGACCTGCTTCTCCGAGGGCGAGGCCAAGTCCACCTACGGCACCGGAACGTTCATGCTGATGAACACCGGCGAGAAGATCATCAACTCCTACAGCGGACTGCTCACCACCGTGGGCTACCGCATCGGCGACGAGGCGCCGGTCTACGCCCTGGAGGGCTCGATCGCCGTCACCGGCTCCCTGGTGCAGTGGATGCGCGACCAGATGGGCCTGATCTCCACCGCCGCCGAGATCGAGACGCTCGCGCTTTCGGTCGAGGACAACGGCGGCGCCTACTTCGTGCCGGCCTTCTCCGGTCTGTTCGCCCCGTACTGGCGCTCCGACGCCCGCGGTGTGATCGCCGGCCTGACCCGGTACGTCACCAAGGCGCACCTCGCGCGCGCCGTCCTTGAGGCCACCGCCTGGCAGACCCGTGAGATCACCGACGCCATGACGAAGGACTCCGGCGTCGAGCTCGCGGCCCTGAAGGTCGACGGCGGCATGACCTCCAACAACCTGCTGATGCAGACGCTCTCGGACTTCCTGGACGCCCCGGTGGTGCGCCCCATGGTCGCCGAGACCACCTGCCTCGGCGCCGCCTACGCCGCCGGCCTCGCCGTCGGCTTCTGGACCAGCACCGACGACCTGCGCCAGAACTGGCGCCGGGCCGCCGAATGGACCCCCCGCATGGACGCGGACACCCGCGACCGTGAGTACAAGAACTGGCTCAAGGCCGTCGAGCGGACCATGGGCTGGCTCGAGGACGAGGAGTAAGAAACCGCAATGACCAGTCAGTCCACCCTGCAGTCCGTGCCTGCCCTGGGAACGCGCCCGGCCTACGGCGTAGGCCCGAGCCGTGCCGAGACCCGGGAGCAGCTCTCGAAGGCGACGTACGACCTCCTCGTGATCGGCGGCGGCATCCTGGGCATCTCCACCGCCTGGCACGCCGCGCAGTCCGGCCTCAGGGTGGCTCTGGTCGACGCCGGCGACTTCGCCGGCGCCACCTCCTCCGCCTCCTCCAAGCTCCTCCACGGCGGTCTGCGCTACCTGCAGACCGGCGCGGTGAAGCTGGTGGCGGAGAACCACTTCGAGCGCCGTGCGGTCTCCCGCCAGGTGGCCCCCCACCTGGCGAACCCGCTCACCTTCTACCTCCCCGTGTACAAGGGGGGACCGCACGGCGCGGCGAAGCTCGGGGCGGGTGTGTTCGCCTACTCCGCGCTCTCCGCCTTCGGTGACGGCGTCGGTCACCTGCTGAGCCCCGCCAAGGCCGCGCAGGACGTGCCCGAGCTGCGCACCGACAATCTCAAGGCCGTGGCCGTCTACGGCGACGACCAGATGAACGACGCGCGCATGGCGCTGATGACGGTCCGCGCGGCCGTCGAGGCGGGCGCGGTCGTCCTGAACCACGCCGAGGTCACCGGCCTGCGCTTCACCAAGGGCCGGGTCACCGGCGCGGAGCTCAAGGACCGGCTGTCCGGCGCCGAGTTCGGCGTGAGCGCCCGGCTGGTGCTGAACGCGACCGGCCCTTGGGTCGACCACCTGCGCCGTATGGAGGACCCGAATGCCGCGCCGTCCATCCGTCTGTCGAAGGGCGCGCATCTGGTCCTGAAGCGCACCTCCCCCTGGAAGGCCGCGCTGGCCACCCCGATCGACAAGTACCGCATCACCTTCGCCCTCCCCTGGGAGGACATGCTGCTGCTCGGCACGACCGACGAGGAGTACGAGGGCGACCCGGCCGATGTCGCGGTCAACGACAAGGACATCGCCCAGATACTCGACGAGGCCGCGTTCTCCATCCGCGACCAGCAGCTCGGGCGTGACCTGATCACCTATGCCTTCGCCGGTCTGCGGGTACTGCCGGGCGGCCCCGGCGACACCGCGAAGGCCAAGCGCGAGACGGTGGTGACCGAGGGCAAGGCCGGCATGCTGTCCGTCGCCGGCGGGAAGTGGACCACCTTCCGGCACATCGGCCGCATGGTGATGCAGAAGCTGGAGTCGCTGCCCGGCCACCCGCTGGGCGACGACTTCGAGCCGATCTCCTCGCTGCCGAAGAAGCTGCCGCTGCCGGGCATCGCCAACCCGCGCGCGGTGGCCCACCGCCTGCTGGTCGACCGTCCGGCGCCCGGCCCGCGCATGGCGGCGGACACGGCCCGGCACCTGGCCACGCACTACGGTTCGCTGGCCTTCGACATCGCCCGCCTGGCCAACGAGAACCCGGAGCTGGGCGAGCGCGTGCACCCCGACGCCCCGGAGATCTGGGCGCAGGTCGTCTGGGCCCGCGACCACGAGTGGGCCGAGACCCCGGACGACGTGCTGCGCCGGCGTACGACGCTGACCATCCGCGGCCTGGCCACGGACGAGGTCCGCACCAAGGTCCAGGACCTGCTCGACAAGAAGTGACCGCCGGGCAGTACTGACGCCCGGCTCCCACCGCACTGGGAGCCGGCAGCGCGAGAGGCGGCGGCTCCACGCCGACGGAGCCGCCGCCTTTCGTCCGGGCGTCCTCTTCATCCGGCCCTCTGGTGAGCCTCCATGGTGTCGCCCGGACATCGGATGTCTGGACGCCATACGACAGTGCTGACGCCGTACGACAGTGCTGAAGGGCAGGGAGGCCAGCAGCCGTGGCAGTCACCGACGAGGCGATCGAGAAGATCAAGGGAATGATCGTCTCCGGCGCGCTGCGGCCCGGCGGCCGGCTGCCCGGGGAGAGCGAGCCGGCCGCCGAACTCGGCCTGTCCCGCAGCTCCCTGCGAGGCCGTGCGGGCGCTGTCGCTGATCCGGATCCTGGACGTGCGCCGGGGCGACGGCACGTACGTCAGCAGTCTGGATCCCCAACTGCTGCTGGAGGCACCGGGTTTCGTCGTCGACTTCCACCGCGACGACACGGTGCTGGAGTTCCTGGCGGTGCGCCGCACCCCGGAACCGGCCGCGACCGCGATGGCGGCCCTGCGCATGAGCGAGCGGCAGCTCGACGAGCCGACCGCCCAGTTGGACGCGCTCGGCGCCGAATCGTCGGTACCGGAGCTGGTCGCCTGTGACCTGGAGTTCCACCGGGTCATCGTGCGGAGCTGCGGCAACTCGGTGCTCGGTTCCCTGCCCGACGGCCTGTCCGGGCCCACCACCCGGGCCCGGATCTGGCGCGGGCTGTCCCAGGAGGACGCGGTCGGCCGCACCCTGCGTGAACACCGTGCGATCCTCGGCGCGCTGCGCGACCGGGACGCGGAGGCGGCCCGCTCGTGGGCCACGATGCACATCGCGTCGGTGGAGCCGCGGCTGCGCCCCATCCTCTGATCGCGTCGTGATCTTGGGTGTTCGACCGCCGGGATCGGGGCAGTCATCCGTTCACTCCCCCGTGCAAGGGGGCTGCGGGCGCCCCCGCCGGACGCCGTAAGGTTGGTGGGTCAAGCGAGGGCACGTCGGAAGGAGGCACTGGGTGATCGAGCTCGAGGGGGTTCCCGAGCTGATCGACCCGGTCATGGTGGCCGCGTTCGAGGGCTGGAACGATGCCGGTGACGCCGCCTCCACCGCGGTCGCGCATCTGGAGAGGGAGTGGAAGGGCGAGGTGTTCGCGGCGCTGGACGCCGAGGACTACTACGACTTCCAGGTGAACCGCCCCACGGTGTTCATGGACGGTGGCGTGCGCAAGATCACGTGGCCGACGACAAGGTTGTCGGTGGTCCGGGTCGGCGGCGAGAAGCCGCGCGACCTGGTGCTGGTGCGTGGCATCGAACCGTCCATGCGCTGGCGCTCGTTCTGCAACGAGCTGCTCGGCTTCGCGCACGAGCTGGGCGTGGAGCTGGTGGTCATCCTGGGCGCCCTGCTCGGCGACACCCCGCACACGCGTCCGGTCCCGATCAGCGGGACCACGTCGGACTCGGACCTGGCCCGGCGCATGGACCTGGAGGAGACCAAGTACGAGGGCCCGACGGGCATCGTGGGCGTCCTGCAGGAGGCCTGCACGCACGCCGGCGTCCCGGCGGTCTCCCTGTGGGCGGCGGTCCCGCACTACGTCTCGCAGCCGCCCAACCCCAAGGCCACGCTGGCGCTGTTGAACCGCCTGGAGGACCTGCTCGACCTGCGCATCCCACTGGGCGAACTGCCGGAGGACGCACGCGCCTGGCAGGTGGGGGTGGACCAACTGGCCGCAGAGGACAGCGAGGTCGCCGAATACGTCCAGACGCTGGAGGAGGCCCGGGACACCGCCGAGCTGCCGGAGGCGTCGGGCGAGGCGATCGCCCGCGAGTTCGAGCGGTATCTGCGGCGCCGGGACGGCGGCGGTCCGCCCTCGGGCGGGCACGCCACGGCGGACGGCGGCGAGGGCGGCTCTTACCTGCGGGACGGCCCCGGCGGTCGTACGCGGCCGTCGAGGCCGACCAAGCCGGACACCGAGGCGGAGACGGAGGCCGAGGCGGAGACGGAGCCGGAGCCGGAAGCGGGCGACGAGGACTCCTCGGAGGACTGAGACGGTCAGGGGCGGTGCGCCGGATGCGCACCGCCCCTGATCGATGTCGCGAGGGTCAGAGAGCCACGCCCAGCAGGGCGTCCACGGCCCGGGACACCAGGCCGGGCGCCCCCGTGTCCGCGCCACCCCGCTCCTCCTGGAGCGCCGCCCACCGGTCGACCGCGGCGACCGCGGCCGGGGCGTTCAGGTCGTCGGCGAGGGCGTCGCGGATCTCCTCGACCAGCGCGTCGGCGGACGGGCCGTCGGGCCGGGAGACGGCCGAGCGCCAGCGGCCCAGGCGCGCAACGGCGTCCTGGAGCACCTGGTCGGTCCAATCCCAGTCGGAGCGGTAGTGGTGGGCCAGGAGCGCGAGCCGGATGGCGGAGGGGTCGACGCCGTCGCGGCGCAGCCGCGACACGAAGACCAGGTTGCCCTTCGACTTGGACATCTTCTCACCGTGGAGGGCGACCATGCCGGCGTGGACGTAGGCCTTGGCCATGGGGAACTCGCCGGTCAGCACCTGGGCGTGGGAGGCACCCATCTCGTGGTGCGGGAAGGCGAGGTCGGAGCCGCCGCCCTGGACGTCGAAGCCCATGCCGAGGTGGTCGAGGGCGATGGCCACGCACTCGATGTGCCAGCCCGGGCGGCCGCGGCCGAGCGAGTCGCCGTCCCAGCTGGGCTCGCCGTCCCGGGCGGCCAGCCACAGGACCGGGTCGAGCGGGTTCTTCTTGCCGGGCCGGTCGGGGTCGCCGCCGCGCTCGGCGGACAGCAGCCGCATCGCAGCGGCATCCAGGTGGGACACCTCGCCGAAGTGGGGGTCGGACTCGACGGAGAAGTAGACGTCCCCTTCGAGTTCGTACGCCGCGCCCAGGTCCCGCAGCCGTTCGACCAGCGGGACGATGCCGGGTATCGCCTCCACGGCGCCTATGTAGTGCCGGGGCGGCAGCATCCTCAGGGCGGTCATGTCCTCACGGAACAGGGCCGTCTCCTGCTCGGCCAGCTTCACCCAGTCGACGTCGTCGCGCTGCGCCCGCTCCAGCAGCGGATCGTCGACGTCGGTCACGTTCTGGACGTAGTGGACCTGCCGCTTGGTGTCGAGCCACACGCGCTGCACGAGGTCGAACGCGTTGTAGGTCGCCGCGTGACCCATGTGGGTCGCGTCGTACGGGGTGATGCCGCAGACGTAGATACGGGCGACGGGACCGGGGTCGAGGGCGACGAGCCCCCCGGTCGCGGTGTCGTGGATCCTCAGGTCGCGGCCCTGACCTGGCAGGGCGGGGACCTCGGAAGCGGGCCAGGCATGCATGTCATGAGCGTAACCGGACCGCGGTCCCGTCTACGAACCGGACCGGTCCTGATGGCCGGGAAGGCACTCTTGCCTGATCGCACCGGGTATGCGTCCCCGCGCCGGCGGCGTACGGCAGCCGTACCGGCGGCGAGCGACGGCCCGTACCGGCCGGGGACGGCAGCCCCGTGGCGACGAGGGGCAGCCCCCCATACCGGCCGTGGACGGCAGCCGGTACCGGCCCGGGCGGCAGCCCCGCACGGGCAGGGGGCGGCACGTACCGGCCGCGGGGCCGCCGGCGTCCCCGCACCGACGAGGCGGCGACCTCGTGCCCGCAGGGGGCGGCGGTCCTGCACCGACGGGCGAGCCCCGTACCCGCTGGGCACGACAGCCTCAGATCCGCAGGAGGGCGGTCCCGTACCGGGCCGGTCGGCAGCGGCCCGAACCGGCGCCGAGCGGCGGCTCCGTACCAGCCGGGCACGACAGCCCCGCACCGGCCGTGCACGAACTCCCCGGTGCGGCGGCCCGGTGCGGCGGCCCCGGGCCGCCCCGGGGGAGGTGGCACGTGCCAAGCCGGGCGGGGGCGGCGGCCCGCGCCAGCGCGACGGCGGCCTCGTGCCCGCAAGGGCGCGGCGGTGCTGTACCGACGGGCGGCCCCGTACCCGACGGGCACGGCGGCCTCGGTACCGGCATGCAGCGGCCGCCCGTACCAGGGGCCTGCACGACGGACCGCGCGGCAGGCCGTGGCGGCGGATCGTGGCGGTTCGTTCTGGTGGTCGGTGGGGCTAGAGCGGGGGCCAGGGGATCGCCGGCCAGTCGCCGTTCGGTTCCGGGTGGGTGCCCAAGGCGAGCAGGGTGTCGACGCGCGCGCGTGTGGCGTCGACCTCGGCCGGGGTGATCAGGCCGGCCAGCCGCACACCCAGGGTCCCCGCCGTCGCCCAGCGCGTCCTTGAGGACCTCGAGCACCTGGAGGGCCTCGGGTGCCAGTGGTTCGCCCGCCCAGCCCCACAGCAGCGTGCGGAGCTTGTTCTCGACGTTGAAGGTGACACCGTGGTCGATGCCGTACAGCCGCCCGTCCGAGGTGGGCAGCAGGTGCCCGCCCTTGCGGTCGGCGTTGTTGATCACCGCGTCGAGCACGGCCAGCCGGCGCAGCCGCACGT
Source organism: Streptomyces sp. NPDC020801 (assembly GCF_044334385.1). NCBI lineage: Bacteria > Bacillati > Actinomycetota > Actinomycetes > Kitasatosporales > Streptomycetaceae > Streptomyces > Streptomyces sp. NPDC020801. Next base: position 312,219 of record NZ_JBIRST010000004.1, read on the forward strand.
CGTCGGCGTGCACGAGCAGGGCCGTGCGTCCCCTGCCGACCTCGGCGAAGCCGATCGCCTTCCAGCCCGGGTCCGGCTCCTCGGCGTCGACGAGTGCGAGCAGCTCGGCCGCGGAGTCGTCGGCGGCCGTCTCGATCCAGAGCTGGACCATGCCCTCCCCGTACGGGCCGTCGCGCAGCACGGTGGGCGGGACGAGGCCCCAGCCGGTCGCCTCGGAGACCTCGTACGCCGCCACCTCGCGCCCGGCGAGGGTGCCGTCGGGGAAGTCCCACAGCGGCCGCTCCCCCGCGACCGGCTTGTACACGCAGGACACCTTCCGGCCCTCGTCCGCGACCGTGCAGAACAGCGCCGCGTTGGAGGCGTCACGGATGCGGCCGCGCACGGTCAGCTCGCCGCGGGCGAGCAGCTCGGCGGCCCCCGCGGCGGGCGTCACGCCCCGCGGCGGTATCCGTTCTGGCGCGGACATACGTGTCCTTCCGGATCGAGCGGGAGGCTGCACAGCGGGCACGGCGGCCGCCCGGCGTTGACGACGTCCAGGGCGCGTCTGGCGAAGGCTCTCGCCTGCGCGCCGGTGAGCCGGACCCGCAGCATCGGGGGGCCGTTCTCCTCGTCCTGCAGCAGCCGCTCCTCGGCCTCGGCGAGGTCCTCCTCGGAGTCGGCGTCGAGCTCCACGAGGGCCTGCGCCTCGACGATCATGCGCTGGTCCTCGCCGTCCCAGGCCAGTGCCATGGTGCCGACCCGGAACTCCTCCTCGATCGGGGTGTCCAGCGGGCCGGTGTCTGCCACTTCGCTGGGCGCCATCGCGGGCACGGCAGCGCTTCCGCCACTGCGGCGCACCACCTCGTCGAGCAGCTCGTCCATGCGCTCGGCAAGCGCGGCGACCTGGGTCTTCTCCAGGGCCACGCTGGTCACCCGGGAGCCGGCAGTGGCCTGGAGGAAGAACGTACGGCGCCCGGGCAGTCCGACCGTGCCGGCCACGAAGCGGTCCGGGGGGTCGTAGAGGAACACCTGACGGGACACGTCCTGTCTCCATGAGAATCGGGATGAGAATCGGGAAAACGACGGAATCGGGAAGTCGACGGCGACCGCTTCACCCTACTGCGGCCGACGATCACGGTGCGCCCGCGCCGCCTCCGACCGGTGCGTCGTCGTCCGCGGGCTCCTCGCGCGGCGCGAGGGAGGCGAAGTCCCCGGTGTCCCCGAGCCGTACGAGGAACGGCCGCAGCCTGGTGTACCGGATCGCGGTGACGGAACACGGTTCCACGGAGATCCGCTGGAAGAGGTCGAGATGAAGACCGAGCGCGTCGGCGACGAGGGACTTGATGACGTCGCCGTGCGAGCACATGAGGTACACCGCGTCGGCTCCGTGGTCGCGCTCCACGCGCGCGTTCCACTCGCGCACCGCCTCCGCGGCGCGGGTCTGCATCGCGCGCATGGACTCGCCGCCGGGGAACGCGGCCGCCGACGGGTGCGCCTGCACCACCTCCATCAGCGGCTCGTCCTTGAGCTCGGCGAGCTTGCGGCCGGACCAGTCGCCGTAGTGGCACTCCCCGATCCGCTCGTCGGTGTGCGCCGCAAGGTCTGGCCGCGCCTGAAGCAGTGGCCGTACGGTGTCCTGGCAGCGCTGCAGCGGGCTGGTGACGACCTCGGTGATCGGCAGCCCGTCGAGCCGCCCTGGCAGCGCGGCGGCCTGTGCGGCCCCGCGTTCGTCGAGTGCGACGCCTGGGGTCCAGCCGGCGAGCAGCCCGGCGGTGTTGGCGGTGGAACGTCCGTGCCTGACGAGGATCAGCGTGGGCATGCGGCCCAGGGTAGGCGTACGGACAACACCGGCGACGGCCGGGCGAAGGGAGAGCACACTCCGTGATCGTCGACTGCGCCATTTACCAGGACGGGCACCGCAGTGACGGGCCCAAGGACTTCTCGGACGCACTGGCCGACGCGCGAGCGGCCGGCGGCTTCGTGTGGGTGGGGCTGCACGAGCCGAGCGCGGAGGAGTTCGAGCTGGTCAGCGAGGAGTTCGCGCTGCACCCGCTGGCGGTGGAGGACGCCCTCAAGGCCCATCAGCGGCCCAAGCTGGAGATCTACGACGACTCGCTGTTCGTGGTGCTGAAGACAGTGATGTACGAGCCGCGCAGCGACACCGTCTCCACCGGCGAGATCATGATCTTCCTGGGCGACGGGTTCGTGGTGACGGTCCGCCACGGCGACGGCGACGGGCTGGCCGCCGTGCGGCACCGGCTGGAGCAGGAGCCGGAGATGCTCGGCAAGGGCCCGACCGCCGTGCTGTACGCGATCGCCGACAGCGCCGTCGACCACTACCTGGACGTGGCGACCGAGCTGCAGACGGATCTGGAGGAGCTGGAGGCGGAGGTCTTCACGCCGGACCAGGGCGGTTCGCGGCACACCGCCTCCCGGATCTACAACTTCAAGCGCCAGATCACGGAGTTCCGGCGGGCGACGGGTCCGCTGGCGCTGCCCATGTCCCGCCTCGCCGGCACCGGGGCGGGCTCCTTCGCCACCGGCGTCCCCTTCGTGGAGGACAGGGCGCGGCCCTTCTTCCGCGACGTCAGTGACCACCTGACCCGTGTGAACGAGTCCGTGGAGGGCCTGGACCGCCTGGTCTCGGACATCCTGTCGGCGCACCTGGCGCAGATCAGCGTGCAGCAGAACGACGACATGCGGAAGATCTCCGCGTGGGCGGCGATGGCCGCGATCCCCACGATGATCGCCGGTGTCTACGGCATGAACTTCGACCACATGCCGGAGCTGCACTGGGTCTGGTCGTATCCGGCGGTGATCGCGGTGATGGCCGTGCTGGAAGTGCTGCTGTACCGGCTGTTCAAGCGCCGGGGGTGGCTCTAGGAACCGGCGCAGGGCTGCGCCTTCAGGCGAAACCGGCGCAGGGCTGCGACTTCAGGCGAAATCCGGTGCCGGGACGCCGGGCCCGCCGAGGGCGTTGCGCCGCTCGGGCATCGTCAGGGTCACCATCCGGTGCCAGCCGGCGAACCGCTCGTAGGCGTAGACGGCGTGGATGCCTGTCGCGAGCAGCACCGATCTGGCCCTTGACCAGCCGAGGATGCGTCCCATCCGGGCCATGACCGCGAGGCTGACGTCGCGGTGGACGCGGATCTCGGCCAGGGCGCAGTCGCGCAGCGCCTGCTGGATGGTCCTGCCGTGTCCGGCGGACGCGAGGCGCAGCAGCTCCTCGTGGCAGTAGGCGAGGTGGTTGTCCTCGTCGCCGGCGATCATCCGCACGGCGCGGCCCACGTCGGGGTGGTCGCCGAAGTGCCGGCGCAGCAGGTCCATCTGCTCGGCGGCGCGCTGTTCGGTGACCCGGCTGTGCGCCAGGTAGACGATGATCTCGCGCTCGGTGAGCGGCTCGTCGGACCTGAGGCGCTCGTGCGCGAGGCCGATGCCCCGCTGCTCGAGGAGCATCGTGTAGTCGGTCTCCGCGGGGACCGGGACGGGTTCCAGGCCGCGCTTGCTCATCAGGGCGCGGAAGATCCGTCGGTGCTTGTCCTCGTCGTCTCCGTGGCGCGCGATCTTGGGGGCGAGGTCCCGCAGACCGGTCGGCACCAGTGCGGCGATCCGGCAGTTCTCCCAGCCGCCCTGGGCCTCCCCGCCGGCGGCGATCGAGCAGAACAGCCGGAATGACTCGTCGTGGTCGAGGATCTCCTGGAACAGGCTCCTGGGCGAAAGCATCATGGCCACCTCCCTGCGGGCCGCCGAACCGTCGGACTCTCGCAATGGACGAGTCAAGTGCGGGCGCGCGGGTGCCGCAACAGGGGCGCCGGACAACTGCGCCGAACGGAGGACCGGCCCTTCGCGGCGGGGGGCGTAACCGCCGGGGGGCCGGACGCGTTGTTCTCCGTGACGGCCGTGGCGGGGAAGACCCCCGAGCCCCCACCACGGCCGTGGAAAGTCCGGAGGCGTGATCAGGGCCGCGTCACGCCAGTCCGGCGCGCTCCAGGGCCTCGGTGCCGGCGCGGAGCGAGGCGATCCGCTCGTCCAGCGTGAAGCCGGCGGGGGCCAGGGTCAGCGTGGTGACACCGGCCGCCGCGTAGGCCTTCATCCGGTCCGCGATCCGGTCCACGGAACCGAGCAGCGTGGTCTGGTCGATGAGCTCCTGCGGCACGGCTGCCGCGGCGCCCTGCTTGTCGCCGGACAGGTACTTGTCCTGGATCTCGGCGGCTTCCTTCTCATAGCCCATGCGCTGGGCGAGCTGGTTGTAGAAGTTCTGCCTGCGGCTGCCCATGCCGCCGACGTAGAGCGCGGTGTAGGGGCGGAAGGTGTCCGCGAGCCGGGCCACGTCCTTGTCCTCGCCCACGGCGAGCGGCAGGGTCGGGCACACATCGAACCCGTCCATGGTCTTCCCCGCCCGCTCGCGGCCGGCGCGCAGGTGCCTGATCGCGGTCTCCTCGAGGTGGTCGGCGGAGGGGAAGATGAGCAGCGCGCCGTCGGCGATCTCGCCGGTCTGCTCCAGGTTCTTCGGGCCGATGGCGGCGATGTAGAGCGGGATGTGCTCGCGCTGCGGGTGCACGGTCAGCTTGATCGGCTTGCCGGGGCCGCCGGGCAGCGGCAGCGTCCAGTGCTCGCCGTCGTACGACAGCCGCTCGCGGGTCATGGCCTTGCGCACGATCTCGACGTACTCGCGGGTGCGGGCCAGCGGCTTGTCGAACTTGACGCCGTACCAGCCCTCGGAGACCTGCGGGCCGGAGACGCCGAGGCCGAGGCGGAAGCGGCCGCCGGACAGCGAGTCCAGCGTCGCGGCCGTCATCGCGGTCATCGCCGGCTGCCGGGCCGGGATCTGGAAGATGGCCGAGCCGACGTCGATGCGCTCGGTCTGCGCGGCGACCCAGGCGAGCACGGTGGCCGCGTCCGAGCCGTAGGCCTCGGCCGCCCAGCACACGGCGTATCCGAGCCGGTCCGCCTCCTGCGCGACGGCCAGATTGTCCGCGTCCATCCCGGCACCCCAGTAGCCGAGGTTGATCCCGAGCTGCATGCCGCTCCCCTTACCGATCAGTAACGTCCCTTGTGCGGGAGACACTAGCGCGGGGCCCCGGAATGCGGCAGTCGGCGGCCGGTGTGACGGTGCCCTCCCACCCGGCTCCGCTAGCGGAAATCGGGTTATCCACAGGTGACCCACGCCTCAGCCATGGCCAGTAATCTCGGCGTCCATGGAGCAGAGGCATCTCGGCCGTACGGGCCTGCGCGTGTCCCGCATCGGCCTCGGCACCCTCACCTGGGGCCGGGACACCGACGAGCACGACGCCGCGGACATGCTGAAGGCGTTCTGGGAAGCGGGCGGCACCCTCGTCGACACGGCGGACGTGTACGGCGACGGAGAGGCCGAGTACCTGCTCGGGCGCCTCATGGACGGCCTCGTGCCCCGACGTGATCTGGTCATCTCGACGAAGGCGGGCAGCGTCCCGGACCCGGAGCGGCGCTTCGACGGCTCCCGCGGCCATCTCCTGGCGGCACTGGACGACTCCCTGACCCGCCTCGGCACCGACTACGTCGACGTCTGGCACGTCCATGCCCATGACCCGTGCACGCCGCTGGAGGAGACCCTGCAGACCCTCGACCTGGCCGTCAGCAGCGGCCGGGTGCGCTATGTGGGAGTCTCCAACTTCTGCGGCTGGCAGCTCGCCAAGGCGGCGACCTGGCAGCTCGCGGCGCCCGGGGTGCGGACCCGGCTGGCGAGCACACAGATGGAGTACTCGCTGCTGCAGCGCGGCGTGGAACGCGAGGTGCTGCCGGCCGCGCTGGACCTGGGCATCGGCATGCTGCCCTCCTCCCCGCTGGGCCGCGGCGTACTGACCGGCAAGTACCGCAACGCGACTCCCCCGGACTCGCGGGGCGCCTCGGAGCACCTGGCGCCGTTCGTCGAGCCCTACCTCGACGACACGGCGAGCCGCATCGTGGACGCGGTGACGACGGCGGCGGACGGGCTGGCGGTGACTCCGCTCCAGGTCGCCCTGGCCTGGGTCCGGGACCGGCCCGGCGTGGCCGCCCCGATCGTCGGCGCGCGCAACGCGCAGCAGCTCACGGCGGCATTGTCAGTGGAGGCGCTTAGTCTTCCTGACGAGATCTGCCGGGCGCTCGACGACGTGTCGGCGCCCGTGCACCGCTATCCCGATCACGACTGGAGCACGCTGTGAGCACGGAGCCGGAGACCACGGAGGAAGCCGAGCCGGGGACCCCGGACACTGCGGCGAAGGGCGATGCCCCGAAGCAGGCCGCGCCGGAGGGCGACAGCACGCCGCCCGGCTCGGCCGCGAGCGAGGCGGACGAGGCCGCATCGGGCGACTCTGGTTCGGACGAGGCTGGTTCGGACGAGGCTGGTTCGGACGAGGCTGGTTCGGACGAGGCTGGTTCGGACGAGGCTGGTTCGAGTGGAGCCGGAGCGGGTGAGGCCGTAGCGGGTGAGGGGAACGGGGCCGCCGCCGGGGTGTCCGAGGCGGAGGCCGAGCTTGCGGCTCAGCGGATCGAGCGGGAGCGGATCGAGCGGCGGAAGGCCGAGAACAAGGGACGGATCCACAGCGGGGCCAAGCTCAGCGGCAAGGCGGCCGATCTGCTCGCCGCGGTGCGGGCCGTGGAGAGCGGGGAGAAGCCCACGGCGACCGTCTTCGCCGAACCGGAGCCCGCAAGACGCCGGACCACTCCCGAGCCGGTACGGCGACCGGGGCCCGTGTCGGCCGCGGCGGCCACCGCGGCGGCCGCCCCCGCACCGGAGACCGTCCAGGGCGTGCGCCAGGTGCTGACCGAGGGCGGTGCCCCGGACGCCCTGGCCCCTCAGGTCGCGACGGCCCTCGGCGAGGGCGCGCAGGAGGCCCTGCGCGCCGACCCCTGGCAGTTGCTGCGCATCCCCGGTGTGCGGCCGGAGCAGGCCGACGGGTTCGCGCGGGCCCTGCTCGGCGCGGAGTGCCGCCCCGAGGACGAGCGACGCGGCCGGGCCTTCATCGGCTGGCTCCTGGAGCAGGCCGCCCTCGCCGGTCATACGGCCCTGGAGGCACCCGCGCTCACCGCCGCCCTGGCCCAGCGGGGCGTGCCGGACCCCGACGCGGCCCTGCAGAGCGCGCTGGCGGAGGGCGAGGCCCTGGTGTTCCAGGACGCCCTGGAGGAGACGGGCGTTCCCGCTCACGCGCCCGCTCCGGTGGCCGCCGCCCACGACCCGGGCGGGTACGAGGACGGAAACGAGGGGGACGAGGGGCACGAGGGGGACGAGGGTGAGGACGGGCAGGATCGGCGTCCGGTACGGGTTCTGGTCGGGCTCGAACGGTACGCGCTGGCCGAGGAGAGCCTCGCCGACGGACTGGCCCGGCTGATCAACTCCGTGCCGAAGGAGGACGGTTCGGCCGAGGGCTGGGAGCGGGCCGCCGCCTCCGCCCAGGGCTCCGCCGCCGATCTGGTCCGTGCGGTCGCGGGCCACGGCCTGGTCCTGCACACGGGCGGGGAGGCGTCCCGCGTCGAGCCGGCCCGGCTGCTGGGCGAGGCACACCGGCTCGGGTTGCGGGCCTGGGCCGCCACGCACGGCCCGCTCGGCCGGGACGGCTTCGCCGAACTGCTCCGGCGGTTCCGGCAGGCGGACGGGCCCACCGAGGGAGCCGGTCCCGCCGTCGTCACGGTGGCCGGACTGCTGTCCGGCGCCGAGGGGCCGGGCCGGGACGCCGAAGGCGCGCTCGACCTGGACCTCCTCGTCGTGCTCGACGCTCCCCAGCTGGACGTCGAGACGGCGGCCCTGCTGGTGGAGTCGCTGCCGGACGGGGCCCGGCTGGTGTGGGCCGGGGACCCGGGCGTGCTGTGGTCCGTAGGGCCCGGGCGGGTCTTCGCCGACCTGCTGGCGGCGCGGGTGTGCCCCCAGATCGCCTCACGGGTACCGGACCCCGGCCCGCTGGGCGAGCTGGTCTCCGGCATCGGCGTCGGCGAGCTGAACCAGGTGGCGGCACCCGGCAAGGAGGTCGTGATCGTGCCGGTGCGGGACGCGGGCGAGGCCGTGCACCGGACCGTGCAGCTCGTCGCGGACTCCGTCCCGCGGGCCATCGGCGTCCCGGCCGAGGAGACCGTGGTGATCACCCCGGGCCACGGCGGCGCGGCGGGCACCCGCGCGCTCAACGCGGCGCTCAAGGAACGGCTCAACCCGGGTCCCGGCCGCTTCGGCGGGTTCGACCCGGGCGACCGGATCGCCTACTCCCCCGCTCCCGGCCGTACGCTGCCCGGCCAGGTGGTGGGGGCCGACGCCGAGGGCCTGCACCTGTCCTGCTCGGACGCCCCCGTGGTCGTACCGAGGGAGCGGGTGGAGAGCTGTGTGCGGCACGGCTGGGCGCTGACCGCGCACCAGGCCGCCTGCGGCCGGTGGCCCGCGGTGGTCGTGGTGCTGCCCGGCGACGCGGCGCAGGCGCTCAACCGGCCCTGGGTCTACACAGCGTTCGGCCGGGCGAGCCGCCATCTGTCGGTGGTGCACGGCGTGGAACAAGCGCTCCCACGAGCCGTGGCCGAGATCCCGGCCAAGCCCCGCACCACCCGTCTGCCCGCCCTGCTGCACACCCAGGCGCGGGCCCAGCCGGCCGGCTGAGGACCCGGCGACCGGGCCCGGCTCCGGGCGGGCTCCAGCTCCGGGATCCCGGCGGCTCCGGTCGCGGGGCTCCCGGCGCCGTGGAGGCCACCGCACGGGACCGAGCGCCGCCGTTCAGCGGTCGGTCGTCTCCATGGGTTCCAGGTCCTCGTCCTCGCCGAGGTCCGGGTCGAGGTCGTCCCCGTCGAGATCGGTGCCGATGACGTCGTCGTCCACGCCGTCCACGTCGTCCTCCTCCAGCTCGTCGTCGAAGACGGCGCTGACGTCGAAGCGGCAGACCACCAGCTGCGGATCGACGTGCTCGAAGGGTGCTTCGAGCCAGTCGCCGGGGTCGGCGGGCTCGTCCGAGGCCGTGACCCAGAGGGTGGAGTCGCCCTCCTCCAGGCCGAACTCCTTGTGCCGGGAGGCGATCTCGTCCGGTTCGAACTCGCCGAAGAGGATGCCGAGCGCGCCGGGCACCGTGCTGGAGGCGCCCTCTGGGGTGCCCACGCCGGTCTCGGGGTCCGCGGCCTCCACCCGCTGGGCCAGGGCCAGCAGCCGCTGCGGCTCCGCCACGGCGTAGTCGCGGCGGATCAGCACGCTGATGGCGTGCGGTTCCTCGGGGCCCGTGTACGGCGGCAGCGAGTCGTCACCGGGGATCTCGAAGGGCGTGACCTCGTCGTAGCGGTCGTAGAGCAGCTCGTCGTACGCCTCCGCGGCTGCGGCCAGCTGGTTGAACGCCTCGTAGACGGCCGGGTCGTCCTCCCCCGACCTGCGTTCGACCGCGGCCAGATGGCGGTCGAGCGCGGTCTTGACCTCCTCGGCGGCGGCGCGTACCTCGGCAGCGGTGGGCTGCGCAGCATCAGACATACTGCAGACGCTATCCGTACCGGGCCCCAGCCCGCACAATAGATGCGATGCCGGAATACGAATTTGTCGACGTCTACGTGCCGCGCGGGGTTTCCCGCAAGGAGACGGCACGTCTGCTGACGGACCACGCAGAGTACGGGCACTGGGAGTTGTACCGTCTGAGCCTGCTGCGCGACGGCAGCCGCAGGGTGCGGTTGCGCCGGCGGATCATCCGCCAGGTGCGCGCCACGTGGTGAGCTGAGACGGCCCGAACCAGAGCGGGCCCCGCCGAGGCGGGGCCCGCTCTGTCATGTGCGCCGCATCGTCATGTGCGCTGCCCTGTGCTGTGCGCTGCCCTGTGATGTGGGCCGGTCCGTCATGCGCACCCGCGGGGCCTCACTGGGCCGAGGCCCGCGCCCTGCGGTACAGCAGGGCGCCGGCGAGCAGTGCGCCCGCACCCGCCGGGGCAACGACGCCCATCGGCAGATCGCTGCCGGTGTGGGCGAGCTGTGCCCGGCCGGCGGGAGCCGCGACGGACTGCGCGCCCGGCTGGTTCACATGCGTCGAGCCACCGGGCGTCCCACCACTCCTGGAGGGCGGCGTGGCCGGCGTACCGGGGTGACCCGGCGTCCCCGGGGTGCCGGGCGTACCCGGAGTGCCAGGCGTACCCGGAGTGCCTGGAGTGCCTGGCGTACCAGGGGTGCCCGGAGTGCCGGGCGTACCCGGAGTGCCGGGCGTACCCGGAGTGCCGGGGTTACCCGGGTGGTCTCCGCCCCCGTTCGCGCAGTCGTTGCCCAGCGCCGCGTTGCCCGCGCCGACCACGTTGACGCTGTTGCCGCAGACGTTGACGGGCACGTCGACCGGCGCCTGGACGAGGTTGCCGGAGCCGACGCCCGGCGACGAACCGGTGCGCCCGACGGCATGCGAGCCGCTGCCGCCGTGGTTGGCGCAGGTGTTGCCCACCGCCGGGTTGAGCAGCCCGACGACGTTGACGGTGTTGCCGCAGACGTTCACCGGCACGTGCACCGGCGCCTGCACCGTGTTGCCGGACAGCACGCCCGGCGAGTCGGACGCGGAGCCGGTCGCGCCCGCGTCGGCGTGCGCGTAGCCGCTCGCGGCGGCGATCACGCCGGTGGCTGCGGCCACGGTCATCAGGCCCTTGCGGGTGACCTGTCGCATAGTGATGAATCCCTGCCTTCGACCTTTTTCGAACCTTCCGGAACGCGCGTTCGCAACCTGCACGGAAATTGCCGTTGCGACCGCGCGAAGCAAACCGGTCGACCCCGGAGCGCATGGCGTGCGCTCCGGGGCCGACGGATTCAGACCCCCACGGAGCCGATGGAGTCAGACCCTCACGGGGCGGGGCGCAACGTCAGTGGTTGATGCAGGTGTTGCCGAAGGTGGGGTTCAGCAGCCCGATCACCGAGATCGTGTTGCCGCAGACGTTCACCGGCACGTGCACGGGCACCTGGACGACGTTGCCGGAGAGGACACCCGGGGACTGCACGGCGGCACCCTGGGCACCGGAGTCGGCGGCGGCGAGGCCCGCACCCGCGAGAACCAGCCCACCGGTGGCAACCGCGGCAGCGACGACCTTCTTGATCATTATTCCTCCTCGTTGGCAAAAGCGATCTCGTCTTACTGATCGCACCACCTGTAACGAGGAGGGGCTGATGGAGCTACGAGCCTATGGTCTCATTCACTCTTCTCAGTCGGCTCCGCACGCGCGGCCGATTACCGAGGTCGTCCGATGACCACCGTCAGGACGCGTCGATGAACCGGTCGAGGACGCGCACCCCGAACTTCAGCCCGTCCACCGGCACCCGCTCGTCCACGCCGTGGAACATGCCCGCGAAGTCCAGCTCCGGCGGCAGCTTGAGCGGAGCGAATCCGAAGCCCCGGATGCCCAGGTCGTCGAAGGACTTGGCGTCCGTGCCGCCGGAGAGCATGTACGGAATGGCCTTGGCGGCCGGGTCCTCGGCCACCAGCGCGGACTGCATCGCCTCCACCAGCGCCCCGTCGAAGGTGGTCTCGACGGCCTTGTCGCAGTGCACGTCCTCGCGCTTGACCCGGGGTCCGAGGATCCGGTCGAGGTCGGCGAGGAACTCCTGCTCGAAGCCGGGCAGGAAGCGCCCGTCGACGTGCGCCGTGGCCTCGCCGGGAATGACGTTGACCTTGTAACCGGCGCCCAGCTGCGTGGGGTTGGCGGTGTTGCTCAGAGTCGCGCCGATGAGCTTGGCGATGCCGCCGAGCTTGGCGAGGGTCCCCTCCATGTTCTCCGGGTCCAGCTCGGTGCCGAGGGCGTCGCCCAGTTCGTCGAGGAAGGCCCTGGTGGTCTTGGTCACCCGTACCGGGAACCGGTGCCGCCCGAGCCGCGCGACGGCCTCGGACAGCTCGGTGATGGCGTTGTCCCGGTGGATCATCGAGCCGTGCCCGGCGGTGCCCGCGACGGTCAGCTTCATCCAGTGCATGCCCTTCTCGGCCGTCTGGATCAGATAGAGCCGGCGCTGCTCGCTGACCGTGAAGGAGAAGCCGCCGACCTCGCTGATCGCCTCGGTGACGCCCTCGAACAGGTCCGGGTGGTTGTCGACCAGGTGGCGTGCGCCGTACGTGCCGCCCGCCTCCTCGTCGGCGAGGAAGGCGAGCACGATGTCGCGCGGGGGCCTGCGCCCGCCGCGCAGCCGGTCGCGCACGACCGCCAGCGTCATCGCGTCCATGTCCTTCATGTCGACCGCGCCGCGCCCCCACACGCACCCGTCCGCGACCTCGCCGGAGAAGGGGTGGTGGGTCCAGTCGACGGCGTTGGCGGGTACGACGTCGGTGTGCCCGTGGATGAGCAGCGCGGGCCGGGACGGGTCCGTGCCCTCGATGCGGGCCACGGTGGAGGCGCGGCCGGGGTGCGACTCGAAGATCTTCGGCTCCAGCCCCACCTCGGCGAGCTTCTCCGCGACGTACTCGGCGGCCCGGCGCTCGCCCGGGCCCGAGTGGTCGCCGTAGTTGCTGGTGTCGATCTGGATCAGCTCGCGGCAGAGGTCCACGACCTCGTCCTCGCCGGTGACGCCCCTGGCCGTGTCCGTCTCGCTCACGCTGCTTCCTCCCGCTGTGCGCTGGTGGTCCACCTAGGGTGCCGGTGGTCCACTCATCCTCCCTCTCGCCCGGCCCGGCCCCAAGGGAGCACCCGGCCCGTCACACGCCGTTCACGCCGGGCCGGGACGCCGACGGAGGTGATCGGAGCCGCCCGAAAGCCTGGTAATGTTTCCCTCGTCGCGGCGGGGAGACCCCGCACGACAGACACCTCGTCCGGGTGGCGGAATGGCAGACGCGCTAGCTTGAGGTGCTAGTGCCCTTTATCGGGCGTGGGGGTTCAAGTCCCCCCTCGGACACCACACACACCAGAGGTGCCGACCGGATTCCGGTCGGTACCTCTGGTGTTTCGGCTGGGCCTTCGCCCACCGCGGTTCCTAGACTTGAGAGGTGGCCCGGCCCAACGAGGAGGTCGAGGCGCTCCTTCAGGAGTACGCGGACCTCGTCGCGATCACGGGAGGCGACGCCTTCAAGGTGCGCGCCTACGAGAAGGCCGCGCGTGCCATCGGCGGGTACCCCGTCGACATCTCGCACCTGGACGCCGAAGGGCTGCGCGAGATCCCGAACGTCGGCAGGTCGATCGCCGAGAAGGTCCTCGAGTATCTGCGCACCGGCAGCGTCGCGGTGGTCGAGGAACGCCGGGCGCGGATCCCCGCCGGGGTGCGGGAGCTCATCGCGATTCCCACGCTCGGTCCGAAGAAGGCGCTGCGGCTCCATGAGGACCTGCACATCTCGTCGGTGGCCCAGCTCGCCGACGCCATCGCCGCGGACGCGCTGCGCGATCTGAGGGGTTTCGGCGAGAAGACGCAGGACAACATCGCCCACGGCATCGCCCTCATGCGGCAGGCCGGTGCCCGGGTCCCGCTGCACCTGGCCCTCGGCACCGCCGAGGAGATCGTCGCCGAGCTGTCCGGGATCACCGGCTGCAAGCGCTGTGCCTACGCCGGTTCCCTGCGCCGTATGAAGGAGACCGTCGGCGACGTCGACATCCTTGTCGCCGCCGAGCGGTCCGCCCCCTTCATGGACGCGCTCGCCGCTTGGCCGTCCACCGCAGAGGTGATCGCCCACGGCCCGAAGAAGACGTCGATCCGCACCGGCAGGGGCCTGCAGGTCGACCTGCGGGTGTTGCCGCCGGACTCGTGGGGGGCCGGACTGCAGTACTTCACCGGTTCCAAGGCCCACAACATCCGCACCCGCACCATCGCCGTCCACGAGGGGCTGAAGCTGTCCGAGTACGGGCTGTTCGATGCCGAGAGCGGCCGGTCACTGGCCTCCCGCACCGAGGAGGAGGTGTACGCCCGCCTCGGCCTGCCGTGGATCCCGCCCACGCTGCGCGAGGACCGGGGGGAGATCGAGGCCGCGCTGCGCGGCGAGCTGCCGCAGGTGGTGACCGAGCGGAGCATCCGCGGGGACCTGCACACCCACACGGACCTCACCGACGGACTGGCGCCGCTGGAGACGATGGTGGCGGCCGCCGCCGAACGCGGTTACGCCTACTACGCGGTCACCGACCACGCACCCCGCCTGTACATGCAGCGCATGACCGACGAGAAGATCCTCGCGCAGCGGGAGCAGCTGCGGGCCCTGGACGGCGTCCACCGAGGCATGCGGCTGCTGCACGGAACCGAGCTCAACATCGGTCCCGACGGGGAACTCGACTGGCCCGACGGCTTCCTGGCGGGCTTCGACCTCTGCGTGGCCTCCCTGCACTCCCACTTCGACCTGGACCGCAGGGCGATGACCAGGCGGCTGGTGCGGGCCTGCGAGAACCCGCACGTCCATGTCATCGGCCACCCGAGGACCCGGCTGATCGGCAGGCGGGCTGGGGTCGACGCCGACTGGGACGAGGTCTTCGCCGCCTGCGCGCGCACCGGCACCGCGCTGGAGGTCAACTCCCAGCCCGACCGCCTCGACCTGTGCGACGAGGACATCCTGCGTGCCAAGCGGTACGGCGTGAGGTTCGCGGTGGACACCGACGCCCACTCCGTCCTCCACCTCGCGTACCTGCGCTACGGCGTGGGGACGGCACAGCGCGGCTGGCTGACCGCGGACGACGTGATCAACACCTGGCCGCTGCGCCGGCTGCGCCGGTTCCTGGCCAAGAGCGGGCCGGGCTGAGCGGCTTTGCAGCACCGGCCTTGCAGCACCGGCCTTGCAGCACCGGCCATGCAGCACCGGCCATGCAGCACCGCCCCCGCAGCGCGGGCCCTACGGCGCCGCACCCGCGCTCGGGGGGAGCAGGGGCCGCACAGTGAGCGTGCCGTCCTCTCCGTGCTCGATCCGGCTGCCGAAGTCCCGGCCGCACCGGTCGAGCGCCGTGCGCAGCCATTCGGTGTCCTCGTCCGACGCGTGCTCCAGGCGCATCCGGCGCGCCTGCAGGGGCACCATGCGCAGGCCGGTCAGCCGGCCGGTGCCGGACTCGGCCGACACCAGGTACAGCAGCCGAAGGTCGTCCCGGTAGCGCTCGTAGCCGCCGATGCCCTCGTAGTCGTCGACGAGGTCGCCGCAGCCGTACAGGACGAGCCTGCCCCGGTACACCTCCAGCGGGCGTGGGTGGTGCGAGGAGTGGCCGTGGACGATGTCCGCGCCGGCGTCGACGAGCGCGTGGGCGAACCGGATCTCGTCGCGGGAGACGGTGTATCCCCAGTTGGCGCCCCAGTGGACCGAGGCGATCACGATGTCGCCCGGCCGCTCGACCTGCCGCAGCCGGTCGGCGAAGGCGGCGGCCGCGGCCGCGGTCGGCGCGGCGACGAGGTCGACCCCTGCACGCTCGGCGGTGGCGGCCCAGCTGTGCGGGATCCCGCTGGACGGCATCCCGAAGGAGAAGACCAGCACGCGTCCGCCTTCCCGCAGCGGGACGGTCGCCGGCCGCCCGGCCGCGACCGCGTCCGGGCCCGCCCCGGACGTACGCAGCCCGGCGGCCGCCAGGGAGTCCAGCGTCTCCCGCAGACCAAGGGGACCGAAGTCGAGCACGTGGTTGTTGGCCAGCACGCAGACGTCCGGACGCGCCATGGCCAGACAGGGGAGATTGGCCGGGTTCATCCGGTAGTGGACACCCTTGCCCGGGGCGAAGTCCCCGTCCTGCGTGACCGCGGTCTCCAGATTGATCACCCGCACGTGGGGTGCGGCACGGTCCAGGACCGGCAGTGCCTCGCCCCAGGGCCAGGAGAAGTCCACCGGCCGGGGGATCGGGCCGTTCACGTCCTCCGCGAGGCCGACGTAGTCGCGGGCGTCGTGCAGGTACGTCTCCCGCAGGGCCGGATTCCCGGGGTGCGGCAGGATCTGGTCGACGCCCCGGCCGAGCATGACGTCACCGGCGAGGAAGAGGGTGACCACACCCTTGTTCATGCTCCCAAGCTAAGACGATCGCGGCCGGCGCACGAGACGGACGGCGGCCGCGGCCGGGGCGGCCGGGCGGCCGGTGACGCGAACACCCGCGAGCGCACACGCCCGCGTCCCGGGGTTCGCGGACCGACGTGGCCCGGTCACACGCCTGACACGGGTCCCGCACGGGCCTCCACGTGGCGGCGGACACGCAAGTCGGGACGGCGACCTCGGCACGGCGGCCTCGGCACGGCGGGCGTGGGGCGGGCGCGGTCAGACGTGTGCCGGCGCCATGTGGTCCGTGAACCACTCGCGTGCCAGGTCGGTCACCGTCTCCAGGGCGCCGGGCTCCTCGAAGAGGTGGGTCGCGCCGGGAACGATCGTGAGCCGGTTCTCGCAGCGCAGCCGGGCCTGGGCCCGCCGGTTGAGGTCCAGCACGGTCAGGTCGGCGCCGCCGACGACGAGCAGCGTGGGGGCGGTCACGTACGGGAGCCGCGGTCCGGCGAGGTCGGGGCGACCGCCCCGGGAGACGACGGCGGCGATGCGCGCGTCCGGTTCCGCGGCGGCCCACAGGGCGGCGGCCGCCCCGGTGCTGGCACCGAAGTAGCCGACGGCGAGCCCCTCGGCCTCGGGCCGGCCCTGCAGCCATTGAGTGGCGGCGGCGAGCCGCGCGGACAGCAGCCCGGTGTCGAACACGTTGCCCCGGTCGCGCGCCTCCTCCTCGGTGAGCAGGTCGAACAGCAGGGTGGCGAGACCGGCCCGGTTCAGGCCCGAGGCCACGAACCGGTTGCGCGGGCTGTGCCGTCCGCTGCCGCTGCCGTGCGCGAAGAGCACGATCCCGGCCGCCTCCCCGGGTACGGTCAGCCGCCCGCCCAGCCGCACGGCGCCGGCCGCGATCTCCACCTCCTGGTCCACCTGGTACTCCGGGTCCATCTGGTCCTCCTGGTCCATCCGGTCCACCGAGCGGCCTCCGCCGGAGGGCGCGCTCCGCAGGCAGGCGATCACGTCGGCGTCGTCGAGCTGGGCGAAGTCCTCGTAGAACTGACCGACCGCGAAGAAGCCGCGGGGGGTGGACAGACAGACCAGTTCGTCGGCCTCGCCGCCGAGCCGCAGCGTCCAGTCGGGCGGTGCGACGGGGACCGCCAGGACGATCCGCGCCGCACCACGGGCCCGTACCGTCCGGCAGGCCGCCCGCGCGGTCGATCCGGTGGCCACCCCGTCGTCGACGACCACGACGGTGCGCCCGGCCACGACTACCGGAGGCCGCGCCCCCCGGTAGCTCACGGCCCGCCGCTCGAGCTCGCGGCGCTCGCGCTCCTCGACCCGGGCCAGTGCCTCCGGCGGGACGTGCGCCTCGCGCATGACCTCCTGGCTGATCACGCGCACGCCGTCCTCACCGATCGCGCCCATGGCCAGCTCGGGCTGGCTCGGCACGCCCAGCTTCCGTACCAGGCAGACGTCCAGCGGCGCGCCGAGCGCCTCGGCGACCTGCGCGGCCACGGGCACTCCGCCGCGGGGAAGTCCGAGCACCACGACGTCCTGGCCGGCGAGGTGTTCCAGGCGGGCGCCCAGCCGGCGTCCCGCTTCGAGCCGGTCCGTGAAGAGCACCGTGCGGCCCCCTCACTCCCGGGGCGACCAGAGGGGGGCGGGCGGCGTCGCATCGGGCGCTCCCACCGCCTTGATGTCGCCGTCTGCGGCGCGCAGCAGCTCACGGCCGAGCGCGATCAGGGCGCGACCGGCCGCCAGTTCGTCGCCGATCTCGGGCACGTCCCTGTCGTAGGGGTTCCGGCGGGCCTCGGCGCGGCTCTCCAGAACGTTGTCACCGGTGTCCAGGACGATCCTGGCCGTGGTGTCCGGGTCGTGTTCGGACAGATACAGGTTCAGCCGCCACTCCTTGGCGGACGGAGGCCGGTTGCCGACGGGTCGGGTCATCGTCGGTCTCTCCTCAACTCCGGTGCGGCACAAACTCGAGGGCCGCGACACCCTCTTCCACTGTGCCCCCGACGCGCGCCGGCCGCACGGGCACGGTTCCCGCGGGGGTCGCCGAACCGGCGGCGGGCGGCCTCGCGGGCGCGGGCAGAATGGGGGCATGACCACGCGTTCCTGCCCGTGCGGGCTCCCCGAGCCCTATGAGAAGTGCTGCGGCCGCTACCACCGCGGAACCGCCGCCGCACCGACCGCCGAGGCGTTGATGCGGTCGCGGTACTGCGCCTTCGTGCGCCTGGACGCGGGGTATCTGCTGCGGACCTGGCATCCGCGGACCCGGCCCGCGCGGCTCGACCTCGATCCGGGGATGCCCTGGACGGGTCTTGAGATCCTCGGCACGACGGACGGCTCCGCCTTCCACCCGACGGGGACGGTGACGTTCCGGGCGTCCTACCGGGGCGGCTCGCTGTACGAGCGCAGCCGGTTCGAGCGGGTCGAGGGGGCGTGGGTGTACGTGGACGGGGACTTCCCGGAGCAGTGAGCGCCCGGCGGGCCGCGGCGCGGCTACGACGCGGCTACGGCGCCAGGATGTCCAGCTCCTGCAGGGCGCCGACGGTGATCTCGCGGGTCAGCCGCTCGGCGCGGTCCGCGTCGCCCGCGCGAACCGCCTCGGCGACCTGGACATGGAGGGTGACGGCGGCCGGGTCGGGGTCCTCGAACATGACCTCGTGATGGGTACGGCCGGCCAGGACCTCGGCGACGACGTCGCCGAGACGGGCGAACATCTCGTTGCCGGAGGCGCTGAGGATCACCCGGTGGAAGGCGACGTCGTGGACCAGGTACTCCTGCAACCGGTGGCCGCGCGAGTTGGCCACCATGCCGAGCGCGCACTCGGTGAGCTCGGCGCACTGCTCGGGCGTGGCGTGCTTGGCGGCCAGGCCCGCGGCGACCGGTTCGACCGCCGAGCGCAGCACGGTCAGCGAGCGCAGCTGGCGCGGGCGGTCGGCGCCCGCCAGGCGCCAGCGGATGACCTGCGGGTCGTAGACGTTCCACTCCGTCTGCGGGAGGACCGTCACGCCCACGCGGCGGCGGGACTCCACCAGATGCATCGACTCCAGGACGCGCACCGCCTCCCGCATGACGGAGCGTGACACCTCGAAGCGCTGTGCCAGCTCATCGGTGCGCAGAACGCTGCCCGGCGGGTACTCCCCCGCGGTGATGGCGGGGCCGAGGGTGTCCAGTACGTGGCCGTGCAGCCCCCGGCCCGGTGTGCTCATGCACTCAGCGTACGGGGTGGATCACGGGGCTAAAAAGTCAGACTTATTCATCACGACATCTTGAATTAGTCCTACCTAATGGGTTTCAGTGTGGCGGACGCCGGATGTCGGCGTCCCATGTCGAGGAAGACAGCGAGGCAGTGATGCGCACCCCCCACGTCGTCGTGGTGATGGGCGTCGCCGGCACGGGCAAGACCACGATCGGTCCCCTGCTCGCGGCCCGGCTCGGCGTTCCCTACGCCGAGGGCGACGACTTCCACCCGCAGGCCAGCATCGACAAGATGACGGCCGGGACCCCGCTCGACGACAAGGACCGGTGGCCGTGGCTCGACGCCATCGGAGCCTGGGCGGACGGGCGGGACGGGCTAGGTGGGGTGGTGAGCAGCTCGGCACTGAAGCGGTCGTACCGCGACCGGCTCAGGGCGGCCGCTCCCGGGATCGTGTTCGTCCATCTGACGGGCGACCGGAAGCTCATCGAGGACCGGATGGCGCACCGCCAGGGTCACTTCATGCCGACAGCGCTGCTGGACTCCCAGTTCGCCACGCTCCAGCCGCTGCAGGCGGACGAGCGGGGCGTCGCGGTGGACGTCTCCGGCTCTCCCGAGGAGATCACCGCGCGCGCCGCGGCCGCGCTCGACGCCCTCGACAGCTCCACGCAGTCCGACCGGGCGCGGCCCTCCCCGCGCTAGCGCCCCTCCCCCACGGTCACCGACTGCGGCACCACTTCTCCCCAACATCCCTCTTCATCTGCAAGGGAAAACCGTGACCAGACTCAGCGTCGAGATGCTGGCAGCGGACGCGCCCCCGCCGATCACCTCGGCCGGACACGCTCAGCTGGGCATCGCCGTCCTGGCGGGCATAGCCGTCATCGTCCTGCTCATCACCAAGTTCAAGTTGCATGCCTTCCTGTCGCTGATCATCGGGTCACTGGTGCTCGGCGCGGTCGCCGGGGCGCCGCTGGACAAGGCGATCATCAGCTTCACCACCGGCCTCGGCGCGACGGTCGCCGGCGTCGGCGTGCTGATCGCCCTCGGCGCGATCCTCGGCAGGCTGCTGGCCGACTCCGGCGGCGCGGACGAGATCGTCGACACGATCCTGGCCAAGGCCGGGGGCCGCGCGATGCCGTGGGCGATGGTGCTGATCGCCTCCGTGATCGGCCTGCCGCTGTTCTTCGAGGTCGGCATCGTGCTGCTGATCCCGGTCGTACTGATGGTCGCCAAGCGCGGCAACTACTCACTGATGCGCATCGGCATCCCGGCGCTGGCCGGTCTGTCCGTGATGCACGGCCTGATCCCGCCGCACCCCGGCCCGCTGATCGCGATCGACGCGGTCAAGGCCAACCTGGGCGTGACGCTGGCGCTCGGCATCCTCGTCGCCATCCCCACGGTGATCATCGCCGGTCCGCTGTTCTCCAAGGTCGCCGCCCGCTGGGTGGACGTGCCCGCCCCCGAGCGCATGCTGCCCCAGCGTCCTTCCGAGGAGCTGCAGCGGCGTCCCGGCTTCGGCGCGACGCTGTTCACCGTGCTGCTCCCGGTGGCACTGATGCTGGCCAAGGCCCTGGTCGACATCGTGGTGGACGACGCCACGAACATGACACAGCGCGTCTTCGACGTGGCCGGCTCCCCTCTGATCGCCCTGCTCGCCGCGGTGATCGTCGGCATCTTCACGCTGGGCCGTCCGGCCGGGTTCAGCAGGGAGCGGATCTCCTCCACCGTGGAGAAGGGACTCATGCCCATCGCGGGCATCCTGCTCATCGTCGGTGCGGGTGGCGGCTTCAAGCAGACGCTGATCGACTGCGGCGTCGGCCAGATGATCCTGGACATCTCCAAGGACTGGTCGATCCCGGCGCTGCTGCTGGGCTGGCTGATCGCGGTGGTGATCCGGCTCGCGACCGGTTCGGCGACCGTGGCGACCGTCTCGGCGGCCGGTCTGGTCGCGCCGCTGGCGGCCGGCATGTCGACCACCCACAGCGCCCTGCTGGTCCTGGCCATCGGCGCCGGCTCGCTGTTCTTCAGCCATGTCAACGACGCCGGCTTCTGGCTGGTGAAGGAGTACTTCGGGCTGAGCGTCGGGCAGACGGTCAAGTCCTGGTCGGTGATGGAGACGATCATCTCGGTGGTGGCCGGCGGTCTGGTCCTGCTGCTGTCCCTCGTGATCTAGGAGGGCGATGCCGGCCCACCGTTGCGGGGCGGGGCTCCTCACGCCGCCAGGTACCCGGTCCGGCCCGCACGGTCCGATGCCCGTACCCGTCGCTCTGGTGGGTACGGGCAGGCACCGTCCGTCGCCGGATCGGGAACCCGGGGCCACGTCGTCCGACCGCCACGGTGTGCGGTGGTGCCGGACAGGTCGTGGAAGAGGCGCTTCGGCTCGCCGACCGGGTTGCCGTGCGTGTCGAGCCGCCAGGCGGCGAGGTGGTGCCACCGCCCGGTGCTCACGCAGGTCCCAGCCGCGCGACGCGCTGCCGGACTTCGTGCCTGAGCCGCTTCACGGCCGCCACAGCGGGTGTTCACCGGCCGCCCAGTCGCGGCTCACCACCCCGGTGCGCAGACCCCGGCGGGCCTCCGGGTCGCCGATGGCCATGCCGATGTGGCCGGCCAGGACGATGCCGATGGTCAGGGCGAGCCAGTCGTGGACGAAGGTCGCGCTGGTCCGCCACATCAGCGGGGTGAGGTGGGTGAACCACATCAGCAGGCCGGTGCCGAGCATGACCAGTGTGGCCCCGGCGATCCAGGCGGCGTAGATCTTCTGACCGGCGTTGAACTTGCCGGCCGGGCGCGCGGAGGGCCGCCGGTCTCGGCGCAGGGCGGCGCGCAACCAGAGCCGGTCGTGCGGGCCGAAGCGGTTCAGGAAGCGCAGGTCGGTGCGGAAGGCGCGGGAGGCCAGGCCCAGCAGGACCGGTACGGGCAGGGCGACACCGGCGTACTCGTGGACGCGGACGACCAGCTCGCGGCGGCCGACGAGTTCGGCGAGCTGGGGAATGTACAGGCAGGCCGCCGTGACCACGCACACGCCCATCAGTGCGGCCGTCGTCCGGTGGACCCACCGCTCGGCCCGGGTGAAGCGGCGGACGTCCGCTCCGGGCGGGGCCGCGGAGTCAGCTCGTAGGGTCATCGCCGCGTCCGTTCGAACGGCCCACCCACGCGTCGACGTCGTAGCCCCGCTCCTCCCAGTAGCCGGGCTTCACCTCGTCGGTGACGGTGATGCCGGAGAGCCACTTGGCCGACTTGTAGAAGTACATGGGCGCGACGTAGAGGCGGACCGGACCGCCGTGGTCGTGGCCGAGGTCCTTGTTCTGCATGCGCAGGGCGACCAGTACGTCGGCGCGTCGGGCCTGGTCGAGGGTGAGGCTCTCCGTGTAGGTGCCGTCGAAGCAGGTGAAGCGCACCGCTCTGGCGCGCCTGCGCACCCCGGCCGCGTCGAGCAGCCGGGACAGCCGTACGCCCTCGAAGGGCGTGCCCGGCACCCGCCAGCCGGTGACGCACTGGACGTCGCGGACCGTGCGGGTCTGGGGCAGCGCCCTGAGGTCGGCCAGTGTGTAGGTCGCCGGATGGTCCACCAGACCGTCCACGGTCAGGCGGTAGTTGGTGGCGTCCCTGTGCGGGACGGACGCGGCGACCGAGTAGTAGCGGAAGCCGCCGCCGTTCGGGAGCAGGCCGGTCAGGCCGGTGGGGTCCTTGCCGGACGCGGCGCCGAGGAAGGACTCCAGGCCGCGTTGCAGGGTGGGCGCGGTGAGCACGCCGAGGGCGCCCAGGCCGAGGGTGCCGAGGAGGACACGGCGGCCTATCGGGCGGCCCTCCTCCTCGGATGGTTCGGAGTTCACCCCTTCATTCGAGCACCCGCGGCCCCCGGCAGGCCAGGGATCGCGGATGCTCGTCAGACTTCCGTCATTACTTCTGACTTGTTTCCCGGCCGGGATTCCCGCCGAGCGTGCTGCGGCGCGGGCTCGGTCAGGGCCCGCTTCCGCTTCGGCCAGGGGCTCTTCGGTCAGGGGGCCGCTTCGGTCGCCTCCGCCGCCTTCTCGAGCTGGAACGCCTCGTTGCCGAGCCCGATGCGGGCGTGCACCCCGGGGCTGCGGGAGCGCAGCAGGGCGCCCTGGACCAGGCCGACGGCAAGGGCGAGGGCGATGATGCCGGGCAGCGCCCAGCTCAGCGACGATTCGGGACCGGCGCCGACCAGGACGCCGAAGTCCTTGACCGTGTAGACGGCGATCACCGCCAGGGCCAGGCCCGCCAGCGCGGAGCTGACCAGCCGCCAGCCCTGCGCGGCCGCGGCGCCGCGCCGCACGAAGAAGACGATCACCGAAAACGAGGCCGCCGCCATCAGCACGATCACGCCGAGCGCCCCGACGTTGCCGAGCCAGGTGAACAGGTGCAGCACGGGCGCGGTCGGATCGCCGGCCGGCCGGCCGTCGGTGACGGCGAAGGCGATCACGACCACCAGCGAGACGGCGGTCTGTGCGAGCGAACCGGTCGCCGGGGCGCCACTGCTGCTCGAGGTGCGTGCGAACGCCGCGGGCAGCAGGCCCTCGCGGCCCATGGCGAAGGCGTACCGTGCCACGACGTTGTGGAAGCTGAGCATGGCCGCGAACATGCCGGTCACGAACAGCACGTGCAGCACGTCCGTGAAGGTGCCGCCGAGCCGGGACCCGGTCAGCGAGAAGAGCAGCCCGGCGCTCTCCTTCTGGGCCGTGCCGACGATCGCCGAGGGGCCGGCGGCGACGGTGAGGGCCCAGCAGCTGATCGCGAAGAAGACGGCGACGCCGGCGACGGCGAGGAACATCACGCGCGGCACCAGGATGTGCGGGCGGCTGGTCTCCTCCGCGTACACCGGGGCCTGCTCGAAGCCGAGGAAGGCGGCGATGCAGAAGCACAGCGCGGTGCCGATCCCCGCGCCGGTGAGGGTGTCGGGGTTGAAGGCGTGCAGGGACAGACCTTCCCCGGCGGGGTCGGCGACCGCGGCCACGTCGAAGATCACGACCAGGGCCACCTCGATGACCAGCAGTACACCGAGCACACGTGCATTGACGTCGATCTTCAGCCAGCCGAGCACACCGACCACGGCGACGGCCGCGAGCGCCGGGATCCACCAGGCCACGGTGACGTGGGCGTGGGTGGCGAACAGGTCGGACACCTCGAAGCCGAAGATGCCGTAGATGCCGGCCTGCAGGGAGTTGTAGGCGACGAGCGCGACGAGCGCCGCGCTCGCGCCGGCCGTGCCGCCCAGGCCCCGGGAGATGTACGCGTAGAAGGCACCCGCGTTGTGCACGTGGCGGCTCATCTCGGCGTAGCCGACGCTGAAGAGGACCAGCACCACGCCGAGTGCCACGAAGAGCAGCGGCTGGCCGACGATGCCCATCACCGCGAATGTGGTGGGCATGACACCAGCGACCACCATGAGCGGGGCGGTCGCGGCGAGCACGGAGAGCAGCAGGCCGCCCGTGCCCAGGCGGTCGGCACGCAGGGCGCGCTCCTGCCCCTTGAAGGTGCTGATGCCGCCGCCGTCGGCGGTGGGTCTGCTGCTCGTGCTCGAACTGCCCGTCGTCATCGGGGTCGTCCTTTCCGGCCTCGGGGGGCTTCCGGTCGTACGGGGGTTTCGGTCCTGCGGGGGTTGCAGTCCTACGGGGATCTCGGTCCTGCGGGGGTTGCAGTCCTACGGGCTTGCGACTTGCGGACTCAGGGCGCCTGCGGCTTGCGGACTCGGGGGCCTGCGGCTTGCGGACTCGGGGCCGTGCGGTCGTACGGCCTTCGGGGCGGGTGGGAGCGTGCGCATCCCGCGGCAGGGGCTACGGGCAAGTGCTCGGGCCGCGCACTATGCCGTGCCGAGGGCTGTGGCACGGGCCGTGCGGAAGGCGGTGCAGGGATCTCGGTCGGGGTAGGACCACGGCGCCGGGGTGGGGTGGTCCCCGATGCGGTGGAACAGGGCGGCGGCCTCGGCGCCACGGCCCTCGCAGTGCTTGGCGTGGGCGAGGAAGTTCAGGTCGGCCAGCCGTCGCGGGTGGCCCTCCTGGCCCCACTCCAGCCACCAGTCGAACGCGGCCTTCATCACCTGCCGGGCCCGGCGGCCCACCCAGTGCCCGGAGGTGACCGGTTCGGCCGGCGCGTGGCCGCCGGCGGCCAGGACGCGGTAGCGCTCGGCGTGCGCGACCACCGGGAGGATGGCCAGCGGCGAGTCCGCGGGGGCCTGTTCGGCCGCCCAGTCGGCGAAGTCGTAGACCTCGTGCAGCGGGTCCGGGCCGGTGTCGGCGCGGCGCTCGGCGAGCCGGGCCACCATCAGATGGTGGGCATGGTGGTGGTCGGGGTGGCGGTGGCGGATCTCGTCGAAGAGACGGACCACGTCCTCCTCACCGCCCAGGGTGCGCTCCAGCAGGAGCAGACCGAGCCAGGGGGTGGGATCGGCGGGTGCGAGGGCCGCCGCCGCCCGGCATGCCTCGCGGGCCGGGCCGGGCTTCTCCTTGCCGCGCAGGGCGCGCTCGACGAGCGACACACCGAGGAGGACGCACGCGTCGGCGGACTCCGGCTCGGCGAGCAGCCAGTCACGGGCCCATGCCGCGGTGTAGGGCTCCTGGGCGAGGACGGTGACGCGGTGCCCGCGCCGGTCCCAGTCGTCACCGGTGTGGACGAGGAGCGAACGGACCGCCTGCCAGCGGCCCTGGGCCAACGAGGAACGGGCGCCGACCAGTTCCGTGTCGTCGAGAGCGGCGTCGAAGACCTGAGCCGCACGTTTGCGGCCGCGGCCGAGGGGAGGCGGGGGTGGGGGCACCGCGGGACTTCCTCACGCGCTCTTCGTCTGTGACCCGTTGGGCCTCGGGGGCGGCGCTGCCCCGTCGGCTCACGCGCCGTGGCTCGCTCGTGGTCGTCGGCCTGCCATCGACCGATCACGGACAGCAAACCCTCAGCCATTGCTTCACGTCAAGGGTCACCGGGTCGTTACACGCTTCAACTTGCCTTGCGGGCAGGGCACTTGAGACTCGGCCGGCCGTACCGCCCGCCGGTCGGCCCCTGGTCGCCGGTCACCCATGTGGCGTACGTCATGGCGCGGTGGTCCCGGCCGTCCCACCATGGCGACACGGCCGTGCCATCGCCCGCGACCGCAGGGCGTCGTGACCGCGCCGACTGCCCGGAAACCGGGTGCTCCCCGCAGCAGACAGTGCTCCGGGACGCTACAGTCGGCCACTACGCACCCCGTGGCCCGGCCGGATGATCGAGGTACGCAGCGTGTCGGTTCTGGTTCTGATTCTCGCCGTGAGCGCCGCCTGCTGTCTGGGCTTCGGATTCGTGCTCCAGCAGAACGCGGCCCAGCAGGCACCGCTCAGTGACTTCCTCTCGCCCCGGCTGCTCCTTGACCTGATGAAGGTGCCCCGCTGGCTGGGCGGCCTGGGCCTGATGATCGCCGGCATGATCCTGGGCGCGATGGCCCTGGGCCGGGGCGAGATCTCGCTGGTGGAGCCGCTGCTGGCGACGAACCTGCTGTTCGCCCTCGCCCTGTCCCGCAGACAGACCCGGCAGCCGCTGGGCCGCCAGGGCTGGGTGGGCCTGATGCTGCTGGCGGGCGGCGTGACCGCGTTCATCGTGGCGGGAGAGCCCCGCGCGGGCAGCGCCGTGACCAACCCGCTGCGGCACTGGCTGATCATCGGAGCGATGGTGGGCCTCGCCCTGCTGCTGACCACCTACGCCAAACGCTCGCGGCTGAGCTGGGGCCCGGTGCTGCTGGCGGTGGCCGCCGGGCTGCTGTACGGCCTGCAGGACGCGCTGACCCGGGTCAGCGGGCAGCGGTTCTCGGCGGGCGGCTGGACGGAGCTGTTCACCGGCTGGCAGCCGTACGCGCTGCTGGTGATCGGCGCCACCGGGCTGATCCTGGTGCAGAGCGCGTTCGAGACCGCGCCGCTGCGCATGTCGCTGCCCGCGCTGACCGCGGCCGAGCCGCTGGCCGGGATCGCCTGCGGAGTGGGCTTCCTCGGCGACCGGCTGCGCACCGACACCGGCGCCCTGGCCTGGGAGGCGGCGGGGCTCGCGGCGATCGTCGGCGGCATCGTCCTGCTCGGCCTGCACCCGGCGATGCCCTGCGGCGCGTCGGTGGCGGAGCCGCAGCGGGATCTGCAGCCGCGCTGAGGTGCCACCCGCCGGCGCATCGGCGCCTGCTTGGATGGGCGCCATGAGCGCCGAAGAGGAGATCCTCGACATCGTCGACGAGAACGACCGCGTCATCGGCCGGTCCCCGCGCGGCCGGGCCTATGCGGAGAGCCTGCGCCACCGCTGCTCCTTCATCGAGGTCCGCGACGCCCAGGGGCGCGTCTTCGTCCACCGCCGCACGCCCACGAAGCTGGTCTACCCCTCCCTGTACGACATGTTCGTCGGCGGGGTCGTCGGCGCGGGCGAGTCCTACGACGACGCGGCGCTGCGCGAGGCCGAGGAGGAACTGGGCGTGACGGGCCTCGACCGCCCGGAGTTCCTGTTCAAGTTCCTGTACGACGACGGCGCCGGCCGGTCCTGGTGGTCGGCGGTCTACCAGGTCCGCTGCGACCTGCCGGTGCGGCCGCAGGCCGAGGAGGTGGCCTGGCACGGCTTCCTGCCCGAGGGCGAGGTGGAACGCCGGCTGCACGAGTGGGAGTGGACGCCGGACGGTCTCGCGGCCTACGAGCGGCTGAAGACGTACCGGGCGACGGGGTGAGGCGGGCCCGGCCGCAGGCGGCCCCGGGCTGGGTAAGGTCCCTGGCGTGATCGACTTCGTACGGAACGTCCGTCTGTGGTTCGCCCCCGAGGAGGTCAGGGAGGAGGGCCGCACGCCCGACTACCGCTTCTCGCTGGCGAACGAGCGCACTTTCCTGGCCTGGCTGCGCACCGCCCTCGCGCTGATCGGCGGCGGTTTCGCGGTGGACCAGTTCCTGCCGGACCTGCGCTGGGGCTGGCGCATCGGGCTGGCGCTCGCGCTGCTCGCCGCGGGCGTGCTGTGCTCCCTGCGCGCGGTCAACCACTGGGTGCGCTGCGAGCTGGCCATGCGCCGGGGCGAGGATCTGCCTGCGTCGCGCTTCCCGGCCCTGCTGAGCGTCGTCGTCGCGGTCGTCGCCCTCGCCATGGTGATCGTCGTCCTCGCCGGGTGGGCGGGATGAGCGACGGCATCCAAGCCATGGGGGCGAGCCGTGACCCGGGTCTGCAACCGGAGCGGACGCGGCTGGCCTGGCGGCGTACGACGCTGTCCAGCACGGTCGCCGCCGTGCTCGCCGTGAAAACGGCCCTGCACGCCGGAGCGTCGTCCGCGGGGATCGCCGTCTGCGCCCTGTGCGGTGCGCTCTGGCTGGGCTTCCTGCTGCTCGCCCACCTCCGCATCCGCGCCCTGGCCCGCACTCCCGTTCCGCCGGCCCTCACCCCGCGGCACGCCACGGCGGCGGTCCTGTGCACGGTGGCCCTGGCAGTCTGCGCGGCAGCGCTGGTCGTCTGAGACGCAGCGGTACCGGCGGCACCGGACCCGGCGGCACCAGCCGCCCGGACCCGGCGGCGCACCGGCCCGCCGGGGCGCGGCGGCGCCGGTCGTCCGGCCCCCGACCGCCCAGCCTGCTCGCTCTGCTCGCCGCTCGCGCCGCTCGCGCCGCTCGCCCTACTCGGTCCCGGCCCCCGGCTCCGCTTCCGGTGTCTCCCAGTCCACCGTCACCACGATCTTCCCGCGCGTCCGCCCCTCCTGGTTCAGCCGGTGCGCGTCCGCCGCCCGCTCCAGCGGGAAGGTCTGCGACACATGCACCGCCACCACACCCTGCTCCGCGAGCTCGGACAGCCGCAGCAGGTCCTCGGCGTCGGGGCGGACGAAACAGTAGCGGCCGCCGTAGTCGACGACCTCCGGGTCCGCGATGGAGGCCAGGCGGCCCCCGGGCGCGAGCAGGTTCGCGGACGTCTTCGTCGTCTCGCCGCCGATCGTGTCGAACGCGGCGTCCACGCCCTCGGGTGCGAGCCCGCGCACCCGCTCGGCCAGTCCGTCGCCGTACGCGACCGGCTCGCCGCCCAGGGACCGTACGAAGTCGTGGTTCCGTTCACTCGCGGTGCCGATGACGCGGGCGCCCAGATGGCGCGCGAGCTGGACGGCGATCGAGCCGACCCCGCCCGCGGCCGCGTGCACGAGCACGGTGTCACCGCGCCGCACCTGGAGCGCCTTGACCAGCACCTGGTAGGCGGTGAGCCCGGTGAGCGGCAGCCCGGCGGCCTCCTCGAAGGAGAGGTTGCGCGGTTTGCGGGCCAGGGTGCGCACCGGGGCGGCCACGTACTCGGCGAAGGTCCCGCGGGAGAGGAAGTCCTCGCGTACGTAGCCGATGACCTCGTCGCCGACCGCGAACTCGGTGACGGCGGCGCCCGGCTGCACCACCACGCCGGAGACGTCCCAGCCGGGGACCACCGGGAAGACGGCGTCGAGGATGCCATCCAGGTAACCCTCGCGGCACTTCCAGTCCACCGGGTTCACGGCCGCCGCCCGCACCTTCACGAGCACCGAGTCGGGGCCGACCTTGGGATCGCGCACCTCTCCGTACTCAAGCACTTCGGGACCGCCGTACCGGCTGTATCTGATGCCCTTCATGCCACCGACCCTCCGGGGTACCTGTGCGCCACGCAAGCCGGATGACCTTATATGCGCCATTTGCGTGGCAGCCTGTCCGTCGTCATCACCCGATACCCCTGAAGGTGAGCACCATGACCGTCCAGCACCAGGAACACACCTCCCACAGCCATGCGCACGGCCCGGACTGCGGCCACGCGCGCGTGCCGCACGACGACCACTGGGACGACCACTGAGACACGACGACCACTGGGACGACCACTGAAGCACGACGACCACTGGGACGACCACTGAGACCGGTCCCGAGACCGGTCCGAAGACCGGCCGTCGAGAACCGGCCGCCGGGACCGGCCCGGCCGGAAACCACCGCACGGCGGCTCCCGGAGCACCACGCGGGGAGCTGTCGGCCTATCGTGGCCCCGATCACGTTGGGTTCGCGCACTGGACGACATACCGACCGGTCGGCATCATAGGTGCGTCCCGTCCACTGCGCCCGTATGTAGGAGCAATGATGAGCCCCGACCACCCGCCCGGACTCGATCTCGACCGGCTGCGCGGCCTGCTCGACCGTGAGCGGCCCGGCCTGGCCCAGGGCCCCCTGACCGGCCGGCTGATCGAGGGCGGACGGTCGAACCTCACGTACGCGGTGTCGGACGGCGCCTCGAAGTGGGTCGTACGGCGGCCTCCCCTCGGCCATGTACTGGCCACCGCGCACGACATGAAGCGCGAGCACCGGGTGATCAGCGCGCTGCACCCGACCCAGGTGCCGGTGCCGGCTCCGGTGGTGCTGTGCGAGGACACGGAGGTGCTCGGGGCACCCTTCTACGTCATGGAGTTCGTCGAGGGGACGCCGTACCGCACCGCCGGCCAGCTCGCGCCGCTGGGCGAGGAGCGCACCCGGAACGCGGTGCTCTCGCTCGTCGACACGCTCGTCGAGCTGCACGCGGTGGACCCGGCCGAGGTGGGCCTTGCGGACTTCGGCCGGCCCGAGGGCTTCCTGGACCGCCAGCTGCGGCGCTGGGGCAAGCAGCTGGACGCCTCCCGCAACCGCGAGCTGGCCGGCATCGACGAGCTGCACGCCGCCCTCGGGCGCCAACTGCCCGTCTCCCCCGCGCCCGCCGTCGTCCACGGCGACTACCGCCTCGACAACGTACTGATCGGCGCCGACGACCGGATCAGGGCGATCCTCGACTGGGAGATGTCCACGCTCGGCGACCCGCTGACCGACCTGGGCCTGCTGGTGATGTACAGCACGCCGCTCGACCTGCCCGACTCGCCCGTCTCCACCACGGCCGCGGCGGCCGGGCACCCCTCGCCGGCCGAGCTGATCGAGCGGTACACCGCGCGCTCCGGGCGCGACGTACGCGCCGTCTCCTGGTACACCGCGTTCGCCTGGTTCAAGCTCGCCGTGATCCTGGAGGGCATCCACTACCGGTACACGCTCGGCCAGACGGTCGGCCGCGGCTTCGACCGCATCGGCGACCTCGTCCCCGTCTTCATCCAGCACGGCCTGACCACTCTTCACGAAGGCCTCCAGGAGGGCTGATCCATGGACTTCGCGTTCGACGCGCGCACCGAGGAACTGCGCGCCAAGCTCCTCGCCTTCATGGACGAGTACGTCCACCCGGCCGAACAGGTCGCGGAGGAACAGCGCGCTCGGCTCTCCTCGCCGTGGGAGAACCCTCCGGTGGTCGAGGAGCTGAAGGCCGAGGCGCGCCGGCAGGGGCTGTGGAACCTGTTCCTGCCGGACGCCGAGTACGGTGCGGGGCTGACGAACCTTCAGTACGCACCCCTGGCCGAGATCACCGGCCGCTCCCCGCAGCTGGCGCCCACCGCCACCAACTGCGCGGCCCCGGACACCGGCAACATGGAGGTGCTCTCCCAGTTCGGCGACGAGCGGCAGAAGAAGCAGTGGCTCGAGCCGCTGCTGGCGGGTGAGATCCGCTCGGCGTTCGCGATGACCGAGCCGGAGGTGGCCTCCTCGGACGCCACCAACATCACCACGCTGATCGAGCGGGACGGCGACGAGTACGTCATCACCGGCCGCAAGTGGTACATCTCCGGGGCCATGCACCCGGACTGCAACATCTTCATCGTGATGGGCAAGACGGACCCCGACGGCGCGGACATCCGCCGTCAGCAGTCCATGGTGCTGGTCCCGCGCGGCACCCCCGGCGTCACCGTCACGCGGGCGATGCAGGTCTTCGGGTACGAGGACCACTACCACGGCGGCCACGCCGAGGTGGTCTTCGACCACGCGCGCGTGCCGGTGTCGAACCTCGTCGGCGAGGAGGGCGGCGGCTTCGCCATCGCCCAGGCCCGCCTCGGTCCGGGGCGCATCCACCACTGCATGCGGCTGATCGGCATGGCCGAGCGGGCGATCGAGCTGATGTGCCGGCGGGCCGTCTCCCGCACCGCCTTCGGCAAGGCGCTGGCCCAGCAGGGTGTGGTCCACAACTGGATCGCGGACGCCCGGGTCACGGTGGAGCAGCTGCGGCTGCTGGTGCTGAAGACGGCCTGGCTGATGGACACGGTCGGCAACCGCGGTGCCCACACCGAGATCCAGGCCATCAAGATCGCCACCCCGCGCGCGGTGGTCGACATCATCGACCGGGCGATCCAGCTGCACGGCGCGGGCGGTGTCAGCCAGGACTTCCCGCTGGCCGAGCTGTACGCGGGGGCGCGGACCCTGATGATCGCCGACGGCCCGGACGAGGTGCACCAGCGGTCGCTGGCGCGGCGGGAGCTGAAGAAGTACCTGTAGTACCTCCGAGGAAGCGTGCGTAAGGGGCGGTCGCCGGGGCGACCGCCCCTAACCCCTGCCTCGTGCGAGCCGTCAGGGACGCAGTGCCCGCAGCAGCAGGTCGGCCAGGTGGTCGGCGACCTCCTGCGGGGTGAGCGGGCCGTCGGGGCGGTACCAGGTGGACAGGTGGTGGACGGAGCCGAAGTGGTAGTCGACCACCAGGTCGGCCGGGGTCGCCCGGGAGAAGACGCCCTCCTCCTGGCCCTCCTCGATCAGCGCACGGAAGCGTTCGTGGTAGCGACGGCGTTCGGCGCGCACCTGCTTGTTCTTCTCGGGGCTGAGGTGGTGCATGGAGCGGAAGAAGATCATCGCGTCGTCGAGGTTCTCGATCGTGGTGACGACGACGTCCGCGGCCGCGGCTCTCAGCCGCTTCTCGATCGGCTCGTCGGCGCCCGCGAAGGCGTCCAGCCGCTCCTGCTGGACGCGCAGCACGCGCGCGTACACCTCGTGCAGGAGGTCGTCCTTCGAGCCGAAGTAGTGGTACAGCGCGCCCTTGGTGACGCCTGCCGCCTCGACGATCTCCTGCACCGAGGTGCGGTCGTATCCCTGCTCGGCGAAGAGCCGGGTGGCGGCGGCCAGGAGCCGCTGCGGCACAGGAGTACCGGCTGAGTCCGTCGTCCTGGGCACTGCCGCCACCTGCCTTTCCTTGGTCCTACTGGTGCTGCTGACTGTCGTCGTGCCTACGGGAACGCAGTTCCCGTCGGAGGATCTTCCCACTTGCCGTCTTCGGCAGGTCCGGCAGGATCTCGACCTGCCGAGGGTATTTGTAGGCGGCCAGTCTCTCCCTGCAGTACGCGGCGAGCGCAGCCGGGTCGGTCTCGGCGCCCGGGCGCAGGCTGATGTAGGCCTTGACGGTCTCCCCGCGGTAGCCGTCGGGCACGCCGACGACGGCCGCCTCGCGCACCGCCGGGTGCGCGTAGAGGACGTCCTCGACCTCGCGCGGCCAGACCTTGAAGCCCGACGCGTTGATCATGTCCTTCTTGCGGTCGACGACGTACAGCCAGCCCTGTTCGTCCATGAACCCGATGTCGCCGGTGCGCAGTTCCCCGTCCGGGAAGGTCTCGGCGGTGGCCTCGGGGCGCCGCCAGTAGCCGGGCACCACCTGGGGGCCGCTCACGACGATCTCGCCCTGCCGGCCGAAGGGCACCTCCTCGCCCGAGTCGTCGACGATCCGTACGACCGTGTCCGGCCCGGGAGCGCCGACGGCCAGCGTCCCGGAGGCCGGGTCGACGGGGGCCTCGAGGCCGGGCGGTACGGAGGCGCAGGGGGCGGTGCATTCGGTGAGGCCGTAGCCGTTGCGGATGTACGGCCCGAAGCCGGCCCGGAACTTCTCCACCAGCGCGGGCGGCAGCGGGGCGCCGCCGGAGGAGATGATCGTGAAGGAGGAGAAGTGGTCCGGGCCGACGGCCGGGTGGGCGGTGAGCGCCATGAAGGCGGTCGACGGGCCGACCGTGTAGTGCGGCCGGTGCTCGGCGAACGCCTCCAGCACCACTGAGGGCTCGAAGCGGTACGCCAGCACCAGCGTGCCGGCGCTGTTCAGGCAGGCGCCGAACTGGCAGACCATGCCGGTGATGTGGAACAGCGGCGCCAACGCGAAGTACACGGGCGCCTCGGGCAGGCCCAGGCCGGTCCGCTGCCGCTCGGCGTTGTACATGATGTTGCCGTGCGTGTTGGTGGCGCCCTTGGGTGTGCCGCTGGTGCCCGAGGTGTAGCTGATCAGCGCTATGTCGGCGGGGGCGGGGTCGCGGCCCTCGGGCGCCGTGCGGCCCGCGCGGGCCACGGTCACCAGGTCGTCGGCGTCCGGGGCCTGCGGCAGCCGCTCGAAGGTGAGCACGCGCGTGTCGTCGCGGGTCTGGAAGTCCAGTTCGCACCCCGTGAGCACGATCCGCACCGGCGAGTCGGCGGCCGTCTCGCGCAGGTAGGACTCCCAGGCCCGGTCGGAGCAGATCAGTGCGGCCACCTCGCCGTCCTTCAGGACGTGGGAGACCTCCCCCGACTTGTACATCGGGTTGACCGGCACGACGGTGGCGCCCGCCTTCCAGGCGCCGAGGACGGCGAGCACGAAGTGCGGGGAGTTCTGCAGGAGGACGGCCACCCGGTCGCCCCGCTCCAGGCCGCGGGCGGCGAGGTGACCGGCGACCGAGTCGGTGAGCTCGTCGACCTCGCGGTAGGTGAGGCGGGCGTCGAAGTAGGCCAGGAAGGTGCGGTCGGGTGCCTCGGCCACCGACCGGCGCAGGGCGTGCACCAGGGAGTCGGCGGGGTCGATCGGGGCGCGCTGGGCGTCGTCCAGGAGGGCCAGCCAGGGCCGGGCCGCGTAGCGGGAAGCGGTCACCGGGTCTCCTCCCACCTCTGCTGGATGTGGTTCATGCTCGTCAGCCAGCGGTCGGGATCGGCGGCCCGGGCCTGATAGTACCCGGCGACCTCGGGGTGCGGCAGGATCAGGAAGCGGTCCTCCTCGATGCCCTTGAACAGGGCGTCGGCCACGTCCTCGGGCTCGATCGCGGTCGGCTGCAGGACCAGGTCGCCCGCGCTGCCGGTCGCGGCCAGCATGTCGGTGCGCACGCCCTGCGGACAGATCGCGTGGACCTTGATCCCGCGGTGGCGGTACGTCAGTGACAGCCACTCGGCGAAGGCGTACGCACCGTGCTTGGTGACGCTGTAGGGGGCGGCGCCGATCATGGTGAGCAGGCCGGCCGCGGAGACGGTGGAGACGAACCGGCCGCTGCCGCGCTCCAGCCAGGCCGGGAGCAGCACCTGGGCGGCGCGGACATGGGCCATGACGTTGACGTCCCAGGCCCGCGCCCAGACGTCCTCGCCGGCCGCCTCCGAACCTCCGGAGCCGAGGCCCGCGTTGGCGCAGTAGACGTCGACCGTGCCGCCGAGCGCGTCGCGGGCGCCGGCGACGACCGCGGAGGCGTCGCCCGGGAGCGCGACGGCGCCGATCTCCGCGGCGACCGCCTCGACCCTGGCGGCGTCGAGGTCGTTGACCACGACCCTGGCCCCAGCGGCGGCGAACCTGCGGGCCAGCGCGGCACCGATGCCACCCCCGGCCCCCGTGACGACCACTCCCGCACCCTGAACGGCTTCCACCATCGGTCTCCTTCGACACGACGCCGACACGACTTCGGCACGACGCGACTCGGCTCTGCGGCGTCAGACTAACCGGTCGGTATGTAGCGCGGAAGAGGTGTTCCGCGCGCGGGCCGGTCAGGTTCGTTCCGTGCCGCCTTCGTGCACGCTAGCGTGCGTGGGCATGACACCCGCCGCGATCACGGAGGTCACCGCGTGAAGCTGTCCAGACGGAGCCTGCTCGCCACCACGGCCGCGGTCGCGGCCCCGGGCGTCCCGGCCGCCTCCGCGCAGGCGGCGCCGGCGCGCGGCCGGGCACTCCGCACCGGCTTCGAGCGCCTGGCCGCGGACGGCTACGCCCCGCTCGGCGCGCAGCGGATCGGCATCGTCACCAACCCGACCGGCGTCACCCGGGACGTGCGCCACATCGTGGACGTGATGCACGCCGACCGGCGCGTGCGCCTGACCGCCGTCTTCGGCCCCGAGCACGGCTTCCGCGGCACCGCGCAGGCGGGCGGCTCCGAGGGCCGCTACGACGACCCGGCGACCGGGCTGCCCGTGTACGACACGTACCTCAAGAGCGGGCAGCCGCTCGCCGACGTCTTCACCGCCTCGGGCGTGGACACGGTCGTCTTCGACATCCAGGACGTGGGCGCCCGCTTCTACACGTACATCTGGACCCTCTACGACTGCATGGAGGCGGCCGCGCTGGCCGGCAAGCGGTTCGTGGTGCTCGACCGGCCCAACCCGGTGACCGGGCGCGCGGCCCTGGGACCTGTGCTGCACAAGGAGTTCGCGTCCTTCGTCGGGCGGCAGCCCGTCGCCCAGGCGCACGGCATGACGGTCGCGGAGCTGGCACGGCTGTTCAACGGGGAGTTCCTCACCACGCCGGTGCGGCTGGAGACCGTGCTGATGACCGGCTGGAAGCGGTCGGAGTTCCACGACGCCTCCGGGCTGCCCTGGGTACCGCCGAGCCCCAACATGCCGACCCCCGACACCGCCCTGGTGTACTCCGGGACCTGCCTGTTCGAGGGCACGAACCTGTCGGAGGGACGGGGCACCACCCGCCCCTTCGAACTGCTCGGCGCGGAGGGGATCGACGGACGCTGGGCGGCCGCGGCGAACGCGCTCGCGCTGCCCGGGGTGCGCTTCAGGGAGGCGTACTTCGCGCCCACCTTCTCCAAGTTCCAGGGAAGGACGGCGGGCGGGGTGCAGATCCACGTCCACGACCGGGCCGCGTTCGACCCGGTGCGGACCGGGATCGCCCTGCTCGTGACCGCGAGGCAGGTCTGGAGCGGCTTCGCCTGGCGCCCGGACGACTGGATCGACAAGCTCACCGGCTCCACGCTCGTGCGCACCATGATCGACGCGGGTGCCGGCACCGACGAGGTGGTGGCCGGCTGGCAGGAGGAGCTGGCCGCGTTCCGGAGGGTACGGAAGGAATATCTGCTCTACGGATGAGCCGTGACCTATGGCCAACTCCCCCCGTTGGCAGGACGATGCGCGACAGATCGCACCGCATCGGGCCACAAGGGGGTCGGTCATGGCGGATCCGGAGATGAGCGTGGCTCCCTACTGGGAGCTGACCTTCGACGCGGACGGGGACGTGGACGGTGCCGAGCGCGACCGGCTGCTCGCGGATCTCACGAAACGCGGGGTGCGCGACCTGATCGTCTTCGCGCACGGCTGGAACAACGACCGCTCGGGCGCGACCCGGCTCTACAGTCACTTCTTCGCCCCCGTTCCGCGCCTCGCGCCCGCCGCGCGGATCGGGTACGTGGGGGTGGTGTGGCCCTCGATGCGGTTCTGCGACGAGCCGATCCCCGACTTCCCGCGGTCCACCGCGGCCGGGCCGGTGCCGGCCGCGGCGCTCGACAAGGACACCCGGCACGCGCTCCTGGAGACCTTCCCGGGGCGCGCCACGGTGGTGGACCGGCTCGCGCGGATGCTGGACGAGCGCCCGTCGGAGGAGGCCGCGCTGGAGGAGTTCGGGCGGCTGGTGCGGCTGCTGGTCGAGGTGGTGCCGCCGGGGCCACAGGCGCCGTTCGCGGCGGACACCCTGGCGGAGGGCGTGCCGCAGAGCGAACCCGAGATGTTCGCGCGGCCCACGGCGGACGTCTGCGGCGAGTTCGCGCAGGCGGTGGCGCGGCTTCAGACGCCGGACGGGCAGGAGTCGTTCGGCCTGCCGAACCCCTGGGACGGTGCCAAGGAGTTGCTGCGGCAGGCGACGTACTACGCGATGAAGCGGCGCGCGGGCACGGTCGGCGAACGAGGGCTCGGCCCGGTGGTCGGGCGGCTCGCGGCCACGGCGCCGGAGACGCGGATCCACCTGGTCGGGCACAGTTTCGGTGGGCGGCTGGTGTCGTTCGCGCTGCGCGGACTGCCCGACGGGGTGCGGGCGGTGAAGTCCGTGACGCTGCTGCAGGGAGCCTTCTCGCACTACGCGTTCGCGGCCCGGCTGCCGGACGATCCGCGGGTGGGAGGGGTCCTGCAGGGCCAGGAACACCGCGTCGACGGTCCTTTGGTGTGCTGCTACTCCCGCTACGACTCGGCGCTCGGCACGCTGTACCCGCTGGCCTCGCGGATGGCGGACGACGACCGGTCGGTGCTGGGCGTCGACATCGGCGGGCTGGTGGGGTCGAAGTGGGGCGCGATGGGGCACAACGGCGTGCAGGCGGTGCCGGGCACGCACGCGTGCACCCTCGCCGACGCCCTCGGCGCGCCGTTGCCCGCATCGGGGTGCGTCAACGTCGACACGGCCGAGGTGGTCAGACGCGGCGGCCCGCCGAGCGGAGCGCACAGCGACATCGTGCACCCGGAACTCGCCCGGGTGGTACTGGCGGCGGGCCGCATCCGCTGACGCAGGCCCGCCGCCGTTCCGGCGCTACCGGTGGCTGGTGTACTCCACCACCTGCTGGTAGGTGGGCCGGTTCTGCCAGCTGATCTTCCCGTGCTTGATGCCGCCCAGGGTGCGCTGGACGATCGAGTCGGCGCACCACTGATCGCCCGCCGAGCACTGGTCGTCACCGGGGTAGACCTGGGCCGCCGTCAGGCCGGCCGCCTGCTTCAGGGTGCTGATCAGGACGTCCCGGCAGGAACTCAGGCTGCCGCCGCCGCAGTACTTCTGCGTCAGCGGACCTCGCACCGGCTCGCCGAGCACCGCCCGGATGTCCTTGTCGACATAGCTCCACCAGCCGTACTGGAAGGAACTGCCGGCGTGTGAACCGGTCGGGCCGTGCCCGGCCGAGGGCGACTCGTCGACCGGCAGGTTGCTGCCGAAGGCGGTGTACAGATCGCTGCCCAGACCCGGTTCGAACTCGGCCTTCACCAGCAGTGGCCACCAGGCGTCCAGGATCCGGATCGCGTCGGCGTCGGCGTACGTCCTGGAGCCGGCCGAGGTCTCGGTGCGCCGGGCGCCCGCCGCGACCCATGTCTGCAGCGTGCTCACCGCGGCCGCGGCCGTGGGATCGGTGACCGTCGAGCTGTTGATCACCTTCAGCAGCTTCGGCAGTACGTCCTCGGCCCGCAGGTCGGCGAGGGCCGCGTCCGCCATCGCCTTCAC
The DNA here is from genome assembly GCF_044334385.1 of Streptomyces sp. NPDC020801. NCBI lineage: Bacteria > Bacillati > Actinomycetota > Actinomycetes > Kitasatosporales > Streptomycetaceae > Streptomyces > Streptomyces sp. NPDC020801. The sequence continues at coordinate 351,203 of NZ_JBIRST010000004.1, forward strand.
CAGCGCGGTGCGGGTCACCCCGCCCGCCGCGACCAGTCTCCTCACCCGGTCCTCGAGCAGGTTGCCGCGGTGGACCGAGCCGTCGCCCCAGGAGGCGGTGGTGTAGTCCGGCGCCTGCTTGTTGTTCCAGGAGACGTAGTAGTCCTGGTCGGCGGAGTTGGGGTGGGCGGAGGCCGGGGTGTAGTCGGCCGTGTTGGTCGCCGGGTCCCAGTTCCGCCACTCGTACGCCGCCTGCGCCCACACCGGGAACTCGGCGTCGACGCCGTTCGCGCGCACCGGGTTGTCGCCGCTGTTGTAGTACGCGGTGTGCGCCGAGTCGGCGTAGAACCAGTTGAAGGTGTAGTTGATGTGCTGCGCGGCCTTCTGGAAGTCCTGCGGTCCCTTCACGTAGTCGGGGTCGTTGAGCATCTGGAAGCCGATGATCGAGTCGGCCTCGTGCAGGAAGGACGAGCGCAGGGTGGTGTAGGCGACCTTCTTGCCGCCGACGGTGGCGCGGTACTCCACGGGGCCGTACTTCGTGCGCCACACGCGCATGGTGTAGGAGCCGGCCGCCGTTCCGTCGGCGACGGTGGGTTTCCAGGAGTTGGCCTGCTCGACCTTGTCCATCGCCGTGCAGGTGCCGTGGTACAGGTAGTGGTGGTCGTCCTGGCACAGCTCGACGGCGTAGGTGTCGATGATGTCCTGGCCGGAGGTCGTGGCGCTCCACGAGTAGTCCTGGCCGCGGCCGAGCTCGACGTACATGCTCAGCCCGGCGAAGGATGCGCCACGGGCGCTGATGCCGGGGCCCTGGATCTCCTGGAGCATCAGCAGCTGGGGGGCGAAGTAGCCGGTCTGCGGCCCGAAGACGGCGACCGGGTGGCCGCTCGCGGTGTACTTGCCGCTGACGACGAGGGCGTTGGACATGCCCCGCCTGGCCGAGGAGAAGGTCGTCTTCGCGGCCGTCGTGGAGGCGCTCCTGGCGGCCGAGGTGCCGGCGCTGGCGGTGCGGTCGTACACGAGCGGTTCCTGGGTCACCGAGCCGGAGTCGGGCAGCGCCTCGCCCTGTGCACCGTCCGGCCTCGAGGCGTAGGGGAAGCTCCGGCCGTCGTGCACCGTGAGTACGGCCTCGGGGTCGTTGCGCTCGCGGAAGGACTCCCAGACCTTGGTGCCCTCCTCGACGCCGTACCTGGCCTGGGCGGCCAGCAGGGAGAGGGCGTTGCCGACCTCACCCCCGCCGCCCGAGCCGAACAGCGAGCCGACCACCGAGGCCAGCGCGACCAGGTCGGTGACCTTGAAGTGCTCGATGGTGCCTGCGTTGGTGATCGCGTCCTTGTGGCCGGTCAGGACGTACTCGCCGGGGAAGTAACGGCCGGAGTCCGAGGCGTCGATGTAGGAGTTGACGCCGGCCAGGTAGGCGTCGGCGTCGGCGAGGGCCTGCCGGCCGCGCGCCCCGTTGCGGGCCACGGCATTGTCGATCTGCGCCTGCAGATCGGCCTCGGTGTAGGGCGCGTTGCGCCAGAACTCCTGCTCCAGGCCCTGGTTGGCGGCCGCGCCGCCGGCGAAGGAGGTCAGCTGGCCGCGGCCGACGTGCCGGAAGACGTCCATGAGCCACAGCCGGTCCTCGGCGGCGGCGTATCCGGCGCCGAACTCGGTGCCGTAGCGGGTGGTGCCCGTGATGTGCGGCACACCGGTCTTCTTGTCGCGGACTATCGTGACGTCGCCGCGGCCGGCGGGCTTCTCCGTGGAGGCGACCTGGTCGGCGGGGACCGAGAACGAGGCGTCGTTGAAGAAGCTGTTGATCTTCGCGTCGGTGAGCGCCGGGTAGCCGGTGGCCAGGTTGGCGTAGGGGCCGAGCTGGTCCTCGGCGTGGCTGGGCTGGGTGCCGAAGGCCTGGTTGAGGAGGATCTGGGCGAGGGTGGCGTTGCCGTTCTCGCCGGGCGGCAGGATGTCCGAGCACTGGCCGCCGCAGTAGTCGTTCGCGGCCGCCGCGTTCACAGCCGTCGTCTCGGCGGCCACCGCTTGGGAAAAGGGCGACAAAAGACCGGCAATGAGGACGCATACCGATGCGGTCTTCAGGAACCCGTGGAATCTGCGGGGAGTTCTCAGTCTGTCGAGCGCGATGTGTGGGGTGCGCCGTGACATTGGCAGCTCCTACCAACGGGGGTGGGGGGCGGGACGTTACCGCCGGTATCCCCGAGTTGGAAGATGAACATGCGTCACTTTTTGGAGACCTCGTGAAGGTCAAGCGGGGCGGCGTTATGGAGGGCATCGGAAAACGGATGGAGCCGAATCGCATGTCGATACGTCTACTCGGCGACGTCCGTACGACGACTCCGTACGACGACGCCGAAGTTGACCGAAGTGCAGGTGCAGGTGTGACGGAGGTGCAGGGCGATGGCCGGTTTCCGGAGTCTGGCGAGACAGGTACGAGATCCGCGGTGCGATCTGGCACTGCGGCGTTACTCACTGCGCAAGTGCCTTGAGCGGTTCGCCCCTTACGGGCACAGGGCGACCTGGGACCATCTGTGCTCCCGGGCCGGGTTCGGCCCGGAGGACAGGTCCCCCGATCCGGTGCGGCTCGTGGCCGCGCTGGAGGAGCTGGAGGAGGCGCGTTCGGTGTGGCTCGACTACGAGGTCGAGTTCGCCAGGCGCCGCAGGAAGGAGAAGCACGACGGGCTGCGCAGGCCCGGCAGCGTGGACGACTGGCACCGGCTGACCTGGGGCGGTTTCGGGGTCGCCTGGTGCGACGACCCGCGGGTCCACCCCCGTTCACCGCTCGCCGAGGTGCTGCGGCGGCTGATTGCGGCACTGGAGCGCGAGCCGGGCTCCTCGTGCCCGGTGTGCGGCGGGGAGCGCCTGCTCTGGCGCTACGACCTGGACCACGAACCGTCGTCCGGTCCGGTCTGCGTGGACTGCGGGATCCTCGTCCCGCGGCCGGTCCTGACACCCGAGGCCCTGGCGTACGCCAGGCGGGGGCGGTTGCTGGTGTCGGCCTGAGCAAGGCGGGGGGTGCGCTGGGGGATGCCGCACCCCTCTTGGAACGGGGGGCTTGCAGCGGGGGTCCCGAAACGGGGGGCTCGCAGCGGGGACCGCGCCGAACGGGGGTTTCGGCCGGGGACCGCCGCGAACGGGGGCCGTTCGGGCCAGGGCCGTTGTGGGTGGTGTCCGGCACCATCGGGGGCATCGTGCGGGTACGTCAGGTTTGCCCCAACGGGCCGCGGGCGGCGGCGGACGGCGTGGTGGTGCCGCTTGTTCCGCAGGCCATGGCGCAGTCCGCGGCGGAGGCCGTCGCGGCGGGGGCCACACGGATCCATGTCCGTCCCAAGACGCCGTGCGGGCGGGACAGCGTGTCCCCGCGCATGGTCGCGGCGGCGGTCGACGCGATACGGGCACGGGTGGACGTGCCCGTCGGGGCGCCCACGGGCGCCCGGGCGGAACCCGATCCGGCGGTACGGCTGGACCGCGTCCGCCACTGGGAGGTGCTGCCCGGCTTCGCCTCGGTCGGCCGGCACGAGCCGGGGGCGGAGCAGCCGGCCGCCGCCCTGCTGGACCTCGGGGCCGGCGTGGAGGCGGGCATCCGGTCCGGGACGGACGGCGCGGCCCGGTTCGCGACCTGGCCGCTCGGGCCGAAGGTGCTGCGGGTGCCGGCGAAGGTGACCGACCGGTACCCGCAGACAGCCGAGCAATCCGCGCGCGGCCTGCCGACCGGACTCGGCGACGCACACGGCCGCCCGGTACTGCTGCGCGGTGAGGAGGGCGGCGCCCGGCCGGTGCTGCGCCCGGCGGGACGGCTGGGGCTTGCCGCCCGCATCCGTCTGGAGGACACACCGTCCCTGCCGGACGGGCAGCAACGAGCATTGTCCAACGCCCAGTTGGTCGCGGTGGTGCTGCGCGAGCACACCGGCGACCGACGACCGTAGCAGTCGCCAAACCGGTGGCTCCACCCGTTTGCGGTCCGGACAGTGGGAGGCGATGAAACCCGTGTGAGGACCGTGAGGAGTCCCGATGTCGACGCTGCGCGTCACCGCCGAAGTGCTGACCGTCCATGAGCATCCCAACGCCGACGCGCTCGAACTGGCCCAGGTGGGCCTGTACCGGGCCGTCGTCGCCAGGGGCGCCTACCGCACCGGCGACGCCGCCGTCTACATACCCGAGCAGGCCGTGCTCCCGGCCGGGCTGATCGAGGAGCTGGGACTGACCGGGCGGCTGGCGGGCGGCAACCACGACCGGGTCAGGGCGGTGCGGCTGCGCGGCGAACTGTCGCAGGGCATCGTGTGCCGGCCGAGGGCGCTGGCGGACGTCGACCTGGCGCGTGCCGCGGCCGAGGGGACCGACTTCGCCGGGGTGCTGGGCATCACCAAGTGGGTGCCGCCGATCCCGCCCACCATGGACGGCGACGTCGAGGCCGCACCCGATCTGCTGCCCTGGGTCGACATCGAGAACATCCAGCGCTACCCGGACGTCTTCGCACCCGGTGAGCCGGTGGTCCTGACCGAGAAGCTGCACGGTTCGGCCTGCCTGCTCACCTGCTTCGCCGAGGACGGGCGGGTGCAGGTCTCCTCCAAGGGCTTCGGCGCGAAGTCGCTTGCCCTGAAGGAGGATCCGCGGAACCTGTACTGGCGCGCGGTGCGCGGGCATGGCGTGGCCGAGGCGGCCGCCCGGCTCGCCGGGCGGCTGGGAGCGCGCCGGGTCGGCGTCTTCGGCGAAGTGTACGGGGCCGGGGTGCAGGACCTGACGTACGGCGCCGACGGGCGGCGGAACACGCTGGGGTACGCCGTCTTCGACGTGTCCGCCGAGATCGACGGGGCGGTGCGCTGGCTGGACCCGGCCGAACTGCTGGCCGGGGAGCTGCCGTTGGTGCCACGGCTGTTCGAGGGGCCGTACGACGTCGAGCGGGTCCTCAAGTTCGCCGGCGGGCCGGAGACCGTGTCCGGGCGGGGGCTGCATCTGCGGGAGGGGGTCGTCATACGGCCGGTGCGTGAACGGTACAGCCCGGTGACCGGGGGGCGGGCGATCGCCAAGGCGGTGAGCGCGGCGTATCTGACGCGGAAGGGTGGGACGGAGTACGAGTGAGCGTGGCACGGGTGGGCCCCCGGCACAGGCGGGAATTCGACGACAGGGCCTAGGAGGGGCCCCGCCCGCTCCCCCGTTCCGCCAGCAGGCGCGAGCCCGTCAGCCGGTCGCCGAAGACGTCGTCCGGGTTGGACAGGACGCAGGTGTCCAGGGACAGGCAGCCGCAGCCGATGCAGTCGGTCAGGTGGTCGCGCAGCCGGTTCAGCTGCTTGATGCGCTCGTCGAGTTCGGAGCGCCAGGCCTCCGACAGGCGGGCCCAGTCCTCGCGGGTGGGCGTGCGTTCCTCGGGGAGCCGGGCGAGCGCCTCGCGGATCGTGGCCAGCGGGATGCCCACGCGCTGCGCGGCCCGGACGAAGGCGACCCGGCGCAGCGTGTCGCGGGAGTAGCGGCGCTGGTTTCCGGCGGTGCGGCGGCTGCTGATCAGGCCCTTGGACTCGTAGAAGTGCAGGGCGGAGACGGCGGCGCCGCTGCGCGCGGAGAGCTGGCCGACGGTCAGCTCGTGGATCTTCTCGGGAATCTGGGGCACCCGTCAGAGCCTACCGAGCGCGTCACACTCCCGGTCCGTTGACAGGAGCCCTTCGCCCTACCATGCTAAGCAGTTGCTTAGACATTGACGTGCGATACGAGAGGCCGGGCACATGGCAGAGCCGAGGATCTTCACGTCCGCCGAGGAGCTCAAGGCGGCGGTGGGCGAGCAGCTGGGGTACACCGACTGGCTGGACGTCGACCAGAAGCGGATCGACCTGTTCGCGGAGGCGACCGGCGACCACCAGTGGATCCACGTGGACCCGGAGAAGGCGGCCGCCGGTCCCTTCGGCACGACCATCGCCCACGGCTATCTGACCCTGTCGCTGCTCCCGCTCTTCGGGCCGCAGCTGATCGCGGTCGAGAACGTGAAGATGGGCGTCAACTACGGCACCAACAAGGTCCGTTTCCCCGCCCCCGTGCCGGTCGGCTCGCGGCTGCGCGCCACCGCCACGATCACCGCCGTGGACGACGTGCCGGGCGGGGTGCAGGTGACCGTCGCCTTCACCGTGGAGCGCGAGGACGGCGACAAGCCGGTGTGCGTCGCGGAGTCGGTGTCCCGGTACTACCTCTGAGCGGGCCGGGCCTGCTTCGCCCCGACCATCCGCAGGACGAGGTCGGCGTACAGCGTGCCGACCTCCTCCGGAGTGCGGGGGCCGTCGACGTTGAACCAGCGGGCGACGTCGATGCACAGGGACAGCACGGCCAGCGTGGTGCCCTGCACGTCCAGTACGTCGAACTCGCCCGCGGCCACGCCGTCCTCGATGATCTGGCGCACCTCGGCGTCGACCCGGCGGCGCAGCGCGAGGATCTCCGCGCGGGCCTCGGGGCCGAGCGAGTCCAGCTCGTACTGCACGACCCGCGCGGTGGTGCGCCCACCGGCGTGCCAGCGGACGAAGGAGCTCACCGCGTCGGCGAGCCGCTCGGTGGCGCTGCCCTCGCGGCCGGCCGCCGTGCGCAGGATCTCGAGGGCCTTCTCGTGGCCGATGCGGCTGATGCGGTGGAGCAGCTCTTCCTTCGTCTTGTAGTGGATGTAGAGCGCGGCCGGGCTCATGCCCGCGCGGCCCGCGATGTCGCGGGTCGTCGTCGCGTGGTAGCCCCGCTCGGCGAAGGCCTCCACGGCGGCCACGAGCAACCGCCGGGCCGCGTCAGGCGTGACCTCGCCCCACGGCTGTGCGTCGCCGCCGGCCGTCTCCTCCGCCGTAGTCATCGCTCGCTCGCCCCTTCCTCCGTCGGAGGCTCCACCATACCGCCGAAGGTGAGCGGCCGCTTAGCGTGCCCGGCCGGTACGGTGACCGCGAGACCCCGGAACTCAGAGTTTCTCGAAGGGGTCGTGCTCGGCAAGCAGCTTCTCCAGCCGGGCCTGGTCGACCCGGCTGACGATCCGCCCGGCCTCCTGGCGGTCCCGGATCACCTTGGCGAGCGTGAAGGCCGACGTGACGAGGTACAGGACGGCGATGGCCAGGAAGGCCCGCACCCAGGCGTTGGCGTTCAGCTGGAAGATGCCGATGGCGGTGGCCGCCATGGCGACCGCGAAGGAGGCGACGGCCTGCCCGTGGAAGGCGGCCGTGCTCTGCTGCTTGACCGGAGTCTCACTCATGGGGACAAGCATCGGCGGATGTGGCAGCCGCCACATCCGCCGGGATACTCAGATCAGGTACTCAGAAACCCGCGGAGCCGGCCCTCAGAACGCCGAGACCCCCGTCAGCGCCCGTCCGATGACCAGCTTCTGGATCTGGCTGGTGCCCTCGTAGAGGGTCATCACACGGGCGTCGCGCAGCAGCTTGCCCGCCGGGTACTCGTCGATGTAGCCGTAGCCGCCGAAGACCTGCAGGGCGTTGTTGGCGGCGCGCACGGCGGCCTCCGAGGCGAACAGCTTGGCCTTGGAGGACTCCACGGTGAAGGGCAGACCGCGGTCGACGAGGTCCGCGACCCGCCAGGTCAGCAGGCGGGCGGCGTCGACGTCGACGGAGATGTCGCTGATCAGCTCCTGGACGAGCTGGTGGTGGGCGATGGTCTTCCCGAACTGCTCGCGCTCACCGGCGTGGCGGACCGCCGCGTCCAGTGCGGCCTGGGCTATGCCGACGCAGCCGGCCGCCACCGACATCCTCCCCTTGGCCAGCGCGGACATGGCGACGGAGAAGCCCTTGCCCTCCGGGGCCAGCAGCGCGGAGGCGGGGACGCGGACGTCCTCCAGGACCAGCTCGGCGGTGGCCTGGCCGCGCAGGCCGAGCTTGCCGTGGATGGTGCGGCGGGTCAGGCCGGGGGTGTCGGTGGGCACGAGGAAGGCGGAGACGCCCCTGTGGCCGGGGGCGTCGGTGGAACGGGCGAAGAGCAGGACGACATCGGCCCAGGTGCCGTTGGTGATGAACATCTTGGTGCCGTTGATGACGTACTCGTCGCCGTCGCGCACGGCCCGGGTGGCGAGGTTGCCCGCGTCGGAGCCGGTGCCGGGTTCGGTCAGGCCGAAGCAGCCGACCAGTTCGCCGGCGGTCAGGCCCGGCAGCCACCGCCGCTTGTGCTCCTCACTCCCCCAGGCGGCGATCGTCTTGGCGACCAGGCCGAGCGAGACGGACACGATGCCGCGCACGGAGGAGTCACCGCGGCCGAGCTCCTCGGTCACCAGACAGTAGGCGAGGTGGTCGCCGCCCGAGCCGCCGTACTCCTCGTCGATCGTGAGCCCGAGGAAGCCGACCGCGCCGAGCTTCTTCACGATGCCCCGGTCGACCTCCTCGGCGCGGTCCCAGGCGACGACGTTCGGGGCGATCTCGCGCGCGACGAAGTCCCGGGCGAGCTGCCGGACTGCGGTCTGCTCCTCGCTGAGTTCGAGGTTCATGACGGATCACCCCACGGTTGACGCACGACTGGGCCGGCGCGACTTGAGAGCTTCGGAAGGCCGTACTTTAAATTAGCACTGCTAGTTTAATCCCGCAGCCCTACTATGTGCGCCATGGCCCGACCGCGCAAGCCCCTGCTCAGCACCGACCGCATCGTCGCGACGGCGCGGGACCTCGTGGACGCGGAGGGCCTGGCGGCCGTCTCCACACGCCGGCTCGCCGCCGAACTCGGCGTGAGCGGGCCCTCGCTCTACAACCACTTCCGCACCAAGGACGAGATCCTCGAGGTGGTGGCGGACTCGGTGAGCGCGCAGGTGGACCTGTCGATGTTCGAGGACGGCCGGGACTGGCGGACCGCGCTGCACGACTGGGCCGTCTCCTACCGGGCCGCCCTGCGCGACCACCCCAACATCGTCCCGGTCCTCGCCCGCGGCCCCGGCCGCCGCCCCGCGGCGCTGCGCCTGGCCGACGCCGTCTACGGCGCGATGGTCCGTGCGGGGTGGCCGCCGGCGCAGGCCACGTCCATCGGCGCGCTGATGCGGTACTTCATCATGGGCTCGGCGCTCGGCTCCTTCGCCGGCGGCTTCGTGGACGACGCCAGCGCCTACGACCCCGCCGACTACCCGCACCTCGGACAGGCCCACCTGCTGGCCGAGCAGCAGGAGAAGATCGACGAACGCGCCTTCGAGACGGGGCTGTCCGCCCTGCTGGACGGCCTGGCGCAGCAGTACGAGCGGGTCGGGCAGAGCGCGTAGGAACACTTCGGCGGCGGCCGAAGTGTTCGTGCCGCACTCTGGGCGCATGACCACCAAGGCCCCCGGGCGCCGGGCCTGGCCGCGTTCGCCGGGCTGATCGCGGACGAGACGCGGGCCGCGTGCCTTCTGGCGCTACTGGACGGGCGGGCTTCCGGTCGCAGCACTAGCGGGCCGGACGGGCGCGCCGGTGCGGAGAGTCCGGGCACGCTCGGGCCCGACGGGACCGCCGCGGCCGGGCCCTCCGCACCGGCCGGAGCGCCCCGCAGGCGGACGCGGGAGGAGAGCGGCACCGGGTTCGCGCTCACGGACGCGGGGGTGGGCTGGTTCGAGGCGGCCGGCATCGGCCTGGACCGCCGCGGCCGGCGCCCGCTGGCCCGCGCCCGCCTCGACTGGACCAAGCGGCGTCCCCACCTGGCGGGCGTCGCGGGCGCGGCCCTGTGCCCGCACGCGCTCGCCGCGGGCTGGTGCGTCCGCATCGGCTCCGAGCGCGCCGTGAAGGTCACGGCAACGGGCGAGCACGCCTTCTCCGACCTGCTGGGCACCGAGACGGCGGCGCTGCGGTGAACGAACCGGTGCAGCCCGCCACCGGCCGCACCGGCGGCTGTACCGGGCGCCTGCCGTACCGGGGCCGCGGGCAGCCACCCGCCCGGTGCACGCCTGCGCCGGTCCGCCGACCGGCCACCGCCGCCGAGCGGCGCCGGCCGCTGCACCCCCGGACGCGGGGCCGCGCCCGCAGGCCGCCCCGCTCCGGAGGGCGCACGCAGCCCCGCCATTCCGGCCGGCCCGCCTCCCGAGCCGCCGACCGCCGAGCAGCCCCGGCGGCTCAGTAACCACCCGGCCAACCGCCCCGGAAGACACCCACCCCCACCGACCCCACCGACCCCACCCTCCCCGTCGCCCCACACCCCGAGCCGCCGACCACCGAACGGCCCCCACAACCCGGGGACCACTTGGCCAACCGCCCCGGAACACTCGGGAACCACCCGGCCAACCGCCCCGGAACACCGGGGCGCCCATGCCGGAGGGCGCCCGCTCCCGGCGCACCGTGCCGTCCGGAATCCGCGAGCTTCCCGTTGTCCGCCCCGCCTAACCTCAGGAGCATGATGAACCTCTCCCCGTCCCGTCGGGCCGCCGGTGCGGCCGGGGTCACCGTGGTGCTGTGGGCCTCCGCCTTCGTCTCGATCCGCAGCGCGGGCGGCGCGTACTCGCCGGGCGCGCTGGCGCTGGGGCGGCTGCTGGCCGGGGCGGTGACACTGGGCACGATGTGTCTGGTGCGGCGGGAAGGGTGGCCGCCGCGGGCGGCCTGGCGCGGGATCGCGATATCCGGGCTGCTGTGGTTCGGGTTCTACATGGTCGCGCTGAACTGGGGCGAGCAGCAGGTGGACGCCGGCACCGCGGCCCTGGTCGTCAACGTCGGGCCGCTGCTCATCGCGCTGCTCGGCGCGCGCCTGCTCGGCGATCCGATGCCGCCGCGGCTGCTGGCGGGCATGGCGGTGTCGTTCGCGGGAGCGGTGACCGTGGGGCTTTCGATGTCGGGCAGGGGCGGATCGTCACTGCTCGGAGTGGTGCTGTGCCTGCTCGCCGCGGTCGCGTACGCCTCCGGGGTCGTCGCCCAGAAGCCGGCGCTGGGCCGGGCGAGCGCGCTGCAGGTGACGACGTTCGGATGTGCGGTGGGGGCGGTGGCCTGCCTGCCCTTCGCCGGTCAGCTGTTCCACGAGGCCGCCCGCGCACCGCTGCCGGCCACGCTCAACATGGTCTACCTGGGCGTCTTCCCGACCGCGCTCGCCTTCACGACGTGGGCGTACGCGCTCGCCCGCACGACCGCGAGCCGCATGGGCGCGACGACCTACGCCGTGCCGGCCCTGGTCGTGCTGATGTCGTGGCTGGCGCTCGGCGAGGTGCCGGGGCCGGTCACGCTGGCGGGCGGGGTGCTGTGCCTGGCCGGCGTGGCGGTGTCGAGGTCGCGGCCCGCACGGCGGGCGCCTGGGGCCCGGGACGCGGCGGCGCAGCCGCGGCCCGAGCGGGTGCGCTGAGGCCTTGCCGGGATTCAGAACACCACCAGCGCCCGGCCGCCCTTCCCGGCCGTCATGTTCTCGAAGGCCGCCGGGATGCCGTCCAGGGCGATCCGCTCGGTGACCAGCGCGCTCAGGTCCAGGCGACCGGCGCGGACGTGCTCGGCGAGCACCGGCAGGTCCTCGGCCGGGTTCGAGTTGCCGTAGACGCAGCCGGCAAGGGTGCGGCCCCAGTGGAAGATCTCCAGGGCGTTGAAGGTGACCTGCTGGTCCTTGCCGCCGATGCCGACGACCGTCGTACGGCCGCCGCGCCGGGTGGACTCCCAGGCGGCACGGATGGTGACCGCGCGGCCCACGCACTCGACGGAGACGTCGACGCCCTGCCCGCCGGTGAGGGCGCGGATCTCGCGCGGGGTGTTCTCGGAGGCGACGACGTAGTCCGTGGCCCCGGCCCCGCGCGCCAGTTCCTCCTTCTCCGGGGAGACGTCGACGGCGACGATCGTCGAGGCGCCCGCGATCCGGGCGGCCTGGAGGGTGGCGAGGCCCACCCCGCCGACGCCGAACACCGCGACCGTCTCCCCCGGCTGCACCCGCGCCGAGTGGTGGACGGCGCCGTAGCCGGTGAGGACGGCGCAGCCGAGGAGGGCGGCGTCGGTGAGCGGGACGCCGGCCGGCAGGGGCAGGACGCAGGAGGCGGCGACCACCGTCTCCTCGGCGAAGGCGGCGACGTTGAGACCGGGGTGCAGGTCGGTGCCGTCGGTGGTGCGGGCGTAGACGTCGGCGGCGCCGTTCAACGCGTTGGCGCACAGCCAGACCTCGCCGAGCGAGCAGGCGTGGCAGTTGCCGCAGGACGGCGCCCAGTTGAGGACGACCGCGTCGCCCGGCGCGACCCGCGTGACGCCCTCGCCCACGGCGAGCACGGTCCCCGCGCCCTCGTGGCCGAGGACGGCGGGGACCGGCACCCGCATGGTGCCGTTGGTCAGGGACAGGTCGGAGTGGCAGACCCCGGCGGCGGCGAGGCGGACACGGACCTGGCCCGGTCCGGGCTCCGGCAGCTCGATCCCGGTGATCTCCAGCGGGGAGCCGACGGCGGGCAGGACGGCGGCACGTACGGCCATGACTGGTGACTTCCTTAGAACTGGAGGGACTTGGTCTGCAGGTACTCGGCGAGTCCGTGCGCGCCGAGTTCGCGGCCCACGCCCGACTGCTTGTAGCCGCCGAAGGGGGCGCGGGGGTTGAAGCGGCCGCCGTTGATGTCGACCTGGCCGGTGTCCATCCGGCGGGCGAAGGCCACCGCCTCCGCCTCCTCCCCTGCCCAGACTGCGCCGGCGAGGCCGTAGACCGTGCCGTTGGCGATGCGCAGGGCGTCCTCCTCGTCCTCGTAGCGCAGGATCGTCAGGACCGGGCCGAAGATCTCCTCCTGGGCGATGGTCATGCCGGGCGTGACGTCGGCGAAGACGGTCGGGCTGACGAAGTAGCCCTGCTCGCGCGGGGAGTCGGGGCCGCCCGCGACGAGGCGGGCGCCCTCGGCGACGCCCTTGCCGATGTAGCCGCGCACGCGCGCCTGCTGCTTGGCGTTCACCACCGGGCCGATGCGGTCGCCGTATCTGGCGGCGGCCGTCGCGGCCAGCTCGACCGCCTCCTCGTACTGGTCCCGGTGCACCAGCATCCGGGTCCAGGCGCTGCAGGTCTGGCCGGAGTTGGACATCACGTTGGCGACGCCGACGTTGACCGCCTTGGCCAGGTCGGCGCTCGGCAGGATGACATTGGCGGACTTGCCGCCCAGCTCGAGGGCGACCTTCTTGACGGCGGCGCCCGCGGTCGCGCCGATCCGCCTGCCCACGGCCGTGGAGCCGGTGAAGGAGACCAGGTCGACGTCCGGGTGCTCGGCGAGGGCCTGCCCGGCGACCGGGCCGAGGCCGGTGACGAGGTTGAAGACACCGGCCGGGAGACCGGCCTCGTCGACCGCCTCGGCGAAGAGCTGGGCGGTGAGCGGGGTGTCCTCGGCGGGCTTGAGGACGATCGTGCAGCCGGCGGCCAGCGCGGGGGCGACCTTGGCGACGATCTGGTGCAGCGGGTAGTTCCAGGGGGTGATCGCGCCGACCACGCCGACCGGCTCGTGGAAGACGGTCGAGTTGCCGACCCTCTCCTCGAAGGCGTACGTCGCCGCGAGTTCGGCGTAGGAACCGGCGACCGCGATCGGCACGCCCGCGTGGACCGTCTGGGAGAACTGCAGGGGTGAGCCCAGCTCGGCGGTGACGGTCTCGGCGATCTCGTCCCGGCGGGAGGTGAGGACGTCCCGGAGGGCGGTCAGGCGGGCGGCGCGCTCGGCGGGCGGCGTCGCGGCCCAGGCGGGGAAGGCGGCGCGGGCGGCGCGTACGGCCGCGTCGACGTCCTCGGCGGTGCCCGCGGGGACGGCGGCGATGACCTGCTCGTCGGCCGGGTTCACCACCTCGATGGCGTCCCGGCCCGCGGCGGGGCGCCAGGCGCCGTCGATGTACATGCCGTCGTGTGCCTTCATGGTGCTCCTCCGGGGCGGGGGTGCGTCGTCCGCGTCCGCGTGGTCCACGGGTCGCGTCGTCCGCGTCACAACCTACCGACAGCCCCATAAACTAGCGCCGATAGTTTTCGGGCGCCAGGTGCCCCCACGCGGTGTCCGTGAGGTCACTCCTCCAGGTCCGGCAGGTGGTCCGGGGCCGGGCAGATGCGCTCGCCGTGCTGATCGAAGACGAACAGATGGGCGAGGTCGACCAGGAGCGGCACCTGCATGCCCTGGCGGAGCTGGATGTCGGGGGTGGTGCGGACCACCAGGTCACCGGGCAGCCGCGGCTCGCCGGACGCGGCGTGCGCGAGCGCGGGTCCGGGGTCGGTGTCGGCGCCGGCGCCGGCGGGGTGGTCCAGCACCACCACGGGCCCCGCGCGCAGGGCGCCCGCCCGCTCGCGCAGGCGCTCCAGGACCGTGCCGTCGCGGCGGCGCCGCCGGGCCGGGCGGTGGGCGGGGCGAGGGGCCTCCAGATCCGGTACGACGGCCGGGCGGGAGCCGGTGTCGAAGTGGACCAGGACCTCGTGCCCCTGGAACTCCATGTGCTCCACCAGACCGGTGATCGGCACCTCGCCGGGGCGGGCGGCCGCGGGCTTGGCGATGCGCACGGCCTCCGAGCGCAGACCCACGATCACCTCGCGGCCCTGCTGCACGCGCAGCAACTGGTGGTCCATGGAGAGCGGTTCGGGCAGGCGCAGGAACTGCTTGCCGAGGCTGATGGTCATGGCGCCGTCGAGCGGGGCGCGGACCAGCCCGCGCAGCAGGTTGATGCGCGGGGTGCCGATGAAGGCGGCGACGAACACGTTGCGGGGCAGCGCGTAGACGTTGCGCGGGGTGTCGACCTGCTGCAGGAGGCCGCCGCGCAGGACGGCGACCCGGTCGCCCAGGGACATGGCCTCGCCCTGGTCGTGGGTGACGTAGACCGTGGTGACGCCCAGCTCCCGGGTCAGCTTGGAGATCTCGGCGCGCAGATGGTTGCGCAGCTTGGCGTCCAGGTTGGACAGCGGCTCGTCCATCAGGAAGGCGGACGGGTGGCGGGCGATGGCCCGGCCCATGGCGACGCGCTGGCGCTCGCCGCCGGAGAGCTGGCTGGGGAAGCGTTCGAGGAGGTCCTCGATGCCCAGCATCCGCGCGGTGGCGTCGACGCGGGTGCGGGGGTCCGCGCCGGGCGTCTCGATGCGCAGCGGGAAGCCGATGTTGTCGCGGCTGGTCATGTTCGGGTAGAGCGCGAAGTTCTGGAAGACCATCGCCATGTCCCGCCCGGAGGGCGGCAGGTCGTTGCCGTACTCGCCGTCGAGCAGCAACTGCCCCTCGGTGATCTCCTCCAGCCCAGCGATCATCCTGAGCACGGTGGACTTGCCGCAACCGGAGGGCCCGAGCAGCACCAGGAACTCCCCGGGCGCTATGTCGAGCGACAGGCGGTCCACCACCCGGACACCCTTGGTGTAGGTCTTGCTCACGTCGTGCAGGGAGATGGCGCGTGTCATGAGGCATGCCCCCGGAACTCGGCCGGAGCGCTGGTGCTCCGCGGTTCGGACGCCTCGTGCGGGTCGTACGGGGCGTGTGAGTCACGGAAGTTAACGGAATGTGCGCGCCCGGGGGAAGACACCGGTCACGATCGGACGCTGCCGTCCACCAGGTGAGAAAGCGGACGCTCGCATTCAGGAGACGGGACGGACGGGGCCGGTGGCCCGCGCCCGCCCCGCCGGGGGCGTCACGTCGTCGACGTCAGGTGGGCGAAGACGACCACGTTGCTGGAGTAGCCGACGCTGTGGGAGTACAGGCCGCCACAGGTGATGACACGGAGCTCGGGGCGGTGGACGGGGCCGTAGACCTCCTTGTCGGGGAAGTGGGACTTGTCGAAGACCCGCACCTTGTCCACGGTGTAGACGGCGGTGCGGCCGTCCGCGCGCCGGACTTCGACGTGGCTGCCCGGCTTGGTCTGGCCCAGCCCGGCGAAGACGGCAGGGCCCGTCGTGGTGTCGCGGTGCCCGACCGCGACGGCCGTGCCGGTCTCCCCCGGTGTGGGGCCGCCCTCGTACCAGCCGACGAGCTTGGGCTTGTCGACCGGAGGGGTCTCCAGTTGCCTGTCGCGGTCGAGGCGGACCCCGATGACGGGGGCGTCGATCCCGAGCGAGGGGATCCGCAGCGAGGTCGCGCGGGACCGGGGCAGCGGCGCCGGCGGGGGCGCGGACGACGCCGGGCGGCCGGGCGAGGGGGACTTGCGGCCGTGGGAGCCGCTCTTCTTCGCGCTGTCGGTGTCGCCGTCGGTGTCACCGTCGGCGTCGGCGTCGGCATCGGCATCGGAGTAGTTCGAGGAGCCGGAAGAGGCCGGGGAGGCCGGCGCCACGGCGCCCGGGCCGGCGGCGTGGTCCGGCGTGGTGCGCTCGTGCTGCCCCCCGCACCGGACCCCCGCCGTCACCAGGACGACCGCGAGCACGGTCGTCCGGGCGAGGCGGTAGGCGCGGGTCCGGTGCCAGGGCCTGCGTCTGCGCCTACGCGGCACCATGGGGGCGCCGGCGGATCATCCGGAAGTACACGATGCCGCCGGCCACGACCAGCCCCACGGCAGCGGCTCCGGTCACCGGCGAGAAGGCTTCGGCCGTCCGGGCGAGACCGCCGCCGCCCGCGTGCACGCCGCCCTTGGGGCCACCGCCGTCACCGCGGCCCGACGCCGCCGCGCCGTGCTGGTCCTCGTGGCGCCCCGGGTCCTCGTTGCCGCGGCCCTGGTCCTCGATCTGGCCGCCGCCCGGCCCCTGCGCGCCGTCGTGACGGTCGTTCTCCTCACGGCAGTTGACGCGGAAGATCTTCTCCCTGGGGGTGACTCCCGTGGGCGGGTTGGCGGGCCAGGTGATCCGGTACTGCCCGTCGGCCAGCCCCAGCGGGTCGGTGTGACCGGCGCCGCCACCGAGGGTGATCGTGCCGGAGACGGTGGCACCGCTGGGCAGCGGGGGCTGCGGCTCGATCCGGTAGTCGACGGCCGTGTCGGCACCGAAGTTGGTGGCGTCGAGGTAGAACCGGCAGACGGCGGGGTCGTCCTTCGAAACGCCGAACGGGACACCCACCCGGTGGATCCTGATGTCGCCGTTGGTCTGGGCCATGGCGGACGGTGCCGCCAGCCAGGTGGCACCCGCCACGGTGAAGGCCGTGAGGGCGGTGGCGCCGACGCGGGTGCCGAAATTGCGTGGGAGTGGCAGGGTGGGCATACGCGTTCCTCCGAGTCAGACGATTTTCATACAAATCGCTCTTTCACCTGACTCTCTTTCACATCCCCGCCGAATATGACGGCACCCCGCCCGACGCGCCGTCGGATATCACTCGTCCGGCGCAGTCGCGGCCGGCTCAGCCCACGGGACTGAGCTCGACGGGCACGCCGTTGAGGACCGCGTTGCCCGACAGCGGGTCGAGCAGGCTGCCGTCGAGGAGCTGGTTGACGTTGACCCCGGGGTCGGCGGCCGCGTGCGTCAGCCGGGTGCCGGGCCGGTCGTGACCCCAGCCGTGCGGCAGGCTCACCACGCCGGGCCGTACCTGGTCGGTGACCTCGGCGGGCGCGGTGACCTCGCCACCGGCGCCCTTGACGCGCACCGCGGCCCCGTCGGCGATGCCCAGGCGGTCGGCGTCGTCGGGGTGGACGTGCACGGTGCAGCGGTTCGAACCGCCGGTGAGGGCGGGCACGTTGTGCATCCAGCTGTTGTTGGACCGCAGATGCCGGCGGCCGACGAGGACGAGCCCGGCCGGGCGCTCGCGCAGGGCCTCGCGCAGACGCGGCAGGTCGTCGGCGAGCGGCCGCGGCAGCAGCTCGACCTTGCCGGAGACGGTCTTCAGCGGCTGGGGCAGCCGGGGCCGCAGCGGGCCGAGGTCGAGGCCGTGCGGGTGCGCGAGCAGCTTCTCCAGGCTCAGCCCGTCGGGGCGTACGCCGAAGCCGTCGCCGTAGGGACCCAGCCGCAGCATCATGTCCAGCCGCCGCTCGGGGCCGCCGTCGCCGGTGAGCTGTGCCGCGAGTTCGCGCGGGTCGCGGCCGTGGACGGGCGAGTGCGGGTCCTTGACGGCCTTGCCGAGGGTCTGGTCGACGACCATCGCGTCGACCGCTCCCGGATCGGCGCCGCGGATGCCCCCCACGGCGAGGATCAGCCGGGCCAGGATCTCGGTCTCGGCCATCCGGCCGGGCTCGAGGGGGACGGCGGGGCGGGTGTAGCGGACCTGGTTGCGCACGGCCAGGGTGTTGAAGGCGAAGTCGTGGTGCGGGCTCTGCGAGGGCGGGGGCGGGGGCAGCACGACATGGGCATGACGTGAGGTCTCGTTCAGATACGGGTCGACGCTGACCATGAAGTCGAGGGAGCCGAGGGCCTTGTCGAGCCGGTCGCCGTCCGGGGCGGAGAGCACGGGGTTGGCGGCGACGGCGATGAGCGCCCGGACCGGCTCGCCCTCGTCCGTGGCCGTGTCGATCTCCTCGGCGAGCGCGGAGAGCGGCAACTCGCCCTTCGCCTCTGGGTGGTTGCTCACCCGGGAGTGCCAGCGGCCGAGCGCGAAGCCGCGGCCGGGGCCGGCGGGGCGGGGCACCCTGCCGGTGGCGGCCTGCGGGAAGAGGGCGCCTCCGGGCCGGTCGAGGTTGCCGGTGAGGATGTTGAGGACGTCGACGAGCCAGCTGGCCAGGGTGCCGTGCGGGACGGTGCAGCTGCCGATGCGGCCGTAGACGGCGGCGGTGGGGGCGGCGGCGAGTTCGCGGGCGAGGGTGCGGATCACCGGGGCGTCGACGTCGCACGCCCCGGCGACGGCCTCGGGCGTGAAGTCCCGTACGGCTTCGCGCAGTTCCTCGACACCCTGCACCTGGGGTGCCAGGTCCTTGAGATCGGTGAGCCCCTCCTCGAAGAGGACGTGGACCATCGCCGCGAGGAGCAGGGCGTCGGTGCCGGGGCGGACGGCTATGTGCCGGTCGGCGAGTTTGGCGGTGCGGGTGCGGCGCGGGTCCACGACGGTGAGGGTGCCGCCGCGGGCCTTCAGGGCCTTGAGCTTGCCGGGGAAGTCGGGGGCGGTGCACAGGCTGCCGTTGGACTCCAGGGGGTTGGCGCCGATCAGCAGCAGATGGCCGGTGCGGTCCAGGTCGGGGACGGGGATGGCGTTCGCGTCGCCGTAGAGCAGTCCGCTGGAGACGTGCTTGGGCATCTGGTCGAGCGTGGAGGCGGTGAAGACGCTGCGGGTGCCGAGGGCGCCGAGCAGGACCGGCGGGTACAGGGCGCCGGCCATGGTGTGCACGTTGGGGTTGCCGAGGACGACGGCGACGGAGTGCGGCCCGTACCGCTCGAGGACCGGCCGGATCCCGGCGGCCACCGCCTCGAACGCCTCCTCCCAGGTGGCCTCGCGCAGCTCGCCGCCCTTGCGCACGAGCGGGGTGCGCAGCCGGTCCGGGTCCCCGTCCACGGCGCCGAAGGAGGCGCCCTTGGGGCAGATGAACCCCTTGCTGAACACATCCTCCCGGTCGCCGCGGGCGCCGGTGACGCGGGTGCCGTCGATGGTGAGCGTCAGCCCGCAGGTGGCCTCGCACAAGGGGCAGATTCGCAGGGCGGTGCGGGACACGGGGCCTCCCGGAAGGGTCGCGGCGACGGTGCCGCAGGGACTGAGGGCGGTCGAACGTGGGCCGAGCATACCGACCGGTATGCCCGGAGGGGAGTCCTGGCCGGCAATGAGGCCCGAAGTCCGCCCGTGCCGTCCGGCACCGCTCAGTCCAGCACCCGCCCCAGATACGCCCGCAGCATCGCCCGCATCTCCTCGATGATCTTCTCGTCGCCTTCGGGGTCGACGCGGAAGGCGAGCTGGACGAGGGTGTCGGCGGTCTCGACGGCGATGAGGAAGACGCGGCGCAGGTCGTCGTCGGGCGCGCGGCGCAGGTAGCCGGAGAGCAGACCGGTGAGGCGGTCGGCCACGCGGTGGTTGGGCTCGGCGTTGCGGGCGCCGATGGGGATCTGGTTGCCGAAGTCGACGAGGGAGAAACCCGGGGCGGTCCGCTTCATCACCAGGTACTCGTCGAGCACGGCGTCCATGGCGGCCCGCCAGCCGCCGCCCCCGGCCTCCTTCAGACGCTCGCCGACCCGCTCGGTGTAGCGCTCGAGGTTGCGCTGGGCGAGGGCGTCGGCCATCGCGCGCTTGTTGCCGAAGAAGCGGTAGACCGAGCCGATGGGCACGCCGGCCCGCAGGGCCACGGCCCGGGTGCTCAGCGCGTCGTAGCCGACCTCGTCGAGAAGGTCGGCGCAGGCGTCGAGGATCCTGGTCAGCCGTTCGGCGCTGCGTCGCTGCACGGGCGCACGGCGTAGCGAGGTCGTGTGGGGCACGGACTTCATGATGCCTCTCCTCCACGATCGGGTGAAGCGCGCCCTCCTGTACGCCGGCGCCCACCGGCCACACTCAACGCCCCTGCGCCGCGCACCGGCCCGGCGGAGCTCCCGTCACAACGGCCGGGGCCGGCCGGCCGGTGACGCCGTCGCGGCCCGCGCGCCGGGCGTCCGGGCCGTCGCGGACGCCGTGGCGGTGGGGGCCGGGGCGGCCGGGGGCGCGGCCGTGATGTCGGCGGTGCTCTGCACCGCTTTGCCGGCCACCGCCCAGACCGTGCCGTCGTCGGCGTACAGGCGGGCCGTGACGTGGTGGGTGCCGCGGGGTACGAGGCGGGCGGAGAGACGGTACTCGGGGGCGCGCAGCCGGCCCACGAGGCGGCCGTCCACCAGGAGGTGGGCAAGGCCGCGCCCGGCGCTCGCGCGGGCCGCCGTACCGGCCGGGGAGAAGCGGAAGCGGCGGACGGTCAGCCGTACGTCCCAGTTGCCGCCGGCGTCGGGCTGCACCTCGACACCGACCTCGGGAGCGCCCTTGCCGTCCACCTCACGGTAGCGCCGCCCCTCCTCGTCGGTGCGGTCGAGGAGCCTGCCCACCGGAGCGGGCGACTCCCCCTCCGTATGCCCCCGCGCACCGCTCGAGCCGCAGCCCGCCGGCCCGGCGAGCAGCAGGACACAGACCGCGAGCGCAGCGGAGAGTCCGCGCGTCCACGACTTCATGCCGGGGAGAGTAGGGCAGCGGTCCCGCCGGCCGAATCCCCCTGGAGTCTGGTTCCGGCCCTCCTGTGGAAGGAGGGCCGAAGGACCCCTTGCGCACGGGAAAACGCAATCCTACGGTGTTGCATAGGAATCAGCTTGCAAGGGAGCAACCATGACCGGGGACGCACGCAAGACCGCCGAGGGACTGACCTACCTCTCCGGTTTCGGCAACGAGCACAGCTCGGAGGCGGTTCCGGGCGCACTGCCCGAGGGCCGCAACTCCCCGCAGCGCGCCCCCCTCGGGCTGTACGCGGAGCAGCTCAGCGGTTCGGCGTTCACCGAGCCCAGGGCGCACAACCACCGCTCGTGGCTGTACCGCATCCGCCCGTCGGCCGCCCACCCGGCCTTCACCCGCACCGGCAACGGCCAGATCCGCACGGCGCCGTTCAACCAGACCGTGCCCGACCCCAACCGCCTGCGCTGGAACCCGCTGCCCAAGCCCGCGCCGGGCACCGACTTCCTGGCCGGCCTGTGGACCCTCGGCGGCAACGGCGACGTCACCCAGCGCACCGGCATCGCCGTGCACCTGTACCACGCCGACTCCTCGATGGAGCGAGTCTTCAGCGACGCGGACGGCGAGCTGCTGATCGTCCCCGAGCGCGGCGGGCTGCTGCTGCGCACGGAGTTCGGGCTGCTGCACGCCGAGCCGGGCCACGTGGCCCTGATCCCGCGCGGGGTGCGCTTCCGCGTCGAGCTGCTCGACGCCACCGCCCGGGGTTACGTCTGCGAGAACTACGGCGCCCCCTTCCGCCTCCCCGACCTCGGCCCCATCGGCGCCAACGGCCTCGCGAACGCCCGTGACTTCCGCGCACCGGTCGCCGCGTTCGAGGACGCCGAGGGCCCGGTGGAGGTGGTGAACAAGTTCTGCGGCAACCTGTGGACCGCCACCTACGACCACTCGCCGCTCGACGTCGTCGCCTGGCACGGCAACCACGTGCCGTACGTCTACGACCTGCGCCGCTTCAACGTGATCGGCACGATCTCCTACGACCACCCGGACCCGTCGATCTTCACGGTGCTGACCTCGCCCTCGGACACCCCGGGCCTGGCCGGCGTCGACTTCGTGGTCTTCGCGCCGCGCTGGCTGGTGGGCGAGGACACCTTCCGGCCGCCGTACTTCCACCGGAACGTGATGAGCGAGTACATGGGCCTGATCGAGGGCGCCTACGACGCCAAGGCGGAGGGCTTCGTGCCGGGCGGCGGCTCGCTGCACAACATGATGTCGGCGCACGGCCCGGACCGGGAGACCTTCGACAGGGCGAGCGCGGCCGAGCTGAGGCCGCAGAAGGTCGACGACGGGCTGGCTTTCATGTTCGAGACCCGCTGGCCGCTGACGCTGACACCGCAGGCGGCCCGCTCGGAGCACCTGCAACAGCGCTACGACGACGTCTGGCAGGGCCTCGAGCGCCACTTCCACCCCTTGCACTGATCATTCCCTACCGGTACGGATGGCCCGTGACCTCCTTCGCCCCGGATTCGATCGTCCTGAACCGCAAGCTGCCGCTGTGGTACCAGGTGTCGCAGTCGCTGCGCGCCTCGATCCTCGGCCGCTCGCCGCGGGACCCGCTGCGCCTGCCCACCGAGGAGCAGCTGGCCGGGCACTACGGGGTGAGCGTGCTCACCATGCGGCAGGCGCTGAAGGAGCTGGAGGACGAGGGGCTGATCACGCGTCACCGCCGGCGCGGCACCTTCATCGAGCCGGACGTCCAGCGCGGCGTCCCGGTACGGCTGCTGGGCTCGGTGGACGCGATCGTGGCCCAGCAGTCCGGCATGACGACCGAGCTGCTGGACCACGGCACGGCCGTCGTGCCCGCCGAACTCGCCGAGTTCTTCCCCGACCTCGGCGAGGTGGCGACGTACCACCGGCTGCGCAGCGACGAGAAGACCGGCGAGCCGACCAACCACGCCCGCAACTACGTCCGTCCGGAACTGGCCCGGCGCATAGCCGTGGACGACCTGGTGCGGTGGCCGATGACCAAGGTGCTGCGGGACGTGGTGGGCGCGGACATCAGCCGCATCACGGACACCGTTCAGGCGCGGCTGGCCGATCCGGAGACGGCGCGGCTGCTCGAAGTCCCGCTGCTCAGCCCGATCCTGCACTACACGGGCATCACCTACGACGCGGCGGGACGGCCGCTGGACGTGGCGGTCATCCACTACCGCGGGGACCGGTTCTCCTTCACGGTCACGCTCGACGCCACGTGAGCCCCCTGTCCCGGCCCCGTCGTACCATGCCCGGCGTGACGCACGACGACGCTCCGCTGCTGGCCGACCTCATGCCGTGGTCCGTCGCGCCGCCGCGGCTCGGCCGGGCGTGGCCGGCGGCCCCCGACGCGGCCTGCCTGAAGGCCCGTTGGGACGCCCTGCTGAAGGCCGAGGGCCACGACCGGGAGGCCCTGTTCCAGCCCACGCGCGCGCGGACGCCGCACACGGCGGTCGGGCAGCTGCCGGGCCGGGCCGGCGGCACCGAGCGGCTGGTCCGCGCCTCGGGCCCCTGCCCGGAGCCGGTGCGCGTGCTGGCGGCGCCCTTCGACGAGCAGTGGCTCATCCCCGACCAGCGTCTGATCGACGCGGCCCGCCCGGAGCTGTGGCGGGTGGCGGACGCCCGGCAGATCTTCGTCGTCGAGACGGCCGCCGCCCCCGGCACCGCGGGACCGCCGCTGCTGGCGACGTCCCTGCTGCCCGTCCTGCGTCCGGGCCGGATCCGCCCCCTTTACCGCCGCCCAGGAGGGGCGGAGCCGAACCTGGCGCCCGGCCTGCTGGAGCACCTGGCCTCCCGTCTCGGGCATCTGCCCACCCCGGTGGACATGGTCGCCTGGACGCTGGCGACGGTGCGCCCCGGACCGAGGGGCCCGGCCGTCCCACTCACCGCGGATTCCGGACGGTGGGCGGCCGGCGTCGAGTCGGGCCGCCGCACGCTCTGGCTGATGCGCCGCGACGGTGACCGTCCCAAGCTCCCCGGCGGCCGCCGCCCCTACGTCCGTGCACCGCTGCCGGCCCGTCCGCTCACCCTCCACTACGACCGGGACGAGGAGGCCCTCCGCCTCGACGAGGGCCGTATCGCGCCGGTGCCGCCGCAGGCCTGGGACTTCGAGGCGGGCGGCGTCCGTGTCCTGGAGCAGTGGTTCGCGGCGAGGACCGCGCAGGGCGAGGGCGGCACCCTGGCGGCGATCCGCCCGGCGGCCTGGCCGCAGGCGTGGACCTCGGAGCTGCTGGAGCTGATCACCGTCCTGGCGCTGCTGGCGGAGCCGGGGCTCCGGCCGGACGCGCCGGACGCGCCGGAGCCGACGGAGCCGACGGAGCTGACGGAGCTGACGGAGCTGACGGAGCTGACGGACGAGCCTGATGCGGCGGACGCAACGGACTCGACGGACTCGACGGAGGCCACGGACGCGACGGACTCGATCACCGCCGCCGAGCTGCGCGCGGCGGGCGTGCTGCCCGTGCCGGACGCGGCTCGTCGGCCGGCCTCCGTCCTCGATCACCACGAGGAGGGCCCGGAGGGCCAGTTCGCACTGATCTGAGGGCGCCTCAGCCGCGCGGTGCGAACGCGTCCAGCACCCGGCCCAGCGTCCGCTCGAACACCGCCTCCAGGTCGATCGGCCCCGCGTCCTCCACGAAGGCCGCCGCCATCCGCGGATAGGCGCCGGTGGCGACCTGGCGTCCCAGATAGGCGATCCGCACCGCGCTCTCCTGCTCCGCGGACCAGGGCAGCGAGCGGGTGCGCTCGGCGGTGGCCAGCTCGTTGGCCACGTACATCGTCACCACGGCGTTGAGCATGGCGACCAGTTCCATCTTCGTGCCGTAGGACGCCTCGAGCGGGTCCAGGCAGGCCAGGCAGTGCTCCAGGTAGCGCAGGGCGTTGGGGCTGAAGCCGTAGATGCCGGACATCAGGCGGGGCAGCCAGGGGTGGCGGCGCATGAGGGCCCGGGTCTGGTGGCCCACCCGGAGCATGTCGGCCCGCCAGTCGCCCGACGGCTCCCACAGCTCGTGCTCGCCGCTGACGGCGTCCACCATCAGCTCGTACAGATCCTCCTTGCGGGGGACGTAGTTGTACAGCGACATGGTGCCGCAGCCGAGTTCGGCGGCGACGTGCCGCATGGACACCGCGTCCAGCCCGCCGGCATCGGCGATGCGCACGGCGGCCGCCGCGATGTCGCTCCGGCGGTACGCAGGCTTCGGTCCCCGGCCCGTCCGCCCGGGACGGGCCCAGATCACCTCGGGTTCGGCCGCTCGGCCAGCCATCGATCATCACCTCGCCCCACCATCGTAGTTACGTACACCGTACGTAATGCGCTACGGTCGACGCATGACAACTACGTACGCTGTACTTAGTGAGGGGCTGGAGAAGCGGTTCGGTGATGTCCACGCCCTGCGCGGGCTGGACCTGGCCGTGGCGGAGGGCACGGTCTGCGGGGTGCTCGGCCCGAACGGGGCGGGCAAGACCACGGCCGTACGGCTGCTGACCACGCTGCTGCGGCCGGACGCGGGCTCGGCCCGGGTCGCCGGTCACGACCTGGTGCGGGAGGCCGCGGCCGTACGGCGCCGGATCGGCGTCACCGGGCAGTGCGCGTCGGTCGACGGGGACCTCACCGGGCGGCAGAACCTGCGGCTGTTCGCCCGGCTGCACCGGGTCCGTGATGCGGCGGCGCGGGCCGGTGAGCTCCTGGACCGGTTCGGGCTTCAGGAGGCCGCCGACCGGGCCGTGTCCACCTACTCGGGCGGGATGCGGCGGCGCCTGGACCTGGCCGCCGGCCTGATCCGCCGCCCCGAGGTGCTGTTCCTGGACGAGCCGACCACCGGGCTCGACCCGGCCAGCCGCAACCGGATATGGGACGCCGTGCGCGAGCTCAAGCAGCGGGGCACGACGGTGGTGCTGACCACCCAGTACCTGGAGGAGGCCGACCGGCTCGCCGACGACATCGCCCTGGTGGACCGGGGGCGCATCGCGCACACCGGCTCGCCGGCCCAGCTCAAGTCCCTGATCGGGACGCACGCCGAGGCCGTCGTCGCACATCCGGACGCCATGGTGAAGGCCGCCGGGGTCCTCGACCGCCTGACCGGCACCGAGCCGGCGTTCGACCACGACCGGTGCGCGGTCGGCGCGGTCGCCACCGACCCCACCCTCACCCTCCCGCGCCTCGTGCGCGAACTCGACGCGGCGGGCGTGCCGTTGCTCGACGCGAGCCTGCGGCCGCCCACCCTCGACGACGTCTTCCTCCGGCTGACCGGGGAGTCCATCGACGACAAGGAGCCGGTGACATGAGCGCGTTGACGTACGACGGCAAGGCGATGGTGGGCCGGCAGCTGCGCCGGGTCCGCAACAGCCCCGGCCTGGCGATCATGACCCAGGTCATGCCGATCAACATGCTGCTGTTCTTCGGCTACGTCTTCGGCAGCGCGCTCGCGATGTCCGGCCGGGAGTACCGGACCTTCCTGGTGCCCGGCCTGCTGGTGGCGACCGCGGCGGGCGGGATCATGACCGGGATGTTCCAGGCCGCCCAGGACTCGCACCGGGGCGTGATGGACCGCTTCCGCACGATGCCGGTGAGCCGGGCGGCCGTGCCGCTCGGACAGGCGGTGGCGGACCTGGTGGTCACCGCCCTCGGAACGGTGCCGTTGCTGCTGGCCGGGCTCGCCGTGGGCTGGCGGGTGGAGGGATCGGTGGCGGCCGCGCTGGGAGCCGTGGGACTGCTGCTGCTGTTCCGCTTCGCGTGCACCTGGACCGGGATCCATCTGGGACTGCTCACGCGCAGCGAGGAGGCGGCCGGGCAGCTGGGCGCGTCGACCTTCGTGCTGCCGCTGCTGTCCAACGCCTACATCCCCACCGGCAACCTGCCCGGATGGCTGCGCACGCTCGCCGAGTGGAACCCGATCAGCGCGGTGACCACCGCCCTGCGCGACCTCTTCTCCCCCAAGCTCTCGGCTGCGCTCGAGCAGGGAGGTGCCCCCATCGCCCCCGTCCCGGAAGGCGCCGCCTGGCCGGTGGCCCACCCCGTCGCGGGCTCGCTGGCGTGGTGCGCGGCCCTGATCGCGGTCTTCGCACCGCTCGCCGTCCGCCGGTACGCGCGCGGCGAACGCTGACCGGCCGCCACTCGATGGTGCCCGCCTGCTGACAAAGCCGCCGGTCACGGGACATGATCCAGCCCATGGAGCATCTCCCCGCGCCCCTGGAGGGCATCACCGTCGTCGCCGTCGAACAGGCCGTCTCGGCCCCCTTCGCGACCCGGCAGCTCGCCGATCTGGGCGCCCGGGTCGTCAAGGTCGAGCGGATCGACGGCGGCGACTTCGCGCGCGGCTACGACACCGCCGCCGGCGGGCTCGCCTCGCACTTCGTGTGGTGCAACCGTGGCAAGGAGTCGATAGCGCTGGACCTGAAGGACCCGCGGGGCCTGGCGGTCCTGCGGCGGCTGGTCGCTCAGGCGGACGTGTTCGTGCAAAACCTCGCCCAGGGCGCCGCGGCCCGTCTCGGCCTGGACGCGGCCACGCTGTGCGCCGCGCACCCGCGGCTGATCGCCGTGGACATCTCGGGGTACGGAGCCGGCGGCCCGTACGCGGACAAGCGGGCGTACGACATGCTCGTGCAGTGCGAGGCGGGGCTGGTGTCGGTGACCGGGACGCCGGAGCAGCCGGTGAAGGCGGGCATCCCGGCGGCGGACATCGCGGCGGCCATGTACGCCTTCTCCGGCGTGCTGGCGGCGCTGGTGCGGCGCGGGACGACCGGGCGGGGCGGGCCGGTGGAGGTGTCCATGCTGGAGGCGCTCGCCGAGTGGATGGGGCACCCGCTGCACCACGCCATGCACGGTGGCGGCGCTCCGGCGCGCTCCGGACTCGCGCACGCCGTGATCGCGCCCTACGACGCGTACGGGACGGCGGACGGCGGACGGGTGCTGCTGTCGGTGCAGAACGACCGGGAGTGGCGCAGGCTCGCCGAAGAGGTGCTGGAGCGGCCGGATCTGGGGACGGACCCGGCGTTCGCGACCAATGCCGCGCGGGTCGCCCACCGGGACCGTACCGACGAGGCGGTCGCGAAGGCGCTGGGTGCGCTCGACGCCGACGAGGCACTGACCCGGCTGGAGGGGGCGGGCATCGCGTGCGCGCGGCTGCGGGACCTGCACGAGGTGGCGGCGCATCCCCAGCTGGCGGCCCGGGAGCGGTGGCGGGAGGTGGGGACGCCGGTCGGGCCGCTCAGGGCGCTGCTGCCGCCGATCACACTGCCGGGCGGGGCCGATCCGTGCATGGGGGACGTGCCCGCGCTCGGAGAGCACACCGAGGCGCTGCTGCGTGCCGTGGGGATGAGGGACGACGAGATCGCAGCGCTGCGCCGGGACGGCGTGGTGGCCTGAGCGCGGGCCTGCCGAGGGACTCGGGGAACGCCGGCGGCGCTCAGCGGCCGCCGAACAGCGAGCGGCGCAGCCGGCGCAGCGGCGCGAACAGCGACACCCGGCGGACTCGTGCGCCCCTGCCCGTGCGGTCGTGCGCGTCACGCGCGGTCAGCTCGACGATCAGCGACGTCGCCTCGGCCGTCTCGCGCTGTGGGACGGCGGGCCCCGACAGCACTGAGAGATGGCGGTCGAGGCGCGAACTGGTCGCGCTGCTTCCGCAGGTGATCGCAGGGACCCTCGCCCTGCTGCGCACTGTTATCTGCTCCATGTCACTCCCCACCCGTACGAGTCCACCCGGCCCGGGCAGAGTAACCCTATCGCCCCCTTGGGGCACTCGTGTATCGCGGTCACAGGATTCACCTTCCCTGTAAGGGTGTTGACGATTACTCTCCGAATCCGACCGATTTCAAGGCGAGTTGAACAATTGGCTGTGTGGTGGGCTGAGCTGACCCCCCGTCGGGTTCCACGGTCACGGCCAGTGACGTGGCCGATTTGGCGAGGCCGGAGGCGACCAAGGGCGTGTCCCCCGCGAAGAGCCCGAGGGAGCGCGGTTGTGCACCGGGGCGCATGAGCCACAGCTGACGCACCCGGCCGCTGGGCGGCGCCGCGTATCCGCTCAGGGTGACGACGGCCCGCCCCTCGGAGGCGGAAGCGATCACTCCGATACCGCGGCCCCGGGCATCCTGCCCGGTGGTGGCCCGGGCGTCGGCGGCGGAGAGAACGTGGGCGATCTCACGCGCCCGGTCCCGCTGGGCGTCCAGCTGGTCCTGGGTCCGGTTCGCCTGGACGGCGAAGAGCGCGGCGACGACGAGTGCCGCGGCGGCGGTCACGGTGGCGAACGGGACCAGCAGGGGGCGCGGCCGGGGCGCACGGGTGCGTCCGGGCGGCGGCTGGATGCCCCAGACGTGCGGGGGCAGTTGAGGCGTGTGCTCCCGGGCGGGCACGGGGTCCTGCGGAGTGTTCCGGACGGCGGCCAGCACCCGGTCGCGCAGCGCGGCCGGCGCCGGGGCGGCGGCGGACCAGGCCAGCCGCACCGCGTCCTCGGACAGGGCGCGTACCTCTGCGGCACAGCGCTCGCACTTCCTCAGATGCTTCTCGAAGCGGACCCGCTCGGCGGGCTCCAGGGCGTCGAGGGCATAGGGCGCGGCGAGGGAGTGCCAGTCCTCGCGACGAAGGAGGCGGGCGAAAAGGCTCATGCGGCACCTCCCAGGCACTCGCGCAGCCGGGTGAGTCCGTCGCGCATCCGTGTCTTGACGGTGCCCAGCGGCAGCGAGAGCCGCTCGGCCACCTCACGGTAGGTGTAGCCGTCGTAGTAGGCGAGGGTGACGGACTGGCGTTGCAGGGCGGTGAGCCGGGCCAGGCAGCGCCGTACCCACTCGCGTTCCAGGCCCGCCTCGACCTCCTCGGCGACGTGGTCGAAGGCGGGGAACCCGGCGCGCAGCGCCTCGCGCTGCTCGCGTTCGCCGGCGGCGCGGGCGCTGCGCACCCGGTCGACGGCGCGGCGGTGGGCGACGGTGAGGACCCAGGACAGGGCGCTGCCGCGCCGGGGGTCGAACTTCGCGGCGGACCGCCACATCTCCAGCAGTACCTCCTGTGCCACCTCCTCGGACTGGGCGGGGTCGCGCACCACGCGCCGCACCAGTCCGTACACGGGCCCGGACACCAGCCCGTACAGATCCTCGAATGCCTTCTGGTCGCCCCCTGCCACGAGCACCAGAAGCTCGTCCGCCTCCACTCGTCTCCCCCTCTCCCCGCCGGCCGCTTCGGGGCCGGTCCCGTCACACGGGGCGCGCGCGGCGGGCGCGCCCTTCAGACGGAATACGGATCAGCAGCGCCAAAACGCGGGTCGAGCAGGGAGAAAGAAATTTTCCGCCGCCGACCAATCCGGTCCCGCGGGCTCTCCGAATGCCCGAGCGACAGGCAAGTCGGCACTGAGGACGGAACGGCATGACACCACTCTCCAGTCTCTCCGGGGACCGTGCGGGACGCAGGGGCCTCGCCTCCCTCATCTGCGGCGCGCTGGCCGCCGGGAGTCTCGCGGCGGCCGGTGCGGCCACGCTGGAACCGGGGGCGGCCTCCGCCTCCAGCCACCGGGAGGCCCCGCTCATCTCGGGGACCCCGCAGTACGACAACACGGACGTGTACGCGTTCGTCAGCCCGGACAAGCCCGACACGACGACGATCGTGGCGAACTGGATCCCGTTCGAGGAGCCGGCCGGCGGACCGAACTTCTACACGTTCGCGGACGACGCCCAGTACGACCTGCACATCGACAACAACGGCGACGCGCAGAGCGAGCTGATCTTCCGTTACACGTTCAAGACGCACGTCAAGAACAAGAACACCTTCCTCTACAACACGGGTGCGGTGAAGAGCCTCGACGACCCGAACCTCAACGTCACGCAGACGTACGACATCGACCTCATCAAGCTGAGCCACCAGAAGCTGGTGTCCAAGACGCGGCTCGCGGACAACGTGCCGGTGGCGCCGTCGAACGTCGGCAAGGCGTCCATGCCGGACTACGGCAAGCTGCGCTCCCAGGCCATCCACAAGACGGCGGGCGGTGCCACCACCTTCGCCGGACAGGCCGACGACCCCTTCTTCCTCGACCTGCGCGTCTTCGACCTGCTGTACGGCGGGAACCTGTCCGAGGTCGGCAACGACACGCTCAAGGGCTACAACGTCAACACGGTCGCGCTGCAGGTGCCGAACGACCTGATCCGCGAGTCGGCGAAGCAGCCGGTCGTCGGCATCTGGTCGACCACCCAGCGCAAGAACGCCCGCGGCGGCTGGACCCAGGTCTCCCGCCTCGGCAACCCGCTCGTCAACGAGGTCGTCAACCCGCAGAAGGACAAGGACAAGTTCAACGCGTCCGCGCCGTGGGACGACGCGCAGTTCCTGAAGAACGTCACCAACCCCGAACTGCCCAAGCTGATCGAGCAGATCTACAAGATCAAGGCGCCCTCCGAGCCGCGCAACGACCTCGTCGACGTCTTCCTCAAGGGTGTGAAGGGCCTCAACCAGCCGCCGAACGTACGGCCCGCCGAGGAGCTGCGCCTGAACACCTCCATCAAGCCGAGCGCGCACCCCAAGCGGCTGGGCGTCCTCGACGGCGACAACGCGGGCTTCCCCAACGGCCGCCGGCTCACCGACGACGTGGTGGACGAGGCCCTGCAGGTGATGGAGGGCGAGCTGGTCGGCGCCAAGAACGACCTGGGCGACGCGGTGAACGAGAACGACAAGAAGTTCGAGAAGTACTTCCCGTACGTGGCCGAGCCGACGTCGGGTTCACGCGGACCGCTCGCCAAGGGCACGAAGAGCGGCACGGACGTGCGCAGCCAGCTGGGTGACGCGCTGCAGCCGGCGGGTGCGTCCGCGGGCTCGAACAACATGGTGCTGATCGCCGGTTCGGCGGCCGCGGGCGCGGCCGGGATCCTGCTGATCGGCACGGGCCTGGCCTGGTGGCGCCGCCGTATGCAGCGCCCGTACTGACCCACGCCCCCACCGACTGGCGCGGCCCGCGCTCACCCATCCCCCACGGCGCGCGGGCCGCGCCGCCCCGCGAATCCGAACCACCCAGGCGACCAAGGAGAGGGCATGGCCCGGCGGAACGACGACAGCACACCGGCCCACGGTCCCGACGGGACTCCCGCCGCGCCCGTGAGGCGTGAGGACGGCGGCCCGCAGGCGGCGCCGGTCGACGACACGGGTCCGGCCACGCGTGCGAAGCCCGACGGGCCGCCCGCCCCGTGCCCGGGCGCGGACACCGCGGACCGGACCGCCACCGCCTCGTCCGGGACCACCGCCCCCGGGGAGCGGATCTCCGCCGGCCCCCGCGAACAGCCCGATGCCCCGCGCCCCGCCAGTGGTGCGAGCGCCGAGGACGCCGAACGGCCCACCACCACCGGGTCCGCCAGGCCGGCACCCGCCCCGGCCGGTCCCGACGCACCCCCCACAGACGCACTCGCCGCGGACGGCACGGACGCACCCCCCGCAGACGCACCCCCCGCCGACGAGCGGGTCGCCGCCGTACGGCGGGTCGCGGCTGCCGGGCGGCGGTGGCGGGGCCTGCGACTCGCCGGGTCGGCGCTGCTGTTGGCCGTGGCGCTGACCGGGGGCGCCATCGCCATGGGGGCGGCGCGGGACGGTGGCGTCGCCCCGGTGGCGTCCGCGTCCGGGGAGGTGTCGCCGGAACTGCTCGCCGGTGGGAGTCTCGACGCCGGCATCGCCTCGCTGCAGGCGCATCTTCGCGGCCAGCCCAGGGACCACGACGGCTGGGCCACCCTCGGGCTCGCCTATGTCGAGCAGGCGCGGACCAAGGGGGACCCGTCACGGTATCCGCAGGCCGAGAAGGCGCTGGCGCGGTCCCTGGAGCTCGCGCCCGGCAACGACCAGGCCCTCGCCGGACGCGCCGCGCTCGCCGCCGCCCGGCACGACTTCGCCCACGCCCTCACCTACGCGGACCAGGTCCTGAAGCGGAACCCCTACAGCGAACGCGCCCTGTGCTCCCGTATCGACGCCCTCGTCGAACTCGGCCGGTACGCCGAGGCGTCCACGGCCGCCGACACCGCCGACGCCCGGCGTCCCGGCGTTCCGGTCTTCACGCGCTACGCCTACGTCCACGAGCTGCGCGGCGACGTCACCACCGCCCGCCGCGTCCTCGAACAGGCCCTCGCCACCGCCACCTCCCGCGGCGACATCGCCTACGTCGCCGCCCAGCTGGGCCAACTGGACTGGAACCAGGGCGACTACAAGACCGCGCTCACCTACTACGCCCGCGCGCTCGCCGCCGACGACACCTACCTCCCCGCCCTGGAGGGCCGCGCCCGCGCCCAGGCCGCGAGCGGTGACCGCGCCGACGCCGTCAAGGGCATGGAACTCGTCGTCTCCCGCTACCCGCTGCCCGGCCCGCTCGTCGAACTCGGCGAGCTGTACCAGGCACGCGGCGCCGCCGGGGACGAGGCGAAGGCACACGACCAGTACGCCCTCGTCGACGCCTGGATCGCCCTCGCCCGCGCCAACGGCGTCAACGCCGACCTCGACACCGCGCTCGCCGCCGCCGACCACGGGAACAAGGCCTCGGCCCTGCGCGCCGCCCGCGCCGAATGGGCCCGCCGGCACACCGTGCACACCGCGGACGCCCTCGCCTGGGCCCTGCACGTCAACGGCCGCGACCAGGAAGCCCTCAGCTACGCCCGGCAGGCCACGGCCACCGGCTACCGCAACGCCGCCTTCCTCTACCACCGCGGTGTGATCGAAGGCGCCACCGGCCACACCGCCGACGCGCGTACCCACCTCACGGCCGCCCTGAAGCTCAACCCCGGCTTCTCCCCCCTCGGTGCCCGCGCGGCGCGTACGGCCCTCACGACCATGGAGGCCGGCCGTTGAGCCCCCGCCGTCCGTTCGCCCGGGCCGCGGCCCTGCTCACCGCCGCCTGCGCCCTCCTGCTCGTCCCCGCCGGCGCCGCGAGCGCCCACCCGCTCGGAAACTTCACCGTCAACCGCTACGACGGCCTCGTCGCCGCCCCCGGCACGCTCCGCGACGACCATGTCGAGGACCTCGCCGAGATCCCCGCCACCCAGGCCAAGCCCGACATCGAGCGGCTGGGCATGACCACCTGGGCCCGGCAGCGGTGCGAGCGGGCCGCGCGGGGCAGCAGGGTCACCGGCGACGGCCGCGCCCTCGCCCTCACCGTCCTGAGCAGCCACGCGCGCGTGCGTCCCGGTCAGGCCGGCCTCAACACCCTCCGGGTGGAGTGCCGGCTGACGGCGCCGCTGCCCAAGCCGTCCCCGGGCCGGTCCGTCTCCCTCGGCTTCCACAGCGCCGGCGTGTCCTCCGGGCCCGGCTGGCGGGAGATCACGGCACGCGGCGACCGGATGACGCTCACCGCCTCCGACGTCCCGAAGTCCTCCGTCTCCCACGAACTCACCAGCTATCCGAAGGAACTGCTCTCCTCCCCGGCCGACACCTCCACCGCGTCCCTGCGGGTGCGGCCCGGCGGTACCGCCCTCGTCGACGACCACCGCGACGCGCCCGCCGCCGCCGTGCTGCCGCGCGGCGCCGACCGCTGGACGCGCGCCCTGGACAACCTGGTCGCCCGCCACCACCTCACCCTCGGCTTCGCCGCCCTGGCCCTGCTCATCGCGGTCGGCCTGGGCGCCATGCACGCCCTCGCGCCGGGCCACGGCAAGACCATCATGGCGGCGACGGCCGCGGCGCGCGGCGGCCGGGCCCGTCTGAAGGACGTCCTGCCGCTGGCCGCCTCGGTGACCGTCACCCACACCCTCGGCGTGGTCGCCCTCGGCCTCCTGGTCACCGCCGGGTCGGCCGCCACCCCCTCGGTGATCGCCTGGCTGGGCATCGCCAGCGGCGTCCTGGTGACCCTGGCGGGCGCCAGTCTCGTACGCCGGGCCTGGCGCAACCGGGGCCACGCACACGGGCACACGCACGGGCCCGGGCATTCCCACGCACACGGGCCCGGGCGTTCCCACGGGCACGCGCACGGCGACGCCCACACGCACGACCGCACGGACGACCCCGCCCACACCCACGACCCCGCCCACACCCACGATCACGCTCATCCCCGCGATCACGACCACGACCACTCCCACGACCACCCGGGCGACCACCCCGTCGAACACACCCACGGCGGTCACACCCACACCCATCCCACCGCCCCCACCCTCCGCGGCACGCTGCTCCTGGGGTTCGCCGGCGGGCTCGTGCCCAGTCCCTCGGCGGTGGTGGTGCTGGTGGGCGCGGCCGCCCTGGGGCAGGCCTGGTTCGGGCTGCTGCTGGTCGTGGCGTACGGCCTGGGGCTCGCCCTGACCCTCACCGCGGCCGGGTTCGCGGTCGTCAAGGTCGGCAGCGGCATGAACCGCGTGCTGGAGCGGCGTCCCCGCTGGACGGCGGGCCCCGCGGCGGCCCTGGTGCGCCGGACCGCGCCGCTCGGTTCGGCGTTCGTCGTACTGGCCCTGGGGGCAGGATTGATGCTCAGGGGGGCCGCATCCGCGCTGGGCTGAGCTACTTTGGGGAGAAATCACGCGAGGACACGACGTGGAGCGGAGACATCGCCCGGACGGGAATGGGGGGCGCCGGTGTCCGAAGAACCGGGCCGTGAACGTGTGATCGCCGGCCGCTACCGTCTCCTGTCCCCGCTCGGCGAGGGCGGCATGGGAACGGTGTGGCGCGCCCGCGACGAGGTGCTGCACCGCGAGGTGGCGGTCAAGGAGGTGCGCGCCCCGGCGGGGCTGCCCGCCCCCGATGTGGAGCGGATGTACGCCCGGCTGGAGCGCGAGGCGTGGGCCGCGGCCCGCGTCGCCAACCGCAACGTGGTGACGGTGTACGACGTGGCCACCGACGGCGGACGCCCCTGGATCGTCATGGAGCTGGTGCGCGGCCTGTCGCTGGCCGACCTGCTGGACGCCGAGGGCCCGCTCGCCCCGCAACGCGCCGCGCACATCGGCGCCGAGGTGCTGTCCGCGCTGCGCGCCGCGCACGACGTGGGGGTGCTGCACCGCGATGTGAAGCCGGCCAACGTGCTGCTGGCGAACGACGGCCGGGTGGTGCTCACCGACTTCGGCATCGCGACGGTCGAGGGCAGCTCCGCGCTCACCATGACCGGTGAGGTCATCGGCTCGCCCGAGTTCCTCGCGCCGGAGCGCGCCCTGGGCCGCAAGCCCGGCCCGGAGTCGGACCTGTGGTCGCTGGGCGTGCTGCTGTACGCGGCGGTGGAGGGCAACTCCCCGTTCCGGCAGGACACTCCGCTCAGCACGCTGCGCGCGGTGGTCGACGAGGAACTGCCGCCCCCGCGCCGCGCCGGACCGCTCACCGGAGTCATCGAGGGCCTGCTGCGCAAGAACCCGGCCGAGCGGCTGCCGGCCGAGCGGGCCGAGCAGGATCTGCGGATCATCGGGGCCGGCGGCACACCGCGCACCGGCACCCCGCCGCCCGGCGGGTACGCGCCCACGATCGCCGCCCACCCGCAGCAGCCGGCACCGACCCCGCCGGTGCCCGTCCCCACGGCCCGCACCCGGCCGGCGCCGGTCCCGGCGCCGGCCACCACGGCCGCGTCTGCGGACCGCAACCGCCGCGCGGCCGTCGCCCTGGTCGCGGGCGTGGTCGTACTCGCGCTGGCGCTGGCCGGTCTGACGTACGCGCTGCTGAACAGGAAGGGCGGAGGAAGCGGGGGTACGAGCGCGAGCACCGGCCGGGCCAGTACCACGCCGTCTCCGGCCGCGGGCGGCAGCCGCACCGACACCGGGGGCGGTTCGGGCCCCTCGCCCAGTACGGGCTCTGCCGGCACTCCTCCGCCGCAGTCGGTGTCCGTCACGCTGACCGGCGCCCACACGGCGTATTCGGGGACGTGCCCGCCGCCGGGCGCACAGGCTCCGTCCTTCACGGCGACGTTCACGGTGGGCCGGCTGCCGGCGCGCGTCGACTACCGGTGGGTGCTCAGGAGCGGGGAGATGTCCGACCCGGGATGGCGGACGCTGTCGTTCCCGGCGGGGGGCGGGAGGTCCAAGCGGGACACGGTGTCGGTCACCGCATACTCCGGCGGCGCGGAGAGCGGGACGTACCGGAACGCGGTCGGCGTGGAGGTCCGGTCCCCGGTGCACACGACGTCGAACACGGTGCCGTTCTCGGTGACGTGTGTGACGGAGACCCCGTCGGGCGGGGCCTCCGCGTCTTCCACGGTCTCGCCCTCTCCCTGAGAGGTCAGGCCGCGTTGGTGAGCACCGGCAGATAGCCACCGGACTGGCCGGCGGCCGTCGGGTGGTAGGACTCGCCGATGTTGAGCCAGTTGACGCTGTGCAGCCAGGAGCTGCTGGAGCAGATCTCGTGGCCGCTGAAGGTGGAGCGGACGTCGCCGAAGGTGAAGCCGTGGTCCGCGGCGACCTTCGCGATGGCGGCGTCGATGTAGTCGGCCGCGCCGTCGATGGCGGAACGCTTGGTTGCGGACAGGCCGAGGCAGCTCTGGCCGAGCAGGTAGAAGCGGGGGTAGCCGATCACGACCACGTGTGCGGAGGGCGCCTTGCTTCGGATCACCGAGTAGAGGTTGTCGAGCTTGCCGGGCAGCGTCGAGTCGACGTACGCCTTGGCGGTGTTGATGCGGGAGACGCAGTCGCTGTCGGACTGCAGCACACAGGTCGTCATGACGTCGGAGAATCCGGCGTCGTTGCCGCCGATGGTGATCGAGACCAGGGACGTGGCGGAGCCGAGCGGGCCGAGCTGGTTCGCCAGAACATCATCCGTTCGGGCACCCGAGCAGGCGGTGAAGTCGAACGACGAGGGTGAGTGCGCGGCGTTCCAGAGGTACGGGTACGCCTTGGTGCTTCGGTCGCAGCTGCCGCTGGAGCCGATGTAGCTGCCGGCCCCGACGCCGGAGGAGTAGGAGTCGCCGAGGGCCACATAGCCGCCGGCGGCGGCCATTTGGGATGCCTGCGCGGTTGCCGCTCCGGTGAGAGCCAGGCCGATGGACAGGAGGAGGGAGCCGATATGTACGGCAAGTCGGGAACGTCTCATGGAACCTCCCTTTAGCAGGATCTCTGCATAACTGTCGTAGCAGCTACGCGTGTTGACAGGAAGTGTCCATGCCAAAACTTTTCAGCACTCAACAAAACCCGGTGCGGTGTCGAGACGCCGGCGACGGTCCGTCAACCCGGGGGCGGAGGCGGGTTTGAAGACGGACAAGAACCCGTATGGGCGGCTTCCGCGTCTTGACGGCCCCCACGCGGCTGCGCGACATTGAAGCCCGGCATCCGGCGCTTCGGGGGGCAAAGTCGCCAATGCAGACCATACGCATCAAGACAGCTTCAACAGACGCCGGCGAGCGGGCGCGGGCAGGGCCGGGGAGGGACCTGCCACCACTGCTCGCGGGCGCCCTGACGGCCGTCGCCGCGGTCGGCGCGCTGCTCGCGCTGACCGACTCCGATTCCGCACTGCGCGGCCCGTTGACGCTGTTCTTCCTGCTCGCGGCGCCGGCCGCCGCCATCGCGGCCACCCTGCGCGGGCTGGACCCCTTCGGCCGCGTGCTCGCCTCGCTGGCGGGCGCGGTCGTCCTCGACATGCTGGTGGCCCAGGGGATGCTGGCCGTGCACCGGTGGTCCGTCCGGGGCGGGGTCGCGGCCGTGACGGTGCTCAGCTCCCTCGTTCTCCTGCTGGTTCTGATACGGCGCCTGCGGGGCCGTACGGCGAGAAGACAGGGCTTGTGACGTGGACATCAGCGTGTACCGCCCCGGCGAGCTGAGCGCCGCCGACCGGGCGGCGTGGACGGCGATGCAGTCCAAGGCCCATCTGCACGGTACGGAGGAGCTGGCGAACCCTTTCCTCTCGCCCGAGTTCGCGCTCGCGGTGGGCCGGTGCAGACGTGGGGTGCGGATCGCCGTCGTACGCGAGGACGGCGAGCCGGCCGCGTTCTTCCCGTTCCAGAGATCCGCCGCCGGCGTGGGCCGGGCCATCGGGCTCGGGGTCTCCGACTGCCAGGGCCTGGTGCACCGGCCCGGCTTCACCTGGGACGCCCACGACTTGCTGCGGGCCTGCGGGCTCGCCGTGTGGGAGTTCGACCACCTGGTGGCGGGCCAGGAGCCGTTCGAGGCGGGAGCCGGTGGCACCTTCCCGTCCCCGGTCATGGACGTCGACCAGGGATTCGACGTCTACCTGCGCGAACTGCGCGCCCGCTCGCCCAAGTTCACCCGCACCACGCTCGCCAAGGAACGGAAGCTGGGCCGCGAGGCGGGCCCGGTGACCTACGTCCACGACGAGCGCGACCCGGCCGCCCTGCGCACCCTGATGGGCTGGAAGTCCGCACAGTACCGGCGGACCGGGCGCAGCGACCGCTTCGCGCACGAGTGGATCACCAGGCTGGTCACCCGGCTGTTCCACACCCGCTCCGAGCCGTTCGCCGGCGTCCTGTCGGTGCTGTACGCCGGCGGCCGCCCGGTCGCCGCCCACTTCGGGCTTCGCACCGAGCGCGTGCTGGCCTGTTGGTTCCCGGCGTACGACCCCGCGTACGCGAAGTACTCCCCGGGGCTGATCCTGCATCTGCGCATGGCCGAGGCGGCCGCCGCCGACGGCATCGCGTATCTCGATCTCGGCCGGGGCCAGAAGGAGTACAAGGACTCCCTGAAGACGCGCGAACTGAGCGTGTCCGAGGGGTGGGTGACCCGGCCTCATCCGGTGGCGGTCGGGCACCGGGCGCGCCGCGCCCCGGTCCGGGCACTGCGCAACGCGGTGCAGTCCCGGCCGGAACTGTTCGAGCCGGCCGACAGAATTCTCAAACGGATGGGAAAAATCCGTTCGAGGCACTGAACTCCAGGTACAAATCTACGTAACGGGAAAACCAACAAAAACGTGAGGCCTCGTTCCAGGTCTTGCCATACTGGTTCAATCGTCAATACCGTCGTACATCTCACCCGCATCGGTCCGTCTGCACGCGGTTCCAGGGGAGGGCTCAGGACCGGGACGTTCCGGCGCGGGGCGCGGTAGGGGGGTGCCGTGCTCGGTGACCGAATGTGTGACCGAGCCGTGCCGCGCGACCGGCTGCCGTCGATCCGGTGGTCCGGATTGCTTTGCCAGCTCATCCGACGTGCGCGGAGATCCATTCCGCCGTGCTCCGGGTGAGGAACCCCCCTTTCGAACCGGATACACAGCAGGGCCGCCCAGGGGCGGGCGGTCCGCCGGACGAGAGGGACAAGACTCATGAGCTTCGTTCTGCGCCCGCTGTCCTCGGATCAAGATCCGTTAATGGCCGCCCAATACCGGCCGATCTCCTCTCACCTGGCCATCGCGCCACCGGTGAGCGTGGTGATCCCCGCCATGAATGAGGCGGAGAATCTCCCCTACGTCTTCAAGACACTTCCGGACTGGATACACGAAGTGGTTCTTGTGGACGGCAATTCCACCGACAACACCGTCGAGGTGGCCCGTGAGCTGTGGCCGAAGGTGAGGGTCGTCCCGCAGCAGGGCAAGGGCAAGGGCGACGCCCTGATCACCGGCTTCGAGGCGTGCACCGGCGACATCATCGTGATGGTCGACGCCGACGGCTCGGCCGACGGCGGGGAGATCGTCAGTTACGTCTCCGCCCTCGTCTCGGGCGCGGACTTCGCCAAGGGCTCCCGCTTCGCCAACGGCGGCGGCACCGACGACATGACCTTCATCCGCAGGCTCGGCAACCGGGTCCTGTGCGGGGTGGTCAACCGCAAGTTCGGCGCCCGTTACACCGACCTGTGCTATGGATACAACGCGTTCTGGCGGCACTGCCTGGACAAGATCGAACTCGACTGCACCGGCTTCGAGGTCGAGACGCTGATGAACATCAGAGTGGTCAAGGCCGGGCTCAAGGTGCAGGAGATACCCAGCTACGAGTACCTCCGCATCCACGGGGCCAGCAACCTGCGCGCCGTGCGGGACGGGTTGCGGGTCCTGAAGGTGATCCTCGGGGAACGCTCCAACCGGCGCGAACTGCGCCGGCATGCGCACCACTCCCCGATGTTCGACGACGTCCGGGGAGAGGTGTCTTGAGCGATCCCGGCATCTCCGTCGTGATCTGCGTCTACACCGAGGACCGCTGGGAGGACATCCTGGCGGCGGTCTCCTCGGTGCGGGCGCAGTCCCGGCCGGCCCTGGAGACGCTCCTGGTCGTGGACCACAACCAGGCGCTCCTGGAACGGCTGACCAAGGAGTTCGAGGAGTTCGAGGCGAGTGGTCCGGAGGCGAGGGGTCCCGGGGCGAGTGGTCCCGGCGTGTGTGGTGAGGTGCGTGTGCTGGCCAACGCCGGTCCCCGCGGCCTGTCCGCCGGCCGCAACACGGGCATCGCCGCCTCACGTGGCGAGGTCATCGCCTTCCTCGACGACGACGCGGTGGCCGAGCGGGACTGGCTGCTCCGCTTCGCCGAGGGCTACGCCGACCCACGCGTGATGGCGGTCGGCGGCCGGACGATGCCGATCTGGGCGTCGGGCCGCCGGCCCGACTGGTTCCCGGAGGAGTTCGACTGGGTGGTGGGCTGCACCTACAAGGGGCTGCCGCCGGGCCGGGTCCGGGTGCGCAACGTCCTGGGCGGCAACGCCTCCTTCCGCCGGACGGCGTTCGACGCGGCGGGCGGTTTCGCCACCGGCATCGGACGCGACGGCGACAAGCGCCCGCTGGGCTGCGAGGAGACGGAGCTGTGCATCCGGCTCAGCCGGGCCCGGCCGGACGCGGTCCTGCTGATCGACGACCGCGCGGTCATCCACCACCGGGTGCCCAGGGCACGCGAGCACTTCCGCTACTTCCGCACCCGCGCCTACGCAGAGGGCCTGTCCAAGGCGCTGGTGGCGCGCAGCGTCGGCGCGGACAAGGGGCTGGAGTCCGAGCGCCGCTACACCACCCGCGTACTGCCCGCCGGGGTGGCCCGCGGGCTGCGGGACGTGCTGCTGGCCCGTCCGGGCGGCGCGGGCCGGGCCGGCGCGATCGTCGCCGGGGTGCTCACCGCAGCGGGCGGGTACGCCGTCGGCAGCGTCCGGGCGCGCCGGGGCGGCGCGGCCTTCCCGGTCGTGGAGATCGGGGACGGCGAGGGGGGTGGAGCCGTATGAGCGCACCCGTGCCGGTGCTGATGTACCACGCGGTCTCCCGGGAGCCGAACGAGGCCACACGCGGGCTGTCCGTGAGCCCGGAGGCGTTCGCGGAACAGATGGACGTCCTGCGCGACCTGGACCTCCACCCGGTCACCACCGCCGAGCTCGCCACCCACTGGCGCACGGCGGGCTTTTCGCCGCTGCCGCCCGGCCCCGTCCTGATCACCTTCGACGACGGCTACGAGGGCGTGCACCGGCACGCCCTGCCCGTGCTCGCGAAACACGGCTTCCCGGCCACGCTGTTCGTCTCCACCGGCTGGATCCGGGGCAGCCACGACATGGGCGGCGGCCTGGACACGATGCTCGACTGGGACCAGGTCCGCGAACTGGCCGCCGGCGGGGTCGAGATCGGCGGGCACAGCCACACCCACCCGCAGCTCGACCAGCTCGACGACGAGCGCCTGTGGCCGGAGCTGATCCGC
The DNA here is from genome assembly GCF_044334385.1 of Streptomyces sp. NPDC020801. Classification (NCBI taxonomy): domain Bacteria; kingdom Bacillati; phylum Actinomycetota; class Actinomycetes; order Kitasatosporales; family Streptomycetaceae; genus Streptomyces; species Streptomyces sp. NPDC020801. The sequence continues at coordinate 393,425 of NZ_JBIRST010000004.1, forward strand.
TGCAAGGAGATCGTCGCCGGCGAACTGGGCACCGTTCCCGTCTCCTTCGCCTATCCCTACGGCTACTCCAGCCGCCGGGTGCGCGAGCGGGTGCGGGAGGCGGGCTTCGCGCAGGCGCTCGCGGTCGGCAACGGCCTGGCGCGCCGCACGCAGGGCCCGTACGCCCTGCAACGGCTCACCGTGCGCCGCAGCACGACCGCCGAGGAGTTCGAGCGACTGGTCCAGGGCCGCGCGATCGCCCGGAACTTCGCCAGGGACCGCGCCCTCACCAAGGGCTACGCCATGGTCCGCAGAGCACGACAGGTCCGCCGGAAGGCCATCCGTACCCGTGTCTGACACGACGACCACCACCGAGGCATCGGCCACCGCATCCCAGGCGCCCGGACAGCCGGGGCGCCGTCTGCGGCTGCCCGGCCGGGGCCGGTCCCCCGGCGGCAACCAGCTGTTCCGCAACGCCTACGCGCTGATGCTCAACACCGGGATCTCCGCGGTGCTGGGCCTGGGCTACTGGCTGATCGCCGCCCGCTACTACTCCGACTCCGCGGTCGGCCAGAGCTCGGCCGCGATCGCCGCCATGAAGCTCCTGGCCGGGCTGACCGCGGTGACGCTCACCGGCGCCCTGGCCCGCTTCATCCCGGTCGCCGGCCGCTTCACGGGGCGCCTGATCGGCCGCACCTACGCGGGCAGTTCACTGGTCGTGGCGTGCGCGGCGGGGGTCTTCCTGCTCACGCTGGACATGTGGGGGCCGTCGTACCGCTTCCTGCACGGGTTCCTGCACGGCGTGGGCTTCATCGTGGTCGTGATGGCCTGGAACCTGCTCACCCTGCAGGACGGGGTGCTGACCGGGCTGCGCAGCGCGCCCTGGGTGCCGGTGGGCAACACCGTGTTCTCGGCGGTGAAGCTGGCGCTGCTGGTCGCCCTGGCCGCGGTGATCCCGACGACGGGTGTGTTCGTCTCCTGGGGGCTGGCGATCGCCACCTCCACCGTGCCGCTGGGCTGGCTGGTGTTCCGGCGTCTGGTGCCCCGGCATGTGACGGCCACGAAGGAGCACGCCAAGCCGCCGACGGTGCAGGAGATCGGGCGGTTCCTGGCCGGCGACTACACCGGTTCACTGTTCTCGCTCGCGGTCGTCTACCTGGTGCCGGTGATCATCGCCTCGCAGGTCAGCTCCGCGGACAACGCGTACTTCTACATCACCACGACCATCGGCGGCACGGTCAACCTGCTCGCCATCAACATGGGCGCCTCGCTGACCGTCGAGGGATCGCACGACCCGGCGCGGCTGGCCGCCAACACCCGGGCGGCGCTGAAGCGGATGGCCCGGATCATGGTGCCGATCTGCGGGCTGCTGTTCCTGCTGGCGCCACACATCCTGCGCGTCTTCGGCGAGGGCTACTCGCACGCGGCCACCCCGCTGCTGCGCTGGTTCGCCGTCGGCGCGCTGCTGCGGGTCGTGATGGAGACGTACTTCGCGGTGCTGCGCGCGCAGAGCCGCACCGCCGGGCTGGCCTGGCTGCAGGGTCTGCTGTGCGTGCTGGTGCTCGGTCTGACACTGCTGCTGCTCCCCCGCATGGGGCTGACCGGCGCGGGCGTGGCGGAGATCTCCAGCCTCGCCGTGATCGTGGCGATCGCCGCGCCCAGGCTCTACAGGACCGTCCGAGCCGCGCCCGCCGCCGACGTCCCCGAGGACGCGGCACCGGACGGGGACCTCGCCGACCTGGGGGCGCGCGAGGTCCCCGCCGGGACCGCACCGCACCGGCGGCCCGCCTGGGCGCTGGACTCCGACACCCTCGCCCTCGGCATCCACGTGGACTTCGACCACGTGGAACGCCGGCCCGACGTACGCCCGGGACCGGGCACCCCGCCCGCGGGGACCGCCGTGGCGGGGCCGGACCACCGGCCGACGTGGGCGCTGGGGTCGCGGCGGCCGGACGCGCCGGGGCTGCCCGTCGAAGCGCGGGAGCCGGGCTCGGAGGCCTCGCTGGGGCCGGCCGGGCGGGCGGCCCTGCCGGACGCGCCGTTCGGGGCGGAGGAACGGGCGGCCCTACCGGACGCGCCGTTCGGGGCGGAGGAACGGGCGGCCGTACCGGACGCGCCGTTCACCACCGGGGGGCGGGCCGTCCTGCCGATGGCGGCGGGTCCGGCCGAACAGGCCGCGGCAGAAGGGGCCGTGGCAGATGAGGCACCGCACCGGCATCCGGAGCCGCCGGGGCCGGACGAGCCCGCGCGGTCCTGGCGCGAGCGTCTCGCGCCCACCCGGCCCGGGGTCGTCCTCGGCTGTCTGCTGACCGCGGCACTGCTGCTGTACTGGGTGCCCGCGCTGCGGCTGGACGACTCCGACCTGGCCCGGATGGGCGGGCTCGGTCTGATCTCCGTGCTGCCGCTGCCCACACTGGCCGGCGCGGCGCTGCTGATCACGGTGTTCGCGCTGCTGCTGTGGCTGCGCCGCGAGCACCGGGCACTGCTGCTGGTCACCCTGCTCGCGACCGTGGTCTCCCTGCACGCGCTGCCCGCGGTGATCGAGGGTGAGCCGCGGTTCGCGACGGCCTGGCAGCACCTCGGCTTCATCGACTACATCGACCGCACCGGGTCGGCCGTGCCGGATCTGGACGCGCGCTGGAGCTGGCCCGGCTTCTTCGCGGTGGCCGCGTTCGTCGCCCGGGCCTGCGGGCTGAGCGACTTCACCGAGGTCATCCGCTGGTGGCCGCTGACCGTCCAGCTCCTCTACCTGGCGCCGATGTTCCTGCTGACCCGTTCGCTGCGGGCGAGCTGGCGGGCCCGGTGGACCGGTGTGTGGATCTTCGTGCTGAGCGGCTGGGTGGGACAGGACTACTTCTCCCCCCAGGGCTTCACCTACCTGCTGTACCTCGCCTTCGTGGCGATCCTGCTCGTCTGGTTCCGGGCGCCGCGCATGATCTGGGCCAGGGCGCGGCCGGGTGAGGCGGAGGTCGAGCCGGCGGACCGGCGGCAGCGGGCCGTGCTGCTGATGGTGGTGATCGGCCTGTTCGCCGCGAGCGTCCCGGCCCACCAGCTCACACCGTTCGTGATGCTGGGCGTGCTGGCCGTCCTGGTCCTGGTCGGCCGGTGCGAACTGCGCGGGCTGCCGGTCCTGTTCGCGGTGCTGGTGGCGTTCTGGCTGGGGTTCATGGCCGAGCCGTACTGGTCCGGGCACTTCGACGAACTGTTCGGCGGGGTCGGCGGGGTCGGCAGCAATGTGTCGACGTCCGTCTCGGGCCGGATCCAGGGCGGCGACCCGACGCACAAGCTGGTGCTGTACACGCGCGTGCTGCTGGCCGGCGCCGTGATGGCCTTCGCCTGCTGGGGCTGGTGGCGGCGGCGCGTGCACAAGTACCGCGAACGGTCGCTGCTGGTGCTGGCCTTCGTGCCGTTCCTGGGCTTCGGCATGCAGTCCTACGGCGGCGAGATGGCACTCAGGGTCTTCATGTTCGCCCTGCCCGGGGCCGGTCTGCTCGCCGCGCTCGCGCTCTTCCCACGGGCCGGCGTCACCGCCGGGGAACGCCACAAGGACCGGGCGAGCCTGGCGCCCGTCGCCGCGCTCATGGCCGGACTGCTGCTCATGGGCGGCTTCCTGGTGGCCCGCTGGGGCAACGAGTCCTTCGAGCGGATCCGGCCCGGCGAGGTCGCGGCCATGGACTACGTGTACGCCCACGACAGGCCGACGGTACGGCTGCTGTGGCTGAGCAACGACCCGGTCACCAACGTCACTCCGGCCATGCCGTGGGGCGCGAGGGACATGGAGCGACTCGACTACGTACCGACCCTGGCGCCGGCCGATCCGGTGCTGGTCTCCGGCCTGGTCAAGGCACTCAGGGACGCGGGCCCGAACTCGTATCTGATGGTCAACGCCAGTCAGGTCACCTATCTGCGGATGGACGTGGGCTACTCGGCCGGCTGGGAGTCGCGGCTGGTGAAGAACCTCGACGACCGGCAGGAGCTGAAGAAGGTCCTCGTCAACGACGACGTGACCATGTACGCGCTGCGCAAGCGGCCCGCGGGCGCCGTGCCCCAGCCGCATCCGGGGCCGATCGGGCCGAAGGTGACGTGGACGCCGTGGTCGGTGGTCGGCGGGCTGGCGGCGCTCACCCTGATCGTGATGCTGACCGCCCGGGAACTCGTCCGGGTCGCGATGCGGCCGAGTGTGCGCCGGGTGCGGCTGCTGCAGAGCAGCTTCTGGTTCTCGCTGCCGCTGCTGACCGTGCTGTTCGCCTCGCTGGTGCAGCGGTTCATGACGATGGGGCGCGGCTGAACTCAAGGGCGGTCGGCCGGTCCTCGGGCCGTCGGCCGGTCCTCGGGCCGTCGAGGTGGCTCGGGCGGTCTACCGCTCGAGCCACCTCACCTCGTACGCCTTCATGTCGAACCGTCTGCCGTCGATCCGCGCGCTGATCGTCCGATCGAGGGTGTTGACCACCAGGACGGTCCTGGCGCTCGCCAGGACACGGACGTTGGGGACGTCGTCCGGGGCGACGGACACGTTCTCGTACCCGGTCCCGGGCGGGAACGCCCGGGCGAAGCGGGAGACCAGGTCGTACATGGGCAGCGGCCGGCCGCCGCCGGCCGTGCCGGTGGGCGTCCACAGGCAGCCGGGGCAGCCGGCGCCCTTGTCCTCCTCGGGGTTCCAGTAGAAGCCGGAGGAGGCGCCGCCCCTGACCATGGCGATCATTCCGGCGGCCTGGACGGCGACGCGGTGCGGTTCGGCCCAGCCCTTGCGGTCGTCGTTGCCGTCGGCGGGCTCGACGTAGTACTCGGCCCACCACAGCGGCAGGCCGTGCGTCTGCTGCCGTACCCACGCCCCGACGGCCGTGAGCTTGTCGGTGGCCGCGAACTCGTCGGGCAGCAGGTCGTCGTCCTTGGTGTAGCTGGAGCCGTCGACGACCACGAAGTCGGCTCCCGCCTTGTGCTGGTTCCAGTAGGCGAAGGCGTCCAGGACCCGCTGGTCCATGGCTCCCCAGGTGCCCCGGAGCGCGTCGGAGGCGTTGTCCTTCTGCCGCGGGTCCACACTGTCCATGACGAGGTACGGGCCACCCACCATGATCTTGGGATCGACCTGCTTGAGCGCCTTGTAGACCAGGTTGTACAGCTCGGTGTACCCCTCGTAGTCCCAGCGGCCCCGGGTGTCGTTCCAGAAGCCCTTGAACTCGTTCCAGACGATGAAGTGGCGTACGTCCGGGTAGCGCTTGGCGACGGTCGCGGCGAGCGCGGCGTAGTCCTTGAAGTGGCCGGGCGTCGGGGCGGTCTCCAGGGCGGCCTGACTCCAGTCGGTGTTGCCGACGCCGGCCCGGCCGCCCTTCATCCAGTCCGGGGCGCAGCACAGGGTGATCACCGGAACGCCGCCGGAGGAGCGGACGAAGTCGATCCGGCGGTCCAGCGCGGCGAAGTCGTAATGCCCCTCGACGGGCTCGGGGTTGTCGGCGCCCCAGCCCATGATCGCCTGGTTCTGCGGCAGCCCGCCGCCCTTCGACAGCAGCCCCTCGACCCGGCCGGTCGCCGCGGCGCCGCCCTCGTCGGCGCTGAACCGGGTGTGTGTCAGGCCCCATCCGACGTCCGGCCGGTCCGCGTCCCGCGGGGCCGCCGGTGTGCCGTGCACCTTGTCGCCGTCGCGTGTGGTGCCCTCGGTGCTCGCGCCGCCGGGCAGCGCGTTGAGCAGCGCCACCACCAGGGCCACGGCCGCCACGCCCACGCCGAGCAGCGCGGTGAGCCGCCACCGCCCCGCCCCCGAATTCCACCCATGACGTCCCATCAAGGACAACACTAAGGGCGGAAATCGCCCGTGGGACAGGGTTTGGGCAGGCTCGGCCCGGCGGCGGAGCCGACACGTGGCGCGCACCCGGGAAACGGGGTGCGTACGGCGGCCGGGTGCCGGATCATGGCGGCATGTCTGCGAACCCACACGACGCTCTGCCGATCCGGCTCAACGTCGACGACTCCGACTCGCCGTCCGACGTCGTCGACGCGCTGTTCCTCGGCCGCTTCGCGACGGGCGAGCAGCCGTATTCGCATGCGGTGAACATCGACCGCGTCCGCTCCGGCGCCACCCTTCTGCCCAGCGCCGCGCGGGTGCTGCGGGTGGCCCGCGACGACGACCGCAGCGCGACCCTCGCCGAGGGCGACGGCTGGACCCTGCTGATCTCCCGCTGGAACCGGGGCGCCGACGTCACGGTCACCGCGACCACCGCCGAGCTGGCCGCGAAGGTGCTGGACGAGGCGACGGACGGCGCGGCGGACGAGCCGGAGCCGCAGCCGGAGAACGTGACGATGGGCTTTTGGTACGTCTCTCCCAGGCGCGGCCCGCACCGCACCACCCGGCAGATCTCCGCGGGCACCTGGGACGAGGTCAGGGCCAACTACACCGCCCCGGTCGCGGACGCCATGGACCGCCTGATGAAGACGACCCCCGAGGACATCGCGGGCCGGCTGCTCCTGCTGCACGGCCCGCCGGGCACGGGCAAGACCTCGGCCCTGCGCACCCTGGCCCGCTCCTGGCGGGACTGGTGCCAGGTGGACTGCGTCCTGGACCCGGAGCGGCTGTTCAGCGACGTCGGCTATCTGATGGACATCGCCATCGGCGAGGAGGACGCGGCGGGCAAGGGCCGCTGGCGGCTGCTGCTGCTCGAGGACTGCGACGAACTGATCCGGGGCGAGGCCAAGCACACCGCGGGCCAGGCGCTGTCCCGGCTGCTGAACCTCACGGACGGCCTGCTCGGCCAGGGCCGCAACGTCCTGGTCGGCGTGACGACCAACGAGGACCTGGAGCGCCTGCACCCCGCGGTGGTCCGCCCGGGCCGCTGTCTGGCGCGTATCGAGGTGGGCAGGCTGACCCGGCGCGAGGCCGTGAACTGGCTGGGCACGGAGGAGGGCGTGAGCCGCGACGGGGCGAGTCTGGCCGAGCTGTACGCGCTGCGCCGGGGCACCTCTCCGACGGCGCTGCCCGAGCCGCGGGGCGGGGAGGACGCGGGGCTGTACCTGTGACCGGACGGCCGTGGCGGGCCCGGTGAGGCAGCCGGTGCTTTGATGGGCGTATGACCCTGTTCGTCGGGACGTCCGGCTGGCAGTACAAGGACTGGCGGGGGGTGCTGTACCCGGAGGGGTGCCCCACGCGGCTGTGGCTGGAGGAGTACACGGCGGCCTTCGCCACGGTGGAGATCAACAACGCCTTCTACCGGCTGCCGGCGCGGGAGACCTTCGAGGCCTGGCGGCAGCGGGTCCCGCCGGACTTCACGGTCGCGGTCAAGGCGAGCCGCTATCTGACCCACATCAAGCGGCTGAAGGAGCCCGCGGAGCCGGTGCACCGCCTGATGACCCACGCTGCGGGCCTCGGCGACCGGCTCGGCCCGGTGCTGCTCCAGCTCCCGCCGACACTGCGCGCCGACCCGGGTCTGCTGGACGCCTGTCTCGCCTGCTTCCCGGCCGGGACACTGGTGGCGGTCGAGCCGCGCCACGATTCGTGGTGGACACGGGAGGTCCGCAAGGTCCTGGAGCTGCGGGGCGCCGCTCTGTGCTGGGCCGACGCCTACGCCCGCCCGGTCACACCGCTGTGGCGGACCACCGACTGGGGCTACGTCCGCTTCCACGTCGGCCGCGCCCGGGCCTGGCCGCACTACGGCCGACGGTCCCTGGAGACCTGGGTCGACCGGGTCGCGACCGCCTGGCCGGACGAGCGGGACGTGTACGCCTACTTCAACAACGATCCGACGGGCGCGGCGGTCCAGGACGCGGTGGAGTTCGGGCGGGCGGCGGCCAGGGCGGGCCTGACCGTGACACGCACCCCACGGCGGCTGTCCGCGCACCGCTGACGCCGGTCGCCCATGGCCGCCGGCGCCCACCTGCCGCGCGCCCACCTGCCGTGCGGCCGCCGTCCGCGCCTGCCCCCGTGCGCGGCTGGCGCCTGCCGTGCGCCGGGCCGCGCCTACTGCTTCCCGTACGCCGCCCGCAGGGCGTCCCGTGCGGCGGCGAGCGCCGCCCCCTCGTCCAGCCCCAGCCGCCGTACCCGCTCGGCGTAGGACTGTGCGGCCGCCGCGGCCTCACGCTCCGCGGCCGAGCCGGCCGCGGCCACGAAGGTGCCGTTGCGCCCGCGCGTCTCGATCACCCCGTCCGCCTCCAGCGCCCGGTAGGCCTTGGCGACCGTGTTCGCCGCCAGCCCGAGCGACTGCGCCAGTCCGCGTACCGTCGGCAGCCGGTACCCCACCGGCAGCTCTCCCGACCGGGCCTGCTCCGAGATCTGCGCCCGCACCTGCTCATAGGGCGGCAGGCCGTCATCGATGTGGATCTTCAAGGTCACGGGATGATTGTCGCGTACCCGCGGGAGGAAGACCCGGCGGAAAATGGGAGGCGCACCGTCGCGTTCCCTCCGTAGCGTGCGCCTCCATGACTGTGATCGTCCGCGACCTCCGCCCCGACGCGCGGGCCGACCTCGAGGGCTTCGCCCGCGTCCGGCATCACGCGCTTCCCTACATCCTGTGCACGCCGGACTCCCTCGCCCACGAGCTCACCCGCATGCATCCCGGCGCCCACTACCGTCCCCTCGTCGCCGTGGCGGACGGCGAGGTGATCGGCACCGCCCAGGTGCACCTGGTCCACGAGAGCGCCGAGCCCGGTCAGGGCAACGTCAACGTGTACGTGCATCCGGAGCACACCCGCCGCGGCGCCGCCACGCTCCTCGTGCGCGCCGCCGAGGAGCACCTGGCCGCCCACGGGGCGACCAAGCTCTTCACCTGGGTGCTGGACGAGCCGGAGAACCGGGTGTTCGCCGAGCGGCACGGGTATCGTGCGAGCCGTGCCGCGCACTTCCTCCGCCTGGACCTGGCGGGTGGCGCGCTCCCGCCGCGGCAGGACCCGCCGCCGGGCGTGGAACTGCGCCCGGGCTCCGACTTCGCCGGCGACCCGCGCCCCCTCTTCCAGCTGGACGCGGAGACCTCGCGGGACGAGCCGAGCGATGTGGACTTCGAGTTCACCGACTACGAGGCCTGGCTCGAGGAGACCTGGCGGCACCCGCTGTTCAGTCCCGAACTGACGTCGGTGGCGGTGGCCGACGGACGCCCGGCCGCCTTCTCGGCGGCCCGCACGGACGGCGGCGCCCGGTACGGCACGGTGATGACGGGCACCGCCCGCCCCTTCCGCGGCCGGGGCCTGGCCAAGCTCGCCAAGAACGACTCGCTGCACCGGGCGCGGGCCGCCGGATGCACCGAGGCGTTCACGGGCAACGACACCGGCAACGGGCCGATGATCGCCATCAACAAGTGGTTCGGGTACGAGGTCTGCGCGACGGAGGTGCGTTATGTCCGCGAACTCGGCTGAACCGGGCCCGCCCGGAGGGCGGCTGGACGTCGTCCTCGTCAAGGGCGGCCGCACGAAGATCCGTTACGGAGCGGAGCTGCTGGCCGACGACGGCACCAGGATCGCCGTCCGCGCGCCCTGGGCGGGCGCCGGCGTACGCGACTTCGGCTTCGTGCGCTTCGAGCCGGGCGACGTCTTCACCGAGTACTACTGGCGGAACCGCTGGTACTCGGTGAAGGAGGTCCGGGCGGCCGACGGCGTCCTGAAGGGCTGGTACTGCGACATCACCCGCCCCGCCGTCCGCTCCGGCACGGAACTCGTCGTCGAGGACCTCGACCTGGACCTGTGGCGCTCCGCCGACGGCACGGACGTACGGCGCCTGGACGAGGACGAGTTCGCGGCGAGCGGCCTGACCCGGTCGGACCCCGGGGCCGCGGCCGCCGCCACGGCCGCCCTGGACGAACTGGAGACGCTGGCCCGCGAGGGCGGCTTCGAGGCACTGACGGCCTGAGCCGGACGCCCCGGCCCGGGTCTCCAGCGGCCCACGCGGCCACCGGACACCCGTGGCCGCCCCGCCCGCGGCCGCCGCCATCGACGTCTGCGGCCACCAGGCGACCGCGGTCTCCGGCTTCGGGGGGCACGGGAGGTCCGCAGCCACGAGCCGGCTGCCACCACGAGCCGTCTGCCACCACAAGTCGTCTGCCACCACCGACGAGTGCGGCCACCAGGGACCTGCCGCCACCGACCTCTGCCGCCGTCGGACACCGGGCCACGCGGGACCGGCGGGCCCCCGGCACCCGCGGGCCACCCGGCGTTCGTGGCCGCCAGGCCTCATCGGCCGGTCCGGGCCTGCCCGGCCTCCCTGGCCGCCTGGGCCCGCGCGGGGACTCACACCGCCGCGACCACCGCGTACCGCTCGTCGTCCACGGCCCCGCCCCACAGACGCGCGTCGTGCGACAGCCGCTCCACGCGCGTGTGTTCGGTGAGCGGTGCCAGGAGAGTGAGGAGCCGCTCCGTGGGTATGCCGACGGGCGTGACCGCGCCCCAGACGCCCTCCACCAGGACCAGCCGGCCCGACGGCCGCAGCAGCCCGCGCCAGTGCCGCAGGGCGGCGGCGGGGTCGGGCAGCGCCCACAGGACGTGGCGGACGAGGACGACGTCGAAACGCCGCTCGCCCACCGGCGGATCGGCCGCGTCGCCGACGAGGAACACCGCGTCCCGCCCGGCGGGCTTCGCGCGCGCCCGCGCCACCATCGCCGGGGAGAGGTCGACGCCGGTCACCCGGTGTCCCAGCCCGGCGGCGAGGAGCGACAGGCTGCCCGTGCCGCAGCCGAGGTCGAGCAGTTCGGACGGGCGGTCCGGCAGCCAGCCGCGCAGCCGCTCGGCCCAGGCGGCCCGCACCCCGGGGTCGCGCAGCCCGTGATCGGGCTCGTCGTCGAAGACGGCGGCCTGGGCGTCCCAGTCGACTTCGGCCCAGGCCGGCGCGTCGCCATCGGTCGTCGTGTGCTCACTCATGCGCCCAAGAGTGACACCCGCCACTGACAACCGAATCGTGACAGCGGCCACAGACAGACCCGCACCGATGAGGAACTCTCGCCCGAAAGGTCTACCCCCGTGAGAACACGGAACCCGGTAGGCGCGAAGGAGGCAGCCATGCGCCGCATGACAGTGCAGAAGCCCCTGAGGAAGACGGACGCGCGCCGGGTCCGTGAGGAAGTCGACGAGCGTCCCGCCGGGCGGCCGGAGGTCCGCAAGGACATCGCACGCACATGGTGGCCGGAGGGCTGACCGGGCGGGCCGGGCGATGAGACGCATGGGACGAGCCGGCTGAGCCGCCCGCTTCCGCCCGCTTCGGACAGTTCTTCCGGCTCTCGAACTCCAGCAGCCGCCGTCACCCCACTGCCGTACGCGTCGGGGTGGACGGCGGTGCTGTCGCGCCCGGGGCCTGTCTGAGCGCAGCCTCAGCGCCGGCTTAACGCGAGCATAAGGATCTCCTTCGACCGCCCTCAGCAGGCGATTCCGCGGTTTCTTGGGACTAGCTTCTGATCACCCCCACGGGATCCGTCTTCCCGTAGCAGGACCGTCAGAACCGATCGTTCCGAGGAGTTCCCCCATGTCCCGACGCCGCACGGCCACCACGTTCGCCGCCCTCGGCCTGGCCCCGCTCGGGCTGACCGCGCTCGCCGCCGCGCCCGCGTCGGCGCACGGCTCCATGGGCGACCCGGTCAGCCGGGTCTCCCAGTGCTACGCGGAGGGCCCCGAGAGCCCGAAGTCGGCGGCCTGCAAGGCGGCCGTCGCGGCCGGGGGCACCCAGGCGCTGTACGACTGGAACGGCATCCGGATCGGCGACGCGGGCGGCCGGCACCAGAGGCTGATCCCGGACGGCAAGCTGTGCAGCGCGGGCAACGAGGAGTTCAAGGGCCTGGACCTGCCCCGCGCGGACTGGCCCGCGACCAAGGTGAGCAGCGGCTCGTACACCTTCAAGTACCGCGTGACCGCCCCGCACAAGGGCACCTTCAAGGTCTACCTCACCAGGCCGGGGTACAACCCGGCGAAGCCGCTGGCCTGGGCCGACCTGGATCTGGAACACCCCGTGGCGACGGCCACCGACCCGGTCGCCTCGGGCGGCTTCTACACGTTCTCCGGCACGCTCCCCGAGCGATCCGGCAAGCAGCTGCTGTACGCCGTCTGGCAGCGCTCGGACAGCCCTGAGGCCTTCTACTCCTGCTCGGACGTCACGTTCGGCGGCGGCAGCGGCAACGGCGGTACACCGGGCGGTGCTTCGCCCGCGCCGGCCGCCTCCGCGCCGACCGAGCGGCAGATCGAGCACGGTGCCGGCAGATCGACGATCGAGCACCACGGCCACGGGGACGCCGACGCCCGTACGACGACGGACCCGGTCACGAACCCGACGGCGGCTTCGGGAGGCACTGCGAAGGCCGCCGCGGCCGGCGAGCCCAACCTGCCCAGGGCCGCCGGTGGTTCACAGAACCTCGCGGAGACCGGTGGCAACGGCAGCACCCCGTACCTGGCCGTCGGCGGCGCCGCCGCCCTGGCGCTCGGCTCGGCGGCCCTGTTCGCCTCGGTCCGCCGGCGCGCGACGGGCGGTGGGCGCCAGGGCCGCTGAGGCGGCCGCGCGAACGCGGGGCCTGTCCGGCGGCTCAGGCCGGACAGGCCCCGGAGCGCACGTCAGCTGAATACCGACGCGCAGGTGGTGGCGGTGGCGTGCGCCGGGTCGAGCGCGTTGGCCACCTCGTGGTAGGCGATGCGGTCGAACAGCCCGATCGCCACGTGCTCGGACAGGTCGACCGGGCACAGGTCCTGCAGCAGGACGTTGCGGACGTCGGGGCCGGTCAGGTACTGGGTGCGCCACGGCGTGGCCACCTCGTCGTACTTGGTGGCGATGACCGTGTAGTGCACACCGGGCACGGTGTCGCCGCCGTCGTTGAGCTTGGTGATGAAGTCGGACCCGGCGACCTGGTCGGCGAGCCCCGGGGTGACGGCGGAGAGCAGGTCGCTCGCGCCGGGGAAGTACGGCAGCAGGTTGGCGAGGCCGCTGAGGGTGGTGCCGTGGTTGTCGGGCGCGAGTCCGACGAGGGCGTTCACCTTGGCGGCGCCGCCGAGGAACTTCAGGTAGTAGCGGGGCATCATGCCGCCCTGCGAGTGGCCGACGAGGTCGGCCTTGGCGGCGCCGGTCGCGGCGAGCACCTTGTCGACGAAGGCGGACAGCTGCCCGGCCGACTTGTCGATGGGGCCGAGGCCGTGGAACAGCGGGACGCCCTGCAACTGTCCGTAGTCCAGGGAGAAGACGCAGTACCCGCGGTGCTGCAGGTACGGCGCGAGGGACAGCCAGTTGTCGACAGAGTTGCCGAGGGTGCCGTGGACCAGGACGACGGGGCGGGGGTGGGCGGCGGACGGCCTGCAGCTGTAGTCGTTCCAGCCTCCCCCGAGCTCTCGGCTTCGCTCGAGCAGGGGGGACCCCCAGCTGGGGGCGTCCGAGGCGTGTGCGGTGGCGGCGGGGAAGGTGGCGACCGCGGCGGCCAGGAGGAGGGCAGCCAGTGGTCTGAGGGCGCGCTTGAAGGGCAGCATCGTGTGGTCTCCTTGCGGCTCAAGGGAGGTGCGACGGCACTGCGCCCTGTGATCCGGATCACGAGGATGCTGTTCACCCGACAAGTTACGGGCGGGTAGTGGAAGTGTGAAGTTACGCGTCAGTAAAAACTTCCAGTGGTAACCAGGGATGTGTGATAGAGCCCCTGGCGTACCGTCACCAAGCGGGCCGAACGGGGCCGTAGGGCGCGATACGCGCCAACTGCCGCCACAGCGACTGGAGTTCACCCTCACCAATGAGCCCGGCCCAGGCCCGCACGGCCTCCGCGGCCGCCTCCTCCGCCGCACGGGTGCAGGCCCACCCCCGCTCGGTCAGCACGATGAGCCGCGCCCGCGCGTCCGCGGGATGCGGCCGCCGCTCCGCGTAGCCCTTGCGCACGATCTCGTCGACGAGCTGACTCGCGGCCTGTTTGGTGACCCCGAGGTGGGCGGCGAGCTCGGTGGCCGTCGCGCCGTCCGGAGCCATCCGCGCGAAGGCGAAGCCGTGCGCGGGCCTGAGCCCCTCGAAGCCTCGGGCGACGACCCCCTCGTGAATGCGTTGCGTGAGCTCACCGGCGACGGCGAGCAGGGCGGCGGACAGGGCCATGGCCTCGGAGTTCTGCACGGAGGCATTGAAACACCCTTGACGAATTGGTCAAGCAGCTTGACCATAAGGGCGGAGAACACAGTCAAGCAGGTTGACCATTCATCCCGGAGGAGCCCCATGCCCGTCGTCCGTCCGTCCGAAGCCGTGACCCACGAGATCCACGGCGCCCGCTTCGTCTCGCACGCCACCCCTCGCACCGGCGCCAGGGAACTGTGCGCCTGGCGCGGCGAGATCCCCGCGGGCACCAGGGCCCCGGCCCACACCGTCAACCGCGAGGAGATCTTCCACCTGCTCGACGGCGAGCTGCTGATCACCCTCGACGACCGCACCGAACGCGTCACCGCCGGCGACACGGTGATCATCAACCCCGGCGCGACCCTCACGGTGGAGAACCCCACGGACCGTACCGCGGTCTCCTGGGTGACCACGTCCATCGGCCTTCAGGCGCAGCTGGCCGACGGCACCCGTCTCTCCCCGCCATGGGCCAACTGACCTCCCTTCGAGGGGAGTCACGCGGCCAGCGTCCCCGGCATCACCGCCCGCGGGCCGAATCTGGCCCGCGCGCGGTCCGCGACCTCCTCGATCCGGCGGACCTTCTCGTCCACGGGGTCGAAGGTGAGCTGGTGGGAGGCCTGCTCGGCGGGGCCGAGGCCCTCGGCGCGCAGGACGAGCGCGCGCACTCGGGCGCGCTGGAGGCCGAGCGCCTCGTACATGCCGTACGCGGCCCTGGTCAGCGCGGCCGAGTGGGCGGTCGGTTCCTCCAGCGTGCGGCTGCGGGTGGTGGCGGAGCGGTCGGCGTAGCGCACGGTGAGGGTCAGGGTGCGGCAGACCTTGTCGACGGCGCGCAGCCGCGCCCCCAGCTCCTCGGCGGCCGACAGCAGCGCCCTGCGGTGCCGGTCGGGGTCGAGCTCGTCGCGGTCGAAGGGGCGCTCCGTGGCCAGGAGGGGGGTCCCCCCTGCTCGAGCGCAGCCGGGAGCCTGGGAGAGGGAGACGGCGTTGGGGACGACCCTGCCGCGGTCGACGCCGTTCGCCTTCTCGTGCAGCTCGCGGCCGGTCTTCGCGCCGACCAGACGCTGCAGCGTCGACAGCGGCGCGGCGGCGACCCGGCCGAGGGTGTCCAGGCCGTACTCGCCCAGGGTGCGGGCCGTCGCCGTACCGATCCCGGGCAGCGCGACGACCGGCCGGCCGGCGAGGAACTCCACGACGGCCTCCGGGTCGCCGGGCACCGCGCGGGTCAGTCCGGGCCGGGCGTCGCGCAGGGCCATGCGGGCCAGCATCGGGCCCGGCCCGGCGCCGATCGTGCAGTCGACGCCGTGCAGCGCGAGGGCACGGACGCGGATCACCGACGCCAGTTCGACCGCGTCGCGGCCGAAGTACCGTTCGGCGCCGCGCAGATCGGCCAGCGCCCCGTCCGGCGGCAGCGCCTCCACGACCGGGGTGAACTCCTCCAGGAGCCCGAGCAGCCCCGGCAGGGCCGCCTCGTACATCGGCGGCAGCTGGAAACGTACGCAGAGAATGGTCATCCCGCACTCCCCGGACTCTGGTGCCACAACTTCCTTCCACTCGCGGGCCCTTCGCCCGCGGGCCGCAGGTCCGCCCACGGATGCATCTCGTAGCCGGTGGACATGCGGATGCTGCGGGCGCGGGCGGCCTCCATCGGGTCCTGCGCCGCGGAGCCGGCCGGCGCCGGCCGGCCGTCCGACCCGGCGAGCCGGGCCCGTCGCGCGCCCTCGCCGTCGCCGCCACCGCCCTCGCCACCACCGTCGTCGCCGTCACCGTCGCCGTCGCCCGGGGCGCTCTGTGGCGGTCCGCCGGGGCGGGCCAGCCGGGCCGCCACCTCGTCGAGGCCGCCCTCGGCGCGCAGTTCGGCCAGTTCGGCGAGGTTCCAGGCGGCGGAGCCCACCACACTGAGGCTGCGCGGGCCGCGCCGCTGCACCACTCCGCGCACCAGCAGCAGCCAGGAGTGGAAGACGGTGTGCGCGCAGGCGTCGTGGGAGTCGTCGAAGAAGGCGAGGTCGACCAGGCCGGTGCCGTCGTCCAGCGTGGAGAAGATGACCCGTTTGCCGGACCGGATCGGCGGGGTCTGGGTGGCCGCCTTGGCGCCCGCGACCAGCACGGTCTCGCCGTGCCGGGCCTCACGCAGCCGGCGTGCCGGGACCACGCCCAGTTCGTCGAGGAACTCCCGGTGGTCGTCCATCAGGTTGCGCGAGGCGTCCATGGACAGCACGCCCAGTTCAGCGCTGAGCTTCTCGGCGTCGGACAGGTCGGGCAGTCCGGCCGCGGCCGTGTTCCGCCCACCGGCCAGGGGCAGTTGGCCGCCGCCCCCGCCCCGGGCGACCCGGTGCAGCTCGGTCAGGTGCAGTTGCAGGTCGCGGCGGTTGGCGCCGAACGTGTCCAGCGCGCCCACCTGGGCGAGCCGTCCGGCGACGGGGCGGCTCGGCCGGGCCCGCTCCCAGAAGTCGAGCAGCGAGGCGTACGGCTGTCCGTCCGCGATCCGTGCCGCTTCCGCCCCGCTGATGCCGTGCACGTCGGAGAGGGCCAACCGCAGCCCCCACACCTTCGATTCAGACACCAGTTCGATCCGGTGTGCGACCCCCGAGCTGTTCACGTCCAACGGCAGGATCGGCACCCCGCGCCGCCGCGCGTCCGCCAGCAGCAGCCGCTTCGGGTACATCCCGGGGTCGTGCGTGAGCAGCCCCGCGTAGAAGGCGGCCGGGTGATGGGCCTTCAGCCACGCCGACTGGTACGTCGGCACGGCGAAGGCCACCGCGTGCGCCTTGCAGAAGCCGTACGACCCGAAGGCCTCGACGATCTCCCAGGTCCGCCGGATCGTTTCCGCGTCGTACCCCTTCGCCGCCGCGTGCTGCGCGAACCACACCTTGATCCGCCCCTGCGACTCCGGGTCGGACAGCCCGCGCCGCACCCGGTCCGCCTCGTCGCGTCCGCAGCCGGTCATGATGTGCACGATGTGGATGATCTGCTCGTGGAAGACGACGACTCCGTACGTCTCCTCCAGCGGTTCCCGGAGGTCGGGGTGCGGATAGCGCACCGGCGCCCGCCCGTGCCGCGCCTCGATGAACGGCCGCACCATGTCGGCGGCGACCGGCCCGGGCCGGAACAGCGAGATGTCGACCACCAGGTCGTGGAACGTGGCCGGCTGCAGCCGGCCCACCAGGTCCCGCTGGCCCGGGGACTCGATCTGGAAGCAGCCGAGGGTCTCGGCGGAGCGGATGAGCCCGTACGTCGCCGGGTCGCCCTCCGGCACCGCGTCCAGGTCGATCCGCTCCCCCGTCGCCCGCTCCACCTCCGCGACGGCGTGCGCCATCGCCGACTGCATCCGCACACCCAGTACGTCCAGCTTGAGCAGCCCGAGATCCTCCACGTCGTCCTTGTCGAACTGGGACATGGGAAAGCCCTCGCCGCTGGTGGGCATGACCGGCGTACGGGAGAGCAGGGAGGCGTCGGACAGCAGCACTCCGCAGGGGTGCATGGCGACCCCGCGCGGGAGGGCGTCGAGGGCCTCGACCAGCTCCCAGAGCCTGCCGTACCGCGCACCTTCCCGCTGACACTCCCCTGCCAGTTCCTTGAGTTCGGGCAGTTCCTGAAGCGCCGCGCGGGCGTCGCGGGCGCGGATGTGCGGGAAGGACTTGGCGATGCGGTCGATGTCGGCGGGGTCCATGGACAGGGCGGCCCCCACGTCGCGGACGGCGTGCCGCACCCGGTACGTCTCCGGCATGGCGACCGTCGCGACCCGCTCGGTGCCGAACCGGTCGATGATCGCGCGATAGACCTCGAGCCGGCGCGCGGACTCCACGTCGATGTCGATGTCGGGCAGGACCGTGCGGCGCTTGGACAGGAAGCGCTCCATCAGCAGCCCGTGCTCGACCGGGTCGGCGTGGGCGATGCCGAGGAGGTGGTTGACCAGGGAGCCGGCGCCTGAGCCGCGGGCCGCCACGCGGATGCCCATCCGCCCTACGTCGTCCACGACCTGGGCGACGGTGAGGAAGTAGGAGGCGAAGCCGTGGTGGGCGATGATGTCCAGCTCCTGGTGCATCCGCTCCCAGTAGTCGCGCCGGCCGGCGTAGCCGCGCAGCACCATGCCCGCCGCCGCCCGGGAGGCGAGCGTGCGCTGGGCGGTGCGGCGGCCGGCGCCGACGAGGTGCGGCTCGGGGAAGTGGACGGTGCCCATGCCGAGGTCGTCCTCGGGGTCGACCAGGCACTCGGCGGCCGTGGCCTGCGTCTGCTCCAGCAGGCGGCGGGCGGTCTCGCGGCGGAAGCCCGCGGCCTCGACGATCCGCTCGGCCGCGCGCAGCATGGCGCCCGGGTCCTTCAGCCAGGCCTCGCCGGAGTCCAGCTCCTTGGTCGCGTCGACGGGGACCAGGCGGCGGGCGGCGTCCAGGACGTCGGCGACCGGGCCCTGGCCGGGGTCCGCGTAGCGGACGGCGTTGCTGAGCACGGGCCGGATCCGCTGCTCGGCGGCGAAGCCGACGGTACGGGCGGCCAGGCGCAGGGAGCCGGGGCCGGTGCCCTTGCGGCCGTGCCAGACGGCCTCCAGGCGCAGGGCGTCGCCGTAGACCTCGCGCCAGGGGACGAGGAGCCTCGCGGCCCGGTCGGGGCGGCCCGCGGCCAGCGCCCGGCCGACGTCGGAGCCGGGGCCGAGCAGGACGGTCAGGCCGTCGGCGTGGTTGTCGGGCCAGGCGAGCAGCGGGGTGCCCGCGAACGGGGAGCTCCCCTGCTCATGGGGCTCTCCCCTGTTCGGGCGAAGCCGAGAACCCGGGGGAGAGGCCGAGGACTCGGGGGAATGGGCGGCGCTGACCAGGCGGCACAGGTCGGCCCAGCCTCGGGCGCCGCCCCGGGCGAGGAAGGTGACGCGGGGGGTCGACTCGTCGATGAAGGCACCGCCGCGCACCGGGGCCCGGCGCCGCTCCCGCCGGGCGGACGCGTCGGGCCGTACGGGCTCGGGGCCGGCCACCGCCAGGTCCGCGCCGAACAGCGGGCGGACGCCCGCCGCCGCGCAGGCCTTGGCGAAGCGGACCGTGCCGGCGAGGGTGTCGCGGTCGGTGAGCGCGAGGGCGTCCATCCCCCGCTCCGAGGCGCGCTCGGCCAGCCGCTCCGGGTGCGAGGCGCCGTAGCGCAGGGAGAACCCGGAGACGGTGTGCAGATGCGTGAAACCCGGCACCCGCACCTCCCGCACTCGTGAGCCCGCACAGGCTCTCGAACATCAGTTCCCAACTCTCCCACCCACCATACCCTCATCCCCGAACATGTGTACGACATCCGTTCGAGCATGTCCCACCTGCGCAAACGTCCGCCGCCACGGAGCGTGAGGGCATGACACACGACGTGCGGACCCCGCCCTCGCGCGCGAGGGCGGGGTCCGCACGGATCCCGTGGGGGGTGCCGTTGAGCCGGGGTGCCGGGCGTCGGGCGGTCAGCCGATCCGGCTGCCCGTCGCCGACAGTGCCTCGGTGACCGGCTGGAAGAACGTCTCGCCGCCGGAGGTGCAGTCGCCGCTGCCGCCGGAGGTCAGGCCGAGCGCGGTGTCGCCGTCGAACAGCGAGCCGCCACTGTCACCGGGCTCGGCGCACACGTCGGTCCGGATGAGGCCGCTGACCGTGCCCTCGGAGTAGTTCACGGTGGCGTTCAGGCCGGTGACCGTTCCGGTGTGCACGTGGGTCGTCGAGCCGCTGCGGGTCACCTTCTCGCCGACGGTCGCCTCGCCCGCCTTGGTGATCGCCTGCGTCGAGCCGTTGTAGAGGTCGACCGCGCTCGGGTGGTCGACGTTCGCGGTGTACTTGACCAGGCCGAAGTCGTTGCCCGGGAAGCTGGACTGCTCGTTGCTGCCGATCACGGCGCCGCTGGAGCCGGACCAGGTGGAGATCGCCTGGGTGCAGTGGCCGGCCGTGAGGAAGTACGGCTGCCCGCCCTTGACCACGTTGAAGCCGAGCGAGCAGCGGCCGCCCGAGCCGGTGATGGCGTCGCCGCTGGCGACGAAGGGCTTGAACCGGCCCTTCGAGCGCTTGAGTTCGGCCTTGGCGCCGAGTCCGTCGACGACCTTGGCGAGCTTGGCCCACCCGGCCCTGGAGACGGTCGTGTCGGCGGTGACGACGACCTTGTCGCTGACGGGGTCGGTCGCCCACGAGGTGCCGGGGATGGTCGCGTCCTCCTTCAGCGTGGTACGGGCGCCGTCCAGTTCGGCGAGGGAGTTCTCGACGACTCTGGCCTTGGCTCCCGCCTGCTGGACCGTCCTGGCGGCGGCCTCGTCGAGCACGTTGACCACGAGGCTTCGGGCCTGCGCGTCGTAGTACGTGCCCGCGGCGTCGGTGCCGAGGTCCTGCAGCAGGGTCGAGGCGAGCTTTCCGGCCGCCGGGGCGGACAGGGTGCGGGCCGCGGGGGTCTTCGCGGCCTCACTGGCGTTCGCACTCTGGAAGGTGAGTCCCGCGGCGACGAGCGCGGCGATGCCCGCGCCTGCCACGGCCACACGGCGCCTGGGTATGCGTCGGTGCTTCAACTGACGTCCTCCTGTGGGGGGTCGGCCCGGGAGATTGTGGGGACCTCGCAGACCGGAAGGCGGTTGAACGGCGCCCACTATTCCGAGGCCCACAGGGAGCACACAAGGTCGAGTTCTGGACGCACGTACGTCAACCGGCGTACGCCCCCTATGCCTTGACCGTCCGGGATCATCGCGCCCGCGTTCGCACCGCAAACACTACGCGCGAGTAACATTCGGCTCTCCGTGAGGTCTAGTCCTGTCTTGATTCCGACCCCTCGGAACCCGGACCGACGCGCGGTTCCGACACCGGTGACGGCGTGGGCAGTTGCGGCTGCGCCCGCTCCAGGAACCGCAGCAGCTCGACCGGGAACGGCAGCACGAGCGTGGAGTTCTTCTCGGCGGCGACCGCCACCACGGTCTGCAGCAGCCGCAGTTGCAGGGCCGCCGGCGTGTCCGCCATCTGCTGGGCGGCCTCCGCCAGCTTCCTGGATGCCTGGAGCTCGGCGTCCGCGTTGATGATGCGGGCGCGCCGCTCCCGGTCGGCCTCGGCCTGCCGGGCCATGGACCGCTTCATGGTCTCGGGCAGCGACACGTCCTTGATCTCCACCCGGTCGATGGTGACCCCCCACTCCACCGCCGGACTGTCGATCATCAACTCCAGCCCCTGGTTGAGCTTTTCGCGGTTGGACAGCAGATCGTCCAGCTCGCTCTTGCCGATGATCGAGCGCAGCGAGGTCTGCGCCATCTGCGAGACCGCGAACCGGTAGTCCTCCACCCGGACCACCGCCTCGGCCGGCGCGGTCACCTTGAAGTAGACGACGGCGTCCACGCGCACCGTGACGTTGTCCCGCGTGATGCCCTCCTGCGCCGGCACGGGCATCGTCACGATCTGCATGTTGACCTTGCGCAGCCGGTCCACGAACGGAACGATCATGGTCAACCCCGGCCCGCGCACCTGGGGGTGCAGCTTGCCGAGCCGGAACACCACGCCCCGCTCGTACTGCTTGACGACCCGGGCCGCCGCCATCACGTACACCGCCCCGGCGGACGCGAGCGCCACTCCCGCCGCCACCAGTTCCTCGACCATCACGGCCCCCACAATCCGACGCGGGCGCATCAGGGTGTCCCTCGACGGTAGCCCCGTCCCCGTACAAGGGGGAGCCCCCGCACGCCGGTTGCGCACGGGGGCCACCTGCCGCCGGCTGCGTTCACCGGCCGTGCGCACGGCCGGGTGCGAGGGGGAGGCGTCAGTAGACGTGGACCCCGTAGGCGCTCAGCGCCTCGGTGACCGGCTGGAAGAAGGTCGTGCCGCCGGAGGTGCAGTCGCCGCTGCCGCCGGAGGTCAGACCGTACGCGGTGGTGCCGCCGTAGAGCGGGCCGCCGGAGTCGCCGGGCTCGGCACAGACCGTGGTCTGGATGAGGCCGTAGACGATGTCGCCGCCACCGTAGTTGACCGTGGCGTTGAGCGCGGTGACGCGGCCGCTGTGCGTTCCGGTCGTGGAGCCGCGACGGTAGACGGTGGTGCCGACCGACGGGGTGGCCGCGCTGGTGATGTCCTGGCTGCCCACGGCACCCGGCTTGCTCACCGAGCTGTTGGTGTAGCGCACGATGCCGTAGTCGTTGCCGGGGAAGGAGGAGCCGGCGGTGGTGCCGAGCGTGGTCGAGTGCGACGAGTTCGACCACCAGGTGCCCGCGCCGTCGGTGCAGTGACCGGCGGTCAGGAAGTAGTAGTTGCCGCTGGAGTCCTGGACGTTGAAGCCCAGCGAGCAGCGCCAGCTACTCGCATAGATGGCGTCGCCGCCGGAGATCAGCTTGTTGAACCTGCCCGGCGTGTGCCTGATGGTCAGGGCGGCGGAGTTGGCCCCCGCCTGCTGCTTGATCCTGGCGATCCCGGCCTGGGAGACCGTGCTGTCGACGGTGACGACGACCCGGTTGGTCCTGCCGTCGACCGCCCAGGCGGTACCCGGGATGTCGGCCTTGAGCACCGAGTCGCTCGCCTTGGCGAGCTGGGCGGCGCTGAAGGTTCCGGCGTCGGACGCGTTCGCGCTGGGGACGGCGAACGAGGCGGCGGCCACGAGTCCGGAGGCGACGGCGATCAGCCGGGTCCGTCTCGTAATGCCACTGCGGGGAGTGGTGCGCTTGATCCTCACTTTTCGTTCCTCCACAAAGGAAGTCGGGGGCCCGCGTGGGGTCGGGGTCCGTGAGGCGCAGCCGGGGGTATGACGTCCGGATGTCGAATACGTCGTGTCCCTGACAAGCGCTGTGGGGGAGTATTCGGCCGAATGGCCGGTCGGCGCAAGGGTGCCTTTCGGCCGTGCGACTGTGTGCGATTCGAGTGAACTGTGTGCGATCGAGGTGGATTGACGCCCGGTCAGCGACGGGAACCAGCCTCAGCGCAGAGTGCACTCCCCCGCCGGTATCGCACGGTCCGGGGTGTCCCCCGGCGGCGGGCAGGGACGGATGAGGTGACCGGCGGACGCGCACGGCGGCAGCACGGCCCGGGTGAAGTCGGCGGTGACACACCCCTCGGCGTCCGGCGCCTCGGGACGCACGAACCGGAAGCGGAAGCCGCCGTCCGCGCCGGCGGCGTCGGCGAACACCGCCCACAGCGCGCCGCCCTGCGGCTGAGCCGCCTTCAGTGGCCCGTCCGCCCCGGCAGCGCCGAGCACGGCCGCGTCGCCGCCGGCCGCCCAGGTCCCGGGGATGTCCGGAACTAAACCGTCCGGATAGTCCTCGAGCCCGTACGTGCCGGCGGCCGCGAGCGGGCCGCAGGGCGCCGGCACCGTATCCGTGCGGTGCTCGTGCCACTGCTCCCACTGGCCGGATGCGTCCGTCATGTGATCAACCCTTCCATGCCCGGCCGGCCGGCCAAACCGGCGTGCGAGCGCGAAGTGGCGCCCGCGTACCGCGTGCGGAACGCGCCCCGGTCCTGGGGCAGCGGCACCACGCGGCCCGCGAAGTCGTCCCGCCCGTCCGCAGTGATGTGCGCGAGGCGGACGAAGCCGCCGGCCACGTCCCGGCGCAGCAACTCCTAGCAGTCGCAGCAGGAGCAGCACTCACAGCACTCGCAGCACTGGCAGACCTCGCAGCACGAACCGTCGCAGTCGCAGTCGCAGTCGCTGCACCAGCCCTCGCGCCTCTTCCGGGACCAGGGCCCCTCGAACTCCTCGGCACAGCAAACCTTGCAGGTGCAGCACAGCCCGATGGCCGCCGCGCAGCCGGCCCAGAGGCCGCGTGTGCCGTGCGGCTTCTGCGGGGCGTAGGGCCCCTGCGGCGGGCCGAAGGAGCCCTCGGGGGTGACGACGGACGTGTCCCCGGAGGTGTCCCCGGTGCCCTCGTGCGCGTGCCCACACGATTCGGTGCCGAAGGCGCGGTCGACGGAGCGCCCGAGTTCGTGGGCGAGCAGCAGGTGCGCGAGGCGGCCGTCCTCGAACTCCACTTCCCGCAGGGCGAGCCGGATGCCGTGCACCGCGTCGTCGGCGAGCCGGCGGGCCTCGGTGAGCGAGGTGCCGGTGGCGGTGAGCGGGTTCCAGGCGCCGGACGCGGCGTCGGCCTCGCGGTCCTCCACCGCGTCCAGGAGGTGGGCGAGCCGGCCGAAGAGGCGCCCGGCCTCGGCGAGCGGTTCGGCGTTGGCCGGCCGTCCGGCGAGTACAGCGGTGTGCGCGAAGGCCGCTGCGGTGGCGGTCTCGGTGGGCTCGGTGACGGTCAGGACCGGCGTCCCTGGCCCGGCGAGCGCCTCGACGCCGGCCTGCCGGTCGACCGCGTCGACGAGCACGGCGGTGTCGAAGCCGACATCGGCTCCGGTACGGGCGCCCGCACGCCCCCAACTGTCGGCGACCCGGCGGGCGGCGAGCGCCACCGGCCGTCGGGCCAGCACCCCGTCGCCGTCGGCGACGTGGTCGCGCACCTTGGCCGAGGCGAGCACCAGGGAGACGGCGGCCGCGAGCCGGGCGCCCTCGCCCTGGGCGACGGACGCGGTGCGCATGCCGCGCAAGGGACAGGGGCCGGCCGTGCGCCGCCATCCGCCGGCCGTGCCCACGCGCTCGGCCTGAGCCTCCGTCAGGACCGATACGAGAAGGCCGTCATAGTTCGTCACGACACGCGCGAACTGTCCGTGGTCACCGCGCAGTGCCAGGCACAGCCCGCACAAGTGGGCCATCCACTGGGTCTTGAGGCTCTCCCCCAGACGGTGCCGACAGGGCCTGACGATTCCGAACATGAAGATCCCCCGTGACGCGTACGACGTTGAGCCGACGCATCGTATCGACCACTTCGTTCACCCGTACGCACCGTCCGTCACCCATGTGCCGCGGACAATCATATTTCACTCACAGTCAGCAGCCGTGTAGACCAGGACCCTTGGGGCACACGGGCTCTCGACGGATCGCCTGTGCACCAGTACCGTCACAAACCCCCCGTGCGGCGTCTATTCACTTGGCGCGCTGTCAGCATCATGGATGACCATAGGGATGCGGAAAGCAGAAAGACCGCTGTGAGAGGAGGCGTCCATGGGATCGGTACGCAAGGCGAGTGCGTGGCTCGGCCTCGTCGACGACAACGATGACGAGCGCTACTACGACGACGACTACTCCGAGGGCACCGAGTCCGGGGACGCCTGGGTCACCGACCCCCGGGTCAAGGTGGCCACGGACACGGCCGAGGAGAAGGGCCGCCGGATCGGCACGGTGACGCCGGACAGCTTCCGGGACGCGCGTGCGATCGGCGAGCTGTTCCGCGAGGGCGTGCCCGTCATCGTGAACCTGACGGCCATGGAGTCGGCCGACGCCAAGCGCGTGGTGGACTTCGCCGCCGGGCTCGTCTTCGGGTTGCGCGGCTCCATCGACCGGGTGTCCACCCGGGTGTTCCTGCTGTCCCCCGCCGACACGGAGATCGTGGCCGGGGACCCGGGGGCGCACCGGTCGGACGGGTTCTTCAACCAGAGCTGAGGCAGGGCCGTACGCCGGCCCTGCCCCGCCCGGGGCTCACCGGAAGGCGTCGAGACCGGTGAGCGCCTTGCCCAGCACGAGCTGGTGCATCTCCACGGTGCCCTCGTAGGTGAGCACCGACTCGAGGTTGGTCGCGTGCCGCATCACGGGATACTCGAGGGAGATCCCGTTGGCGCCGAGAATCGTCCGCGCCGTGCGGCAGATCTCGATCGCCTCTCGTACGTTGTTGAGCTTGCCGAAGCTGACCTGCTCGGGACGCAGGCGGCCGGCGTCCATGCGCCGCCCCAGGTGGTGGGCGAGCAGAATTCCCTTGTGCAGTTCGACCGCCATGTCGGCGAGCTTGGCCTGGGTGAGCTGGAAGCCGCCGATGGGCCTGCCGAACTGTTCGCGTGACTTCGCGTAGTCGACGGCGGCCTCGAAACAGGAGCGGGCCGCGCCCATGGCGCCCCAGACGATGCCGTAGCGGGCGTGGGACAGACAGCTGAGCGGTCCGCGCAGCCCGCTGACCTCCGGCAGCACGGCGTCGGCGGGCAGCCGTACGTCGTCGAGCACGAGCTCGCTGGTGACCGAGGCCCGCAGCGACCACTTGTGCTTGATCTCGGGGGCGGAGAACCCGGGGGTGCCGGTGGGCACGACGAAGCCGCGGATGCCGTCCTCCGTCTGCGCCCACACCACGGCGACCCCGGCCACCGAGCCGTTGGTGATCCACATCTTGCGGCCGTTGAGGACCCAGTCGGTGCCGTCGCGCTTGGCGTGGGTGCGCATGGAGGCGGGGTCGGAGCCGTGGTCGGGCTCGGTGAGGCCGAAGCAGCCGATCACCTCGCCGGCGGCCATCCGGGGCAGCCATGCCTGCTTCTGCTCCTCGCTGCCGAAGCGGTGGATGGCGTACATCGCGAGGGAGCCCTGCACGGAGACCAGGGACCGGATGCCGGAGTCGGCGGCCTCCAGCTCCAGGCAGGCGAGCCCGTACTGGACGGCGGTGGCGCCGGCGCACCCGTATCCGCTGAGCGACATCCCGAGCGCGCCGATGCCGCCGAGTTCGCGGGCCAGCTCCCGGATGGCGGGCAGTTCACCGCTCTCGTACCACCCGGCGACGTGCGGCAGGACGCGGTCGGCGGCCCAGTTCCGCACGGTGTCGCGGATGGCCAGGTCCTCCGGGTCCAGCAGATCGTCGATCCCGAGGGGGTCGGCGGGGTCGAACGGGGGCAACGACGCCGGCATGGGCACCTCCGACTAGGGAAAACTAGCACCGCTAGTTACGCACTCTGGCCCGACGGTACGACGCGGCGTCGCCCACGTCCAGCGTGCTCCCCCACTCGCGCACCACTCGTGACGGCCGCCGGAGGCATGAGAGGCCCGCCTCGCGACGACGAGCGGTCACGCGGAGACGCGGGGCCGTTCGGCCTCCCGCTGCACGGGCAGCTCCACCGGCGCCCCCTCCTCCTCGCACTGCATCACCCTCGGCAACCGCAGTGCCATCACCGCCCCGAGCAGCAACAACCCCGCGCTCACCAGCAACGTCACATGCAGCCCGTGCACAAAGGAGTCCCGAGCCGCGCGTCGCAGGGCGTCGCCCGCCGCCCCGCCCAGCCGTGCGGCGACCCCGTACGCCTCGCCCAGCGAGTGCGAAGCCGGTCCCGAGGCCGACGCCGGCACCCCCGGCACATCCGTGAGCCCGGGCGCGTACGCCGCGTTCATCACCGTCCCGAGCAGGGCGATGCCCATCCCCGCCCCCAGCTGGTACGACGTCTCGCCGATCGCCGCGGCCCCGCCCGCCTGCGCGGGCGGCGCCTCGCTCAGCATCGACTCGTACGCCCCGAACAGCGTGGTCTCCAGGCCGAAGCCCAGCAGCACGAAGCCGAACAGCAGCAGCCCGGCGTTGTCCTCGCCGCCCATCGCCGTCAGCTCCACCACGGCGGCGGCGGTCACGCAGAAGCCGACGCAGACCATCCGCCGCGGCCCGAACCGCCGCAGCATCCGCGCTCCCAGCAGTCCGGCCGCCATCGCGGCGAACGTCAGCGGCAGCAGCCGCAGGCCGGTCTGCAGCGGGGACAGCCCGAGCACCAGCTGCAGGTACTGCGCCGCGATCAGCTCCAGGCCGACCAGCGCCAGCATCGCCAGCACGATGCAGCCCACCGAGGTACTGAACGCCGGCCGCGCGAACATCCCGAGGTCCACCAGCGGATGCTTCCGCCTCCGCTGCCGCCGTACGAACGCCACCAGCAGCGCCGCGCCCACCACCAGCGGCCCCAGCGTCAGCGCGTTCAGCGCCGGCCCCCCGCCGCCGAGCCGCTTCACACCCAGTACCGCGCCGAACAGGCCGGCCGCGGCCATCAGCGCGCCGACCACGTCCCACGGCCCGTCCCCGTCGCCGGTCGACTCGGGCAGCAGCAGCCGGCCCACCGGCAGGCTGACCAGCATCAGCGGGATGTTGACGAGGAAGACCGAGCCCCACCAGAAGTGCTCGAGCAGGAAGCCGCCGAGCAGCGGCCCGACCGCCGCGCCGACCGCCGCGACCGCACTCCAGAGGCCGATCGCCAGCGCCCGTTCGCGCCGGTCGGGGAAGACCTGCCGCAGGATCGACAAGGTGGCCGGCATGATCATGGCGCCGCCGACGCCGAGCAGCCCGCGGGCGAAGATCAGCATCTGGGGGTTCTGTGCGAAGGCCGCCAGGGCGGAGGCGACGCCGAAGAGGGCGTAGCCGAGCAGCAGGATCCGTCTGCGGCCCACCCGGTCGCCCAGCGTGCCGAAGAGGATCAGCAACGAGGCGCAGACGAGGGGATAGGTGTCGACGATCCAGAGCAGTTCGATGGCGCCGGGCCGGAGGTCCGCGGTGACGGCCGGGACCGCCACGTGCAGGACGGTGGCGTCCACCGCGACCAGCAGCAGGCTGACGCAGAGCACGACCAGGACGACCCAGCGATTGGCACCGGCCCCGGCCGCCCGACGGCGCAGCTGGGCAGCCGCCGTGGTCGTCCCGGACATGTACGTACCTCCCAGATGAACCCTCGCGTTCGGCGGGCCGGCGGGGTGGGGACTCCCCGCGGCTCGGCCGGAGAGGAGCGGTGGTCCCCGGCCCGCGCATCGAAGTGCGAGTGACACGTCAGCGTACGCGAGAGCGCTCCGGTGACGCGTGGCCCAGCTCTCAGACTTCGCGGGGAATCAATGTGGCGTACACCACTCTCTCCCTCGGCATCACGCCCCGCCGGTACGTCCGGTTCCGGGCGCCGTCGATAATCGAGCCCGTGACCGATCTTGCAACGCGCGTGGCGGCGGCCCGCCCCGGGACCCTGCGCCGGGCCGCCCCGGCGCTCCTCGGGTACGCGGCCGTCCGCTCCCTGGGCCTGGTGACCCTGGCCGTCTGGAGCGCCGCGCACGGCAAGAGCGCGTACACCCTGCTGACCGCCCGCTGGGACGCGCTCTGGTACACGCGGGTCGCGGAACTCGGCTACGGCTACGAGGTGCGCCTGCCGAACGGGGACGTGCACTCCAACCTGGCCTTCTTCCCTCTGCTGCCCTGGCTGGAGCGGCTGCTCGCCGCGGTGACCCCGCTGTCGTGCGCCGACGCCGGGTTCGCCGTCTCCCTACTGGCCTCGCTCGCCGCGGCCTGGGGGATCTTCGCGGTCGCGGACCATGTGTACGGCCGGGACGACGGGCGGGCCGGGGTCTGGGCGGTGCTGCTGTGGGCGGTGCTGCCGGTCGGGGTCGTGCAGTCGATGGCGTACAGCGAGTCGCTGTTCACGGCACTCGCCGCATGGTCGCTGTACGCCGTGCTGACCGGCCGCTGGGTGACCGCGGGCGCCCTGGCCCTGTTCGCGGGGCTGACCCGGCCGGTGGGGCTCGCCGTGGTCGCGGCGGTGTGGGCGGCGGCCGTCGCCTCCTTCGTGCGATCCCGGAGCGCACCGGCGGCGGACGGCGCACTACAGGCGGCACACGCCCCGGCGTTCACCGCGCACGCCCCTGCCCGCCGCCTGCTCGGGATGCTGCTCGCCCCGCTCGGCGCGGCCGGCTATGTGCTGTGGGTCGGCCACCGCACCGGCAGGGGCCCACTCGGCTATCTCGATGTCCAGGCGGGCTGGCGCAACGGCTTCGACGGCGGCTACGCCTTCGCCCGGTTCGTCGCCGGAAAGTTCACGTCCTGCCCGTCGGCCCTGGCCGGGCTCGGGCTGATCATCGGCGTCGCCCTGGTGATCTGGCTGTACGTCGTCTGCGTACGCCAGGGGCAGCCGCTCGCGCTGCTGGTGTACTCGGGTGCGGTCACCGCGCTCGCCCTGTGCGCGTCGAGCTACTTCGGTTCGAAGCCGCGGCTGCTGCTGCCCGCCTTCCCGCTGCTGCTGCCGCTCGCCCTGGCCCTGGCCCGGCTGCGCACCTCCCGGCCGGCGCTGGTGGTGGGCGGCGTCGCGGTCGCGTCGGCGATCTACGGAGCGTTCTGGCTGAACGGCTCCGGTCCCCCGTGATCCGCTCCGCACATCCGATGAGCACACGGGTAATTCCATCCGAGCGTTCGGTTAACCCATTCATAAGCGCCATATAAGCAACTGCCGGAATGATCAAAAGAAATGCGGGACAGGGCCACCGCGGATTGCGGAATCCGTGGAAATAAAGCCCGGTTGAGAGCAATCCCACATCACATCGTCATCACAAACCCCGTGATTCGCCCGGGAACTGAGCTCACTCGCTGTAACGTCGATTAGGTGCGTACCGAAGGAACCCTCACCCGCCTGGACCGGGTGTTCGCCAGGCTGGACCGTGAGCCGCAACGGCCGGCGCACATCAACATGCCGAGAATGAGCAGGCACCGGGTGGTGCTGTTCTCGGCGACCCTGGCCTTCTACCTGGCGATCGTCTGGGCCGTGGTGACCACCTCCTGGCTGGTCCGGCTGGACTGGCAGGTCATGTTCTTCCGGCCGTACCAGCAGTGGCCGCAGATCCACGCGTTCCTCGACTACTACGTGGTGCTGGGCCAGCGCGGCCCCACCGCCGTGATGGTCTCCGCCTGGCTGGGCTGGCGCTCCTGGCGGCAGCACACGCTGCGCCCCCTGCTCACCCTCGCCGCGTCACTGCTGCTGCTGAACATCACGGTCGGCGCCGCGAAGCTCGGCATGGGGCGCCTCGGACCGCACTACGCGACCGTCATCGGCTCCAACGAGATGGGCCTGGGCGGCGATATATTCCCCAGCGGCCACACCGCCAACGCCGTGGTGACCTGGGGCATCCTGGCGTATCTGGCCTCCACTCCGAGAGCGCGCCGCTGGCTGTCCGCGGTGTCGGCGGTCACATCGCTCGGCGTCGGCCTCACCACCGTCTACCTGGGTACGCACTGGCTCAGCGACGTGCTGCTCGGCTGGGCCGCCGGGCTGCTGATCCTGCTGGCGCTGCCCTGGTTCGAGCCGCTGATCGCCCGGTCCGAGGCCGGTCTCTTCGACCTGCGCGACCGCCGGCGCGCCCGCCGCGGCCGCCGGGCACCGGTGCCCGCGCCGGTCGTCCCCGTCGGCGTCCCCGTGGTGCTCAAGCCGCGTACCCCCGTCCCTGACGAGGCGCCGGCCACCCGCGAGACGGTCGGCGCGAGCCGCTCGGCCCGCACGCCGGCCTACCTCGCCCCCGGTCCGCACACGACCCGCTCGGAGCGCACCCCCCTCACTCCGACCGGCAGCCGCCGGCCCCCGCACGCCGACCGCGTCCCGCGCGGCACGGCCCCGGCGGCCCGCCCCCTGGCGGGCAGTTGACCTTCCGGCGGGCACCGGCGGTCACCGGCGGGCAGTCACCGCTTCCGCGACGAGTCGCTCAGCCCTTCCAGGCGCGGGCCACTTGCCCGTTCTCGACCTCGAAGTTCAGCCGCCCGGCCCGGTACTCCATGGTGATGATCGTGCCGGGCGGCAGTGACCGCACCGTGGTCCAGCCGCGTTCGCGCGCGAGCCGCTCGGCCCGCTCGGCCTCGAGGCCGACATAACCGTCCGGGTTGTCCTGGGGCTCCGCCGGCGGAGTGGGAATCGATGCCATACCGCCACGCTAGGCCCTGCCCCATGAGCGGGGAAGCCCGCGCCGAGCGGTCACGCCTCTCCCACCTTCCCCTCCTGTCACGCTTCTGTCACAGGATGCCAACGCCGTGATGGAGCGCACTCCGTCACGCTCGCGGGTGGGTGCGGCCCTCTTCCGCGGGATTCGAACGCAATTCCCGCGCCTGGGAGCGGCGCCCGGAAAACCCCGGCGGAAAGCATCCGGCTAACCGGGCAGAGGCCGCTCCGGCAGGCCGTTGCATTCCGATTCCGCGGGTGATCGCCGAAGCCTGCGCGCATGGGTATTTCACGGTTCGGGCACCGAGCACCCGCGTCGTCTCCCGCCGCCGCGGCGGCTGCGGGCCGGCGTGGCGAGCCGGTGGACGGCGGCTGTCCGCGCTCCGCGCGCGGATCACGGCTCGTACGGCAGTTGCGGCACCTCGAAGCAGGTGCTGTTCATGTCCCCTTGCGACACCCAGCCCCTGCCGTCCTGCCAGCGGGCGACCGACAGACATGTGCGGCGGGTCCTCGGCGGCTCGGCCGACCTCTCGAAGGAGACGGGGAGCAGCAGTCCGTCGGCGTTGTAGTTCTCGCTGCGGTTCATGTAGTCGTCGACGCACGCGCGCGTGATGCCCTGCCGTGCGCAGGACCGGGCCGCGTCCGTGAACCACATGGCGGCCGCCCAGCCCTCCAGCTGCCACTGGGAGTGCGTCTTCAGTCCCTTCGTGGCGTCCCGGAACTCCCGTACGGCCTTGTGCCCGGTGTCCTCGTAGTTGCGGCCGGCCCCGGTCGCCCACAGCGCGTTGCGGCAGTTCGGGGAGTCCTTGTAGTCCTCGGGGACCGTGGACGTCCAGTTCTGCACATTGGTCACCTTGGCGGTGATCCTGGCGCCGACCGCGTCCATCGCCCGGCACAGCTGTGCGTTGCCGTGGGTGTCGAGGGCGTCGAAGACCAGGTCGGCGCCCTGCTGGCGCAGATCGGCCGCCGCCGCGCGGAAGTTGGGCAGCGCGAAGTCGACCTGTTCCGTGACCACCTTGTACCCCTCGGCCCTCAGGCCGTGTTCGACGAGCCGCGCGTAGGCGGCGGAGGCTGCCTGGTTGTACGACACCACCGCGGCGGTACGGGCGCCCTGCTCGCGTTTGAAGTAGCGGTAGACCTCGGTGCCGCCGTACAGCGTGCCGCCCCAGCCGGGCGTGCCCTCGCGCGGCGCGAGGCTGCCGTAGATGCCGTACAGGTGGGGCCAGGTGTCGTAGGCGGCCCCGATGGGCTGGCCGCCGATGTCGGGCACGCGCGCGTGGGACACGCGCGGGGCGCCCGCGTAGTCGAGGGCGGTGGTGGCGACCAGGGCGACCACCTTGTCCTCGTCGATCAGCCGGTGCACGCAATCGTTGTTGCCGATGCCGCTGCCGCCGTCGTCGCACAGGTGCACCTCGACCGGGTGGCCGTCGATGCCCCCGCGCGCGTCGAGACGGCCGAAGAACGCCGTGGCGCCGTCGCGGGGCCCGGTGAAGGTGTTGCCGCCGACCGGGCTGGTGGCGCTCGTGATGATGCCGACCGGGACGGGCGCGGTGCCGCCAGGCGCGGGTGCGGGCGACCGGGCGCCGTGCTCGAAGTCGCGCTCCGGCAACCGGCTGCCGCAGGCCGTGCCCGCGAGGAGCAGCAGCACCGCGGCGGCGGTCTCAGCAGCCCGGCAGCGCCGACGCCGAGGCATTGCCGCTCAACTGGACCAGGGCGCACAGAGTCCGGTCGGACACCTTCCAGGTGCCGTTCTGTTCGACCGCCGTCCCCCGGGCGTCGGGCAGCGCGGTCGCGCCCTTCAGGGTCAGGGTGTACGTCACGTTCGCGGCCGTCGGCGAGGTGAACTCGGTCTTCGTCACCGTGGCCTGCACCTGGCCGCCGCGCCGGTCACCGCCGAAGGCCCGCAGCACCAGCGCCATTCGGTCGCCGTTCTCCAGGACGGCCTGCTTGTCCTTCGTGGACGTGGCCGGGTCGAAGAACCTCCGCCAGTTCTCCCTGATCTGCGCCGTGGCCGCCGCCGGGTCGGCGGGGGCGGTCGCGGCCGGACTCGGCGCCGCGGTCGTGGTGTTCTCCACGGAAGGGGTGGGCGGTGCGCCGTCACTGCCGCCGCCGCTGTCGTCGCCGCAGCCCCCGAGGGCCACGGCGAGGAGGAGGACCAGCGCGGCCGCAGGTGCCGCACGGGGCCCAACCGCCGCCGGACCGCCTCCCCTTCCCGCGTCGTCCCGCCTGAGGTCGCTCCCGAGAACCATCTGGCTCACCACCGGGTGTTCGGTCGTCCGGGCCCTGTGTGCCCGGAGCTTTCAGGGTCGGCTTCCAGAAG
This sequence comes from Streptomyces sp. NPDC020801, assembly GCF_044334385.1. Taxonomy (NCBI): domain Bacteria; kingdom Bacillati; phylum Actinomycetota; class Actinomycetes; order Kitasatosporales; family Streptomycetaceae; genus Streptomyces; species Streptomyces sp. NPDC020801. The sequence goes on from NZ_JBIRST010000004.1 coordinate 427,182, forward strand.
GCATAGTGCAAGCAATCGGCTGAGGGAGCCAGCGATGCGGACATCCCGACTGCGGACCGTGCACCCAGTCCTCTGGGCCGGCTGGGCCGCGCTCGCCGCGGGCGCGGTGCTGTGCGTGATCGGCTGGTACGGCGTCTCGGGCGAGCGGTACACCGGACGTCAACTGCCCTACCTGGCCTCCTGCACGGTCCCCGGCGCCGCGCTGATCGTCACCGGGGCCGTGCTGCTCACGCATGGACGGCAGGCGCTCGCGGCCTCGCGCGTGGAGGAGTTGTACGGCCTGCTGGTGGCTGCCGCGCCCGAGGACACCGACGCCTCGGCGGAGGCCCTGACCGCGCCCCTGGCGGTCAGCGGGAAGCTGGCGACGGTTCCGGGCGGCACGCTGTACCACCGCGCCGACTGCCCGCTGGTCGCCGGCAAGGCGGAGGCGGTGCCCGTGGACGCCAGGCTCCTCGCGGGCGGCGAACTGCACCCGTGCCCGATCTGCGAGCCCGGTGCCGGGGACGACTGACCATGTCCTCGCTGACGTACGACCTGACCCTGGCCGGACTGTCCGTCGGCAGCGCTGCCGCGCTCAGCGGGATCGGCCTGATCGTGACGTACCGCGCGACCGGCGTGCTCAACTTCGCGCACGGCGCGGTCGCGATGGTGTGCGCCTATGCGCTGCGGCAGTGCGTGGTCGGCTGGGGCTGGCCGCTGTGGCTGGGTGCCGTGGTCACGCTGGTGGTCCTGGCACCCGGGATCGGTGTGCTGCTGGAACGCTTGGTCTTCCGGCCGGCCGCGGTCCTGGGCGGCGACCCGGCGCAGACGCTGGTCGCGTCCATCGGGGTGTTCGTGCTGCTGGTGGGTGGGGCGGCGCTGGTGTGGGGGCAGGGGGCGCGGGACGACGCACCCGATGTGGTGCGGGCCGATCCGTGGGGGCAGTTGGCGGTGGCGCTGGTGCTGGCGGCGGGGGTCGGGGTGGTCGTCCGCCACACGCGCTTCGGCCGTGAGCTGCGGGCCGTCGTCGACGACCGGCGGCTGGCCGTGCTCGGCGGGATCGACGCGGACCGGGTGGCGGCGGCCGGCTGGGCGTTCGGATCGTTCACGGCGGGTCTGACGGGGGTGCTGCTCGCGCCGTACGTCCGGCTGGACCCGTTCGGGCTGCCGCTGCTGGTCATGGAGGTGGTGGCGGTCGCGGTGGCCGCGCGGATGCGCAGCCTGCCGGTCGCGGTGCTCGTGGCGCTCGGCACCGGGATCGCCCAGAGCCAGCTGACGCGGCTGCACCCGCCGGGCTGGGGCGGGCCGTTGCTGCAGGCGGTCGGCGCCAACCTGTTCGTGGTCGCGCTGCTGGTCGCGGCCCTGGTGCTGCCCGGCGTGGGCACCCGGGACGCGCTGCCGGTCCCGGCGGCCGCGCGGATGCCGGCGCCGTACGGCGCCCGGGTCGTGGCCGTGGTGCTGTTCCTGCTGCCGCTGGGCTTCGCCGGCTCGGACCTGCACACCTCCGTCCAGGTGCCGGCGCTGGGCGTGGTGCTGCTGTCCCTGGTGGTGGTCACCGGCCGGGGCGGCCAGATCTCGCTGGGGCAGGCGGCGTACGCCGGGCTGGGCGCGCTGTTCACGGCGCTGCTCGCGGCGGGCCGCTTCCCCGGTCTGCCGCGCCTGCCCGAACTCGCCGCGCTCGCCGTGGCCGTGGTCATGGTCGCCCCGCTGGGCGTGCTGACCGGCTGGCCCGCGATCAGCCGCCGGGGCCTGGCACTCGCGCTGGCGACGTTCGCGGTGGGGGTCGGGGTGAGCCGGTTCGTCTTCGCGCAGCCGTACGCCACGGCCGGGCCGGGGCCGGGCCGTCCGGCGGGCTTCGACGGGGACCGGGCGTACTACGTCCTGGAACTGGCCCTGCTGGCGCTCGCCCTGTTCGCCACCCGCGCGCTGCGTCGGGGCCGCACGGGCCGGGCACTGGCCGCGATGCGCGACGACGAGGGCGGCGCCTCGGCGGCGGGCGTCCGGGTGCCCGCCCTGAAACTGCTGGCGTTCGTCTGCGGCGCCGCCCTGGCCGCGCTCGGCGGGGGCATGCTCGGCATGGGCGTGCGGGCCTTCGACCCCACCGCCTTCGACCCCGTGCGCAGCCTGCTGTGGTTCGCCGCGGTGGTCGTCCTCGGCGCCGACAGCACCCTTGGTGCCCTCGCCGCCGCCGCGTTGCTGGTGGGCCTCGACGCGGGTACCCGGGGCGGTGTGGCGGCCGCGCTGATCGGAGTGCTGGCGGCACTGTCCGGCCGCTTCCCCGGCGGCCCCCACGAGGCCCTGCGGGGCGCGGCGTCCCGTCTGCGGCCACGCCGCCGAACGGGTCTGACGCCGCTGGGGACACGGGTACGGCAGACGCTGCGGCCGGCTCCGGCGAGGGCGGCGGCCGCGATGCCCGTAACGGCACGGCGGTACCGGGTGGGGGAGACCGCGCACACGGAGGCGGCCCGCGCCGTGGGGAGCGGCGGGGGCACTGCGGGTGCGGGTCCAGGTGCGGGCCCGCGTGCAGGTGCGGGTGCGGGCCCGGGTCCGCACGCGCACGGCGCCGCACCGCTCGCCCCGGCCGCACCGCTCGCCCCGGCCAAACCGCTCCCGGCCAAACCGCTCCTGGCCGCCCGCGCCCTGCACGCCCGTTACGACGGCTTCACCGCCCTCGACGGGGTCGATCTCGATGTCCCGGCCGGGCGGGTCACCGCCGTGGTGGGGCCCAACGGGGCCGGCAAGAGCACCCTGTTCCACTGTCTCGCCGGGACTCTGCGGCCCGCTCGGGGCCGCGTGGTCCTCGGGGGACGTGACGTCACACGGCTCCCGGCGCACGCGCGGACCCGGCTGGGAATCGCGCGGACCTTCCAGCAGCCGGCCGTCTTCCCCACGTTGTCGGTGGCCGACAACGTCCGCGTGGGCGCCGAGCAGGGGCGGATCACCGATCCGGAGGCCGTCGAGCGGGCGCTGCGGCTGCTCGGCCTCGACGGGCCCGTGCGCGCACTGCCCGCCGCCGGTCTGCCCACCGGCACCCTGCGCCGGGTCGAGCTGGCCCGCGCCCTCGCGGGCGGCCCGCGCGTGCTGCTGCTCGACGAGCCGGCCGCCGGCCTGGACACCGCCGAGGTCACCGCGCTGACACGCGTGCTGGGGGCACTCGCCGCCGAGGGCACCGCCCTGCTCGTCGTCGAGCACGACCTCGACCTGGTCGCCGGCCTCGCCGACGTCGTGCATGTGATGACCGCGGGCCGCATCGTCGCCTCGGGTCCGCCCGGGCGCGTACTCGACGGCTTCGACGGCCCCGATCGCTTCGACGGTCCCGGGGGCTTCAACGGCGTCAACGGCCTCGACGGTCCCGGCGTCCGGGCGGCCGGCTCGTGACCATCTCCCTGCGCCACGCGCGCGTGCGCTACGGCCCCCTGGAGGCCCTGCACGGCGTGACCCTCGCCGCTCCCGCCCCCGGGCTCACCGTGCTGCTCGGCCGCAACGGCTCCGGCCGTACGACGGTCCTGCGCGCGCTGGCGGGAACCGTGACCCTGTCCGGCGGTGCCGTGGTGTGGGACGGCGCCGACGTGACCCGGATGCCGGCGTACCGGCGGGCGCGGCACGGGCTGTGCCTGATACCCGAACGGCGGGCCGTGTTCGGGTCGCTCACGGTCCAGGAGAATCTCCGGCTGGTCGCGCCCGACCCCGGCCCGGCGCTCGACGCCTATCCGCAGCTTCGCCCGCTGCTCCGCCGCCGCGCCGGCACCCTCTCGGGCGGCGAGCGGCGGATGCTCGCCCTGGCCCGCGCCCTGCCGGCACGCGCGCGCGTGGTGCTCGTCGACGAGCCCACACAGGGAATGTCGCCTGCGGCGGCGGCCCGCACGTACGACCTGCTGGCCGCACTCGACGCGTGCGTGGTCCTCGCCGAGCAGCGGCTGCCGCCCGCGCTGCGCGGCCGCCCGGCGGTGGTGGTCCACGAACTGCGCCGGGGCCGGGTGGTGTTCAGCGGTGAGGCGGGCGAGTGGGCGCTCCGGGCCCAGGAGCGATGAGCGCTCCCCACGGACCGGCCCCGCCCCCACGGACCGGCCCCGCCCGGCCGGCGGACCGGGCGGGGCCTGGGTGCCCCGGGCATGAGGGGGAGCGGCTCAGAGTGCGAGGCGCTGCCCGGGCACGATCAGGTCGGGATCACCGCCGACGACGGCCTTGTTGACGGCGTAGAGCCGCTGCCAGGTGGTCCCGTGCCGGGCGGCGATGCCGCTCAGCGTGTCGCCCGCGCGGACGGTGTAGTCGCCGCGGGACGTACCGCGGTCGGTGTGGCCCGGCTCGCGCGCAGGCGCCTTCGGCGGCTGCTGCGACGGGGCTGCCTCCCCCGTGTTCTTCCGGGCCGATCCATGGGCCGGGTCCTGCGCCGACTTGTGGGTGGACTTGTACGTCGACTCGGTCGTGGCCGGACCGGAACCGGCCGAGGGCGCGCTGCCGGACGCGCCGGCCCGGGCCGAGCAGACCGGCCACGCGCCCCAGCCCTGGGCCTGCTGGACCCTGGCGGCAACGGCGATCTGCTGGGCCCTGGAGGCCTGGTCGGCCCGGGGCGCGTAGGCGCCGCCCCCGTAGGCGCGCCAGGTGCCGGCGGCGAACTGGAGCCCGCCGTAGTAGCCGTTGCCGGTGTTGATGTGCCAGTTGCCGCCGCTCTCGCACTGGGCGATGCGGTCCCACACGCCGCCGTCCGCCGCGTGGGCGTTGCCGGTCGCGGCCAGCACCCCGAGCGGGGCGAGCAGAACCGCGCCGGCGAGAGCCGCCGTCGTCCGCGTCCTGCGGGCGTTGTCGCGTGTGGAGTCGGCGCTCTTATCGGCACATTCGGACATGAAGATCCCTCTCGAACAACCCGGGGTCCCCCAAGGCGGTGCGCGCTCCCCGCGCATGGACGCGGTCGGCGCGCTCGCCCCGTCCGCCGTACGAGGTCGTGCTGGGTGCTGCTGGCTTGGTGCGGTCGGCGGACGTACCCGAGCGGTGCTCGTTGCACACGGCCGAGGAATGTAGGGAGCATGGCGAGCCGGAATCAACCAATTGCCAGTACTGGCAGGCCAGTTGGCCGTTACCGAAGGTATCGGCTTTTTTCGGCCACCCACTTCATTCGCTGATTTCCTGATTTGTCGACCAGTGACACCGGCGACCTGTGACCCACCTCACCAGGTCAAGCTCCCAGAGTCTGCGGCGAGTTGACGGTGAGTGCCGGATTCCGCACCCGACGTGACCCTGTGCGCAGGATGGTTCGATTCCGTTCGCGGGAGAGCGTGACTCCCGCCACAGATCACCCGTTGTCATCTTCATGAGCCGGGGGCCCTCCCGGTTCATGGGCCGGGAGCCACCCGGTCCCGCCACGCACCGCATCCCGAGGGAGCCACCCGTGCCGCGCATGCTCGACGTCAGCGACGCCGTACGCGCCGAGATCGGCGACGAAGAAGCCGACCGGCTGCTCGCCGGAGAGAACGCCCCGGGCAGTTACGACTGCACGTCCTGCCGCACCCCGGGCGACTCCGAGCAGGAGCGCACCAGCACCGTCCTGTTCGTCGGGGACGAGACCGCCGTCCTCGCCTTCGCCCACGCCACCTGCCTGCCCTCGCAGGTCGTCCAGGTCACCGAGGAGCAGCTGCGGGGCGCCGTCCGCTCCATCCACGCCGACCCGGGAGCCGTCGGCCAGGTGCCCGCGCAGGCGGCGCCCCCGCAGGCCGCGCCCGAGCAGGCCGTGCTCGGGGTGACCAGCGGACTGCTCCTGGTCGCAGGGGAGTTGCACCCCGCCCTGGTCGTCGAGCCGACCGCGCCCATCGCGCGCCCGGGCACGACCGGCCCCGGCGACGACTTCCTCCCGCTGCTCATCGAGCAGGGCTACCTGCCGGTGACCGAGCTGACCTCCGTGCCACCCGTGCTGCACGGCTGGTCGGTACTGCTCGCCATGGGGCAGCTGCACGCCATCCTGCAGCCCGGCGCGGTCCCCGGTCAGACGGTGGCCTGGTGGCAGGCGCATCAGCCGCTGCAGGTCACCGACGGCTGGCGGGCGGCCGCCAACAAGCACCAGCAGGTGCTCCTGTTCGCGGCGCCGGTCGGCTCCATCGGACGCCAGCCGCGGGAGGACCTGCTGCGGGACGCCCTGGACAAGGCGGCCGCGGGCGGCAAGCTGGTCGCGGCCACGCTGCCGCTGGCCGGGACCTGAGCCGCATCCCTTCCGGTTCGGGGTCGTTTGGACATACGTGCACGCATACGACGTTTCCCGCCGCCAGTCCTATCAGCCGATCCCGTCCGCGCGGTCTGCCGTGCGGCCGGCCCAGGATCCGCACGGCGGCCCCTCGGCCACGCCGATCTACGACGCGCTCTACGCCGAGTACGTCAAGTCCTACCGCGCGCTGCCGGGTGACCGGAGCGGCGAGGAGGACCTGGGCTTCGTCGCCTTCGGGAACCTCCCGCACGGTACGGGCCCGAACACCTACGGCGCCTACGGCGCGGGGGCCTACGGCACCCGGCACGGCACCGGCCAGCAGCAGGCGCAGTGGCAGCGCGTCGGGACGCTCGGACGGCAGGACACCGCGATGCACCACGTCCCGGCGGCCCTGCCGCCCGGCCCGCGCCGCGGCCTGTGAGACACCGGTTGCGGAAGGGCGGCCCCTGAGACAGGGACCGCCCTTCCGCAGCCGTTCGTCTTGCGCTGCTGCTACTTCTTCTTCGTGCCGCGCTTCTCGCGCACCCGCACCGAGATGTGGATCGGCGTCCCCTCGAAGCCGAACTCCTCGCGCAGCCGCCGCTCGATGAAACGCCGGTAGCCGGCCTCGATGAAGCCGGAGGCGAACAGGACGAACCGCGGCGGCTTGGTGCCCGCCTGGGTACCGAACAGGATGCGCGGCTGCTTGCCGCCCCGGATCGGGTGCGGGTGGGCGGCGACCAGCTCGCCGAGGAAGGCGTTGAGGCGGCCGGTCGGCACCCGGGTCTCCCAGCCGGCCAGTGCCGTCTCGATCGCCGGGACCAGCTTCTCCATGTGCCGCCCGGTGTACGCCGAGACGTTGACCCGCGGCGCCCACGCGATCTGCGCGAGGTCGGTCTCGATCTCCCGCTCCAGGTAGTAGCGGCGTTCCTCGTCGAGGGTGTCCCACTTGTTGTAGGCGACGACGAGCGCACGGCCCGCCTCGACGGCCATGGTGATGATCCGCTGGTCCTGCACCGAGACGGACTCGGAGGCGTCGATCAGCACGACGGCGACCTCCGCCTTCTCGACGGCGGCGGCGGTGCGCAGCGAGGCGTAGTAGTCGGCGCCCTGCTGGAGGTGGACGCGCTTGCGGATGCCGGCGGTGTCGACGAACTTCCAGGTCTTGCCGCCCAGGTCGATCAGCTCGTCGACCGGGTCCCGGGTGGTGCCCGCCAGCTCGTTGACGACGACGCGCTCCTCGCCGGCGACCTTGTTCAGCAGCGAGGACTTGCCGACGTTGGGACGGCCGATCAGGGCCACCCGGCGCGGGCCGCCGATGCCGCCCCCGCCGAACGTCTCGCGCGGTGCCTCGGGCAGCGCCTCCAGGACGCGGTCCAGCATGTCGCCGGTGCCGCGGCCGTGCAGGGCCGAGACCGGGTGCGGCTCGCCGAGACCGAGCGACCACAGGTAGGCGGCGTCGGCCTCGCCACTCGGGCCGTCCACCTTGTTGGCGCACAGCACCACGGGCTTGCCCGCCTTGCGGAGCAGCCGGACGACCGCCTCGTCGGTGTCGGTGGCGCCGACCTTGGCGTCGACGACGAAGACCACCGCGTCGGCGGCCTCGATCGCGTACTCGGCCTGGGCGGCCACGGAGGCGTCGATGCCGAGGACGTCCTGCTCCCAGCCGCCGGTGTCGACGACCTTGAAGCGGCGGCCGGCCCACTCGGCCTCGTAGGTGACGCGGTCGCGGGTGACGCCCGGCTTGTCCTCGACGACCGCCTCACGGCGGCCGATGATGCGGTTCACCAGAGTCGACTTGCCGACATTGGGGCGGCCGACGACGGCGAGCACGGGCAGCGGGCCGTGACCGGCCTCCTCGATGGCGCCCTCGACGTCCTCGAGGTCGAAGCCCTCTTCCGCGGCGAGCTCCATGAACTCCGCGTACTCGGCGTCGCCGAGCGCCCCGTGCTCGTACTCGTGCTCGGCCGAGCCGTCGGGCTGGATGTCGTCGTTCATGAAGTCCGTACCTCGTAGTTCATCGTGGTGGTCGGTGGAGCACCACGTGTCAGTGGTGATCCACTACTCGAGTGCCGCCCCAGGGTCTGTCCGCGGATCCTGCCGCGGACGCGGGGCACGGCCGGCACATCCGGCCCCGCTCACTTGAGCCTAACGGGCGGCGCTGCCTTTCTCCGACCCGATCCGGTGGCCGGACCCCGGGTCCTGTCGTCGCGGGGCAGGCGGGAACCCGACGGCGGGGCCTAGTGCCCGGTGAGGCGCCTGGCGTTCTCCAGGTGGGCGGTGAGCTGCTTCTGGATGCGCTCGGTCGCCTCGTCCAGGGCCTTGCGCGTGCGCCGTCCGGAGCCGTCGCCCGCTTCGAACGGGTCGCCGAAGACGACGTCGACGCGGGAGCGCAGCGGTGGCAGCCCCTTCATCAACCGTCCGCGCCGCCCGGAACTTCCCAGCACGGCCACGGGGACGACGGGCGCACCGCTGCGGACCGCGAAGTAGGCGAGCCCGGCGCGCAGGGCGGCGAAGTCGCCATCGCCACGGGTGCCCTCGGGGAAGATCCCGAGGACACCGCCCTGCTCCAGGACGCCGAGGGCGCGGGTGATCGCCGTACGGTCCGTGCTGTGGCGGTCCACCTCCACCTGGCCGATACCGGTCAGGAAGGAGCCGAGCGGGCCGATGAACGCCTCCTTCTTGATCAGGAAGTGCACCGGCCGGGGAGCCACGCCCATGACCATCGGCCCGTCGATGTTGTGGGAGTGGTTGACGGCGAGGATCGCAGGCCCGGTGGCGGGCACCTTCCAGGCGCCCAGCACCCGCGGGCGCCACAGCCCGTACATCAGCCCGACCCCGATCCGGCGGCCGACGTCGGCACCGCGCTCCGACGGAAGGCCCGCCGTACGCTCCGGCGAAAGGCTCACTTGGCGGCCCGCTTCTCCTCGACGAGAGTGACGACGCACTCGATGACCTGCGCCAGCGTGAGGTCGGTGGTGTCCACCTCGACCGCGTCGCCGGCCTTGGCCAGCGGTGAGGTCTTGCGGCTGGAGTCGGCGGCGTCCCGCTTGATCAGGGCCTCACGGGTGGCGTACACGTCCACGCCCTTGAGCTCGCCGCTGCGCCGTGCGGCGCGCGCCTCCGGGGAGGCGGTGAGGAAGATCTTCAGGTCGGCGTCGGGCAGCACGGTGGTGCCGATGTCGCGGCCCTCGACGACGATGCCGGTCTCGGCGGACGCGGCCAGCGAGCGCTGCAGCTCGGTGATCCGGGCCCGCACCTCCGGTACGGCGCTGACCGCGCTGACCTTGGAGGTGACCTCCTGGGTGCGGATCGGGCCGGCCACGTCCACGCCGTCGACGGTGATCGTCGGGTGGGCCGGGTCGGTGCCCGAGACGATCTCCGGCTTGCCGGTCACGGCGGCGATCGCGGAGGGGTCGTCCATGTCGATCCCGTTGGTCACCATCCACCAGGTGATCGCCCGGTACTGGGCGCCGGTGTCCAGGTAGTCCAGGCCGAGCTGCGCGGCGACGGCCTTCGACGTGCTCGACTTGCCCGTGCCGGAGGGGCCGTCGATGGCGACAATCACGGGCTGGGCGGTCCGGGCGGCGCCGTTTTCCACAGCGGGGCACCTTCCTGGTGAAGGGTGGTGGACGAGTGTGCGGGACGCGAGGGCGCCCCGCACAAGGTTACTGGCTTCCCGGACACCCTCTTACTGGCGGAGGGCCCAGCCCCGCTCCCGCAGGGCCGCCGTCAGGACGGGTGCCGCCTTCGGCTCGACCATCAGCTGCACCACGCCCGTCTGCTGCCCGGTCGCGTGCTCGATCCGCACGTCCTCGATGTTGACCCCGGCCATGCCCGCGTCCGCGAAGATACGGGCCAGCTGGCCCGGCTGGTCGTCGATGAGGACGGCCACGACCTCGTAGGCCCGCGGTGCGGACCCGTGCTTGCCGGGGACGCGGACCTGCCCGGCGTTCCCCCGCCGCAGCACGTCCTCGATGCCGGCGCTGCCCTCGCGGCGCTTCACCTCGTCGGAGGACTGCAGCGCGCGCAGCGCCCGCACCGCCTCGTCCAGGTCGGTGGCGACGTCGGAGAGCAGGTCGGCGACCGGGCCCGGGTTCGCGGACAGGATGTCGATCCACATCCGCGGGTCGGAGGCGGCGATCCGGGTCACGTCCCGGATGCCCTGCCCGCACAGCCGTACGGCCGACTCCTCGGCGTGCTCCAGGCGGGCGGCGACCATGCTGGAGACCAGGTGGGGCATGTGGGAGACCAGCGCCACGGCGCGGTCGTGGGCGTCGGCGTCCATGACCACCGGGACCGCCCGGCAGTGCGAGACGAGTTCCAGCGCCAGGTTGAGGACCTCGGTGTCGGTGTCCCGGGTCGGGGTGAGCACCCAGGGGCGGCCCTCGAACAGGTCGCCGGTCGCGGCGAGCGGACCCGACTTCTCCCGGCCCGACATGGGGTGGGTGCCGATGTAGCCGGTCAGGTCCAGGCCGAGGGCCTGGAGCTCGCGGCGCGGGCCGCCCTTGACGCTGGCCACGTCCAGGTAGCCGCGCGCAACACCCCGGCGCATGGCGTCGGCGAGCACCCCGGCCACGTGCGCCGGCGGGGCGGCGACGACGGCGAGGTCGACGGGGCCGTCCGGGGCCTCGTCCGTGCCGGCGCCGAGCGCGGCGGCCGTACGGGCCTGCTCCGGGTCCTGGTCGGCCAGGTGCACGGTCACACCACGCTGGGCGAGGGCCAGGGCGGCGGAGGTGCCGATGAGGCCGGTGCCGATGACGAGTGCGGTTCTCACTGGGCGATGTCCTTGCGCAGGGCGGCCGCCGCTCCGAGGTAGACGTGGGCGATCTCGGCGCGCGGCTTGTCGGACTCGATGTGCGCGAGGACGCGGACCACGCGGGGCATGGCGCCCTCGATGTCCAGTTCCTGCGCGCAGATCAGCGGCACGTCGACGATGCCGAGCTTGCGGGCGGCAGCCGCCGGGAAGTCGCTGTGCAGGTCGGGCGTGGCCGTGAACCAGATGCTGATCAGGTCGTCGGCGGTCAGGCCGTTCCGTTCCAGGACGGCAGTCAGCAGGGCCCCGACCTGCTCGTCCATGTGGCCGGCCTCGTCCCGCTGAAGTTGGACGGCCCCCCGGACCGCTCGTACCGCCACGGCGCTGCTCCTTGCTGATGTGTGTGTCCGGGCTGTACCGGCCTGGATCGGCCTCAACCCGCTCCCGGACGTCCAGCGTAGTCAGACCGCGTGGGGCGGGTGCGCGGCGACCGCCCGCTGAGACGGAGGAGGAACGGAAGGGAGACGGAGGAAGAAAGGGATATTCTGCGGCACTCCACCCCGATTTGCTTCGTCTTGGGTGCTTTCGATGCGAAGATGCTGCTGCTCCGCCCGGAGCTCTTCCCCCCTCCCCGGCCCCCTCGGAGTGACGACATGACCCAGGGCTCGACGCGGCGCACCGTTCTCGTCACGGGCGCGGCCGCACTCGCGGCCACCGGGTGCGGCAACACGGGCAGCGGCACCGAGAACTCCAGCGGGACCTTCCCCGCCGCGGCGACCTCGCCCCCGGCTGCCCCTGCCGCCTCCGCCTCCGCCACCGGTGGGGCCCCGGGGCTGGCGAGCACGAGCGACATCCCGGAGGGCGGAGGCGCGGTCTTCGCGGCGCAGAAGGTGGTGGTCACCCAGCCGGTCAAGGGTGAGTTCAAGGCGTTCTCGGCGATCTGCACCCACGAGGGCTGCACGGTCAGCACGGTCGCGGACGGCACCATCGACTGCCCCTGCCACGGCAGCCGCTTCCACATCGCCGACGGCTCCGTGGCGGACGGCCCGGCGACCCGGCCGCTGGCCGCCAGGCAGATCAAGGTGGAGGGAAATTCGATCAGCCTGGCGTGAGGATCCGCGTACGCTCCCGGCCATGCAGCCCGAGGACCTGGTACGCGACCACACGATCTACGCCTGTGTCATGGGCTCGCGCGCCTTCGGGCTGGCGACCGACGGCAGCGACACGGACCGCCGGGGCGTCTTCGTCGCCCCCACTCCCCTGTTCTGGCGCTTCGAGAAGCCGCCCACGCATGTGGACGGGCCGCTGGACGAACAGTTCAGCTGGGAGCTGGAGCGCTTCTGTGAACTGGCGCTGCGCGGCAACCCGAACGTCCTGGAGTGCCTGCACTCCCCGCTCGTGGAGTACGCCGACGCCACGGGCCGCGAACTCCTCGCCCTGCGCGAGGCGTTCCTGTCCCGGCAGGTGTACGGGACCTTCACCCGCTACGCCCTCGGCCAGCGCCGCAAGGCCGACACCGACGTCCGCACACACGGCGCCCCGCGCTGGAAGCACGCGATGCACCTGCTGCGCCTGATGATCAGCGCCCGCGACCTGCTGCGCACGGGCCACCTGACGATCGACGTCGGTGAGGAGCGCGAGCGCCTGCTGGCCGTGAAGCGGGGCGAGGTCCCGTGGCACCGGGTCGAGTCCCGGATGGCCCGCCTCGCGGCAGAGACCGAGGAGGCGTCCCACCGCACCCCGCTCCCCGAGCGGCCCGACCGCCGCCGGGTGGAGGATTTCCTGGTGCGCGTCCGGCGGGTCTCGGCCCTGCGGCACGCGGACGGCGAACGCGTCCGGAACGTCGTACGCCCCCGGGGTCCCGGGCAGGGCTGAGGCGGTCTGCGCAGCGCCGTCCGCCTCCGGCTGGAAGTCTCCCGCCCGACCGCGCACGCTGCTGTCAGGGCGGCCGGCCGGGTCACCCGCGGAACAGCCGGGCTCGGCGAGCCCGGCGGACGAGGAGACCGCGGTGCGCGTTCTGATCGTCGGTGATGGTTTCATCCCCGCCACGTCCTACGCCGACGCCCTGGCGGAGGTCTGCGGTCCGCACTTCGGCCCGGTCCGCAGCGTCGACTGGCGGGGCACCAAGGCCGAGCAGCACGCTGCACAGCAGATCATGGAGTGGCACGGGCCCGGGGCCGTGGCGGTGCCCGACGAGATCGTGGACGCGGTCGGCGAGGCCGAGGTGCTGGCAGTGCACTTCGCTCCGGTCCCTGCCGCCGTGCTCCGGGCCGCCCCGAAGCTGCGGGCCGTGTGCGTGGCCCGCACGGGGCTGGAGAACGTAGACGTCGCCGCCGCGACCGCACGCGGCGTGGCCGTGGTACCGGTTTTCGGCCGCAATGCCTCGGCCGTGGCCGAACTCGCCGTCGGACTGATGCTCGTGGAGGCGCGGGACATCGCCCGCGCGGACGCCTCGGTCAAGGCCGGCGGGTGGCGGAAGGAGTTCGTCCCGCCCCGCCGCGAGATCGGCGACAGCACGGTGGGCCTGATCGGCATGGGGCATGTGGGGCGCGCATTCGCGGAGCGGCTGCGCGGCTTCGGGCCGCGCCTGCTCGCACATGACCCGTACGTGCCCGACGACGTCCTGGCGCGGCACGGTGCGGTGCGGGCCGACGACCTGGACGCGCTCTTCCGCGAGTCCGACTTCGTGCAGCTCTTCGCCCGGCTCACACCGCAGACCGAGCGGTTCATCGGCGCGCGGCACTTCGCGCTGATGAAGCCGACCTCGTACTTCGTCAACACGGCGCGCAGCCGCCTGGTGGACACCCGCGCCCTGTACGAGGCCCTGGCGGCGCGCCGCATCGCCGGGGCCGGGCTCGACGTGCACGACCAGGAGCCCCTCCCCGCGGACAGTCCCTGGCGTCGGCTGGACAACGTCACCATCACCACCCACTACGCGGGTGACACGACGACCACGACGCTCCGTTCGGCCCGGCTCGTCGCCGAGGCCGTCGCCGAACTGGCGGTGACCGGCCGGTGCGCGGCCGCCGTCAACGCCCGTGAGCTGGGGTGGGTGTGAGCGGTGGCCCGTGATCTGGTGCTCGGTGTCGATGCGGGACACACCATGACCAAGGCCGTGCTGTTCGATGCCGCCGGCCGGCAGGTGGCACGGGGATGCGGCACGCTGCCGCTGAACACCCCCCACCCACGCTGGGTGGAACGTGACATGGACGACGTGTGGCGGACGGCGCTGAGGGCCGTCGGGGCCTGTCTCACCGCCGCCGGCCCCGGGGCCGGCCGGGCCGTCGCCGCCGTGGGGCTCACCGGTCACGGCGACGGTCTGTACGCGGTCGACGAACAGGGCCGTCCGGTACGGGCCGCGATCGTGGCGATGGACACGCGTGCCGAGCCGGTACTGGAGGTGTGGCGGAGCACGTCGGTGTGGCCCCGCGCCCTCGCGCTGTCGGGCATGGTGCCCTTCGCCGGTTCCCCGGCCGCCCTGCTGGCCTGGCTGGCACGTCACGAGCCGGACGCGCTGGAGCGGGCCCGCTGGCTGCTGTCCTGCAAGGACTGGCTGCGGCTGAGGCTGACGGGGACGGTGGCAACCGATCCCACGGACGCCAGCGCCTCGTTCACCGACATGCGCCGGGGCGGCTACTCGGCCGAACTGCTCGAGCTGTACGGCCTCGGCTCGCTCGCCGGCAAGCTGCCGCCGGTCCTGGCCTGTGACGCGGTCAGCGGAAGGGTCACCCGCGAGGCCGCGGCGGCCACCGGGCTCACCGCCGGGACTCCCGTCGTCACCGGCGCGCACGACGTCGACGCGGCCGCGATCGGGATCGGCGGCGCGGTTCCCGGCGAACTGTGCCTGATCGCCGGAACGTTCAGCATCAACCAGGTGGTCAGTGAGCACCCCGTCGTGGATTCCCGCTGGCAGGTCCGCAGTTTCGTCCGCCCGGGGCAGTGGATGACGATGTCCACCTCGCCCGCGTCGGTGGCGAACCTCGAGTGGTTCCTGAGGGTCACGGGGGCACCGGCCGAGCAGCGGGACGGGGTCCACGAGGCGATCGGCCGGGAGGTCGAGGCACACCTGAGCGGCCCGTCGGAGGTGTTGTTCCACCCGTTCGTCTACGGCTCACCCCACCCGCAGCCCACGTCCGGTACGTTCCTCGGCCTGCGCGGCTGGCACGACCGTGGCCACCTGCTGCGCGCGCTGATGGAGGGCGTGGTCCTCAACCACCGCTGGCACGTCGACGCCCTCTGCTCGCGGTTGCGGATCACCGGGTCCGCCCGGCTGACCGGCGGCGCAGCACACAGCCGGGTGTGGAGCCAGATGTTCGCCGACGCGCTGCGCCGGCCGGTCGTGGTGACCGACGTGGCGGAGAGTGCCGCCCGGGGGGCGGCGCTGATCGCCGCCGGCGCCGTGGGGCTGCTCGACGGGATCGAGGACCCACGCGCCGGCGCCGCCGTCCTCAGGTGCCATGAGCCCGACGCCGGCCGGGTGGCCGTGCTGGAGGAGGCGTACCAGGTGTACCAGGAGACGCTGCCGGCTCTCGGGCCGATCTGGGCACGCCTCTCCTGCGCCGATCCTGCTCCGAATAGAAAGATCACTTAACATACTATTCGAGATTTTTCGCGCCAATCTATTGAGATATGACCCTCGGGGGCGTAGACAGGGATCTACGACGACCCTCGCGGCGGACTCTCCCCGCCATCCGCAGCCGGTCACCCGCCACGCACGACAGTGGCATCGCGCTCCGCCCGCAAGCCCGAAAGCCCCGGTCATGTTCCCCTACGCCGTGACCTTCCCCGAACCCTCGTCCGCCGCGCCATGGACGGACGTCGCACCCCCCGGACGGAAGACCCCGGCTCCGCCCTGTTCGCCCAGGGCCCAGCTCACCCTTCCCGCGCAAGAGGCCCTGGTCGGGCGCCTCCGCGGCATCGCCTCCGCCCTGCTCACCTGCTGGCGCCTGCCGGACGACGAGCGCGACTCGGCGGTCCTGATCGTGGGAGAACTCGCCGCCAACGCGGCCAGGTACGGGCGCAGCGAGATGACGCTGTGCCTGGCCCTCGATCCGGGCACCCTGCGCATCGTCGTGAGCGATCACGGAGATCCCGCCCCCGCGCGTGCGCCGTCCGCGGACGAGGACCCCGACGAACACGGTCGCGGCCTGGACATCGTCCGCAGCCTCTCCACCCACGTCGACCTGCGGCATCACGACGCCGGAACCTGGGTCCTGGCTCACCTCTCGATAGATACCCAAAGTTTTTCTCGCATTATGCGTTAACAATCGAGCGTTTCTCTGCTACTACTTTCGCCATCGTCGCCACCGCGGCCGCTGAGCAGCCGCCCCACGGTCCCCACCCGCACGAGAGGTCCCCCTCATGCCATCGACCAGATATGCCCTCATCGCCGGCGCAGCCGCCACCGCCCTGCTGGCCACCGCGTGTTCGGGTGCCGGAGCCGGCGGGTCCGCCGACGGCGGGAAGAGCATCAACGTGCTGATGGTCGGCAATCCCCAGATGGAGGACATCGCGAAGCTGACGCAGAGCACCTTCACCAAGGACACCGGCATCAAGGTGAACTTCACGGTGCTGCCCGAGAACGAGCTCCGCGACAAGGTCACCCAGGACATCGCCACCCAGGCCGGCCAGTACGACGTCGCCACCATCGGCGCCTACGAGGTGCCCATCTGGCAGAAGAACGGCTGGCTGCACGAGCTCGGCTCCTACGCCGACAAGGACGCGAGCTTCGACAAGGCCGACCTGCTCAAGCCGATGGTGAAGTCCCTGTCCGGCTCGGACGGCAAGCTCTACGCCATGCCGTTCTACGGCGAGTCGTCCTTCCTCATGTACCGCAAGGACGTCTTCGCCGAGAAGGGCCTGAAGATGCCCGAGCACCCGACCTGGCAGCAGGTGGCCGACCTCGCCGCGAAGGTGGACGGCGCCAAGCCGGGGATGAGGGGCATCTGCCTGCGTGGCCTGCCCGGCTGGGGCGAGCTCGGGGCGCCGCTGACCAGCGTGGTCAACACCTTCGGCGGCACGTGGTTCACCAAGGACTGGAAGGCCCAGGTCAACACGGGCGGCTTCAGGGACGCCACGAAGTTCTATGTCGACCTGGTCCGCAGGCACGGTGAGGCCGGCGCGGCGCAGGCCGGGTTCACCGAGTGCCTGAACGCTATGAGCCAGGGCAAGGTCGCCATGTGGTACGACGCCACCAGCGCGGCCGGGGCGCTGGAGGACCCGAGCACCAGCAAGGCCGCGGGCAAGATCGGTTACGCGTACGCGCCGGTGGAGAAGACCGCCAGCAGCGGCTGGCTGTGGGCCTGGGCGTGGGCGATGCCGAAGACCACCAAGAAGGCCGACCTCGCCTCGAAGTTCATGCTCTGGGCCTCCAGCAAGAAGTACGAGAGGCTCGTCGGGGAAAAGCTGGGCTGGCCGCGCGTGCCGGCCGGCAAGCGCGGCAGCACCTACCTGATTCCCGAGTACAACAAGGCCGCCGCCTCGTTCGGAGACATCACCCTGAAGTCCATCCAGCAGGCCGACCCGGCGAACCCGGGCGTGCAGCCGCGGCCCACGGTCGGCATCCAGTTCGTCGCCATCCCCGAGTTCCAGGACCTCGGCACCAAGGTGACGCAGGAGATCTCCGCCGCCATCGCCGGCAAGACCAGCGTGGACAAGGCACTGAACGACGGACAGAAGCTCGCGGAGGACGTCGCCAAGAACTACCACTGACCGGCTCCGCCCCGGCCGGCCGCAGGGCCGGCCGGGGCGCCGCCCGCGAACTCACCGTCCCCCGGCCGCCGACGGCGGAGAAAAGTACATGACCACACTCATGCATCCCCCCAAGAAGACCATGCGACCACCTGCCCGCCCGGCCCGGCTCACGGGCGAACGCAAGTGGCGGCGGCGTTTCCCGCTGTTGCCGGCGCTGGTCTTCACGATCGTCGTCACCCAACTTCCCTTCGTGGCCACGCTCGTGATCTCCACGTTCCAGTGGAACATCCTGCGGCCCGGTGACCGCCACTTCACCGGCCTGTCCAACTACGGGTTCGTCTTCACCGACGAGCGGCTGCGGAACGCGGTGCTCAACACCGTGGTCCTCACCGCGTCCGTGGTGGTCATCAGCGTCGTCCTCGGACTGGGCCTGGCCCTGCTGCTCGACCGCCGCTTCCTCGGCCGGGGCCTGGCGCGCACCCTGCTCATCGCCCCGTTCCTGGTGATGCCGGTCGCCGCCGCACTGCTGTGGAAACACGCCATCTACAACCCCGACTACGGGCTCCTGAACGGCACCCTGAACGCCGCCTACCGGCTGTTCGGGGCCGAGAACGGCCCCACCGTCGACTGGGTGTCGTCCTTCCCCATGCCGGCCCTGGTCGTCGCGCTGGTGTGGCAGTGGACGCCGTTCATGATGCTCATCCTGCTGGCCGGTCTGCAGGCCCAGCCCGGTGACGTCCTGGAGGCCGCCAGGGTCGACGGGGCCTCCGCGCTGCAGACCTTCCGCCACATCACGCTGCCGCACCTGCGGCAGTACATCGAGCTGGGCGTCGTGCTCGGCAGCATCTTCGTGGTGCAGACCTTCGACGCCGTCTACACCATCACCCAGGGCGGTCCCGGCTCCCAGACCACCAACCTGCCCTACGAGATCTACCTGACCATGTTCCGCAAGTTCGAGTACGGCCAGGCCGCGGCCGCCGGTGTCGTCGTGGTGATCGGCTCGATCGTCATCGCGACGTTCGCCCTGCGGGTCGTCGCTTCCCTGTTCCGCGAGGAGGTATCACGATGAGCGCCCACGCAGGCCCCCTCGCCACCGGCCGGAGGTTCCGCCGCCGGCAGCACACCGATCACGGGCAGGCACCGCGGCTGTCACCGCTGTGGACCTTCGTCGCGTGGCTGGCCACCCTGGCGTTCTTCGCCCCGGTGGCCTGGATGGTCCTCACGTCCTTCCACCGCGAGTCCGACGCGGCGACCAACCCGCCCAGTCTCCTCGCGCCGCTCACCCTGGACCAGTACAAGCTGCTGCTGGGCCGGGACATCACCCCCTACCTGCTCAACTCGGCCATGGCCGCCGTCCTCTCGACCCTGCTGGTCCTCTGCCTGGCGGTACCGGCGGCGTACGCGCTGTCCATCAAGCCGGTCCAGAAGTGGACCGACGTGATGTTCTTCTTCCTGTCGACGAAGTTCCTGCCGCTCATCGCGGCGCTGCTGCCGATCTACATGATCGTCAAGGACGTCGGCATGCTCGACAACGTCTGGACGCTCATCGTCCTCTACACCGCGATGAACCTGCCGATCGCGGTGTGGATGATGCGGTCGTTCCTCGCCGAGGTGCCCAGGGAGATCCTGGAGGCGGCCGAGGTCGACGGTGCCGGGCTGCCCACGGTGCTGCTGCGCGTCGTCGCGCCGGTCGCCATGCCGGGGCTCGCCGCCACGTCGCTGATCTGCTTCATCTTCAGCTGGAACGAGTTCATGTTCGCCGTGAACCTCACCGCGACCCAGGCGTCCACCGCGCCCGTGTTCCTGGTGGGCTTCATCACCAACGAGGGCCTGTTCCTGGCCCGGCTGTGCGCGGCGGCCACGCTGGTGTCCCTGCCGGTCCTCATCGCCGGTTTCGCCGCCCAGGACAAGCTCGTGCGCGGTCTGTCCCTGGGAGCCGTCAAATGAGGACCGCCGCCGGCGCGCAGCCGCATCCCCAGCCCGGTACCGCCACCGCGTGAACGCCCGAGACGAACGGAACCCCGCCACCATGACCCAGCAGATCCGCCGCGTACTCGTCCGCTCCCTCACCGACATCGTCATCGAGCACGTTCCCGTCCCCGTGCCCGCGGACGGCGAACTCCTGGTGCGTACGACGGTCGTCGGCGTGTGCGGCTCCGACACCCATGCCGCGGCCGGACACCATCCGTTCATCGACCTGCCCTACCGCCCCGGCCACGAGGCGGTCGGCGTGGTGGTCGCCACAGGCAGGGAGGCCGAGGACTTCGCCCCCGGCGACCGGGTGATCGTCGAACCGAACCTGTACTGCGGCCGGTGCCCCCAGTGCCGCTCCGGCCGCTACAACATCTGCCAGGAACTGAAGGTCTTCGGCTGCCAGACACCAGGCGCCCTGGCCGACCTCTTCACCATCCCGGCCGGCCGCGTCCACCGCGTCCCCGACGGCATGACCGACCTCGAGGCCGTCCTCGTCGAGCCGCTGGCCACCCCCGTGCACGCCGTGGCCAAGGCCGGTGACCTCACCGGTCGCACCGTCGCCGTCCTGGGCGCCGGCCCCATCGGGCTGCTCACCCTCGTGGCCGCACGGCACGCGGGCGCCGCCCGGATCGCCGTCACCGACCTGCTGGAGGGCAAGAGGGCAAGGGCGCTGCGCCTCGGGGCCGACGTGGCGCTGCCCGCCGGCGCCCCGGATCTGGTCGGCCGGGCCCACGCAGCGCTCGGCGGCCCGGCCGACGTGGTCTTCGACTGCGTGGCCCGCGGGCAGTCCATGGCACAGGCCACCGATCTGGTGGCCAAGGGCGGCCACATCGTCGTGGTGGGCGTGGGCGCCGCCGGCACCACCCCGGTCCGCCTCGACCTGGTCCAGGACCGGGAGATCCGCATCGAGGGCACCCTGATGTACACGGCCGAGGACTACCGCACCGCCATGTCCCTCATCGCCGCCGGCGTCGTCGACACCGCCGAGATCGTCACCGCCACTTACCCCCTGGAGGACGCGGCCCTGGCCTTCTCCGCGTCCCTCGATCTGGAGCAGGTCAAAGTGCTGGTCACCGTGGATGGCCGGTAGCCGTGGGCGCCGGTTCGGACCCCGTCGGCGACTGGGCGGCCAGCCGCCCGGCCGCCGACGGGGTCCCGGCCTCCATCGGCCCGTGCACGGGACGCCCCGTGTGCGAGACTGCGAGACCGGAGCCACCCGCCGCGCCGCGGGCCCGCAGCGCCACGCGGGCAGCGATCCGTCCGGCCGCGTCGGTCCGGCGGTCCGTCCCGTGCCGTCGGACCGCCCAGGACCCAAAGGGGAAGGAGGGGCCGCCGTGCCCGCCCGTACGAGACCGTCGCAGGCCGCCGTCGAGGAGCGGCGGCAGGCCGTTCTCCGCTATGTCGCGGAACACGGCGACACCCGCATCGACGACCTCGCCCGGCAGTTCGACGTGAGTCTGATGACGATGCACCGGGACCTGGACGACCTCGCGGGGCGCCATCTGCTCCGCAAGGAGCGCGGGCGGGCCGTCGCCTTCCCCGCCCTCACCATGGAGACCGCCACCCGCTTCCGGGAGAGCAGCGCCCTCGCGGCCAAGTACGCGCTGTGTGCGGCCGTCGCGGACCGGATCAGGCCGGGCAGCACGGTGCTCATGGACGACTCGACCACGCTCTTCCCCCTGGTGCCCGCGCTGGCCCGGCTGGACCAGCTCACCGTGGTCACCAACTCGGTCGGCCTCGCCCAGCGCCTGGGGTCCGCGCCCGGGGTTAACGTCACCCTGCTGGGCGGTCGCTACCGCGGCGACTTCAACTCCTGCACGGGTCCGGCCGTCACCCGCGCCCTCTCCCAGCTCCACGCCGACCTCGCTCTGATGTCCGCCACCGCCGTCCTGGACGGCCGGCTCTTCCACCCGCTGAACGACTACGTCGAAGTCAAGCTCGCCATGCTCGCGTCCGCCGAACGGGCGCTGCTTCTGGTGGACCACTCGAAGTTCGGCAAGACCGCCACCTACGCCTACGGCACCGTGGCGGACTACCACACCGTCATCACCGACACCGGCGCCCCCGACGCGGAGCTCGCGGCCATCCGCGCGCTGGGGGTCCCGGTCGAGACGGTCGAGCCCGAAGAGCCCTCCCAGTGATCCAGACCCTGTTCGAGACGCCCAGTTCCTACAGTCCCACCGAGGCCGAGATGGCCGCCCCCGTGCCAGGGGTCCAGGCCGTGCTGTTCGACTTCAGCAACACGGTCTTCCGGATGATCGGGCTGGAGACCTGGCTGCGCCGGGTCGGCGCCGCCTCCGGCCGCCTCGGCCTGCTGGAGGAGCCCGGTGCCGTGGCCGGGATCTCCCGGCAGCTGCGCCGCGCCTTCCGGTTGCCCTCCGTCGTCGCCCTCCAGGAAGGCCGGGACCTCTCCCGCGAACGGCACCGCCGCGCCATGCACGGCTGGTGGGAGCAGGTGGACTTCCTGCGCGGCGCGGAGGAGGCGGCATACCGGGAACTCACCCGCGCCGACGCCTGGGCCCCTTATCCGGACACCGAACCGGTCCTGCGCTCCCTGCACGACCGGGGACTGCGCATCGGCATCGTCAGCGACTTCGCCTGGGATCTGCGCACGCACCTCGCCCACCACGGACTGGACGCCCTGTTCGACAGCTGTGTCATCTCCTGCGAACAGGGCCGGGAGAAGCCCGACCCACAGCTGTTCCTGAAAGCCTGCGCCGACCTCGGCGCGGATCCCCGCGCCACGCTCATGGTCGGCGACAACCCGGTCCGCGACGGCGGCGCGACCGCCTGCGGTCTGCGCACCTACATCCTGCCGGCCGAGGACCGCACCGGTGACCGCGGTCTGGCGGACGTCCTGCGGCTCGTCGGCTGACGGCGGCGGTCCGCGGAAGCCACGGGGTGGCCCCGTCGAGCACCGGCAGGGCTCGACGGGGCGTGATCCGAGCGAATCGCTCCTGCGGCGGGGCCTAGAGGTCGACCTCGTTCATCAGCATGCCGACCTCGGTGTTGGACAGCCGGCGCAGCCAGCCCGACTTCTGGTCGCCCAGGGTGATGGGCCCGAAGGCGGTGCGGACCAGTTTGTCGACCGGGAAGCCGGCTTCCGCGAGCATCCGGCGCACGATGTGCTTGCGGCCCTCGTGCAAGGTGACCTCGACGAGGTAGTTCTTGCCGGTCTGCTCGACGACCCGGAAGTGATCGGCGCGCGCGTAGCCGTCCTCCAGCTGGATGCCGTCCTTCAGTCGCTTGCCGAGATCGCGCGGGATCGGGCCGACGATGTGCGCGAGGTAGGTCTTCTTCACGCCGTACTTGGGGTGGGTCAGGCGGTGCGCCAGCTCGCCGTGGTTGGTGAGCAGGATCACACCCTCGGTCTCGGTGTCCAGCCGGCCGACGTGGAAGAGCCGGGTCTCACGGTTGGTGACGTAGTCGCCGAGGCACTGCCGGCCCTCGGGGTCCTCCATGGTCGAGACGACACCGGCGGGCTTGTTCAGCGAGAAGAACTGGTACGACTGCGTAGCCACCGTCAGGCCGTCGACCTTGACCTCGTCCTTCTCCGGGTCGACCCGCCGGCCCTGCTCCAGGACGATCTCGCCGTTGACCTCGACCCGCGCCTGCTCGATCAGCTCCTCACAGGCGCGCCGGGAGCCGTATCCCGCGCGCGCGAGCACCTTCTGCAGCCGCTCGCCCTCCTGCTCGGCGCCCGGGAAGGTCTTGGGCACCTTCCGCTCGGAAGTGCCCGCGTACCGCTCCCGGTTGCGCTCCTCGACCCGCGCCTCGTACTCGCGGGAGCGGGCCGGGGCCGTACGGCCGCGTCCGCCGCCGCCCTGCTGCTGGGCCTGCTTCGGGCCGCCCTTGGCGCCGCCGCGGGCCGCGCCTCCGCGCCCCGCCTTCGGGCCGTCCTTCGTGGCGCCGGGGCCCACGTCGTAGCGGCGCTCCTCGGGGCGGGGCTTGCGGGGGCGGCCCTGCCCCTGCTTGTCGTCCCTGCTGTTGCCGGCACCGCGGTGGTTGCCGCGCCCGCCGTTTCCGCCGTTACTGCCGCTGCTTCGCATCAAAGTTCCGTCTGGTCGTCTACGTCGTCGTCGGTGCCCGGCGGCACTGGGGTACCCCGGGTGCCCGGACCGTCATCGGGTGCGTCCGGGTCGAACGACGGCACCCCTTCCTGGGTCTCGGCCTCGATCGCCTCCGCCTCCGGGAGGAAGGGCGCGAGCTCCGGGAGCTCGTCCAGACCGCGCAGGCCCATCCGCTCCAGGAAGTAGTTCGTCGTCCTGTACAGGATCGCACCTGTTTCGGGTTCCGCGCCCGCCTCCTCGACCAGACCTCGCTGCAGCAGGGTGCGCATCACGCCGTCGCAGTTGACTCCGCGGACGGCCGAGACGCGGCTGCGGCTCACCGGCTGCCGGTAGGCGACCACGGCGAGGGTCTCCAGGGCGGCCTGGGTGAGCCGGGCCTGCTGGCCGTCGAGTACGAAGCCCTCGACGGCGGCGGCGTACTCGGGCCTGGAGTAGAAGCGCCAGCCACCGGCGATCAGCCTGAGCTCGAAGCCGCGGCCCTGCACCGTGTACTCGTCGGCCAGCTCGCGCAGCGCGTCCGCGATCTGCCGCCGGGGCCGCTGGAGTATTTTCGCCAGGTGCTCCTCGGTGGCGGGTTCGTCCACGACCATGAGGACGGCCTCCAGGGCGGGCTTGAGGTCGAGGTCGGCGACGGTGCGCACACCGGCGGGCACGTCGAGGGTCTCGTCACTCACGCCTTCTCCTCCTCCTTGGGTGCCTTGGCCTGCCTGGACTCCTCGGGTTCCGCGGGCGGCCGGTCGAACTCGTCGGTCACCCGCGGTGTCCCGTCCCCCTCCCCGCCGGTCCAGCGCACGATCAGATCACCGAGGGCCGTCTCCTGCTCCAGGGCGACCGCCTTCTCGCGGTACAGCTCCAGCAGCGCGAGGAAGCGGGCCACGACGGTGAGGGTGTCGTCGGTGTCCTCCACCAGCGTGCGGAAGCTCGCCTCACCGAGCTCCCGCAGCCGTGCGACGACGACTCCGGCCTGTTCCTGCACGCTGACCAGCGGCGCGTGGATGTGGTCGACATACACCTGCGGCTTGGGCCTGGGCTGCATCGCCTTGACCGCGAGCCTGGCGAAGCCCTCGGCGCCGATGCTGATGACGACCTCGGGCAGCAGCTCTGCGTGGTGGGGTTCGAGACCGACGGTGCGGGGGTAACGCCGTGCCTCCTCCTCCAGCCGCCGGTTGAAGATGTCGGCGATCTGCTTGTACGCGCGGTACTGCAGCAGCCGGGCGAACAGCAGGTCCCGGGCCTCGAGGAGCGCCAGGTCGCCCTCGTCCTCCACCTCGGCCGCGGGCAGCAGCCGGGCCGCCTTCAGATCGAGCAGCGTGGCCGCGACCACGAGGAACTCGGTCGTCTCGTCCAGGTCCCAGTCCGGCCCCATCGCCCGGATGTGTGCCATGAACTCGTCGGTCACCTTCGACAGCGCGACCTCGGTGACGTCGAGCTTGTGCTTCGAGATCAACTGGAGCAGCAGATCGAAGGGCCCCTCGAAGTTCGAGAGCCGCACCTTGAAGACACCGCCGTCGTCCTCGCCGGGCGGGACGTCGCCCCCGGCGGCCTCGGGCACCTCGGGCACCTCGGGCACCGCTTCGGGCGAGGGCTGCCCGTCCGCCTCCGGCCCGTCGTCGGCCAGGGGCCGCGCCCGGGTGGCCGCAGTCGGCGGAACGGCCGTCGGCCTCCGGTCGGCAGCCGCGTTCCCCGGGGCCGCTCGCTCGTCTGCCTCGTGTCCCGGCCGGGGTTCCAGAAGCCCGCCGGGCGTCTCGGGCGCTGCCGCGGGCCGCTCGCGCCGCTCTTCGGCCGCCTCTGCGGGTGCGGCCGACTCGGCGGGTGCGGCGGGCTCGGCCGACTCGGCGGGCTCATCCCGAGTGTGAGGCTGGTTCGGCTCCGCGGGGGGAGCCGTTCGGGGGGTACTCGTGCTCGTGCCCGGTCCACGCCCCAGCGCGCGCCGGCGGCCGGCGAAGGCGCCGGGGGCGGAGTCGGGAGCGTCGTTCGAGGTCATGGCCCCCGCAGGCTACCGCTACCGCCCACGCAGCCGTCGTACGAGGATGCTGGCGTCCCCGCGGGTCTCCAGGTCGGCGAGGACCACCGCGACCGCCTCACGGACGATCCGGCCCCGGTCGACGGCCAGGCCGTGCTCGCCGCGCAGTACCAGCCGGGCGTGCTCCAGGTCCATGAGCTCCTCGGCGGACACGTACACCGTGATCTTCTCGTCGTGCCGCTCGCGGCCGCTGGGCCGACGCGCCGCGGCCCGGCCGCGCTTGCGCGGCTGCGCGGCGGCGGGCCCCGCCGTGCCGCCCGCGGCAGAACCTTCCTGCGCGTCCTGGCGCCGCCCGGAGCGCTCCGCGGCCGGTCCGGTCGCGCCGCGGCTGCGGGACTCGCCCGCCTCGGCCTGCTCGGCGTCGGCGGCGACGTGCTCCGCACCCTCGCCGTCCCCGCCCTGGGCGGGCACCGACTGCGGGGCGTCCTCCGCCGCCGCGGCCGCCGGGTCGCTCTCCCCCGCGGGGGCGGGCACCCGGGCCTCGCCGTTGGCCTGGCGCCGGGGAGTGGACGCCTGAAGCGCCATCCCCCCTGTCGTACGGAACAGTTCGTCGGCCCCCGGCAGACTCACTCGGCGTGACACCGGGCGAGCACCTCCCTGGCGAGCTGGCGGTAGGCGGCGGCACCGACGGAGTTGGAGGCGTAGGTGGTGATCGGCTCACCGGCGACCGTGGTCTCCGGGAAGCGGACCGTGCGCCCGATGACCGTGTGGTAGACGTGGTCGTCGAACGCCTCGACGACACGCGCGAGCACCTCACGGCTGTGCACGGTGCGCGAGTCGTACATGGTGGCGAGGATCCCGTCGAGCTCCAGCTCCGGGTTGAGGCGCTCCTGGACCTTCTCGATGGTCTCGGTCAGCAGCGCGACACCACGCAGGGCGAAGAACTCGCACTCCAGGGGCACGATCACCTTGTGCGCTGCGGTGAGCGCGTTGACGGTGAGCAGGCCGAGCGAGGGCTGGCAGTCGATGACGATGTAGTCGTAGTCGTCCATCAGCGGCTTCAGGGCGCGTTGCAGGGTGGACTCGCGCGCGACCTCGGAGACCAGCTGGACCTCGGCGGCCGACAGGTCGATGTTGCTGGGCAGCAGGTCCATGTTGGGGACCGCGGTCTTCAGCAGCACCTCGTCCGCCGACATGCCCCGCTCCATGAGCAGGTTGTAGACGGTGAGGTCGAGCTCCATGGGGTTGACGCCGAGGCCGACCGACAGCGCGCCCTGCGGGTCGAAGTCCACGAGCAGCACCCGGCGGCCGTACTCCGCGAGCGCGGCACCCAGGTTGATGGTCGACGTGGT
The DNA here is from genome assembly GCF_044334385.1 of Streptomyces sp. NPDC020801. Classification (NCBI taxonomy): domain Bacteria; kingdom Bacillati; phylum Actinomycetota; class Actinomycetes; order Kitasatosporales; family Streptomycetaceae; genus Streptomyces; species Streptomyces sp. NPDC020801. The sequence continues at coordinate 454,141 of NZ_JBIRST010000004.1, forward strand.
CTTGCCGACGCCGCCCTTCTGGTTGCACATCGCGATGATCTTCGCGGGGCCGTGGTCGGTCAGCGGCCCCGGGATCGGGAAGTACGGCAGCGGGCGTCCGGTCGGGCCGACGCGCTCACGGCGCTGGCGGGCCGCGTCGGGCGCGAGCGTGGCCGCGTACTCGGGGTCGGGCTCGTACTCGGCGTCGGGGTCGTAGAAGTGCCCCTCGGGCAGTTCGTCGTAGTCGGCGAAGTGGTTGTGGGGCGCGCCACTCCCGTCGCCGGCCATGGCGTTCACGTGATGGCCATCCATGCTCTGGTGTCCTGGCTGAGTCACCCCTGAGATCCGGTGACCCTGGTGGGCTGCGAAGGTACGCACAGCAACGGAGCCGACAGCCTCGAGCCCCGCGGGGCTCTGGCCCCGCGCAGGCATTCCTGGTTGACCACCCCCGGGAGAAAATGTCGACTCATTCACAAGTCGTCTTACCTCCTTGGTGACCAGGGAACTTCTAGACAGGTCAGCGTGGCACCATGCCGACGATTGGCGACTCTATGGCGTGTCGGCGGTCCGCAGCAACACAATCCGCCGGACCCGGCCCGATGTGTCGGCAATGAAACATCCCTCTGTCAAGGGCGTACGACCGTCGCACGGCAGGTTTCACCGGTGCGTGAATCGGTCGAACGGTTGCTTTCGAGGCGAGTTGACCGAGTGCGGCGAAGTGACCATACACACATCCAGCCGGACCTTGTCGGGCAAGGTCCGGCCGGGTGTGCTCCGTTGACGACACATGTTGACGTATCGCCTTTTTCCCCTTGGTGACTTGGCGACCGCTCAGCCGAGCAGGGTCTCCAGCTCCACGTGCTCCAGGCCGTGCGCCTCCGCGACCTCGCGGTAAACGACCTTGCCGTCATGGGTGTTGAGGCCCTTGGCCAGCGCGGCGTCGCGACGCAGCGCCTCGGCCCAGCCGCGGTTGGCCAGCTCGACGATGTACGGCAGCGTGGCGTTGGTCAGCGCGTAGGTGGAGGTGTTGGGCACCGCGCCGGGCATGTTGGCGACGCAGTAGAACACCGACTCGTGGACCCTGAAGGTCGGCTCGGCGTGCGTGGTCGGGTGGGAGTCCTCGAAGCAGCCGCCCTGGTCGATCGCGATGTCGACAAGGACACTTCCGGCCTTCATCCGGGACACCAGCTCGTTGGTGACCAGCTTCGGGGCCTTGGCACCCGGGATGAGCACGGCACCGACGACCAGGTCGGCCTCGAGGCAGGCCTTCTCCAGCTCGAAGGCGTTGGAGACGACGGTCTGGATCTTCGTGCCGAAGATCTTGTCCGCCTCCTTGAGCTTGTTGATGTCCCTGTCGAGCAGGGTCACGTGGAAGCCCAGGCCGATGGCGATCTGCGCGGCGTTCCAGCCGGAGACGCCACCGCCGATGATGACGGCCTTGCCGGCCGGCACGCCGGGGACGCCGCCCGGCAGCACACCGCGGCCGCCGGCGGCACGCATCAGGTGGTAGGCGCCGACCTGCGGGGCCAGCCGGCCCGCGACCTCGGACATGGGGGCGAGCAGCGGCAGCGCGCGGCTGGGCAGTTCGACCGTCTCGTAGGCGATCGCCGTGGTGCCGGACTCCAGCAGGGCGTCCGTGCACTCCTTGGAGGCGGCCAGGTGCAGGTAGGTGAAGAGGATCTGGTCCTTGCGGAGGCGGTGGTACTCCTCGGCGATGGGCTCCTTGACCTTCAGCAGCAGGTCGGCGGCGGCCCAGACCTCGTCGGCCGTCTCCAGGATCTGGGCGCCGGCCGAGACGTACTCCTCGTCCGGGATCGAGGAGCCGACGCCGGCGTTCCGCTCGACGACGACCTGGTGGCCGTTGCGCACCAGCTCGTGCACGCCGGCGGGGGTGATGGCCACCCGGAACTCGTTGTTCTTGACCTCGCGGGGGATGCCGACCTTCACGTCGATCACGGTCCTTGGCTCAGGGAATGTGGGGCAATACAAGACGTACCCCGGCATGCGGGGGCATACCAGGAGACACCGCCGGAGAACGAGCGGCAGAGCCAGTTTAATGAAGGCGTTCCCGCTGTCTAGCCTTTCATTGCATCAATCTTCAGCGGATGCACTGCGGATTTCGCAGGCGTTAGCGTCCTGTTCCGGCGATGTGCCGTCCGTCTCGCCCTCGTCGGGGCCGTCCACCGGCCGGATCTCGTCCCCGAGCATCCGCTCGGCCGCCCCGCGGTGCAGGGCCGCCGCCACCGGGTCGCCCAGCCGCTCCAGGGTGTCGGCGAGCCGCAGCTGCAGCGCCGCCTGCAGCCGTACGTCCTCGGCGCGGCGGGCCCACTCGACGGCCTCCTGGCAGGTGCGCAGGCACTCCGCGGGCCGTCCCGCGTACTCCTGGACCCGGGCCAGTTCGCTCAACGCCCGCGCGCACGCCGCGACATCGCCCAGCCTGCGGTGCGCGGCGGCGGCGGCCCGCCAGTTGCGCAGCGCCTCGCCGTAGCGGCCCGCGTAGGTGTGCGCGGTGGCGATGCGGCCGTAGAGCCGGGCGGTGTCCTCGCACTCCCCGCGGGCCAGGCGCTGGGCCAGCGCCCGGCCGTACCAGTCGGCCGCCCGGTCGTGATCCCCGAGCTCCTGGTGGGAACTGCCTACGGATTCCATCGCGCGGGCGGTCGCGTACGGGTCGTTCGCCTCCCGTCCGGCGTCCAGGGCGGCCCGGTAGCGAGCCAGTGCCTCGGTGGTCCGGCCGGTGCGGGCGTCCAGGTCGGCGAGGTTCAGCAGGGCTGCGGCCCGCTCGCGGGGCAGTCGCTGCCGCTCGGCCACGTCGAGGACGAGGCGGTGGATGCCGTACAGGTCCGGCGCCGCGGCCTGGGTGCCGACGTGGGCGACCATCGCCCGCACCAGCTGGGACATCAGGCGGCGGGCCAGGGTGTCCAGCTCTCCGTCGGCGACCGCGAGGCGGGCGGCGGCGAGCAGGGCGGGCCGGCGGGCGCCGAGCCAGTCGGCGGCGGCGCGCGGAGTCGCGAACCGCAGGGCCGGGGGCAGGCCCTTCAGCTTCTCGCGGGTCTCGGGGCTGTCGGTCTCGGTGATCGCACGGCAGGACTGCAGCAGCCGTACGGTCCGCTCCAGCATCCGGGCGCGGGCCAGCTGGAGCTCGGCGGGCCGGTCGTGGCGCGCGGCGAGGGCCAGCAGCTGCGGGTGCAGACAGCCGGGGACCTCGTAGCGCGGCACCGGCGAGGGAACGGCCCGCAGCAGGCCGAGGGCGACGAAGTCGTCGAGGAGGACCCGGGCGCCCTCGACCGAGCAGCCGGCGAGCGCGGAGGCGGTGTGCGGGTCGGCGTCGCCGGCCGGGGCGAGGGCGAGCAGGCGCAGCATCCGGGCGGCCGGGCCCGGCAGGGAGCCGTGCACGAGCCGCAGGACACGGTTGAGCGCCGTGCCCTCCTCGGGGTCGGCGTGCAGTTGCTTGGCGAGGTCGGCGACGGCGGCCTCGGGGCGGGCGGCGAGCCAGCCGCCGGCCAGGGTGAGCGCGGCGGGCTGACCCTGGCAGACCTCGACGAGGTTCTCGGCCGAGCGCGGGTCGACGGTGATCCGGACCGGGCCGATGCGGTGGGCCAGCAGCTCCACCCCGGACTTGGTGTCGAGCCCGCCCAGGGTGCAGGGGCGCACATCGGCGATCCCGGTGAGCGGGCCCTGGGAGACGGCGACGAGCAGACAGTCGGCGTTCTCCGGCAGCAGCGCGTCGACCTGCTCGGCGTCGGCCGCGTCGTCGAGCAGGAGCAGCGTGCGGCGATCGGCGAGGGCGTCCCGCAGGGTCCCGGTCAGGTCGCCCTCGGCGGCGCCCGGCGGGGCCGGCAGCTCGAGGTCGCCGAGCAGGTCGCGTGCGACGCGCTCGACCGGCACCGGGGTGCCGTCGGGCTCGGTGAGCCGGGCGCGCAGCACACCGTCGGGGTAACGGTCCGCCACTCGCCGTACGAGCTTCTCGGCGAGCGCCGTACGACCGGATCCGGGGCGGCCCGCGATGAGGAGCACGCGCGCGCGTGGCGCCTTGCGGCCGGAGAGGGTGTCCAGGCCGGCCCGCTCGATGTCGGCGCGCAGCTCCTTCAACTCCCGTGTGCGGCCCAGGAAGAGGCTCCGCGCGGCCGCGGGGACCCGGCCGTCTTCCGACAGGTTCACGCCACCAGCGTCCACCGCCTGGTCCGTCACGGGCCACACTCCCGTCCCACCGCACGCGCAAGCCCGCCGCGACTGAAGTCCGGGCGCTGCACCTGCTCCTTGGCTCGCTCGCCTCCGGGGCGCGCCCCATCGGCTCACTCGCGAAGAGCCTAGTTCACGCTCTGCGACGTTCCGTGAGGAGCACGGCGGACACGTCGCCCGATCGGATCAGGCGATGGTCACACCGCCGGGAGCGGCGGGCGGGGAGTACGGCCGGGTTCAGGACTCGAAGGGACGCGCGGGCCACGGTGCCCCGGCCGGGCGCAGGGCGTCCAGCCCCGCGCCCCCGCGCGCCGCGAGCAGCGAGAGGACGCCCACCACGAGGCAGTTGTTGTGCAGTTCGCCCGCGAGGACCCCGCGTACGAGTGCGCCGACCGGCACCCGGGCGAGCTCCAGGTCCGTCTCCTCGTGCTCCGCCTCGAAGCGCTCGCCCTCCGCCTCGGACAGATCGCGGGCGAGGAAGATGCGCACCGCCTCGTCGCAGCCGCCGGGCGTGGTGTACACGTCGGTCAGCACCCGCCAGTCCTCCGCCTTGACGTGCGCCTCCTCGTACAGCTCACGCTGGGCGGCGTGCAGCGGGTTCTCGCCGGGCACGTCGAGCAGGCCGGCCGGGATCTCCCACAGCCGCTGCCGTACGGGGTGGCGGTACTGGCAGATGACCAGGACACGGTCCTCGGCGTCCAGGGCGAGGACGGCCACGGAGCCGGGGTGGACCTGGTAGTCGCGGCGGGCCACGGAGCCGTCGGGCATGACCACGTCGTCGGTGCGGACCGAGGTCTTGTTCCCGGTGAAGGGGGTCTCGGCCGCCCGGATCTCCCACTCCTCGGGAGTGTCCTTGATCGTCATGCCCTGTCCTTCCACACGTACAACACACACGTACAACACACGTACCAACAGCCGTACAAGAAATGACCGGCCACGCCGGAAACCGGGGCGCCCACCTTTGAAGGTATGCACCCCGGCAACCGTACAACTGGTGTGTTACTTCGAACTCTTCCGCTCGACCGCGGCCTTCACCAGGCCCGCGAACAGCGGGTGCGGACGGGTCGGGCGCGAGCGCAGCTCGGGGTGCGCCTGGGTGGCGACCAGGTACGGGTGGACGTCGCGCGGGTACTCGACGTACTCGACGAGCTTGCCGTCCGGCGAGGTGCCGGAGAAGACGATGCCCGCCTTCTTCTCCAGTTCCGCACGGTAGGCGTTGTTCACCTCGTAGCGGTGACGGTGGCGCTCCTCGACGTACTCCTTGCCGTCGTAGACCTCGCGCACGATCGAGCCCTCGGCCAGCTTTGCCGGGTACATGCCGAGCCGCATGGTGCCGCCCATGTCGCCCTCGCCCGCCACGATGTCCAGCTGCTCGGCCATGGTGGAGATCACCGGGTGGGCGGTCGCCGGGTCGAACTCGGTGGAGTTGGCGTCGGAGATCCCGGCGAGGTTGCGAGCGGCCTCGATGACGATGCACTGCAGGCCGAGGCAGAGGCCCAGCAGCGGGATCCGGTTCTCACGGGCGTAGCGGATGGCGCCCACCTTGCCGAGCACACCGCGGTCGCCGAAGCCGCCCGGGATGCAGATGCCGTCGACGTCGGCGAGCTGGGCCTTGGCGCCGGCCGCGGTCTTGCAGTCGTCGGAGGTGACCCACTTGATCTTCACACGGGCCCGGTTGGCGAAGCCGCCCGCGCGCAGCGCCTCGGTGACCGACAGATAGGCGTCCGGCAGGTCGATGTACTTGCCGACCAGGGCGAGGGTGATCTCGTGGTCGGGATTGTGAACACGGTCGAGCAGGTCGTCCCAGGTCGTCCAGTCCACGTCGCGGAAGGGCAGGTCGAGCTTGCGGACCACGTAGGCGTCCAGGCCCTCGCCGTGCACGGTCTTCGGGATGTCGTAGATCGAGCGGGCGTCGGGGCAGGCGACGACGGCGGCCTCGTCCACGTCGCACATCAGGGAGATCTTGCGCTTGATCGCGGTGGGCACCTCGCGGTCGCAGCGCAGCACGATCGCGTCCGGCTGGATACCGATGTTGCGCAGCGCGGCGACGGAGTGCTGGGTCGGCTTCGTCTTCAGCTCTCCCGACGGCCCGATGTAGGGAAGGAGGGAGATGTGGACCACGAAGACGTTGTCCCGGCCGACCTCGTGGCGGACCTGGCGGACGGTCTCCAGGAACGGCAGCGACTCGATGTCGCCGACCGTGCCGCCGACCTCGGTGATGACGACGTCCACCTCGTCGGTGGCCATGCGGCGGATGCGGTGCTTGATCTCGTTGGTGATGTGCGGGATGACCTGCACCGTGTCGCCGAGGTACTCGCCGCGCCGCTCCTTGGCGATCACCGTGGAGTACACCTGGCCGGTGGTGACGTTGGCGGTGCCGTCCAGGTCGCGGTCGAGGAAGCGCTCGTAGTGGCCGATGTCCAGGTCGGTCTCGGCGCCGTCGTTGGTGACGAACACCTCACCGTGCTGGAAGGGGTTCATCGTGCCCGGGTCGACGTTCAGGTACGGGTCGAGCTTCTGCATCACGACGCGCAGGCCCCGGGCCTTGAGCAGCATGCCGAGGCTGGAGGCGGTGAGGCCCTTGCCGAGCGAGGAGGCGACACCCCCGGTGACGAAGATGTGCTTGGTCGTCGTGACTGTGCTGTTTCGAAAAGCAGCGGGCGGCATGGCCAAGAGGGGGCTCCCGTGGTCGCGGTTTGTCGTGCGGTGCGGCTGTCGTCCGGCCCGGAGATCCGGGTCGTCCGGCTGAGGCGCCGTCGCTGCGGTTCGGGGGTTTCGAGCCCACCGGTCCACGGGCTACCAGGGTATCAGCGCCGGAGGGGGATGGCTTCCGGCCACGCTCCGCGCACATCCCGACACGGGCGCGCACCACTCACGGGTTCCTCACTCGTGGCTCACCCGTTCGGCGCATGCGCGTTGCCCGGAGCGGCACGCGGATCATCTGGGTGCGTCGTATCCTGCTCGGACACTCGCTGCCGAGCCCGGCCGGCAACACGGCACCACCCCCCGCCCGTAATGCACCGGAACAACGAGAGCTCGTCAGTTCGTTGAGCAAAGGTTGTCGTTCTGCCTCACGGCTGACCGGCGGTTTTGCTTCACCGCTCAACGACGCATTACAACGACCCCTTGACCGCACTAGCGACAGCCCCCTCGTGGGGTGACGTGGCCGTTCGACTGGAGTTGCACGTGGCCGGGCGCATCGAAGACTACGCACTCATCGGAGACATGCAGACCGCTGCCCTGGTCTGCCGGGACGGGACAGTCGACTGGCTGTGCCTGCCCCGCTTCGACTCGCATGCCATCTTCGCCGGTCTGCTGGGCAACGAGGAGCACGGCTTCTGGCGCCTCGGCCCCGCGCACGCGGCCGACGCGGAGCCCCCGACCGCGGCCCGGCGCAGCTACCGCGGCGACTCGCTGATCCTGGAATCGGAGTGGGACACCCCGCGCGGCACGGTACGCGTGACCGATTTCATGCCCCCGCGCGACGGCGCCCCGCAGCTGATCCGCATCGTCGAGGGCGTCTCGGGCCGCGTCCCCATGCGCTCGGCGCTGCGCATGCGCTTCTCCTACGGCCGGGTCGTGCCCTGGGTGCACCGCTACGAGTCCCGGACGGTGGCGGTCGCGGGCCCGGACTCCGTGTGGTTCGACACACCGGCGGAGACCTACGGCAAGTCGCTGACCACGTACGCGGACTTCACGGTCGCTCCCGGTGACCGGATCGCGTTCACCATCTCCTGGCAGCCCTCGCACAAGGAGGCTCCGCCGCTGCCGGAGCCGGAGCAGTCGCTGGAGGCGACGGAGGAGTTCTGGCGCGAGTGGGTCGGGCACTGTACGTACCACGGTCCCTACCGCGAGGCCGTGATCCGCTCCCTGATCACGCTGAAGGCCCTGACCTACGCCCCCACCGGCGGCATCGTCGCGGCCCCCACCACCTCCCTGCCCGAGGACATCGGCGGCGTCCGCAACTGGGACTACCGCTACACCTGGCTGCGGGACGCCGCGATCACCCTGTCCTCGCTGCTGCGCACCGGCTACCGCGAGGAGGCCCGCGCCTGGCGCGAGTGGCTGCTGCGGGCGGTCGCCGGCGACCCGGAGAACCTGCAGATCATGTACGGCATCGCCGGCGAACGCGAACTCGGCGAGGCGGAGCTGGACTGGCTGCCCGGCTACGAGAACTCCGCGCCGGTCCGGGTCGGCAACGGCGCCGCACACCAGCTCCAGCTGGACGTCTACGGCGAGGTCACCGAGGCCCTGCACCTGGCCCACATGACGGGCCTGGCCCGCAACGACTACGCCTCCCTGCTCCAGCTCAAGCTGATCCGCTACCTGGAGAAGCACTGGCAGGAGCCGGACGAGGGGATCTGGGAGGTGCGCGGCCCGCGCCGCCACTTCGTGCACTCCAAGGTCATGGCGTGGGTCGCGGTCGACCGCACGATCAAGCTGATGGAGTCCGGGGACGTCGACGGCCCGCTGGAGCGGTGGAAGGAACTGCGCGAGGAGATCCACCGGGACGTGTGCGAGAAGGGCTACGACAAGGAGCGCAACACCTTCACGCAGTCCTACGGCTCCCGGGAGCTGGACGCCTCACTGCTCCTCATCCCGCAGATGGGCTTCCTGCCGCCGGACGACAAGCGGGTGATCGGCACCATCGAGGCGATCCAGCGCGAGCTGTCCACGTCGGACGGCTTCATCCTGCGCTACCCCACCTCGGGCGACAACGCGGGCGTCGACGGCCTCCCCGGCGACGAGGGCGCCTTCCTCGCCTGCTCGTTCTGGATGGCCGACGACCTGGCGATGATCGGCCGCGTGGACGAGGCGAGGAAACTCTTCGAGAAGCTCCTGTCGCTGCGCAACGACCTGGGGCTGCTGGCGGAGGAATGGGACCCGAGGCTGCAACGCCAGGTGGGCAACTTCCCCCAGGCCTTCAGCCACGTGCCCCTGATCGACACGGCACTGAGGCTGACGGCCAGCGGGGCGTACGGGGGCTGAAGCCGCGGCGGCCCCGGGCTCCTGGCCTCCTTGGCGGCGGGCAGCCGGGAGGCGATGGCGTCCCAAGGCTGCCCAGCCCGCAAAGTTGCAGGTAGCGTCCGGTTCATGGACCGCAGATTCGACACCGAGGGCGCCGGCATCACCGTGCAGCGCGCCCTCGAACTGCCCGGCCTTGGCAGCGGCCTCCCGGAGGTCCTCGCCGGCGCCGACAGACTCACCCGCACCGTCCGCTGGGTGCACGCCGGCGAGGTCCCCAACATCGCCTCCCTCCTCAAGGGCGGCGAACTCCTCCTCACCACCGGCTACGGCCTCGGTACCCGCCCCGCCGACCAGCGCGCCTTCGTCCGCACCCTCGCCGACCGCGGCATCGCGGCCCTCGTCGTCGAGCTGGGCCCGCGCTTCACCCGCCTGCCCGCCGCCCTCGTCGAGACCGCCCGGGGCGCCGGTCTCCCGCTCGTCCAGCTGCACCGCGAGGTGCCGTTCGTGACGGTCACCGAGGAGATCCACACCGAGATCGTCAACGGTCACTACGCCCTCTTGCAGCGCGCCGAGGAGGTCCACCGCCGCTGCACCGAGGCCCTGCTCGGCGGCGGCGGGGTGCCCCAGGTGCTGGGCATCCTGGCCGACTTCGCGGGCAACCCGGTCTTCCTGGAGACCCCGGACGGCCAACTGCTGTACGCGGCCGGCTCCGGACCCGAGGGCGCCGATCCGCTCCAGGTGTGGGAGGGGCTGCGCGGCCAGCACAAGGGGGCCTCGCCCCCGGCCGGCTCGGTTCTCGTGGACGTGCCCGGCGGCGGCCCGGGCACGGGCTCGGTCCGCGCGCGGCTCGTACTGCTGCCCGTCCGCTCGCCGCTCGCGCCGGTGCACCGGATGGCCGCCGAGCGGGCGGCGGGCATCCTCGCGGTCGTCCTGATGCAGGCCCGTCAGGAGGAGGAGCTGGCGGCCCGCGGACGCGGTGACTTCCTCACCGACCTCGCCGAGGGCCGGATCGCCGCCGATGACGCTCCCGCGCAGGCCCGTGTCCTCGGTTTCAAGCCGGGCGACAACCCGCTGCTGCCCGTGGTGATGCGGCTGGGCGACGCCCTGGCGCCGGGCGGCGGCTGGGCGGTGCTCGCTCGCGCGGTCGCGGAGGAGCTGGCCGCGGTGGGCGTGCCGGTGCTGCTGGGGGTACGCCCCGTGGAGGGCCGGGTTCCACTGCTGGTCGCCCTGCGCTCGGAGTCGGAGCGGGCGGCGGTCGCGGACCGGGTCGCGGTGGCGCTGCGGGCGGGTGTGGAACGGGCGGGGATGCAGCGGCCCGGGGCCCGGCCGCCGGTGGTGGTCGTCGGGGTGGCGGGCGGCTGGGCGGCCGCCTCGGCGGGCCTCAGGCACGCGGCCGAGACGGCCACGGCGGCCCAGGGGCTGCCGGACCGGCCCTGGTACGACGCCCGCCGTCTCGACATCGACCTGCTGCTGTGGCGGCTGCGCGAACATCCGGACCTGGCGGCCTTCGTGGACCGCGCGATCGGCCCGCTGCGCGACCACGACGAACGGTCCAAGCCGCCGCTGCTGCCCACCCTCCAGACGTATCTGGCGCACGCGGGCCGCAAGGCGGAGACCGCCCGGGAACTGCATCTGAACCGCCAGACCCTCTACAACCGCCTCGCCCGCATCGGGGAGTTGCTGGGCACCGACCTCGACGACCCGCAGACCGTCCTGGCGTTGAGCCTCGCCCTGCGCGCCCGTCGCCACGTGGGCTAGTGCTGCGACCGGAAGGTTCACCGGCTCGCGGCGTCCGGCACGGCACCTCGCCGCGTTGTCGCATCACCCGGGTACATCCAGTACGCGGGCGATGCTCCGCCCTGCGACGCACCGCACCGGACGCCGCGGGCTTTCCGGCAAACCTTCCGGCCACAGCACTTGGCCGTGCGCGGTCTTCAGGCCAGTGGCCTCGGCTGGGTCAACTCGTCGTACACGCTGAGCACTTGCGCGACGGTCTCGTCCTCGGTGGGCCAGGTGGCCGCCTGCCGGGCGCCCAGCGCCCGCAGCGCGTCCCGGCGTCCGGGGTCGCCGAGCAGCCGTACGACGGCGGCGGCGAAGGCCTCCGGGGCCCGGTGCGGGACGAGTTCGGCCGCCTCGCCGACCAGTTCGGGGATGCCGCCGGTCCGCGCGGCGACGAGTGGCACGCGCGCGTGCAGTGCCTCCTGCGCCAGAACGGAGCGGGCCTCCCGGCTTCCGGGCAGCAGCGCCAGATCGGCGGCCGCGAGCAGTTCACCGACGTCGTCGCGCCGCCCGATGAGCCGGACAGGCAGTTCCTCGTCCTCGATCCGCCGCTGCAGCGGGCCACGCAGCGGCCCCTCCCCCGCGATCACGAGCAGCGGCACGGGGTCCAGCAGGCGCCAGGCCCGGGCGGCGTCCAGCAGGAGTTCATGGTCGCGGTGCGGATCGAGGGAGCCGACGGCGATGAGCAACGGGCGCTCGGTGACGCCGAGTTCGGCCCGCACCTTGGAGGGCGGACGCTCCGGGTGCTGGTAGCCGGCCCGCCGCCGGGGTACCGCGATCGCGGCGAGCCGCGCGTCACGCGCGCCCCTGCGCCGGGCCCGGTCCACGAGTTCGGAGGTGGTGCCGAGCACGACGGTGGCGGCCTTCACCACCCGCCGCTCCAGTACCCGCAGCAGATGCGCCCGGGGGCCTTCGGCGTAGGCGTGGTTGTGCCACGTGACCACGAGCGGCGTACGCCGTCCGCTGAGCGCGAGCACCGCGCGGAAGGACGCGTGCAGCCCGTGCGCGTGGACCAGGTCGGCGTCGGCGCAGGCGGTCCGCAGCGCGGCCACGGACACCGGGTCGCTGCTGCGCGGCACATGAACGTGGCCGGCCCCCACCCCGGTGAACCCGTAGGCGCGGTCGGCCTCCACCGGAGCGCACACGGTGACCCGCACCCCCCTCGCGACCAGCCCCGCGGCCAGCGACCGCACGTGCACGCCGCTGCCGGCGTTGCCGCCGCCCAGCACCTGCACGGTGCGCAGCGGCGACTGACCGTGCGATGCGTGGCTGCTCACGGGGCTCACGTGGCCGGGGCTCCTGGTTCGGCGTCGGGCGGTCACGGGGACGTACAGAAGGTATCGAGCCGAGGGGCCGGACCGCGCGGGCCCGGACCGCGTGCTGCCCCCAGCCCCAAGGATGCCAGTACGTACGGGTGTTCCGGGAACCCCGGGCCCGGCGAGCGTACGGGGGACGGGCCGACGGCACGCGGTAGGTCACTCACACGAGTGAATGTGACGTACCGGACCGGCCCCGGCACGCACGAGGGACGGCGAGGGCAGGACGCGGGCCAGGCGGCGCGCCGCACGGTGGGCGGGGCGGGGCATCACAGCGAGCGGGCGAGTTCGCTCACCCTGTCGCCGTGGACGGCCGCCGTCACGACCGCGGTCGCGTGCGCGAGCAGCCCCACCCGCCCGTTGCACACGACGGCGGCCGCACCAAGCGCCGCGCCCAGGGCGTGCGCCCCCGTGTCGCCGATCATCGTGCGCTCGGCGAGGTCCTCACGCAGCAGGGCCGCGGCGGTCCCCGCCACGGCGGCGGCCAGTTCCGCGCCCGGCCCGCCACGGAGCAGCCCGGGCGCCGCGAGGGCGAGCGCGGCACCGGCGGCCCGGCCGGGACGCACGTCCACGAGGTTGACGGCGTGCGCGGCCCCGGCGATCACGACCCCCGCGAGCAGCCGGTCCAGCGGCCGCTCCCTGAGCAGCGCCCCGGCGACCAGGGCGGCGGCGGAGACGCCGAACAACTTGACCGCCCCGCCGGTGACTTCGCCGTCACGGAGGGCCGACAGATGCGCCCGGAACCCACGCCGCGGGTCACCGGCGGCGGCGATGTCGTCGTAGGCACCGCAGGCGCCGGCGGCCAGCACCGCGAACCCGGCCGCCGGACGCACCCGCCCGGCCGAGACCGCGGCCGCCACCGCCGTCGCGGGCCCGGAGTACAGCCCGACGGTCCGCCCCCTGTGGTTCCTCCGTTCCCAGCGCACGCGGCCGCCGGGCGCGGCGGCGCGCAGAGCGGTGGTCCCGGCGCGGGTGAGACCGGCGGCCAGCCCGAACGAGGTGGCGATGCGGGAGATCATTGCGCCACCCTACGCACTCCTACCCGTCGGCCCGGGCGGTGGCCAGCAGTTCCTCGGCGTGGGCGCGGGCCGTCTCCGAGTCCTCCTGGCCGGCCAGCATCCGGGACAGCTCCCGGATCCGGTCCTCGCCCTCGAGCACCTTCACGCCCGACCGGGTCACCGAGCCGTCGTTGGTCTTCTCGACCAGCAGCTGCCGGTCGGCGAACGCGGCCACCTGCGGCAGGTGCGTCACCACGACGACCTGGGCGGTCCTGGCCAGCCGGGCGAGCCGCCGGCCGATCTCCACGGCCGCCTTGCCGCCGACGCCCGCGTCGACCTCGTCGAACAGATACGTCGGCACCGGGTCCGTCCCGGCGAAGACGACCTCGACGGCCAGCATCACGCGCGACAGCTCACCGCCGGAGGCGCCCTTGGCGATCGGCCGGGGCGGCGCGCCCGGGTGCGGCGCGAGCAGCAGTTCGACCTCGTCCACGCCGGCCGGCCCGTAGGCGACCGTACGGCCGTCGACCTCCACGCCGTCGGGGTCCTCGGTCTGGCGCAGGGCGAACGACACGCGCGCGTGCGGCATGGCGAGGGAGGCCAGCTCGGCGGTCACGGCGGCGGCGAACCGCTGCGCGGCCTCCGTCCGGGCGTCCGTCAGCGCCTGGGCCAGCCCGCCCAGTTCGGTGCGCAGCGCGTCCCACTCGGCGGTCAGCTCCTCGAGCCGCGAGTCGTCGCCGTCCAGTTCGGTCAGCCGGGCGGCGCCGCGCTCGGCCCAGGCGAGCACCGCGCTCACGTCCTCGCCGTACTTGCGGGTGAGCGCGGTCAGCGCGGCGCGCCGCTCCTCCACCGCGGCCAGCCGCAGCGGATCGGCGTCCAGGTCGTCGGCGTACCCCGCCAGCTCACCGGCCACGTCACCGAGCAGGATGCCGATCTCGCCTATCCGGTCGGTGAGCGCGGCCAGCGCCGGGTCGTGGGACCGTACGGCCTCCAGGGCCCGCTGGGCGCCCGCGACGAGGGTCGCCGCGTCGATGCCCTCGGGGTCCTCCGGATTGCCCGCCAGGGCGGCGTGCGCGGCCGTCGCCGCGGACGACAGGGCCTCGGCGTGCCCGAGCCGCTCCGCCTCCTCGGCCAGTTCCACGTCCTCGCCGGCCCGCGGCTCGACCGCGGCGACCTCGTCGAGGCCGTAGCGCAGCATGTCGGCCTCCTGGGCCCGCTCACGCGCGCGTGTGGTGATCTCCTCGAGCTCCGTGGCGACGGCCCGCAGCCGTCGGTAGGCCTCGGCGTACTTGGCCAGCGGCGCGGCGACGGCGTCGCCCGCGTACCGGTCGAGCGCCTGCCGCTGCCGGGACAGTTTCAGCAGCCCCTGCTGGTCGGTCTGCCCGTGCACGGCCACCAGGTCGTCGGCGAGCTCGGCGAGCAGCCCCACGGGCACGCTCCGCCCGCCCAGGTGCGCCCGCGAGCGTCCTTCGGCGGAAACGGTACGGCTGATCAGCAGCGCCCCGTCGTCGAGTTCGGCGCCGGCCTCCTCGGCCCGTACGGCCGCAGAGGCGTTCGCGGGCACGGTGACCCGCCCCTCCACGACCGCCTTTTCGGCCCCGAGCCGCACCAGCGCCGGATCGGCGCGCCCGCCCAGCAGCAGTCCCAGACTGGTGACCACCATGGTCTTGCCCGCGCCCGTCTCACCGGTGACGGCGGTGAAGCCGGGCGACAGCTCGACGACCGCGTCGTCGATCACCCCGAGCGACCGTATCCGCATCTCCTCCAACACGGACACGACCTTACGAGGTCCGGGGCCGCGAGTGCGAGCGGCCCTGTCACCCGCGGGAGTGCACACGGCCCTTCCGGGCCCTGTCCTAGTGCGGCGCCCCCCGCCACCCGGAGACCGGCAACGCGAACTTGGCCACGAGCCGGTCGGTGAAGGAGGCGTGGTGCAGCCTGGCGAGCCGCACCGGCACGGCGCCCCGCCGCACCTCGACCCGGGCCCCGGCGGGCAGCTCGGCCGTCCGCCGCCCGTCGCACCACAGCACACCCGGCGGGACGTGCGGCAGCACCTCGACGGCCAGCACCGAGTCCGGCGACGTCACCAGCGGCTTGGCGAAGAGCGCGTGCGCCGAGATGGGCACCATCAGCAGCGCCTCCACCTCCGGCCACACCACCGGCCCGCCGGCGGAGAAGGCGTACGCCGTGGACCCGGTCGGGGTGGCGCACACGATTCCGTCGCACCCGAAACCCGTCACCGGCCGGCCGTCGATCTCCAGCACGACCTCGAGCATCCGCTCGGCGGAGACCTTCTGCACGGCCGCCTCGTTCAGCGCCCAGTCGGTGTGCACGATGTCGCCGTTGCGGTGCACGACCACGTCGACGGTCATGCGCTCCTCGACCTCGTAGGCCCGGCTCACCACCCGGTCGACGACCTTGTCCAGGTCGTCGCGCTCGGCCTCGGCGAGGAAGCCGACCCGCCCGAGGTTCACGCCGAGCATCGGCACCCCGGAGGCGCGGGCGAACTCGGCGCCGCGCAGCAGCGTGCCGTCACCTCCCAGCACGATGAGCAGTTCGCAGCCGTCCAGGCACTGCGGGGTGGCCTCCTTGACCAGCTCCACCTCACCCGGCAGCGGCAGATCGCGGGCCTCCGCCTCCAGCACGCGCACGCCGATGCCGGAGTGCAGCAGCCCCTTGACCACCAGTTCGGCGCTGCGGATCGCGGCCGTCCGCCCGGTGTGGGCCAGCAGGAAAACGGTTCGAGCTTGGGTCTGTGTCAACGCGGCCCCTCCGCCACTGCACGGTCAACGTCGGCCGGGTCCAGAGCGGAGGCCCCGGCACGCAGCCACAGAAAGTACTCGACGTTCCCGGACGGGCCGGGCAACGGGCTGGCGGTGACACCCTTCACCCCGAGCCCCAGCTCCCACGCCTTGCCCGCCACGCCCCGCACGGCCTCCGCCCGCAGCTGCGGACTCCGTACGACACCCCCGCTGCCCAGCCGTTCCTTGCCCACCTCGAACTGCGGCTTGACCATCATCACCAGATCGGCGTCCGGCTTCACGCACCGCACCAGGGCGGGCAGCACCAGGCCGAGCGGGATGAACGACAGATCCCCCACGACAAGATCCACAGGCTCCCCATCGATCGCTTCGAGCGTCAACTCGCGTACGTTCGTACGGTCCTTGACGGTGACGCGTTCATCCTTCCGGAGAGACCAGGCGAGTTGTCCGTATCCGACGTCCACGGCGACGACGTGCGCGGCGCCCGCGCGCAGCAGCACGTCGGTGAAGCCGCCGGTGGACGCGCCGGCGTCCAGCGCCCGCCGCCCCCGGACGACGAGCCCCTGCGGCACGAAGGCGTCCAGGGCGCCCGCGAGCTTGTGGCCGCCCCGGGAGACGTACTCGGGATCGCTGCCGTCGGCGGCGACCACGATGGCGGCGGCGGTCTCCACCTGTGTGGCGGGCTTGGTCGCGACGGTCCTGCCGACGGTGACCCGCCCGGCGGCGATCAGCTGGCTCGCGTGCTCGCGCGAGCGCGCGAGCTTGCGGCGGACCAGCTCGGCGTCCAGACGGCGGCGTGCGACTCCTGCCACGTTCGGTTCAGCTCCTGTGTTGGTACGACGACGAAGGCAAGGGGGGAGCCGGGGGCCCCGTGGGTCCCGGGCGGGCGTCGAGCGCGGTGAGCGCGTCGCGCAGCCCCCCGTGTACATCCTCGTACACCTCGACGTGTCCGTCGGTGGCGAGGTGATCGGCGTCACCGAGCCGCTCCAGGGCCGCGTCGACCTCGGCGTTGCCGGTCGGGGTGCGGGGGACGCCCAGGGGCGCGGAGGCCGCCGGGTCGTACCCGGGTGCGGCCGGCGGATCCGTTTCCGCTTCGGCCGGAGTGCCCGTTGCCGCAACCGCCGGTCCCGGCCCGGCCTCAGTCTCGGTCACAGAGTCGCTCATGCCCAGACGCTACCCCGAAGCGCTGGGGTACCGTCGATCGCGATGGCCACGATCGAGGAGTGCCGTACCGCACTCGAAAAGCTCTCGGACAACATGGCGGACGCGGAAGGGGACGTCCGCGAGGCGGCGGCTCTGGACCGCTCGGTGAGCTGCCACATCAAGGACCTCGACGTCACCTTCGTCGGCCGTCTCACCGGCGGCCGGATCGACGTGCGGGACACCGTGCCGGGCCCGCCGCCCGACAAGGCGCAGATCCGGCTCGCCCTGGCCGGCGACGACCTGATCGCGCTGGTCGGCGGCGAGCTGAACTTCGCCACGGCCTGGGGCTCGGGCCGGGTGAAGCTGGAGGCGAGCCTGCTGGACCTGTTCCGCCTCAGGAAGCTTCTGTAGCGGCGGCCCGCTTCGGACCCGTCCGCGCCCCGCGGGCCGCCGGCACCACCAGCGGCGTGCCGGTCTCGGGGTCCTCGATGACCTGGCAGCGCAGCCCGAAGACGTCCTCCACCAGCTCCGCCGTCACGATGTCGCCCGGCGCGCCCTCGGCGACGACCCGCCCGTCGCGCAGGGCGACGAGATGGGTGGCGTAGCGGGCGGCGTGGTTGAGGTCGTGCAGCACGGCGACGAGCGTGCGACCCTGTTCCTCGTGCAGTTCGGCACACAGGTCGAGGACGTCGATCTGGTGCTGGATGTCCAGATACGTCGTCGGCTCGTCCAGCAGCAGCAGCGGCGTCTGCTGCGCGAGTGCCATGGCGATCCACACCCGCTGCCGCTGACCGCCGGACAGCTCGTCGACGTACCGTTCGGCGAGCCCGGCGATTCCGGTGCGCGCCATGGCCTCCCGCACGATCCGCTCGTCCTCGGCCGACCACTGCCGCAGTATCCCCTGGTGCGGGTAGCGACCGCGGCCCACCAGGTCGCCGACGGTGATCCCGTCGGGCGCGATCGACGACTGCGGCAGCAGCCCGAGCGTCCGGGCGACCTTCTTGGCCGGCATCGACTGGATGGCCTGTCCGTCCAGCAGCACCCGCCCCTCGCTTGGCCTGAGCATCCTCGACAGCGCCCGCAGCAGTGTGGACTTGCCGCACGCGTTCGGGCCGACGATCACCGTGAAGGAGCGGTCGGGGATCTCCACCGACAGCCGCTCGGCGACGACGCGCCGGTCGTAGGCGAGGGTGACACGGTCGGCGGACAGTCGGGTCACGGTGCTCCTTCGGTCGTTCGCTCCATGGCTGTGGGCGCTCATATCCGGCCCCTCCTGCGCTCGGTGACCAGCAGCCACAGCAGATGGGCCCCGCCGAGCACGCCCGTGACCACGCCCACGGGCAGTTGGTCGGCGCCGAAGGCGCGCTGCGAGACCCAGTCGGCGGTGACCAGCAGGGCGGCGCCCATGCAGAGCGAGGGCACCAGGTTCGGGCCGGGTGAGCGGGTGAGGCGCCGGGCGAGCTGTGGTGCGGTCAGGGCGACGAAGGCGACGGGACCGGCGGCGGCGGTGGCGGCCGCGATGAGCACGACCGCGCAGGCCATCAGCAGCAGCCGTACGCGCTCCACGCGCACCCCGAGGGCACAGGAGACGTCGTCGCCCATCTCCAGCATCCGCAGCCCGCGCGCGTTCGCGAGGACCAGCGGGACGAGCACGGCGCACAGGGCGAGCAGCGGCCGGACCTGGGTCCAGTCGCGGCCGCCCAGGGAACCCGTCATCCACACGACCGCGCGGGCCGCGTCCACGAAGTCGGCCTTGGTGATGAGGTAGCCGTTGACCGCGGTGACGACCGCGGAGACACCGATGCCGACCAGGACCAGCCGGTATCCGTGCACGCCCTGCTTCCAGGCGAGGAAGTGGATGGCCAGGCCGGTCACCAGGCCGCCCGCGAGCGCGCCGAGGGTGACCGCGGTGGCGCTGCCCGAGAACAGGACGATCACCACGAGCGCGCCGGCCGCCGCCCCCTGCGAGAGGCCGAGCACGTCCGGACTGCCCAGCGGGTTGCGGGAGATGGACTGGAACAGCGCACCGGCGAGGCCCAGACAGGCGCCGACCAGCAGAGCGACGAGGACGCGCGGCAGCCGCAGTTCGCGGACCACGAACTCCTGCACCTGGCTGCCGTCGCCGGTGAGTGTCTTCAGCACGTCCTGGGCGGGGATCGGCAGATCTCCGGTGCCGATCAGCAGCACGCTCGCGGTGAGGGCGGCGAGCACCAGCAGGGCGACGACCGTGCAGGCGCGGACGTCGACGCGCAGGGACAGACCGCCCGGGGCGCGCAGGGGCAGTGCGGTACGGGTAGCGCGGGTGGCGGTCACAGCCGGGCCGTCCTCCGCCGCCGTACAAGCAGGACGAACACCGGGCCGCCGATGACCGCGGTGACGATCCCGACCTGGAGCTCGGCGGGCCGGACGACGATCCGCCCGACGACGTCGGCGCCGAGCAGCAGCACCGGCGCCAGGACCGTGGCGTAGGGCAGGATCCAGCGCAGGTCGGGGCCGGTGAAGGAGCGCACGGCATGCGGGACCATCAGCCCGACGAAGACGATCGGCCCGCAGGCGGCGGTCGCGGCCCCGCACAGCACGGTCGCGGCGAGCATGGCGAACGCCCGCGTGCGGCCGAGGTGGGCACCCAGGGCGCGGGCGGTTTCGTCGCCCATGGCCATGGCGTTGAGCGGCCGGGCGAGCAGCAGGGCGACGACCGTGCCGGCCGCGATGAACGGCAGCACCTGCGAGATGGTCTCGTTCGTGGCGGAGGCCAGTGAACCGACGGTCCAGAAGCGGATCCTGCCCAGCGCCGCGCCATCCATGATCATCACGGCCTGCACATAGCCGTAGAGCGCGGCACTGATCGCGGTGCCGGCCAGCGCGAGCCGTACGGGTGTGGTGCCCCGGCCGCCACCGAGGAACCACACGAGCGCGCCCACGGCCGCCGCGCCGAGGAAGGCGAACCAGACGTAGCCGCTCGGACCGGTCACGCCGCAGTAGGTGATGGCGGTGACGACCGCGGCCGACGCGCCCGCGTTGATGCCCAGCAGCCCCGGGTCGGCCAGCGGATTGCGGGTCAGCGCCTGCAGCACGGCCCCGGACAGCCCGAGCGCGGCCCCGGCGCACAGGCCGAGGACCGTACGCGACAGCCGCTCGCGGACCACGATGTCGCCGTAGGTCCCCGACTCGCGGAACAGGCCGTGCCAGACCTGCGCCGGGGACAGCTCCTTCGCCCCGAGCGCGATGCTCGCCAGGGCGACGAGCACCAGGATCGCGGCGGCGAGGAGGAGCCCGGCGGCCCGCACCCCTCGACGGCTCGGGGGCGCGGCGGCGGCCGCCGCGCGCTCTTCGGGAGGACTGTCGACCAACACGAGGTTAGGTTAGCCTACCCTAGCCATCTGTTCGACGGTGCGTCAGCGGCGCACGGCGGCAGGGGGTCCACCTCCCGGCATCAAGCGGTTCCCGGACTCACAGACCCAGTCGCGCCAGCGCCTTTTCCCCCTCCAGTCCGCACGCGCCCTCGCCGCCCGCCGTCCAGGCCGCCGCGCACAGCGCCCGCAGCCCGTCCAGCGCCTCCCCCTCGCCATTCAGTTCGAGTTGCTCCTCGCCCGCCGTCGCCGTCCACCCTCCGCACCGGAAACCGTCACCCTCCTGGGTGATTTTCGGCTGCCCGGTGAGCAGCCCGCGCAGATCGGCGTCGACGTACGTCGGCCGGTGCTGCGGCGGCGCCGCGAGCAACAGCGCCCCGTCGGTCACACCCGTCAGTACGAGCAGCGAGTCGACCCCACCGTTGAACGCACCCTCGATGTCCGTGTCCAGCCGGTCCCCCACCACCAGCGGCCGCCTCGCGCCGGTGCGCAGGATCGTCTCGCGGTGCATCGGCGGCAGCGGCTTGCCCGCCACCTGCGGCTTGGCGCCCGTGGCGATCCGGACGACCTCCACCGCCGCGCCGTTGCCCGGGGCGATCCCACGCGCGCCCGGGATGGTCAGATCGGTGTTGGAGGCGAACCAGGGCACCCCGCGCGCGATGGCGTAGCACGCCTCCGCGAAACGCCCCCACTGCAGCTCGGGCCCGCCGTAGCCCTGCACCACCGCCGCCGGGTCGTCGTCGGCCGACTCGACCGGTTCGAGGCCGCGCTCGCGCAGCGCCACCCGCAGGCCCTCTCCGCCGATCACCAGGACGCGCGCCCCCTGCGGCACCTGATCGGCGATCAGCCGGGCCACCGCCTGCGCGGAGGTGACGACGTCCGACGCCTCCGCCCGTATCCCCAGCTCGGTGAGGTGCGCGGCCACCGCGTCAGGGGTGCGCAGGGCGTTGTTGGTGACGTACGCCAAACGCATGCCGCCCACACGGGCGGCACCGAGCGAGTCGACCGCGTGCCCGATCGCGTGGCCGCCCGCGTACACCACACCGTCCAGGTCGAGCAGGGCCGTGTCGTACGCCGTGCTCAGGGCCTGTCCACTGCCCTCGGGCTTCGTCCTGACGCCCTGGCTCATTCCGCATCGCTCCTCGTGACACCGGGTTTCCCCCGATCATCCCCCATGCCACTGACACACGTACGATGCCGGGATGAACACTGCAGGTCACTCGCCCGCAACGACGCGCCGAGGCCTGGAACTCACCCCGTTCCGCGGCCTTCGCTACGACCCCGACCGGGTCGGCAGTCTGGCCGCCGTCACATCCCCGCCCTACGACGTCGTCGTACGCCCCGACGGCCTGCACCACCTCCAGTCCGCCGACCCGTACAACATCGTCCGCCTGATCCTGCCGCAGGCCGGCACGCCCAGCTCCCGCAACAAGCAGGCGGCGGAGACCCTGCGCCGCTGGCTCTGCGAGGGCGTCCTGGCCGCCGACCGCGAACCGGGCCTGTACGTCTACGAGCAGCACGACGGCGACGGCATGCTGCAACGTGGACTGATCGGCGCGCTGCGGGTGTCGGACCCGGCGGAGGGTGTGGTGCTGCCGCACGAGGACGTCATGCCGCACGTGGTCGCCGACCGCGCCGCCCTGATGAGGGCCACCAGCGCCAATCTTGAACCCCTGCTGCTGACCTACCGCGGCAACGGCTCGACCGCCGCCACGGCCATGATCATCGAACGCACCGCCGAACGGCCGCCGCTGTTGTCGACGACCACGGAGGACGGCTTCAGCCACCGCCTGTGGGCCATCACCGACCCCACCGACCTGGCCGCCGTCCAGGACGATCTGGCGCAGCACCAGGCCCTGATCGCCGACGGCCACCACCGCTGGGCGACCTACCGGCGTCTTCGCGCGGAGCACTCCTCCCCCAGCGCCTGGGACTACGGTCTGGTCCTCCTGGTCGACACCGCCCGCTACCCGCTCCGGGTCCGCGCCATCCACCGCCTGCTGCACGGTCTTCCGGTTCCGGACGCGCTGTCCGCACTCGACGGCCTGTTCCGCGTACGGCGCCTGGACGTGCCGCTGGCCGAGGCCCTGGAGGTCCTCGCGGACGCGGCCTGCGCGGGCAACGCCTTCCTGCTCGCCGGCGACGGCGCCTTCCACCTGGTGGACCGCCCTGACCCCGCTCTGCTGGCCCGGACGATCCCGGCCGACCGTCCCGCCGCCTGGCGCACCCTGGACGCGACCGTCCTGCATGCCACGCTCCTGGAGCACGTGTGGCGGATCCCCGAGGACTCACCGGCCCACATCGCCTACATCCACGACACGGTCGCCACCGTGGAGAAGGCGGAACACGACGGCGGTACGGCCGTCCTGATGCACCCGGTCCGCGAGGAGGTCGTCCGCGACCTGGCCCGCCAGGGCGTCACCATGCCCCGCAAGTCCACGTCGTTCGGCCCGAAGCCGGCGTCGGGGCTGGTGCTGCGCGCGCTGGACCTGTGACACGCCCGAGGGCAGGTCCGGCACCCGGAACCTGCCCTCGGTCGCGAACCGGCGTCAGTCGTTCTCGGCCTCGCCGGCCCCATCTCCCGCCTCGTCCACGGCGTCCTCGGCATCCGGGGAGCCGTTGCCGTCCACGCCGCTCTCGTCGAGCGCGTCGGTGAACTCCACACCGTCCAGCTCGGCCAGGCGGTCCGAGGCGTCGGTGCTGCCGTCCCGGTCGGCCTCGACGGCCTTGGCGAACCACTCCCGCGCCTCGGCCTCCCGGCCCACGGCGAGCAGCGCGTCGGCGTAGGCGTACCGCAGCCGCGCGGTCCACGGCTGTACCGAGTTGGAGGCCAGCTCGGAGCTCTGCAGCGTCACGATGGCGGCGTCCAGCTGCCCCAGGTCACGGCGAGCACCGGCCGCGACGAGCCGCATCTCCACCTGCCCGGCCTTGTCGAGCTTGTGCACCTCCGGCGCCCCGGCCATGTCCAGCGCCTTCTCCGGCCGCCCGAGCCCACGCTCGCAGTCGGCCATGACGGGCCACAGGTCCACGCTCCCGGTCATCCGCCGGGCGGCGCGGAACTCGGCGAGCGCCTCGCTGTACTTCTGGTTCGCGTACGCGGCGAACCCGGCCGCCTCCCGAACGGCGCCGACGCGGGACGCCAGCCGCAGCGCCACCCTGGAGTAGGCGTAGGCACCCTCGGCGTCCTCGTCGATGAGCCGGGCGACCATCACCAGGTTCCTGGCGACGTCTTCGGCGAGCGTCTTGGGCAGGCTCTGCAGCTCCTGCCGTACGTCCTTGTCGATCTCGTCGCCGGTGACGTCCTCCGGGATCGGCAGCCGCTTGATCGGCTCGCGGTCACGGTCGCGGTCGCGATCCCGCTCGTCACGGAAGCGGCCGCCGCCGCGCCGGTCGTCACGGTCCCGGAAGCCGCCCGGGCGCCCGCCCCGGTCGTCGCGACGAGGGCCGCGTCCAGCGCGGTCGTCACGGCCGCGGAATCCGCCTCGGTCACCTCGGTCACCTCGGGTGTCGCGGTCGCCTCGGGTGTCACGGTCGCCGCGGCTGCCTCGGTAGTCGTCCCTGCGGAAGCCGCCACGGTCACCGCGCTCACTGTCGCGCCGGTCGTCGCGCCGGTCGTCCCTGCGGTCGTCACGGCGGTAGGCGGGGCGGTCGCCCTCACGGCGGAAGCCACGATCGCGGTCCCGGTCCCGGTCGCGGTCATCACGACGGCCGTAACCACCGCGGTCACCGCCCCGGTCACCGTCCCGGCGGTCGTCGCGGCGGTCATCGCGCCGGCCGTAGCCGCCGCGGTCGGGGCGCTCGGACCTGTCGTCGCGGCGGAAACCACCCCGGTCACTGCGGTCGTCGCGGCGCGCATGACCACGGTCGTCATCGCGACGCGCATGACCACGGTCGTCATCGCGACGCGCATGACCACGGTCGTCATCGCGACGCGCATGACCACGGTCGTCATCGCGACGCGCATGACCACGGTCGTCGTCACGGCGCGCATGACCACGGTCGTCGTCACGGCGCGCATGACCACGGTCGTCGTCACGGCGCGCATGACCACGGTCGTCATCGCGACGGCCATACCCACGGTCGTCGTCGCGGCGGAAACCACGGCGGTCGTCACGGCGCTCGCCGCGGTCGTCACGGCGGTAGGCGGGGCGGTCGCCCTCACGGCGGAAGCCACGATCGCGGTCCCGGTCCCGGTCGCGGTCATCACGACGGCCGTAACCACCGCGGTCACCGCCCCGGTCACCGTCCCGGCGGTCGTCGCGGCGGAAACCGCCGCGGTCGCCCCGGTCGTCGCGCCGGTCCCCGCGATCGGTGCGCTCGCCGCCACGGCGGTCATCGCGACGATCCCGGTCCCTGTCCCGGTCGCGATCCCGGTCGTCACGGCGGCCGTAGCCGCCGCGGTCGTCGTCTCGACGGCCGTAACCACCACGGTCGTTGCCGCGGCGCGGGCCCCCGCGGTACCCGCCACGGTCACCGCGGTCACCACCGTCCCGGCGACGCTGATCGCGCTCCGGACGCTCGTCGGGAGAGTTGGTGGACATCGGTGACTCCTGTCTTCGGTACCGCAAATTCATTCTCGCGCGGCCGGCCATCCGGCGCGCTCTGGAAAAACGAAAGGACCCCTGGTCCCAGCTGAACGCTGGTGACCAGGGGTCCTTCCCAAAGATTGTTCGGCGGCGTCCTACTCTCCCACAGGGTCCCCCCTGCAGTACCATCGGCGCTGTAAGGCTTAGCTTCCGGGTTCGAAATGTAACCGGGCGTTTCCCTCACGCTATGGCCACCGAAACACTATGAAACTGACAACCGCACCACACCACCAACAAAAGAAGAAGTGTGGGGTT